>JAUNDP010000002.1 GCA_030526005.1 Eubacteriales bacterium
ATGAGTCACATCTGCCCCTATTTAGAACTATCTATTTCCCGACAGCCCCTTTTTTAACTTTTATTCTATTTCTTCGCCCAGTCCCTGTGAAATGATCTGAACCATCTCCCGAAGAGCTTCTTTCTCATCACTTCCCTCGCAGACAAATTCAATCTCATCCCCATATTGCACTTTCGCACTCAATACATTTAAGAGACTTTTTGCATTCACTGTCTTATTTCCGGCTGTAAATGTGATAATCGATTCATATTTTGCTGCTTCCTGGCACATCTGTGTCACTGGTCTCATATGCAGCCCTTTTCTGTTTTTGATGGTTACTTTTTGGCTTACCATATTCATCGCTCCCCTGTTTTGCTGCTCTATTAGTTCTTATCTGAATCATTTCCCTCTACATTGACATAGATCGTGACAGGTGAGACAAGCTCATATCCGTCTGGCAATTCCACATCTACCGGTACGCTGTAGGTGCCCGCGTCCTGATACTCTGTCAGATCAACCGAAACCTTGATATCATCTGCTGTCAGCATAGAAGTCAGCGCTTCCACTTCACCTGTAGAGCGAACTCCGATCATCAGCTGATCGGCTGGCGTAAACACAAGGTTCTTATCTTTTGGATATGCAATAATATCCAGCTGTGCCACCGGAAAGGCAACGGTACTGTCTCCCCATTTTTCAACTTTTACTTTTACTGTAATAACCGGTTCTGTACCAGATTCCAGCTTCAGATTTTTCTCGTTCAAGACTTGCGTAAGATCAAATTCCGTCTCCATATCTTCTGTTATACCGTCCACAGAAATCAGATCCTCGATTTTCAGAAAAGATCCCATTTCTTTCAGAGCTTTCTCTGATCCTGCTATATTCAACGTCTCCGGTGTGGTAGAGATCTCTGTAATATGATATCCGTCTGCCGGCATACCCTTTGGAATAATCTTAATCGGAACTCCGTTTTTTATCGGCCACAGTTTAACATTCACGTCTACTTTTCCTTCTGAAAGTACTGCTCCTTCCATTGTTTTTAGTTCCAGACTGTTCATCTGTGTCTCTGTAAACGGAGCGCCATTTTTGTCTGTAATCTTGATGGAAGACGTCACTGTTCTGTCAGAAGAATACCCCTGCACAGATACAGGCACAGAAACTTTTCCGATAATTTTCAGCAGACTCTCTGCCCCTGCTATGTAGATCTTTTTTCCCTGAACGGCTTCCATGGACGCCACTTCATATCCTTTTACCGGTTTTCCTGTCTTCTCTACGTTCAGCGCAAATTCCTGCTCTTTTTTATCTTCCAGTTCGATCTTTAGTGATGGCGGAAGCACCTTTATCTTATCCTGCGTAATTTTTCCATTGCTGCATTCGACAACAATCGGAATAGATCCAACGGCTTCATTCAAATTTTCAAAATCAGCAATCGCCTTAAAATCTGAAGCTCTCAAGCTTTGTATGACTGATTTTCTGGCTGTCACCCAGATTGTCACCTCATCTGTATTGTCGATTACACGGTAAACTTTTCCTGCTTCCTCCAGTTTCTCTTTGTTTTCTATTGTCACTGTCACATTGAAAGGTTGTGTCTTTTCAGGATCATCGGTATTGACTACCATAAGCCATATTCCAAATGCAACAAGAACAGAAATAATTTTTAATCCGATATTGTTCCAGGTCCGCTTCACCGGTTCCACCCCTTCCATAATTTAAACTTCTTGGTGTCGATGGATTTATTCTGAACAATCACAAGCTGCTGCTTCAGAACTTCCGGTGTGACCGCACGCATTAACTTTCCTTTCAATGCGATGGAAATATTTCCTGTCTCCTCTGACACAATAATAGTCAGAGAATCTGTCACTTCACTGACACCAACCCCGGCACGATGCCTTGTTCCCAGTTCCTTGCTCAATTCCATATTGTCGGATAAAGGAAGATAGCACGTTGCCGCCACAATTCTGTCACCTCTTACAATCACAGCGCCGTCATGAAGCGGTGTGTTATGTTCAAAAATATTAATCAGAAGCTGACTCGTCAGAATAGAATCGAGCGCAATTCCTGTTCTCTCAAACTCTGTCAGCATCACATTTTGTTCAATTACAATCAAAGCCCCTGTCTTTGCCTTTCCCATTTCCACGCAGCCTTTTACGATTTCATTGATCGTTTTATCTGTAAAACGCTGTTTCACTTCTTTGGAATTTTCAAATGGAATCAGTGACGAGAAAAACTTTTTTTCTCCAAGCTGTTCCAAAGCTCTTCTGAGTTCTGGCTGGAAGATAACGAGCGCTGCCACGATCGCCATATCCAGTCCTTTTGTTATAATATACATGATGGTATCCATCTGACATATCTTAGCGATCAAAATAAACATGCAGATAAATACAATTCCTTTCAGAAGGGTCCATGCCCGTGTGTCTTTAATCCAAAGCAGGATGCGATAGACAATGAATGACAAGATAATGATTTCCAACACATCTGTGATAGAAATATGGACGGCTGGCACAGAAAGCCATGATAAATGCTTAATAAAAAAATTTCTAATTGCGCTCATCTATCTCATCCCCCTTTTCTTTTATCGTATCGGCTTCCGCCTTGTTCTGTCCGGCGTCTCAGCCATTCTTGTCTTTGTTGTTCTTTTGGATCTACTTTTGGCGCCGGAGCATCATACCACGATGGATTCTGTCTTTGTCTGACGAAGTTTTGTTCCTGTCTGACCGAATTTTGCTCCTGTCTGGCCAATCTATTTTTTCTTGCATCATCCACTTCCTGCTGCGTCACATATCCGTTCATCTGCTGTGAACTGCTGTACCCATTCATCTGCTGCGGACTGCTTTTCTTTTTTCCAATCTTTGGAACAGCTTTTACATAATAATAATATTCATCATCTTCAAACTGTACTCTTTCTGTCCGGCGATAATCCACATGAAACAGAAAAATCTGCACTCCAAGCGCTGCAAAGACAGTCACAACAGAACCGATCGCCATTCCGACAAAGCTCTCTCCGCTTTTAAGCATCAAAATGCCGATTACCGTCAGCAAAATATAGGAAAAAATACCGGCTCCAATCGCAAAATGCCATGCATAATCAACAGACATTCTCCGAATCATCAGTACAATCAGAAAAACAACAAGAAGAATCACAGTCATCAGGATCATGTCTTTTGCCTGCGTCAGTTCTCCCATCACACCTGTAATATTTTTCAGGATTTCATTCATATCGCTTCCCGAAACTGCCATATAATTACTTCCTGTTATAATCTGTACAATATAATATAAAACCGTACCAGTCACAATTCCAAGCGCTCCGTGCAATCCGGAAGTCAGTCCTAAAATAACAGGTATCAGGCATGGAATGTGAAGCCATAAGGTCACTGGCATAAGCAGCATAGAAGCGCTTTCTTTTGGTCCCATACCAAAATAAAGCAGTCCTATAATAAAGAGCGCAGCGCCTCCCACGCCAAGCGCCTCTATTGACATAGACGCCAGATTGACAAGCAGAAATGCTCCTGCCACAACGCTGATGATGTTCGTAGACAGAAATGCGCAGATACCTGCTGCTCCTGCTGTAAGCAGAAGGTCCCGGATCGTGTTGCCGGATTGAAACTGAATCTGAATCACCTGAAATACTGTCAAAGCAAGCAAAAACTTTAAAACTGCGCGAATCAGAACTGCATTTTTATTATAAAATTTCTGAAGAGATCTCCGTAATTTTAACAGTAGTTTCATTCTTTTGTTCTCCTTCTTTCCGTCTTTTCATATTCTGCTGCAAGAGGCTGCATCATCTTGCGATACCGCTCTCTTGTTTTCTTCATCTTTTGATATCGAATGGTATAAACTATCCATGTCAAAACCATATAGATCCCCATAATAACCAGATAAGCCGTCAGAATCTGAAGTCCAAACTGCACCGGGTCCAGTTTATTCAGAGAGGCAGCAATTTCATCCAGACGATACAACGCCCATACTCCAAAGCCGATGCAAAAAGCGATCGTGATAAAAATCCAGTTTTTCATCATCTTTGCGCTCACATAATCACTTCTGTATGTACTTCTGACTGTCTCTATTTCTTTCTCATGTTCTTTTTCAAAGATCGCCAGTCTCGTCATTCTCTGCACTTTTCTTTCATCTATCATTTCTTTCTCCCGACTCTCTTGTCTCTTTTCTTTTTTTCTATGTCTCTTTTCTTTTTTCAGAAGTCACTGTTTCATTATAGCATAACTCTTTTTGGAAAGAAAGTTTTATTCTTTATGCAGCTGCTTCTTTTCTTTTTGTTCTTCTTTTTGATAGATCAGCATATGTTTTTCCGGTTCGATATAGTCCAGTTTTTCATACTCTTGCGTCTCGGTTGGAAGTTTCTTTTTTCTGAGGCTGTATTCCAGCCATGTCTTAACCAGATAATAGAGGACTGCAAATACTGGTACTCCTGCAATCATTCCGATAATTCCAAACAGTCCGCTTCCAATCAAAATTGCAAAGATAACCCAGAATGCGGACAATCCTGTCGAGCTGCCTAGAATTTTAGGTCCGATAATATTTCCATCTAACTGCTGCAGTATGATAATAAAGATCAGAAACATGATTCCTTTTCCCGGACTGACCAACAAAATCAGCAAAATACTGGGAATTGCCCCGAGATACGGTCCAAAAAACGGAATTACATTTGTTACTCCGACAATTACGCTGACAAGAGGAATATAGGGCATCTTCATTATCGTCATTCCAACAAAGCAGAGCACTCCGATAATTAAAGAATCGATCAGCTTTCCTGAAATAAAACCGCTGAAAATAGAATGACTTTTTCTGACTACTTCCAGAATATTATTCGCCTGTCGTTCATAAAAGAGCGCATACAGCACTTTTTTTCCCTGACCGACAAATTTTTGTTTGCTTACAAGCAGATACATGGAGATAATCACACCAATCATGATATTCAAGAGCATTTTAGCAATTCCAATGACACCTGTTGTAAAATAAGAGAGAAAATTTTCCAGATTCTGCAGCACTCCCGCATTGATCCAGGATGAAATTTCTCTGCTTCCATCATTCAGCAGATTTTCTGCAAATGCTACCCATTGACTGTCGCTGTTTTTTGTCAGTTTTTCCAAAAGTTCCGCTATTTGATTGATATATCCGGGCAGTGCACGGATAAATGTTCCAAGGCTGTTTGCCAGTTCGGGCATTAAGACAGATCCGATTCCTAATATAATAACAATCGCCAAAATTTCTGTAACTCCTACGCTGACCATTCGGATCTGGTTCTGTGTGATCTTTTTCCACTTCAATTTCCATACTGCTGCCGTGCCCTGTCTTTCCATAAAATTGACGATCGGATTTAAAAGATACGCAATCACAATTCCAATCAAAACAGGCTGGAGCACATATAGCAGTATTTTAAAAAAATGAATGATTTCCTTTATATTAAATATGGCAAATGAAAAGAGAATAGCAGCTGCAATTACAAAAAATACTAATAATGCTTTCGCAGAATATTTTTTCCATTCTTCTTTCTTTTTTTTGTAATCTTCTATCATGTGCTCTCTCCCTCCTCAGAACCTCCGATACAAAGGCTCAAAAAATAAATCTCCTCAACTCCGGATTTTTTTAATACCTCTGCTATCGCATCAACGGTACTTCCTGTCGTATAAATATCATCCACAATCAGTATTTTTCTTAATTTTACATCATTTTTTGTGATAATAAAAGCTTTTTTCAGGTTATTTTCTCTGTCTTTTCCTTCCAGTTCTTTCTGCGGCTTCGTATTTCTCACACGCGCAACCAAATCGCAAATCAGTGGCAGATTCAGCTCGTCTGCAATCTCCCTTGCCAGCAGTTCTGCCTGATTATATCCTCTTAATCGCTGTTTCTTTCTGTACATCGGAACGGGAACGACTGCCTCTACTTTCCATCTTTTTGTCTTTTCTTCTGCCTCTTTTGCCATAAGACGTCCAAAAATTTGTGCATACGCCCTCTGGTTCTGAAATTTCATACGGTGAACGGCTTTTCTTACTTCTTCCTTATATAGATAGATTGCCATTCCTTCTCTATAGAGATGTCTTTTTCTTTGACAATCCGGACAAAATTCCTGTTCTTTTGATCGGATTGGTCTTCCACATCTTTTACACTGCGGCTCTGAAATTTTTTTTATCTTTTTTCTGCAGGAATCACAGATTTCCAGTTTCCCCCCTACCATCACTTTCTGGCAAAAAGGACATCTTGAGGGATAAAAAATCCCTGCCATCCACATTTTTATCATTCAAATTCCTATGGCTCTCTCCCATACGCCACCTATTTTCAATGATCTTTTTTCTCAGGAGCCCATTTGAAAAATTTCCTGTATTCTGTCGCTGAGCGTTGTATATCTTTTCTGTTCAAATTCATTGTGCACCATCTGATCGAACGTATCTGGATTTCCTACCAAAGTCACACATTTGCGCGCTCTTGTCACTGCCGTATACAAAAGATTTCTTGTCATCAGCATTCTTGGTCCTGTCATCAGCGGAATCACAACGGCTGGATATTCGCTTCCCTGTGATTTATGTACCGTAACAGCATAGGAAAGTTCCAGCTCATCGAGTTGTTTAAATGGGTATTCGACAAATCTCTTCTCATCAAATTCTACTGTCATGGTCTCTGCAAATAAATTAATCTCTCTCACAATTCCCATATCTCCGTTAAATACGCCGGCTCCTTTTTCGATCGGTATCCCGTAATTGCCTCGCACTTCCCATTCAATCTGATAATTGTTTTTAATCTGCATAACCTTATCGCCTTCTCGAAACAGACCATCTCCATGTTCTCTTTCTCTTTTTGATTCTGCCTTTGGATTTAAATATTCCTGTAAGATGCGATTTAAGCGTTCCACCCCAAGCAGTCCTTTGCGCATCGGCGTCAGAACCTGAATATCAAATGGATCTGCACCGACATAGCGCGGCATCTTTTTTAAAATCAGCGTAAGCACTACACTGATGATCACATTTGCATCCTCTCTTTTCAAAAAGAAAAAATCTCTGCTTTTATTGTCAAGTATGATCTTCTCTCCTCGATTGATTTTATGGGCATTTACAATGATATCACTCTGTGTCGCCTGTCTGAAAATTTTATTCAGACGAACTACGTTCAAACACTGGGACTGGATCAAATCCTTCAGGATACTTCCCGGACCGACCGATGGCAGCTGATTGATATCCCCGACAAGGATCAGTCTCGTCCCAACCATCACTGCGCTTAACAGCGCTTTCATCAGATAAATATCGACCATGGACATCTCATCAATAATCAAAACATCCGTCTCAATCGGATCTTCCTCCCCTTTTCCAAAGATTCCTCTCTCCTGACTCTCATCAGAAATAGCAGACACTTCCAGCAAACGGTGTATCGTCTGTGCCGTTCTTCCCGTGGCTTCCGACATCCGTTTTGCCGCTCTTCCTGTCGGAGCTGCAAGCATCACTTCCAATCCTTCCATCTCAAAATAATCAATCATCGCATTGATTGTCGTTGTCTTTCCTGTTCCCGGCCCTCCTGTCAGGATCAGCACTCCTGTCCGCACTGCTTCCAGCACTGCTTTTTTTTGCAGTTCATCCAGCACCGTATGATTTTTCTTTTCGATCACATCAATTTTTTTCTGAATCTGTTCCGGTGCAATCTCTTCTGAAACATTCAGATCATACAATTTCTTTGCAATCTGAAGTTCCATAAAATAATAAGAGCTTCCATATATAATCACATTTCCTTCTTTTTCTTTGATGATTACTTTTCTCTCAATCGCAAGATCCATCAGATGTTTTTCCATCTGTTCCTCCAAAAGCCCCAAAAGCTCGCCTGCCCGATCCATCAGAATCTTTTTGGGAAGATAGATATGTCCTTCTGCTGCCGCCTGCTGAAGGCAATAAGAAATTCCGCATTTTATCCGATAATCAGAGTCGAGATGGATTCCCACACGCGCTGCGATTTCATCTGCCATTTTAAATCCGATTCCTGTAATTTCCTCTGCCATGCGATACGGATTTTCCTGTATCACCTGGTACATTTTTTCTTTGTATCGCTGGTAGATTTTCGCCCCAGTTGTCGTAGATATTCCATACTTTTGCAGGAAAACCATTGCTTTTCGCATATCATGCTTCTCCGCCATCTGTTCTGCAATCTCCAGCGCTTTTCTCTCACTGATTCCTTTAATTTCTGCCAGGCGTTCCGGCTCTTCCTCCATGATCCGGAATGTGTCCTGTTTAAACTTTTTTACAATCCTTGATGCCAGCGCCGCTCCAATTCCTCTGATCGCTCCGCTTCCCAGATATCGTTCAATCGCACTTTCATCTTCCGGCGTTTTCAGTTCTATCTTCTGAATCTTGAATTGTTTTCCATAGATGGCATGTTCTACAAACACTCCCTCTGCCTCTATATTTTCTCCTTCATCTATATAGGGCAGAAGTCCTACACATGTCAGTTCTTCGCCTCCCCGGACGATATTCATTACCGTATATCCGTTGTCCTGATTTCGGAATATAATATGTTCCACATATCCTTCTATTACTTCCATTTTATTCTCCCATCTGTATCAAACATTTTGCTCTGCCATCTAAAATCATATTTTCCTTCTATTCCAAAACGGGGCAGCTTCAGACTGTCTGTCTGAAGATCCCCCGTTTCCTGTCACTTCTCCATTTTTGTATTTGAAGCTGTCAACTCTACAAATCTGCCTGTTCCCATAGCGACAGCAGTCAATGGTTCTTCTGCCGTCATGGTATTGATTCCTGTTTTCTCTTCGATCAGCTCTTCTAATCCATTTAAGAGGGAGCCCCCTCCTGTCAGAACAATTCCACGATCCGCCACATCTGCTGCAAGTTCAGGCGGAGTTCTCTCCAAAACGCTTCTCACAACATCTACAATCTGTGCGATTGAATCTTTCAGTGCATCTCTTGTATCTTCTGATGTCACTCTCACTGTTTTTGGAAGTCCGGTAACTACGTCTCTTCCTAATACCTCCATCATTTTCTGTTCTGGTTTCTGAAAAGCAGTACCGATTTTAATCTTGATATCTTCTGCCATCTCTTCCCCAATGATCAGATTATATTTCTGCTTCATATAACGCACAATGTCCTGATCAAAATTATCTCCTGCCACTTTTACAGAAGAACTGACCACAATGCCATCCAGCGAAATCACAGCCACATCACACGTTCCGGCTCCGATATCCACAATCATATTGCCGCATGGTCTTGACGTATCTATTCCGGATCCCATCGCTGCTGCAATCGGTCCTTCAATAATGCGCACTTCTCTGGCTCCAGCCTGATATGCCGCATCCTCCACCGCTTTTTTTTCTACCTCAGTCACACTGGTCGGCACACAGATACTGATGCGCGGCTTAAAAAAGGAAATTCTTCCTGTAGCTTTCTGGATAAAATATTTCAGCATCCTTTCTGTCACGGTATAATCTGAGATTACGCCATTTTTTAATGGGCGGATTGCCGCAATATTTCCGGCTGATCTGCCCAGCAAAATTCTCGCTTCTTCTCCTATCGCTTTAATTCTATTTTCTTCTCGGTCAAAGGCAACTAAAGACGGCTCTTTTAAAACAACGCCCTTTCCTTTGACATATACCAAAATACTGGCTGTTCCTAAATCAATTCCTATATTTGTAGCGGCCATACCAATGTCCTCCCTTGTTTTTCCGACAGAGCGATTTTTCATTTTTTACTGTATCTTTGATGTTTTATCGCTATTCATAATTTCTATTATATACAAGACCGTTTCTCTTGGAAAGCTCTTTTTTCCTTTCTTCGTTTCTTTTTCTTTTTTCTACCAAAATACTTTAGAAATTTCATTCTTTTTTAAGTTCAAAAACATACTTTAAACACAATTTCCAGATATACTAACAGCATATTAGCAAAGAGCTAATATATTTCATAACTCACACTTCGCAGCACCCACACACTGCGAAGTACTCCCTCAAATATTTTAATTTTTTCTCTTTCCTTTTGAAAACCCTGGCAGAAATGTCGGGGTTTTCTATTTTTGCATTTTTATTGTCTGCTGTCATTCTCTCCTTTTTCCCGCTTCTTTTATTGTCTCTTTTTGTTAAGTACTTTATAGTTTCTTTTTAAATCCCAATCATTTCTTTTATAATTTTTAAGTTTTCTTTATCTGATGTACACATTTTAAACACAATTTCCAGATATACTAACAGCATATTAGCAAAGAGCTAATATATTTCATAACTCACACTTCGCAGCACCCACACACTGCGGAGTACTCCCTCAAATATTTTAATTTTTTTCTCTTTCCTTTGAAAAACCCTGACAGACTGTCAGGGTTTTTTCATGTGCTTTTCTTTATTTGGTCTTATCCTCTGTCTGCTCTCGTTCTTTATTTTGCATCCAGATATTTTTTTATATACTTTCCTGTATAAGAGACAGGATTGCCTGCCACTTCTTCCGGCGTTCCGCACGCGATTACTGTTCCGCCTCCGTCGCCGCCTTCCGGTCCCATGTCGATCAGATAGTCTGCCGTCTTAATCACATCCAGATTGTGCTCAATCACTACAACCGTATTTCCTCCGGAAGCTAATTTCTGCAAGATTTCAATCAATTTATGCACATCTGCAAAATGAAGTCCTGTCGTCGGCTCGTCCAGAATATAAATCGTTTTTCCGGTACTGCGCTTACTCAGCTCTGTCGCCAGTTTGACTCTCTGCGCCTCTCCTCCAGACAGCATTGTGGAAGGCTGACCCAGCCGAATATAAGATAATCCCACTTCATTCAGCGTCTCGATTTTTCTGCGAATGGACGGTACATTTTCAAAAAAGCTCAGCGCCTCCTCCACCGTCATATTCAGAACATCATAAATATTTTTTCCTTTATATTTCACTTCCAGCGTCTCTCTGTTATAACGCTTTCCATGACATACCTCGCACGGCACATATACATCCGGCAAAAAGTGCATCTCGATCTTTAAAATTCCGTCCCCACTGCACGCCTCGCATCTGCCTCCCTTTACATTAAAACTGAATCTTCCCTTCTTATATCCTTTTGCTTTTGCATCTGCTGTAGCTGCAAACAGATCTCGGATCAGATCAAAGACCCCTGTGTATGTCGCCGGATTTGAACGCGGTGTTCTGCCGATCGGAGACTGATCGATGTCAATAACTTTGTCCAGCTGTTCAATCCCTTCGATCGATTTATAAGCGCCTGGAATGGTCCGTGCACGGTTTAGTTTTTTTGCGAGCGCTTTATACAGAATCTCATTTACAAGGGAACTTTTTCCCGAACCTGAAACCCCTGTCACACACGTCATCACGCCAAGAGGAATCTCTACATCAATATTTTTCAGATTGTTCTGCTTTGCGCCTTTGATTTTTAGAAATCCTGTTGGTTTCTTTCGCTCTTTGGGAACAGGAATCTTTCTCTTTCCAGACAGATATGCTCCGGTGACAGACGCTTCACATGCCATAATATCCTCTGCTGTCCCTGCTGCGACAACCTCTCCTCCATGTTCTCCGGCGCCGGGTCCGATATCCACAATATAATCCGCAGCACGCATCGTATCTTCGTCATGCTCCACTACAATCAGTGTGTTTCCCAATTCTTTCAAATTGTTCAGCGTATGAAGCAGTTTGTCATTGTCTCTTTGATGAAGCCCGATACTCGGCTCATCCAGAATATATGCCACGCCGACAAGCCCTGATCCAATCTGTGTCGCCAGACGAATACGCTGTGCTTCCCCTCCTGAAAGTGTCCCCGTTGCTCTTGTCAGAGTCAGATAATCAAGGCCCACGTTCATCAGAAATCCGATTCTTGCTCTGATTTCCTTCAAGATCTGACTTCCGATCATTTCCTGATGTTCACTTAACTTTAATTCCTCTAAAAATGCGTTCAGTTCTTTGACGGACATAGAAGTCAGCTCATAAATATTTTTTCCCGCAACTGTGACTGCAAGCGCTTCTTTTTTCAGTCGCTGTCCTTTACACGTCTTACACGGTGTGATCTGCATAAAAGATTCATATTCCTGTTTCATTGTGTCTGACCCTGTCTCACGGTAACGCCGCTCTACATTTTTAATCAGCCCCTCAAATGCCACATCATAGACGCCTTCCCCTCTCTGTCCCTTATAATACACCTTCACTTTTTTTCCATCTGTTCCGTGAATTAAGATTTTCTTCACATCCTCTGAAAGATCCTGATATGGCATATTCAAGTCAAAATGATATTCTTTTGCAAGCGCGTCCAGAATCGCTCTCGTAAAGCTTCCCTGATCGGTGCACGACTGCCATCCGATCACCGTGATCGCTCCATCTGCAATGCTGAGACTTTTATCCGGAATCATCAATTCTTCATCAAATTCCATCTTATATCCCAGACCGTAACAGTCAGGGCAGGCTCCAAACGGATTATTAAAGGAAAAGCTCCTCGGTTCAATCTCATCAATGCTGATCCCACAGTCAGGACACGAAAAGCTCTGGCTGAAGCGCAGCATTTCCTGATCGATCACATCTACATAGACCAATCCTTCTGAAAGCTCCATAACCTGTTCCAGAGAATCTGCCAGACGTTTTTCGATTCCTTCTTTTACGACAAGGCGATCCACAACAATCTCAATATTATGTTTTATATTTTTCTCCAGCTTGATTTCCTCTGTCAGTTCGTACAGATTGCCGTCAATCCTTACACGAACGTATCCCTTTTTTCTTGCCTGCTCCATCAGTTTGACATGTTCGCCCTTTCTGCCGCGCACGACAGGCGCCAGAAGCTGAATTTTTGTCCTCTGCGGCAGTTTCATGATCTGATCTACCATCTGATCTACCGTCTGTCTGCTGATCTCTCTGCCGCATTTCGGACAGTGTACAATTCCCACTCTCGCAAACAAAAGCCTGAAATAGTCATAAATCTCTGTCACCGTTCCAACTGTCGATCTGGGATTTCTGTTTGTCGTCTTCTGGTCTATGGAAATCGCCGGCGGAAGTCCTTCAATGCTTTCTACATCCGGCTTTTCCATCTGTCCTAAAAACTGTCTCGCATAAGACGACAGAGATTCCATATAGCGCCGCTGTCCTTCCGCATAGATTGTGTCAAATGCCAGCGAAGACTTTCCGGAACCGCTTAAACCAGTCAGAACGACAAGTTTGTTCCTTGGAATTTCAACATCAATATTTTTCAGATTGTGTTCATTTGCGCCTTTGATTTTGATCCACTGCTTTTCCTCTGCCATTTCTACCTCCTGAAATTGCTGCTTTTCTCACTTTCTTTATTTTTGTATCTGTGTTTCTCGTTTTTTGATTCAAGAATATTTATTTATTGTCTGGATTTTCATTATATCATATGCAAAAGAAAAAGTACAGAACAAAAGTTCGATTGTTCTGTACTTTAAATCCTACTTTATAATATTTTTTCTCGCTCTCCTTGATATAGCCAGCAAAAGCTTCCTGCCGGAACTGAAACTGCCTTTCCTTCTTTTTGCTTTTCTGACATTACATCGGTATACTTTCCATGCTCTTGAATCCAGGCTGTCTTCTCTTCATCTGAAAAATTAAATAAAGCAATCAATTTTTCATTTTCCCAGCTTCGTTTTATTCCCAATATCGAATTATCATACGTTTCTATAAGCTCTACATCAGCTTGTGCGCCAAATACTTTATGTTCTGCGCGGAACGTTTCCAGCTTCTGCAAGGCGTAAAAAATCTGATGCTGACTCGTATTTTCTTCTTGTATCTTTTTCTGTAAATCCCATTGAAATTTTCCGCGGTGAAGATATCTGGAGTCTGTACATTTCATTGGATCTTCATGGTAACTGTAATCATTTAACTGCCCAATCTCATCGCCGCTGTACAATACCGGAATCCCAGATTGAGTCAGTAAATATGCGTGAAGCATAATCACTCTTTGCGCTGCTTGCTTAATCCCATCTGCATCCCGTTCATACAAAGCTTTTTCCAAGCCGCAAAGAGATGCTGTCGTTCCGCATAATCTGGCATCTTTACTGATCGGATCTGAATTATATAATTCTCCTCGCCCTACGCTTCCTTGATATTTTCCAGTTAAATATTCATTCAGATATTGCTTATGTGAGATTTCAGAAATAGAAAATTCCTTCAGCCACTCATAATCCAATCCCCATCCGATATCGTCATGACACCGAAGATAATTCAAAAATACATATTGTTTCGGCAGGCGATTGACAATATCCATCTGTCTTTTCAGTAATCTGACATCCTTTGTTGCCACTGTATGCCAAGTCGTTGCCATCGTTGTAACATTATATAATAAATGGCACTCCGGTTTATCAATATTTCCAAAGTATGGAACTACCTTGGAAGGTTCCATCACAACTTCTCCGAGTAAGAGCACGCCCGGACACACTATTTCTGTCACAATTCTCATAATTCGAACAATATTATGAACCTGAGGCAGATTACGGCAATTTGTTCCAAACTGTTTCCAGATATACGGCACCGCATCTAATCTTAAAATATCAACTCCGCGGTTTGCAAGATACAGCATATTGTCAATCATTTCATTCAAGACAACCGGATTCCAGTAATTCAGATCCCATTGATATGGGTAAAATGTTGTCATCACATATTTTCCGATATCAGGAAGCCATGTAAAATTTCCTGGAGCAGTTGTTGGAAATACTTGTGGAACTGTTTTTTCAAATTCTGAGGGAACGTCATAGCTGTCATAAAAATAATACCGATCCATATATTCCCGTTCGCCTTGCCTTGCGCGTTTTGCCCACTCATGTTCTTCTGACGTATGATTCATCACAAAGTCAAGGCAGATACAGATATTTCGTTTGTGGCAGGCATCGGTGAGATCTTCCAAGTCCTTCATTGTTCCAAGCTCTGGCTGTACACTTCTGAAATCAGCCACTGCATATCCACCGTCGCTTTTTCCCTCAGGAGAAGCCAGAAGCGGCATCAGATGCACATAATTTACATGGCAGGATTCAATATAGTCTAACTTTTTTTTCACACCGTTTAAATCACCTGCGAATGCATCTGTGTACATCATCATACCGATCAGATTATTTGCTTTATACCACTGTGTATTTTCTTTGCGCATCTCATCCAGCTTTTTCAAGTTCGGTCTGCGCACATGATATGCTTCCCTCATCAGCAGCAATAAGTTTTCAAACTGTGTACCGCAATCCGGATACAGTTCCATATAAAGCCATTTTAATTCATCATAAAATATTCCGAGCCGTTTCTCAAAATACTGTTCTGACTGCGATTTTTTTGTCTTCATTTTTCTGTCTTTCTTCTTTCTTCAATAAACTCTCGAATCTCCTGTTCCTTTGGCATGGAACGGATCGCTCCTTTTTTCAATGTGATCAGCGCAGCTCCTGCATTTGCAAATGTAAGCATTTCCTTCAGTTCCTTTTCGGACAAATGATGAAGATCATGATCCAGAAGATATCCTAAAGAACAGCCGCAGAACGTATCGCCGGCTCCTGTCGTCTCAATCGCTTTCACACAAAATCCTTCTTTTTCTGCGCGCATTCCTTTATAATATGCGCAGCTTCCATCTTTTCCTTTCGTAAGAAGAATCAAAGGAATCTGATATTTCTCCTGAAGCTGGGCAATTCCTTCTTCAAAGTCTTCTTTTCCTGTCACAAATTGAATCTCATTGTCGGATATTTTTAAAATGTCACATTGGCTGAAACCATACTCCATCTGTTCTTTTGCAAGTTCCAAAGATTCCCAGAGAGGCTCTCGAAGATTTGGATCAAAAGAGATGATTGCGCCTGCTTCTTTTGCAGTCAGCACTGCTTTTTTTGTCGCGTTTCTCACGCCTTCATGAGTCATTGACAACGTGCCAAAATGGAATATTTTTGTCTCCTGTATCATTTTCAAATGAATCTCATCTTCTCTAAGCATCATATCTGCTCCCGGATTGCGATAAAATGAAAACTCTCTGTCTCCATCCGGCAATGTATGTACAAATGCAAGCGTCGTCCGCACCTTTTCATCCATAATCAGACCTTCTGATGAAATACCTGTTTCATCCAGTGTATTTTTCAGCAGCGTTCCAAACATATCTTGTCCCACTTTTCCAATAAATCCTGTCTTTTTTCCAAGATTTTTCAGCATGGCAAGCACATTGCATGGTGCTCCTCCCGGATTTGCTTCCAAAATCTGATTTCCTTGTTCACTTTTTCCACTTTCGGTAAAATCAATCAAAAGTTCCCCAAGAGCTACTACATCATACATATTTTCTCTCCTTATACGCTCATTTCTGCCCATTTATCTATTCTAAAGTTTCCATTTGGACAGATACGTTTCCATGGATCTCGATTTCATTCCCAAGCTGATATACGGTGTTTGATATCACGGCTTCTCCATTATTTACAAACACTTCTATCAAGTTTGAATCTACATATACTTCCAGTTCAAATCCATCCTCTAACTCCGGTGTGGAAAATTCTGTTCGGAATCTCGGAAATTTTGTATATAATTCTTTTCTGTCGGTGCAGATTTTTCTTCCATGGCGTGAAATGCGGTATCCTCCAATATTAACTTCTTCTCCGTCCTGCAAGGAAAAGCGCAGACGATATCCTGCCTCTGAAGCTTCTTTTGGAGATGCAATCTGTTTTGTATATGCTTTCTGAATATTCGGATGCACGCGGAAATATATTTTTCCGTTCTTTGCTTCCACAACACGCGGAATACTCATCATTCCCTGCCATTTTCCCTCTACCGGTTCCGGCATACGAAGCCATGCCATCAAAATTCTTCTTCCTTCCTCGTCTATTGTGCTCTGTGGCGCATACAGATCCAATCCATAATCTAAAAACTGATATGTATCTGGAAGCTCCATCCTGCAGCTTTCTTTTTCAAAAGATACCTGCATACAGATCGCCTGATTTTCATCATCTTTTCCATCTTTTAAAACTCCCATCGGTGAAAAGATTACAATCTGTCTGCCATTTACCTCAAAGTAATCGGGGCATTCCCACATCCAGCCAAGTTCTTCACTTTTGGCAGATGCAGAATTTACATATTCCCAATGTTCCTTATCTGTACTTCTAAAGAAAAGTAATCTGCCTTCCCTATCTTCTGTCGTACTTCCAACTACCATATACCAGCCATCTTTTTCTTTCCATACTTTAGGATCTCTCGTATGTCTTGCATCCCCGACTTTCGGATCGTGAAGAACTGGAATCACTGTTTTTTTATCTTGAATATTGTTAAAATGAAAGCCGTCTTCTGAAGTGATCATCATCTGTGCAGATACAAACTGCTCATCCAGACAAAGATTGATATCTTCCGGATTCTCCACGGTATAATTAACGCCTGTATAATATAAATATAATTTTCCGTCCTCTTCCACAGCGCTTCCTGAAAAGCAGCCGCTTCTGTCATCTGTTTTACTTGGAAACAGCGCAATTCCAAGATCCTCCCAGTGAATGAGATCTTTGCTGATCATATGATTCCAATGCATTCTTCCCCATCTGGCGCCATATGGAAAGCATTGATAAAATAGATGGTATGCTCCTTTATAGTAGATAAAACCATTCGGGTCATTCATCCAGTTATTGTTCGGTTTTATATGTATTCTCTGCACAGCATTCATTCCTCCACTTACTATTTTACTTGAAACGGTCTTAAAAGCTCTGCTGCTTCCTCTGCTGCTTCTCCGTCTGCATGAATCCGAACCATAACAGGTTCTGACAAATTGATACTAAAAATGCCCATAATTGATTTTGCGTCAATTACATAACGTCCGGATACAATATCTACATCGCATTCTAATTTGGAAACGGTATTCACAAAGTTTTTTACGCCTTGGATTGTCCCTAAAAAAATATTTATTGTCTTCATCTTTGTATTACTCCTACATATAGTTCATTTCCGTATCTTTATCAAAGAAATGCATTTTCGATGGCACAAACACAAATTCGATCTCATCGCCCACTTGGCTGATTTCATATTTTGATACTCTTGCCACTGCCTGACATCCCCCAAACTGAAAATATAGGTTGTTTTCGTTTCCCATCACCTCTGTATCTGTAATGACTGCCTTTTGGCGGCTTTCGCTATACAGTTCCAGATTGGACGCATCCATTTTCAAATCTTCTCCGCGTATTCCCAGAATCATTTCTCCTTCTTTTCCATTCAGCTTCTTTACAACGCTCTCAGATAAAGGAAATGTATTTCCATCTGCAAATGTGATCTTATCTCCTTTTACTGTCACATCAAATAAATTCATCTGCGGAGAACCGATAAAGCCTGCTACAAACTTATTTACAGGATGGTCGTAAAGCTCCATTGGTTTTCCTACCTGCTGAATCACGCCATCTTTCATAATGACAATACGGTCTGCCATTGTCATAGCTTCTACCTGATCATGTGTGACATAGATCGTTGTCGCTCCAAGTTCCCGGTGCAGCTTGCTGATCTCTGTTCTCATGCTGACACGAAGCTTTGCATCTAAATTTGATAATGGCTCATCCATAAGAAATACTTTCTGATTTTTTACGATTGCTCTTCCCAGCGCTACTCTCTGGCGCTGTCCTCCAGAAAGATTCTTTGGTTTTCTGTTACGATATTCCTGAAGTCCTAAAATGTCAATAGCCCAGTCTACTTTCTTTTTAATCTGATCTGCCGGCATTTTCATATTCTTTAATCCGTATCCTATATTTTTCTCTACTGTCATATGCGGATATAAAGCATAATTTTGAAATACCATGGCAATTCCCCGATCTCTTGGAGCCACTTCATTTACTTTTTTTCCATCAATATAAAGTTCTCCTTCTGTAATTTCCTCAAATCCGGCAATCATACGAAGCGTTGTAGATTTTCCACAGCCTGACGGTCCTACAAACGCAATAAATTCTTTCTCATTGATTTCCAAATTAAAATCGTCTACTGATTTTCTCTCTGCCCCTGCATACTTTTTTCCGATATTTTTAAATTCAATAAAAGCCATAATATGTTAACCCTCCTTAGAACCTGTTGAAGTTACGCCTTCTACAATCTGTTTTGAGAACAGAGCGTAGATGATCATAACAGGAATCGTAATCAATGTGATAACAGCAAGTACCTGTCCCATTGTCGTGTTATCATTGGATGTAATAGAATTCAGTCCAATCTGTGCTGTCAGAAGATCGCTGGATGTAAATACAAGCGACGGCCACAGATAATCATTCCATACGCCTAAAAATGTAAATACGCTGACTGTCGCTACTACCGTCTTTGACATCGGCAAAACCATCGTAAAGAAATATTTCACCGGTCCGCAAAAATCAAGCTGCGCCGCTTCATATATGTCATCCGGCAGGCTGACAAATACCTGTCTGAACAAGAAGATATTAAATGGATTCACAATCATCGGCAAAATATATCCGAGCACTGTATTTAAAAGTCCTACCTTTGCAATAATCAGGAAATGTATCGTAATAACTGTCTCTGTCGGCACAATCAACAGCATCATGATAATCAGAAGCCATCTCTCTCTGAATGGAAATTTGATTTTTGCAAGCGCATATCCTGCCAGACCATTTACAACGATTCCAAGTACGATCAGAACTGCCGCATAGAATAACGTGTTCAGCATATAGCGAAGAAAATTCGTATCTGTAAGAATTGTGATATAATTTTCAAAATAATTTCCTTTCAGCGCCGGCGGAATGAATGCTGCCAGTGAGCTCATATCTGCTGTGATCGCCGCATCCGATTTAAAGGAGTTTGCCAGCATCCAGATAACCGGAAACAGGAAAAATACAGATAATGCTAAAAGAAAGATAATCAGAATCCAATTAAATGTTTTTTGCTTTTTTGTTAACATGTTTATCCCCCTTTCCTTTTGTCAGCACATTCTGAATAATCGTCAGAATTACTACAAATACCGTAAATACGATTGCCATTGTAGATGCGAGTCCCATCTCCCAGTTCATCGTACCTGTCTCATAAATATCATATACAAGCGTATATGTTGAATGATCCGGTCCGCCGCCTGTCATAACCATCGGCTGTACTAACATACGGAATGCGCCGATCGTGACGGTAATAAATACAAATACGCAAAGTGGTTTCAGCTCTGGAAGAGTAATATCTTTAAATTTCTGCCATGCGCTTGCATGATCCAATTCAGCCGCCTCGTAAAGCGCCGGATTAATATTTTGCAGTCCGCCAAGGAAAATGATCATCTGATATCCTACTCCTTGCCAGATGCTCATCACCGCAATAGAAGGAAGCGCTTGTTTTGCACTGTGAATAAATGGTTGCGCGTCAATTCCAATCTGTGACAGCATTGTATTTAAAATTCCTTCCGGACTGTAAATGTCCATCCACAAAGTCGATACAACTGCCAAAGACATTACAACTGGTATAAAGAAGGCTACTTTAAAATATTTTTTACAATGTGTAACCTTATTGATTCCAAGTGCAAGAAGCAAAGCGCCGATGCACTGACATGGAACAATAATCAGTACAAATTTTACGGTGTTAAAAAATGCTTTTAAGAAAAGTTCATCTTTAAATATATTCACATAATTTTTAAGGCCAACAAAGCTTGTCATATCCGGATTCAGCGCAAAGTAATCTGTAAAGCTGAAAATCAATGTCAGCACCATCGGTAAAAACAAAAATAAAGTAAGCAGTATCAGCGCCGGTCCAAAAAACGCCATTCCTAAAATAGATTCTTTTTTCTTCATTATTCTTTCATATAACGTTCCAGTTTCGCGTTAATCCTTTCTACAGATTTATCCATTTGTGTCTGAGTGTCCTTTCCTCCCAAAGCAACACTTTCAAGAAGCTGTTGGAAAGATGTGCTTACCTGCGGATAAACAGGCGTCTTTGGTCTTGGGTGTCCATATTTGCTCAGCTGCTCATAAAGCATGTTATAGTTTTCATCTGTCTGGAAAATCTCAATTTGCTCAAATGCTTCATAAGTGGACGGAAGTGTTTTTGCAGTTTCCCATATATTGATACCGCTCTCCACACCGCTCATCCACTTGACAAGCTCTGTGGCTCCCTCAATTTTTTCTGTCCCTGCTGATGCAGCAAACGCCCAGGAACCGGTCGGTGTATATCGCTCTTTGTTCCATTCATCTCCCACAACATAAGGAGCAATTCCAAAATTCAAATCCGGATAACTTTCATACAGCGTATTCACTTCCCATGCGCCGTCAAACTTAAACGCTGCTCTTCCGCTTTCAAATAAAAATTCGATCGGCGCTTCTGACATATACTCTTTTTCCACAATCTGTCGGAAATAGTTCATTGTCTCCACGTTTTCCTCTGAGTTAAAATATCCTTCTACTGTAAGTCCGTCTTCACTGACAAGATTTCCTCCGTTTGACCAGATAAACGGCGCGTAGTAATAAATACTTGTCTCGCCTACCGGAAAGGTCATATCAAGAGGATATCCGTTCTTCTCATCCATGATAGGTTTTAATTTCTCCAGAATCTCCATAAATTCTGTCCATGTCCAAGGATGATCCAGATCTGGAACCTCAATGTCAGCCTCCTCCAAAATATCTTTATTATAATAAAGTCCAACGCTCGATTCCATAACTCCTAAAGCATACAGTTTGCCATCATACGTCCCCTGATCAAGGATGGATTCCAAATATTCTCCTCTTTCCTCTTCTGTCAACGGCGCTAATGGCTGGATGATATTATTCTTTGCATAAGCAGCCACATTTGGGCCGTCCAGTGTCAGCACGTCCGGCAGATCTCCTGAAAGTACGGAAGAATTAATTTTATCCGAATAACCTCCGCCACTGTCGTTTCTAGGAATAAATTCAATATCCGCAAAGTATGTTCCGTCATATTTTTCATTAAAGCTTTCTACAGACTGTCTATAGACCTGTCCTTCTGGCGTATCTTCAATACTATGAACCCAGATTGACAGATACTCCTCTCCTTCGTCATACCCCTTTACTTCTCCTGGTTGGACTTCCTTTTTCTGACATCCTGTCAAGCTCCCGACCGCAAGCAGTCCAATCAAAAGCAGATACTTCTTTTTCCTCATGTTCTCCTCCTTTTTTTACTTTCTCTTATACCTTTTATTTGATAACCGGTAAAGTAACCGGTTACTTTCTGATTTCATACTAGCAGAAATGACACAATTCGTCAAGAAATATTGTACCTTATTTTCTATTTTCAGAAAAATTCACAATTCCTGTCTTCTGTTTTTATTACATTGTTATAAAACCGGTTACTTAACCAATTCTTTTACCGGTTATTCCTTGTGGGCTTTTTTCTTTTTTGATATACTATTTTATATAAGAATATTTTTAAAGGAGGACTTTCATATGGGCAAGAAGAATGTGACTTTCAGTGATATCGCCGAATATACTCATTTTTCAAAAACGACCATTTCACGATATTTTAACAATCCAGACTCTCTGACATTGGAAAATCAGCAGATTATTGCCAAAGCGCTGGAGGCGCTGAATTATAAAGAAAATAAAGTTGCCAGAATTTTAGCCAATGGAAAAACGGAGTTTATCGGTATTATTATACCAAACCTATATATGCACTACTATTCTGCAATTTTAGATCAAATCCTTGCAACTTATGAAAAATATGGGTATAAATTTCTTGTATTTACAGGAAATGACAATGAAGAAATAGAACGAAAATATATTCAGGAGCTGCTCGCCTATAAAATTGAAGGAATGATTATCTTAAGTCATACGCTTTCCTCCAAAGAGCTGGCTTCCTATAATATTCCGATTGTAGCAATCGAGCGTGAAGATCAATATATCTGCAGTGTAAATACCGATAATTATATGGGAGCCGTACAGGCAACAAGTCTCCTTGTCAAATCTGGCGCAGAAATATTAATTCATATTAACGCTGACCTTTCCTCTGATGTTCCATCTTACAGAAGAATTACAGGCTTTATGGATACCTGCACCAGCCAGAATCTCCCTCACGAACTGATTCTCACTGACACTGGACATACATACAAAGAAAGTGTTGACATTTTTTACCGCCTCTTAGATGAAATTGAGCAAAAATATAAAAATACCGTTAAAGGGCTTTTTCTTCCGAATGACACATTTGCCAATATCATCTTGAATCGACTTTTCCAGCAATATGGTCGTTTGCCAGATGATTATAAAATCATAGGCTTCGACGATTCCCCTATTTCTCGCGAATCCGTTATTCCTACAAGTACAGTTGGGCAACAGATTGACAAAATCGCAGACACGGCTCTGCAGATTTTATCTGAACGAATCAAAGAAAATCATAAACGAAGACCACGCACTTTTATCGAACCAGTCCATAAAGTGATCACACCTATTCTTTTAAAACGAGATACAACAAAATAGTATATCGTTAAAAAATATACTTTCCAATAAACTCTTACTCATCTTCTCCTTACAAATCAGGAGTGTAAACAAAAAAAGTACAGAACAGCATTTTCGTTGTTCTGTACTCGATCTTGTTCATTCTTCTGCGCCACTGATCTCCTGAAGCTGCTGTTTTAGTCGAATCATCTGATCACGCAGCTCTACTGCAGCCTCAAAGTTCAAATCTGCTGCCGCTTTTCTCATCTTTTTCTCTGTTTCCTGTATCCATTTCTCCAGTTCTCTCCGACTCATCGACTCCGGATCTTTCTGGGTTTCTGCCACATCCGCCTTTTTCGATATGCTGATTAAGTCTCTGACTGCCTTTTTAATCGTCTGAGGTGTGATATGGTGAGCCTTATTATATGATTCCTGAACAGCGCGTCTCCTGTTTGTCTCCTCAATCGCCATTTTCATAGAATCTGTCATCATATCCGCATACATAATCACTCGACCTTCCGCATTTCGTGCCGCGCGCCCGATTGTCTGAATCAGAGACGTCTCTGATCGCAAAAATCCTTCCTTGTCTGCATCCAGAATCGCCACAAGAGAAATCTCCGGAATATCCAGCCCCTCTCTCAGCAGATTGATTCCGACCAGAACATCGAATATATTCATTCTCATGTCCCTGATAATCTCGGTTCGCTCCAGCGTATCAATGTCAGAGTGGAGATAACGCACACGAATTCCTATCTCTTTCATATATTCGGTCAGATCTTCCGCCATTCTTTTTGTCAGTGTGGTAATCAAAACTTTATTTCCTTTTTCAGTCTCTGTGCGAATTTCTCCAATCAGATCATCAATTTGACCATGAACAGGACGCACTTCTACTTTTGGATCGAGCAATCCCGTCGGACGTATGATCTGCTCCGCTCTCATCATCTCATGTTCCGCCTCGTACGGTCCCGGCGTTGCGGACACAAATAAAATCTGATCTATTTTGCTCTCAAATTCTTCAAAGTTTAAAGGACGGTTGTCCTTCGCTGAAGGAAGGCGGAAACCATAATCTACTAATGTCGTCTTTCTCGACTGATCTCCCGCATACATTCCGCGAATCTGAGGAATGGTCTTATGAGACTCATCAATCATTATCAGAAAATCATCCGGAAAATAATCTATCAGCGTATGAGGCGCTGCTCCCGGTTCCAGCCCTGAAAGATGTCTGGAATAGTTCTCAATTCCAGAACAGAATCCCGTCTCTTTCAGCATCTCAAGATCAAATTGTGTGCGCTCTGCAATTCTCTGCGCTTCCAGCAGACGGTCATTGCTTTTAAAATAAGTCACTCTTTCTTTCAGTTCTTCTTCAATATGACCTGCCGCGTCCAGAATCTTTTCCATTGGGACAACGTAATGAGACGCCGGAAAAATCGCAATATGTTCTAATATTGCTTTTACTTCGCCGGTCAGAATATCAATCTCACTGATTCGATCAATCTCATCGCCAAAAAATTCTACGCGCACGGCACGTTCAGACGCATCGGCCGGAAAGATCTCCAGCACATCGCCTCGAACACGAAACGTTCCACGTTTAAAATCCATCTCATTTCTTTCATATTGAATATCAATCAGCTTTCGGATCACTTCATCCCGATCCTTTGTCATGCCAGGACGAAGCGAGATGACCATCTCCTTGTAGTCAATCGGACTGCCCAGCCCATAAATACAGGAAACACTGGAAATCACAATGACATCTCTGCGCTCTGTAAGGGCGCTTGTCGCCGAGAGGCGCAGTTTGTCAATCTCTTCATTGATTGCAGAATCTTTCTCAATATAAGTGTCGGAAGATGGAACATATGCCTCAGGCTGATAATAATCATAGTAGGATACGAAATATTCCACGGCGTTATTCGGGAAGAATTCTTTGAATTCTCCATATAACTGTGCGGCAAGCGTTTTATTATGGGCAATGATCAGAGTCGGCTTATTTAATTTCGCTATGACATTTGCCATGGTAAATGTTTTTCCTGAACCTGTCACTCCCAGTAAAGTCTGGCACTGGTTTCCTTCTCTAAAACCTTTCACTAACTGTTCGATTGCCTGGGGCTGATCGCCTGTGGGAGCGTATTCCGAATGTAGTACAAATTGATCCATATTTCCTCCTCTTCTGAAAATTTATCAATATCTATCTTTCCAAAAATTATATCACAATTCACAAAAAAAGTACAGGTATTTCAGAACATTTGTTCTTTACATTTTCTATAAAAATCTTTTCTCAAAAATATCTTACGCAGCAATCAAAAAATAGTATCCTTTCTATCTATAGCTTGATACCAGTCTGCCTCTCCCTTGAGAGTAATTAGAAAAGATGGTGCATTCCCATCTGTATGAGGCTGCACCATCTCTTGTAAAGCATTGTCTGATCTGCCATAAGGAAGGCTGATATCTATTTACTGCTCAAATATTTTTCTATATTCAAAATAGCTTCTTCTTCGTCTCCGCCGTTTGCTGTAACTGTCACATCTTCTCCGGCTACAAGTCCCAGCGTCATCATTCCCATGATGCTCTTTGCATTTACTTTCTTTTCCCCGCTCTCCACATAGATCTCACTCTCATACTGGCTTGCCACCTGTACCAGCAGAGCAACTGGTCTGGCCTCTAAGCCGCTTGGAATTTGAATCGTAATAGGTTTTCTAATCATAATGTTCTCCTCCTTGTTTTGCTCTTAGCTTTTCTGCTAAATCACTCAGTTTTCTCAATCTGTGATTGACTCCGGACTTTCCAACTTGAGGCGTTAAAAGCATCCCCAGTTCTTTTAATGTTGCCTCAGGGTTTTCCAGTCTGACCCTTGCCACCTCAGCAAGTCCATCTGGCAAATCATCCAGCTGCATGAAAGACTGGATGTATTTGATATCTTCCGCCTGCTTTACAGCAGCATTGACTGTTTTATTAATATTGGCCGTCTCACAGTTTACCGTCCGATTTACTTTGTTTCTCATTTCTTTCAGAATTCTGATATTTTCCAGATCCATGAGACTGTTCGGCGCTTCCATTACATTAAGTATATCGACAATCTGAGACCCTTCCTTGACATAGACGACAAAATATCTCTTTCTTGTCACAATCTTTGCCTCGACCTCAAATGTTTTTAATATAGCCTGAATCTGTGTTGCTTTATCTAACGCTGCACATACAATCTCAAAATGATAAAATTTATTAGGATCACTGATTGAGCCTGCTGCCAAAAAAGCTCCTCTTATAAATGCTCTCTTACAGCATGATCTTTGAATAATCACATTGCTGCTGATGGATAAATTTTCTGAAATTTCCATATCTGCATCTAACAGTTTTGCGGCTTTCAAAATCATAATCGTATCTTTATGATTCTTTACGCATACAGTAACCATTCTGTTTTTCTTCAAATTGGAATTTCGTCTGATAGAAATTTCTGTATCTATATTAAAGGTTTTTCTTAATAATGTAAAGTACTTTCTTGCAACAGGAACATTTTCTGTTTCAATATTCAGGCTGTATTCCTCTTTCTCCGAGATTTTAATTCCTCCGCACATACTTATGATCGCTGCAATCTCTGCGATCTGGCAATGTCTTGCCTTGCTGAATTGTCTGGACAATTCTTCTTTTACCTGACTGGAAAAAGACATTTTTCACCTCTCATCTAAGGATATCCCTATGTTCTATCCGCAATCCATATTCTGTCTGATTTTTGAACGATTCATACAACTGATTCGACAGCGTGACAGAACGGTGTTTTCCTCCCGTACATCCGATTGCAACGACAAGCTGATTTTTTCCCTCCAAAATATAATTTGGAATCAAAAATTCCATCAGATCTTTTAATTTCTGCAAAAAGATATGAGATACCTCGAATCCCATCACATATTCCTGCACCTCTTTATCATTTCCTGTTTTCGCTTTCAGCTCATCAATATAATATGGATTCGGCAAAAATCTCACATCAAATACAAGATCTGCGTCTGATGGGATTCCATATTTAAATCCAAAGGACAGCACTGTAATCATCAGATTCTTAAATTCTCTGTTATCCACAAAAATTTTTTCCAGCTCCTGATGAAGTTCTCTTGTCAGCATCTGGCTTGTGTCAATGATATAGTCTGCGCTTTTCTTTAAATCTTCCAGACGCATTCTCTCGATTTCGATTCCCTGCGCAACTCTTCCTGTCCCCGCAAGCGGATGTGATCTTCTCGTCTCCTTATATCGCTTTACCAGCGTTGCATTCGACGCATCCAGAAATAAAATCTCATAATTTACTCCCAGAGCCGGCAATTTTTCCAATTCGCCTTCCAGCTCATCAAAGGACTGTCCGCTTCGTATATCCACTCCCAGCGCAACTTTGCTGTTTTCGCTCTCCTTCCTCCATGCAAGCTCGGCAAATTTATTCAGCAGAGGAATCGGCAGATTATCCACACAAAAATATCCAAAGTCCTCCAGCATCTTCAGCGCTGAACTTTTTCCTGCGCCAGACATTCCTGTCACTACTACAAATCTCATCTTTTACTCCGCCTCTGTCTCTTTCTTATTCGCAAATTCTCCGATTCGTTTTACTTCCGGCTCCAATAAAACTCCGAATTTTTCTTTTACCATGCGCTGTACTTCTGAGATCAATTCGATCACATCTTGCGCAGAAGCTCCGCCTTTATTTATAACAAATCCGCAATGTTTCTCAGAAATCTGTGCTCCTCCCACGGAAAATCCCCGCAGTCCTGCATCCATAATCAATTTTCCTGCAAAGTATCCTTCCGGCCGTTTGAATGTGCTTCCGGCGCTTGGACATTCCAGAGGCTGTTTGGAAACTCTGCGGTTTTTCAAATCTTCCATCTTTTCACTGATTTCTCCTGGATCTCCTTCTGTAAGAGAAATCCATGCCTCCAAAACAACATAATCTTTTTCCCCTACGATGCTTTTTCGATATCCCAATTTTAATTCTTCATTGGAAAGATAAAAAATATTTCCCTCCTGGTCTAAGACAGTAGCCCCTTTTAAGACGTCTTTCATCTCTCCGCCGTATGCTCCTGCATTCATCATGACAGCGCCGCCTACTGTTCCGGGGATTCCCCCTGCGAATTCAAACCCTGTCAGCTCATGATCTCTTGCAAAACTTGCCACTTTGGACAGCAACGCTCCCGCCTGAACACGAATGATGTTTGCTTCTTCCAGAGCAACCTCATTAAAATTTTTAAAAATCTGAATCACAATACCCCGAAAACCACCATCTCCTACAAGCAAATTGCTTCCATTGCCCAGGATATAGTATGGAATATTCTCATCTCTGCAAAGTTCCACCAGCTGTCTCACTTCATCGACGGTATGCGGCATTACAAAATAGTCGGCTGGTCCGCCGATCCGAAATGTAGTGTGATCTTTCATAGGCTCTTCTGTCTTTACATATTCTTCTTTTACAATTCCACATAACTTTTCCCAAAGATTTTGATCCATAAACCCTCCTAATTATAAAGGTGCCACCGAGCCTTTCCTCTCTCTATGCGACACCATTCCTTTTGCTGTTGCTGTTTTATTTTTCTTTGTTTATCCAGTATAGCAGAGAATTTTCTTTTTGCCCAGCCCTACTGTCTCTTTTTTCTCATTCTGCCCTCCATCGCGATCGTTCCAAAATAAAGTCCTATGCTGATGACCGTCAAAAGACTGCCAATCCACAATCCCGGCGGTGTATAGGCAAGCACGATTTGATGCGTTCCTGCATCCAGATCAATTCCCATTAACGCCTCGCCGATCCGATACTGCTTTGTCTCTTTTCCGTCCACTGTAATCTTCCATCCCTCGTCATATGGAATGCTAAACATTAATGTCCGTGGATTGGCGGCTGTGATGCTTCCTTCTATATGGTCATCTTTAAAGCTGGTAATCTCCATTTGTTCTTCTGCCAAAGCTTCATATACTTTTTCATATTCATCCTGATGACAGACATAAATTCGAAGCTGAACAGGACCAGTCTGTTCTTCTTTAAATGTAGCTGTAATATTTGCGAGCTGATCCTCTTCCATACATCCTAAATTATACATCTGGTTGTTATAATTATTGTATGTCTTTTTGTATTCCGGTGTTGCAACTTCCAGTTTTGAAACAGAAGTCATCAGCTGTGCATATACCTGTGATCCTGCCGGAAGCTTTAACGTACACGCTTCACCGTCAATAAGATCGACTGTGCGGTCCAACTTGATAATCGGTTCATATCCTGTTGCCAGATTGATGAACTGATTCTGCACTTCCATCGGTGTTCCGGAGTGAATATCCCAATTTTTTATATTCTCGTTCACCATAAATCCAAGCGAAAGCGCATCATCATTATAGAAAAGCCCATCCGGTTCTTCATAGTCTACTCGTTCAAACTGATATAATGTTTCTGTATTTTCTTTTGACACAATATAATCAATTCCAAACACGTCATTAAACAATTTTGTCACGCCGATATATCCGTTTTTATTCGTGCGCGCCTCAATGCCGAGCGCTTTGCATAGGTCAACTGTGGCTGCCGGCATCGTCGAGGAGAACAGAACCATTCCATTTCCTCCGAGGAACATATTTGCATTTCGCATCCTCTGGCTGTCCATTTCCGTCCTGTAAAACAGTTTTTCTTCCTCTCTTCGCTCCATCATTTTTCGGTATGCCGTCTGTTCTTCCACATAGCTGCTCTTGCTAACCGTTCCGTTACAGCATACGCCGTATACTGCGCTTGCCGCCATCTCGACGACTCCTATTCCGATCAGTACATTTCGGATTGCAAGGACACGTTTTTTTCCGAGACGATACAGCAAAATCCAAATCAGATATACTGCCAGAAGCCCCAGCGTCACTGCATATACATACCATGGAAAACCTCCTTTTTTTGCATATGTTATGACGGATACAACCGCAGTCGGAAGCAGCACCGCAAATGCCACACGCCATATCGGCAAAATCCGGATATGCTGGAACACATCGTATGACATCACCAAAAGCATTGCGATATAAAGAAATGCAAATCGGTTCGGCAGACCATTCTGTGTATGGAAACCGTGCCAGATATAATTCAAAACATTGATATCAAAGCTGACATACAAAAATGCGGTCAGCGCAAGATATCCGATTCGTTTTTTTAATGAAATATGCTTATCCAGCGCATACAAGACCACTAAAATCATCACAAGTACGCCGCAGTACGCATTCAGCCCTACCTGTGTGTTAGCGATTGTGATTGGTTCCACTGCTGCAAAATGCTGTGTCAGCTGTGAAAACAGACCGGTGTACAATTTTATCTGCTCCGGAAATGTATTGCCGCTCGTCGATTCTGTCATGCCAAGCGCCATATAGGCCGGAACAAGCACAATGGCGGCAATTCCTCCTGAGAGCAGCGCATACCATCCGAAATTGACACAGGAACGGAAGAATTTTTTGATGCTTTCTCTCTTTTTGACGCACCACAGCATTAAGAAGTAAAGACACGAGAATACGCACAGCATAAATCCGATATAATAGTTGGAAAACAGTGCGAAGGAAAGGGAGGCCGCAAATACTTTTCCGCTCTTTTCCTCTGTAATCTGTTCAATTCCAATCATCACAAGCGGAAGAACTGCAATACTGTCGAGCCACATCAGATTGAAATAATATCCGATCATGAAATTACTCAGCGCAAACATACAGCCAAATAAGATCGGCGTATAATTTCTGTCTTTATTTCTTCTGCTCAGATAATAGGAAAATAACCCTCCGCTGAGTCCAATTTTCAAAACGACTAACAGCGCCATCGCTTCCATCATCATCGAAGTTGGGAATAATACGATCAGGAAATTGAGAGGGCTTGCAAAATAATATGCAAACGTAGCCCAGAAATTCATTCCCAATCCCCCGCCAAAGGAGTAGCGCAGCGACTCGCTGTTTACAAGTTTTTCATGAAATTCCGTAAAAAATGGCAGATACTGGTGCAGAGAGTCAATGATCAAAATTCCTCTGTCTCCAAATGGAGAAACCTCATTGACGGCAAAAGCGATCACCATAGCAAGAGTTGGAATCAAAAATCCAAGAAGCGTGTTGCGCTTTCTCCTTTTTTTTCTCGCCGCTTCTTCTTTTCCCAGCACAATATTTTTCCGTTCTTCATTGAAGACAAAAACTTTGCTGAATATATAATTCAAGATCAGTACAACGGCCTGAATGATTATTTTTGATGCCATATCAGGGATATTCCAGATGCAGCTCATATAGACAACGCCGAAGACTTCGATAAACATGGTGGACAGACGCATTCCGACAAACTGCCCCATCTCGGTCAGCAATTCTCTGATTCCCGCCGTTTTGCTTTCAAAGACAAAGATCTTATTGACCACATACGCAAATAGAATGGCAAGAAAAATAGACATCACATTTGCAATCGTGATATCTATCTGTAAAAGGTATCGAAAGACTGCATATGAGACGATATTTACTACTGTCGTGCAGCCACCGAAAAAAATGTAGCGCACGGCTTGATTTTCAGCTATCTTTTTTATTTTTTCCATTTCATTCCTCCTCTTCTGCTCTTGCCTGCTCTTTGCTTAGTATACCTTTCACTCAAGAAAATTTCAATTAAATTTCCTTTAAATCTTTTTCCAGCCAGAAAGAATACAGTACTTTTTCCTTTACGCTGCGTCCGCTGATCTTCGAAAGAGCACGTTCATAATACGAAAGCTGTGTCTTATATTTTTCATACAGATCTTGTTCTTTTCCTTTTTCCACAAAATCTGTTTTGTAATCCACAATCACATACTCTCCGTCTTCCAGAAAATATGCGTCAATCATTCCCTGTACCAAAATCGTCTCATCCTCTGCCCATCCTTCTTCCACCTCAGATGCCTTGATGCCAAAAACAAACGGCTGCTCTCTGTACAGCTCTCCTCTCTCGTCAGCGCGCACCATTCTCTGTCCGAGTTCACTTCTGATAAACCGATTAATTTTGTCAAGGCGGATACTCTGCGCTTCCTGCACCGTAAAATATCCACGCTGGATCTGCTGCTCCATCTGTGCTTTAATCTGCTGCATAGAAGAAGAGGATTTATAATCAAAATGCTGCAAAAAGCGGTGTAGCAGCGTTCCTTTTGCTGCTCCTGACAGCTCTTTTTTCTCAATGAAATCTGGTACGATCTCTTCTGGTTCAGGCTCTTCATACAGCGGAACATCGTCCGGTTCTTCCAGCTCCATACTGCGTCTTTTCAGCTCCGATACCGTCAGTTTGCCATGGATTTCTGCCTGATTTGGGAAAGGATACGCTTTTTGAAAAATCTGATCCAGAGTATGGTGAACCGCTTCATCATAAATTTTGTCCGTCTGAAAATGAATCAGATTTTCCCGCACAGCCATCTGTTCTGCCTGTCTTTTTACTTCTTCTTCCACAAAATTTTCAATATTCCACACCTGAATCTGGATCGGGGCAGGGTGTTCAAAGATGGAATCCGTATGCGTCAGACATCCTCTCTTGTCCATCATCTCCATTCCGGCCGGATGGCGCATCACGCTGTCCATAACCCAGTCCATGAAGCAAGATGCGCCTGCCGTCACATAATAAGGCAGAACTGTCTGTGGGCATCTGGCTGCATTGCCCCATCTCTCCAGCTTCCTGCCCAGATCTTCCATCGCCGCTGTCAGAATCAGTTTCTCTTTTGCTCTTGTCATCGCAACGTATAAAATACGCAGCTCCTCACCTAAATTTTCCTTTTTTGCGATTCTCTGCATTACTTTTTTGAGTAAAGTAGGGCGCTTGATCCTCAGTTTCAGATCTACATAGTCGCATCCGATCCCCAGGTCAGCATGAAACAAAAGACGGCTCTTCTGATCCTGCTGGTTAAATGGCTTATTCAGACCGCAGACAAACACAATCGGAAACTCCAATCCTTTGCTTTTATGAATACTCATGATCCGCACCGCATTCTCCTGCTCTGAAAATGTATTTGCCTCCCCAAAATCAATCTCATATTTTTGAAGACTTTCGATATAGCGCACGAAATGAAACAGTCCTCTGTAACTGCCTGCCTCAAAGGCAGCTGCCTTTTCCAGAAGCATATCCAGGTTCGCTTTTCTCTGCTCTCCGCCCGGCATGGCTGCAGCATACTCTCGATATCCCGTCTTTTCCAGAACCATCCAGATGATTTTATGAATCGACAGATAGGAAATGCAGGAGCGGATCTCTTCAAAAAGAGAAAAGAAACGCTGCAGTTTCCCTCTCAGTTCTTTTTCTTCTCCTTCCTCCGCATAGCGCAGGCTGCCTTCATAAAAAGCTTCTTTTTGATAGGCGCTTTTTATCTTGGCCATGTCAGAACCACTCAGTTGCGCAATCGGAGAATTTAATACGGCTGCCATCGCAATATCCTGTCTTGGATTGTCAAGAATCTGAAGCATCGATAATACGGTCTGCACTTCCGGAGCGGAAAAATATCCCGTCTGCGTCCCGGTATAAGAAGGAATGCCCATCGAATCCAGTACCTCTGCAAACGATTCTGCCCAGCCTGATACCGTCCGAAGCAACAGCACAATATCACGATATTCTGCCGGCCGATACGTTCCTGTCTCTTTATCCAATATCATCTCATTTCCCACCATTTCCTGAATTCTTTTTCCGACTGCACGCGCCTCCAGCTCTCTGGCTGTCTCCTGTCTCTCCTGCATATCTTCCTCAGACTTTTCTTCTTTTAAATCGGCAACCAAAATTTCTGTCTGCAAAAATGAATCATTCTCCTTTGGATTTTCAGGAAATACGGCGCCCGGATACAATGCCGCATCTTCATCATAATCTATTCCTCCGAGCTGCCTTGCCATGATCTGTTCAAAGATCTGATTGACGCTGCAAAGAACCGATGGTCTGCTGCGGAAATTTCTGTGCAGATCAATTCTTCTGGTCTTTCCTTCGCCGTCTGTTGGATAGCTGTTATATTTTTCCATAAACAGCTCTGGCCTTGCCAGACGGAAGCGATAAATACTCTGCTTCACATCTCCTACCATAAAAATATTCGGATTTCCAAATCGCTCCCTCGATACGCTCGTCAGCAGCATCTCCTGCACAAGATTGCTGTCCTGATACTCGTCAATCAAGACTTCCTCAAACTGCTCCGCAAATCCATCCGCCACCTCTGTCGGCACGCTGTTCTCGCCTTCCTGCCGCACTAAAATTTTCAGAGCAAAATGTTCCAGATCGTCAAAATCGAGCAGATTTTTTTCTTCTTTTTTCTTTGCAAATCGGTCATAAAACCGCTTTGTCAGAGAGACAAGCATTCTGGCGCCTTTTGCACTCTGCTGCATTTCATACAGAATCTGTTCTTTTGTATCATAGAAATAATTGTCTTCCAGATCTGAAATCATCTTTTTTGCCTGATCTCTGAGCTGTTTAATCTGTTCTTTTTTCTGATCGGATACGGTTTTATCCCGTTTTGATGAAAATTTTGCAAAATTACATGAATTTGCGAAAAAAGAGGCAAATTCATCGTATGACTGGCATTTTCCCATCTGTTCAAACATTTTCTGATCCTGCAAAAGCGCTTCCTCATAATAGTAAGGACCGTCCGCCTCATGCGCAATCGCAAGGGAAGTCTGCGTCAGGCCAAGCCCGTCTTTCGCCGCAGTTTTGAGCTGGCCTATCATTTCCTGCATCCAGCCGCTTTTTTCCAACTCTTCAAAAGAAGCTGTTTCATACTGCCTGATGCAATCATCCAGCCATTTCTCCGGCCACGGATGACTCATCGAAAACTCATACAGAGAAGAAACCTGTTCTTCCAGCTCCACATCTGTTTTTCCGGAAGCATACTGTTCCGCAAACTGTAAAAAGTCTTCTTCTCCTTCCTGATAACATTCTTCCAGCATACTCTGCATCACGTCCTGGCGAATCAGCTTCATCTCGCCTTCATCGCCAACCCGAAATGCCGGATCGAGATCAATCACATGAAAATAACTGCGGATGATATGCTGACAAAAGCTGTGGATTGTTGTGATCTGCGCATGGTGGATCAGGGTCAGCTGCTTTTGAAGATGCTCATTCTCCTCGTCTTCCGCCAGTTTTTTTTCAATCGCAGCGCTGATGCGCTCTCTCATCTCCAGCGCCGCCGCCTTCGTAAATGTCACCACGAGCAATCGGTCAATATCGATTGGATGGTCTCCCTCGCTGATCATCCGAATAATTCTCTCCACAAGCACTGCCGTCTTTCCAGATCCTGCCGCCGCAGAAACCAGAATATTTTTATGATGCTGTGTGATGACCTGCATCTGTTCTTCTGTCCATTTCACTCCCATTTCACTCCTCCTCCAGCTTTCTCCAGATGTCCTCCGGTTTATATTCCGGCAGTCTTCTCGCCTGATTTCCCGGAATTTTCTTATCAAATCCGCACACTTCTTTGAAACTGCAATATTCACATGCCGTTTTTCCTTTTCGCTGATACGGAGCCATCTCGATATCACCGTCTAAGATTTTTCTTCCGATTTCTCTCATCTTCTCTTTGACATAATGCGACATATTTTCAAATTGTTTTCTCGTCGCTTTGCTGGAAAAGCGGGAAGGGCTGCCATCTTTGTTATATCCAAACGGAATGACGAGCGATTCTTTTTCCATCTGGGAATCCAGCCTTGATACAATCTCAGGGTCCTCATTTACAAGCCCATTTAACTTCAGTTTTTTCCGGATCTGCGCCCAGATTTGCTCCGGTGTCTGCGCCCGCTCTTTTTCCATCATCGGATCTTTGATATGATAATAGAAAATGCCGGCTGGAACAATTTCCTTATCCGGATGAAGTCTCTTTTCAATCTCCATCGCTGCATCGAGATAGACGACAAGCTGGAGCTGAAGTCCGTGATACATTGCGACAAGGTCAAACGACGTATTTCCTGACTTATAGTCGATAACTTTCACATAGATCTTGTCCTCTCCCTCGCACAGATCTACACGGTCGATTCTGCCTTGCAGCTTCATTTTTTCATTCTCAGACAGATCGAGGTTGACGGCGTTAAGATCATTGACAGCTGAAAAAGAAATCTCATATCCCTGTGGAATAAACTCTCCGGCGCGGATCTGCTCCTGAAGCACCTGAACGGTCCGCTTCATGATTCGTTTCATCCGGTCGACAAGATGCTGATTTCTGGCTGTGCTGTGCAGAACGGAAGCGCCATACTGTTCTGCCACTTCCTCCACGCACTGTTCACACATTGTATCTCTCTTATCATCCGGCACATTTTTCCAGTTATACGATGTCTGCTCCAATTTATGTGAAAAGCTCTCCAATACTTTGTGGAATACGTTTCCCATGTCAAGAGGGCGAAATTCATATACTTCTCTCGGTGCAAGCCGAAGCCCGTACAGCAGGAAATGAGCAAAAGCACACCCTGAAAACTGTTCCAGACGGGTCACGCTGTTCTCCAGAACGTCGCCGTACAGCGCACGGGCGACTTCTCTTCCAAGTCCTTTTTCCTGATACTCATAAAATGCCGCATCCACAAGATGTCTTGTCTGTTCTGGTCTGTCTTCATAATAAAAACGATACAGTTCCTCCCATTCCTCGCTCTTATGACCTATGCGGTACTGCTGCAAGCCATGCGTCAGACATTCCCATCCGCTGTCGAGTGAAACTACATTTTTTTCCAGCTTTCCTTCTTTTTCTTCATCCTCTGTCTTTAATTTCGGAAACATCCTCCTGATCGTCGTGATAAAATAAGAAGGATTTTTTGCCTTTCCGTCCGATCCGCTCTTACAATAAGACAGATACAGCTTCTTCGATGGTTTTGTCATCATCAGATACAGATAAAATTTTTGAATATATCCTTTTTCTCTCTGTGTCGGCGCCAGTTCAATGTCTGCTTCTTCCAGAAACTCACGATCCTGATCGGTCAAAATTCCTCCGTCGTCTGTGCTTTTTGGAACCCATCCGTCATTCATGCCAAGGAAAAATAATACTTTAATATTATTTAATCGTGTTCTCTCCAGATCTCCGGCAACTACCTGATCGATTCCAGGCGGAATGATTCCCACTTTTGCTTCTTCAAACCCAGCATCCAGAATTTCGGCATATTCCCGCAGGGAGATCTCCTCTTCTCCGAGCAGTTCCACCACTTTTTCAAAAAGTTCAATCACAATTCTGTAAATCTGCGCATATTCTCTTGCAAGATCCATGCGGTGCTGTTCTTCAAATTTCTGTTCCATCGCCTTTAGTTTTCGCTGTACCTCGCACGCAGTGAGCAGTTCATACAGAGCGATCGTGTAATCTTTCACTGTCCGATGCTCTTTTTTCATCTTTTCTGTAAATGGCCGAAACAGTCTCATCATCTGTTCTTTGTACTGCCCGCAGATCACCGGTTCTTCTTCTTCCATGATTCTTGTCTTTTTCGTCCATTCCTGATCCCATGCTGAATAACCGCGGATGCCAAGCGCCAGCACATAGTTTTCCATTCGGTCAATCTCCTGCGGTTCTAACACGCACATTCCTGTTCTGAGACATCGGAATACACTCTCATAATTATAATTTTGTCGGATCAGATCAAGGGAAGCCCGCAAAAATTCAATCATTGGATTTAGCAGGACTTTTTTCGTCTGGTCGATAAAACATGGAATCCCATAGACCGGAAAAATCTGCTCGATCTCATTTTGATATTCGCTCAGATCGCCTGCAATCACAGCGATATCTCGATACCGCATCTGTTCTTCTCTCACCATACGATAAATTGTCCGCGCCGCAAATACTACTTCCTCTGACGGATTTTTACTCCGATGCAGCGTAAGATCGTTTTGTTCCTGTTCCCATATTTTGTTTCTGTAACGGAATAAATTCTGCTCTAAAAACTGAAGCGGTTTTTTCTCCTGAAAACGATATCCCCCATTTTTTCCAAGTATAATATTTTTTTCGATCTTTGTCCCGCTTTCTTCTGCCGCCTTCTCAAGAGCTGCAATCATCTTCTTGCTCAGATAAAACAGCTCATGGACACCTCTGATTTTTCTGATATTCTCTCTCGGATCAATCGTCACTGTAACACTGATTTTTTTTGTGATCTGAAGCAGTTTTCGCAGCAGCTTATTCTGAATCGGAGTAAATCCGGTAAAACCGTCAAATGCGATCGTACTTCCTTTTAAATAAGAGGATTGATCTGCCAGACGGCACAGTTCATCTAAAATTTCCTCTGATGTAATATATTTTTCCTGCATATTTTCCCGAAATCCCTCGTACAGAATCCGGATATCATGCAGTTTATAGGAAAGCTGCGGCTTTCTCTGCGCCTGCGCTTCCAGCTGCTCAAGCTGCTGCGCAGAAATATCATATTGCATCAGCTCAGACAGCATCGACTTCATCTCACTGATACAACCCGTTTTTCGCAGATTTCTTCCAAGAACAGTAAGTTCTCCTTTTTTCTCCTGCGCCGTCTTTCTCACAAACAGATTTTTTCCCGTTTCCTCCAATATATTTTTCTTCTCTACACCCAGCTCTTCAAACACACGATATGCCAGACGCTGAAAGCTGAGTACGTCAATATTTAGAATTCCTCCATTTGGATGGCGCATCACCAGTTCTTTCTGTGTCTGCATTGTAAACTGCTCCGGCACCAGAATAAAAAATTTTTCTTTTGGATTCCTGAGAGCTTCCTGGATCACTGTATCATACAGAAAACACGATTTGCCGCTCCCGGCTCCTCCTAATATAAATTGAAGAGACATAAATACCTCCTTTAAAGTAAACTAAAAAACGCTGCGGGATGTTTTGTTTTGCCCCGCAGCGTTTGACATTTATTATGGATTCAGCTGCGTCAGCCGTTCCTGTACCTGTGCCATCATCTGTGTATATTTCTCTAATTTTGCTTTTTCTTCTTCAATTTTTGCAGCCGGCGCTTTGCTGACAAATTTTTCATTGTTCAGCATTCCGTTTACACGGGCAAGCTCTTTATTCAGTCTTTCTTCTTCTTTTTTCAGACGTTCGATTTCTTTTTCGATATCAACCAGCTCCGCAAACGGCATATAGATGACTGCTTCTGGAATCACTGTAGATACAGCGTCGTCTGCAATTCCCGTTTTATCTGCCTGAATGACTACTTCGCTTGCATATCCAAGCGTTGCAAAGAATACTTTTCCGTTTTCAAAGATCTGTCTTACTTCTTCTTTCTCAGAAACCACATAAACCTTTGCCTTTTTGCTTGGCGGCACATTCATTCCGGTTCTTACATTTCGGATGCCGCGCACTGCTTCTTTAATTGTCTCAACAGCAAGTTCTTCTGCTTCAAAGTTCCATTCTTCTTTAAATTCCGGCCATTTTGAAATCATGATAGATTCCTCTTCAGACTGAAGCGTGCAGAAGATTTCTTCTGTGATAAATGGCATGTACGGATGAAGCATCTTCAGCGCATTTGTCAGTACCGTCTTCAGTGTCCAGAGAGCCGCTGCCTTTGTCGTATCTTCATCGTTGTACAGTCTTGGTTTTACCATCTCGATGTACCAGTCGCAGAATTCTTCCCAGATAAAATCGTATACTTTCTGAACGGCAATTCCCAGCTCATATTTGTCCATGTTTTCTGTCACGTCTTTTGCCAGTCTGTTGACCTTGGACAAAATCCACTTGTCCGCTCCGATCAGATCTGCTGTGTCCATCTGCGCCGGAACTTCCGCTTTCTCCAGATTCATCATGATAAATCTGGAAGCGTTCCATACTTTGTTTGCAAAGTTACGGCTTGCCTCTACTCTCTCCCAATAGAAACGCATATCATTTCCAGGAGCATTTCCTGTCATCAGAGTCAGACGCAGCGCATCTGCGCCATATTTATCAATAACTTCCAGAGGATCAATTCCATTTCCGAGAGATTTGCTCATCTTTCTTCCCTGGGAATCTCTGACAAGTCCATGAATCAAAACGTGATGGAATGGAATTTCCCCTGTCTGTTCCAGAGCGGAGAATACCATACGGATAACCCAGAAGAAAATGATATCATATCCTGTCACGAGAACGTCGGTCGGATAGAAATATTTTAAATCTTCTGTCTCTTCCGGCCAGCCCAGTGTGGAGAATGGCCACAGCGCTGAACTGAACCATGTATCAAGCGTATCCTCGTCCTGTTTTAAGTGGTCGCATCCGCATTTTGGACATACAGACGGCGTCTCTCTGGAGACAATCACCTCGCCGCATTTTTCGCAGTAATATGCCGGAATACGGTGACCCCACCACAGCTGTCTGGAAATACACCAGTCGCGGATATTTTCGAGCCAGTGCAGATACGTCTTGTCAAAACGTTCCGGTACAAAATTTAATGTCTTATTTTTCAGCGCTTCAATCGCAGGTTTTGCCAGTTCTTCCATCTTTACAAACCACTGCTGTTTGATCATCGGTTCTACCGTTGTCTTACAGCGGTCATGTGTTCCTACATTGTGCGCGTGAGGAACAACTTTGACTAACAGTCCCAGATCTTCCAGATCCTTTACGATTGCTTTTCTCGCTTCATATCTGCCCATTCCGGCATATTTTCCGCCCAGCTCATTGATTGTGGCGTCATCGTTCATCACATTGATTTCAGGCAGATTGTGACGTCTTCCAACTTCAAAGTCGTTCGGGTCATGTGCCGGCGTAATTTTTACGCATCCTGTTCCAAATTCCTTATCTACATAAGAGTCTGCGATCACAGGAATTTCACGGTCTGTCAAAGGCAGCTTCAGCATTTTTCCGACAAGATGGCTATAGCGCTCGTCTTCTGGATTTACCGCAACGGCAGTATCGCCAAGCAGTGTCTCCGGACGTGTCGTTGCGATCTCGACAAACTGTCCTTCCTCTCCGACAACCGGATAATTGATATGCCAGAAAAAGCCATCCTGATCCTGATGTTCTACTTCCGCATCTGAGATGGAAGTCTGGCACACCGGACACCAGTTTACAATACGGGAACCTTTGTAGATGTATCCTTTTTCATACAGGCGGACAAATACTTCTGTGACTGCTTTGGAACATCCCTCGTCCATTGTGAAACGCTCTCTGTCCCAGTCAGCGGAAGCGCCCAGTTTTTTCAGCTGATTAATAATCTTTCCGCCGTACTCTTCTTTCCATTCCCAGGCATGTTTTAAAAATTCTTCTCTTCCGATTTCATTTTTGTCAATACCCTGTTCTTTTAATTTCTGGATGACCTTCACTTCGGTCGCGATTGCAGCATGGTCTGTTCCAGGCTGCCACAGCGCCTCATATCCCTGCATTCTCTTAAAACGGATTAAGATATCCTGCATCGTCTCATCCAGAGCATGACCCATGTGAAGCTGTCCTGTCACATTCGGCGGCGGCATTACAATCGTAAATGGTTTTTTGTCTCTGTTTACCTGTGCATGAAAGTATTTTTTGTTCATCCACTTTTCATACAGGCGTTCTTCCAATCCTTTTGGATCGTATGTCTTTGCTAATTCTTTGCTCATGTTTTTCCTCCTGCTGTAATTCATCAAAGCTGGTCTTTGGGGCGGTGATTTTCTATAAAACAAAAAAACGCCCTTTACTCCATGTAAAGGGCGACAAAAACCGCTGTACCACCTTTGTTATGCACAAAAACTGCTGCATCTCTCTTCATTCTGTAACGGGAACTCCCGGGAAATTCTACTCGAGAACCTGCTCTCTTTCTTTTTCCGGCTGCTGCTTCTGCTGCGAAAAGCTACCTTCCATCTGTCTCCCCCTGAGCAGTCTTTCAGCCGGTGAACCGCTCTCTCTTTCGGCTTTTTCAGATGTACTCCTCTTTTCCTGCCTTTTTCATTTATGCTTCTTATCATAACGAAGAGGAGTCTATTTGTCAACCTTATTGTCAAATTTTTAAAAAAATGGTATACTAAACTTAACAATTTTGTAATGATTTCATTTTCAGAGAAAACAGCAATATTTTTGGCATTTTGCTGTCCCACGAAATCTAAAAATGAAATGGATGCACAATTTATTTTCAGGAAGGAGTCTATTTATGAAACTGAAGAAAACACATTTTTATTCTCTGCTGCTTTTTGCTCTGCTCTTGCTGATGCCGGCGCCAAGTACAAACGCAGCAGTCAAATTGTCAACTCCCGTTTTAAAGAGCGCCAAATCTGCTGGATACAATAAAATCACGGTTTCCTGGGGCAGAGTAGAAGGTGCGCAGGGCTATCGCCTCTATCGCAAGACATCCGGCGGTACATGGCAGAATGTCAAGACATTAAGCGGAGTAAATTCTACTACGCATACCGATGACCGAAACGTGCAGACAGGTCAGAAATATTATTATACGGTGCGCGCCTATATCAAAAAAGACGGCGTCATCACATGGAGTCCGTATAATAAAACTGGTCTGACAGCCACGGCAAGTATGCGCCCTGCAACGATGATTTCCACAAATCTCAATGCTTCCTGTCAGCCTGTTTTGACCTGGACAAAGGTTGACGGCGCGCAGGGCTACCGCATTTATCGCCGTATGCCGGGTGAAACATGGAAGATTTTAAAGACACTCGGCAATTCTGTGCTGTCTTATACCGATACTTCCGCAGTTGCCGGAAAAAAATATCAGTATATGGTGCGCGCATACCGCAGGGAATCCGGCGTATTGCAGTTCAGTCCAGTGGATAATACCGGCGCCAAGACCGATTTGACTTTGAGCACGCCTTCCCTCAATCCGGCTGTATACCATGAGAATTCGGATAAAGTTTCGATTTCCTGGAATCCAGTCAAAAGAGCTACCGGATATTGTCTGTACCGCAAGGTACCGGGCGGGATCTATTTAAGAATTGCAAATCTGGATGCAAATACGACTTCTTATCAGGATAAAAATGATGGCGACGCTCCATATTATACTTATACAGTAAAAGCATATATGGGATCTCCAGGAGCTGTAAGCTGGAGCGGCTGTGTGAATAAAGGCTCCATGGCAATTCTTCCTGCTTTAAAAGATCAGTCTGTGCTTGACCGCTATGGTCTGACTTTAATTGAAGGAGCTCCTCAGCTGACCGTATCGCAGATGAGAGCATACATAAAATCTGTCAATCCAAACGTTCCGGATTCTGTTCTGAAAATGATTCCATATTACATCTCAGAGGGAAAAGCGGAAGGCATCCGAGGCGATCTTGCTTTCTGTCAGTCTTGTCTGGAAACTGGAAACTTTACCTTTGCAGGCTCTGCCGTCACTTTAGATCAAAATAACTTCTGCGGTCTTGGAGTGACCTCAAATGGTATGAAGGGAAATTCCTTTGCAACGCCTCAGCTTGGAATCCGCGCTCAAATTCAGCACTTAAAGGCATATGCCAACAAAGAACCGCTCAGACAGACACAGATTGATCCTCGTTTCCACTATGTGACAAGAGGCTGCGCACCATATCTTCAGTGGCTTGGTATACAGGAAAATCCTCTTGGATACGGATGGGCGGCAGGAGCCGACTATGCGGATCATATCCTGCGCATCTATAATTCTATTCGAAAGATGTAATATTCTCAAAAAAAGCAGACAGCTTCCGACTTTTCAAAGAAGAGCGGACCGTTGTCTGCTTTTCTTGTGATCGTGAAAAAAGAATACGGTTCTTCTCTGTATCCATCCTGCACTTCGCTCCCATCGGAATCGTCCCCATCGGCGTCTCATGCCCCGATGCAATGTGGCTCATCATCGGAATGCGATATCTTTTCATCCGATCCCGCAGAAATTCATCGATATGGTAAGAGCTGTCATACCGTTCATTTGAACATCCCTTGAAGCTGCCAAACAGAATGCCTTTCACTTCTCGGAACAGTCCGGCATACTCCATCTGCGTAATCATCATGTCGATGGAGGGGATCGTTTCGTCTACCTCTTCCAGAAATAAAATTTTATCTTTTGTGTCCACCTGAAAGAATGTTCCGATTCCGCGTGACAAAACCGTCATATTTCCTCCTGTTATGATTCCTTGGGCCTCTCCTTCCTGAATGACCTTGTACTTCTCTCCGTTCGGATTTTGAAATTCCATTTTCTCTCCCATCTCGATTGCCTGATAAAGGCTGTCTTTCGTGTACACATCTTCTTTTTTCAGAAAATTATTGTAGATCATCGGACCATGAAATGTCACGAGATCACAGAACTGATTCAGCACAATGTGTAAATTTGTAACGTCACTGTATCCCACAAATACTTTCGGATTTTCCTTTATGCGTTCAAAGTCAAGATATTTCATCAGCTGCGCGCTTCCATATCCTCCTCGAATACAAAAAATCCCCTTTACCTGCCGATCTTCAAATAATTCCTGCAGATCCTGAGCGCGGCTTCTCTCATCTCCAGCCAGATATCCATGGATATTTTTTTCTTCTGCGAGGCATCTTGAAATTTTTACCTGATATCCTTCTTGCTCGATCCATCTGGCGCAGAGCTCTATATCGTTTTCCTTTACAGGAAAAGAAAAAGCGGCAAGCGCAATCACATCTCCTTTTTTCAGTCTCTCTGGAAATCTCATATTTGCCTCCGATTTTCTTATATTTTGAAACGGCTTCTATTATTTCTGAATTTATTATAAAATAATAGTACTCCTATTTTATAGAAAGGATCTATTGCTTATGACTGATTTACAGAAACAGATTCAAAAAATCACCCCTATACTTTTGGAAATCCGCCGCGATCTGCACCGTCATCCTGAACTGAGTGAACATGAAGTACGCACTGCCCGTCAAATCAGCCTGTGGCTGCAGCGGTGGGGAATCCCATGCGAAGAGCGTATCGGCGGACACGGCATTGTTGCGCTGATCCGTGGAAAAGCTTCTGGAAAGACGGTCGGTATCCGCGCTGATATGGATGCCCTGCCCATTCAGGAATGCGCTTCCCACGTCTGCTGCTCTCAGACTCCAGGCATCATGCACGCCTGCGGTCATGACGCTCATATCGCAATCGCACTCGGAGCCGCCAAAATTTTAAAAGATATGGAAGATAGCCTGTCCGGAAATGTAAAATTCTTTTTTCAGCCTGCTGAGGAGACGATCGGCGGCGCCAGCCGCATGATCTCCTGCGGCTGCATGGAACATCCCCATGTCGACTATATGCTTGGACTTCATGTCATGCCAAACCTTGAATCGGGCACTGTAGAATACCGTTATGGCAAACTGAATGCTTCCTCCGACCATATTGAAATTACAGTCCATGGAAAGTCCTGTCATGGCGCATATCCAGAACAAGGTGTTGACGCCATTGTGATTGCCTCTCATCTCGTCTGTTCTCTCCAGACTCTTGTGAGTCGTTCCATCTCGCCGCTTCAGTCTGCCGTTTTATCATTCGGTAAAATTGAAGGCGGAAAGCGCCCCAACATTTTGTGCGACTGTGTGACACTCGAGGGCACGCTGCGCACCACAGATTCTGCTGTCCGCACCCATGCTTTGTCCTATATAAAAAGACAGGCTGCTCTGATTGCAGAATCTTTTGGAGGATCTGCCGAAACTGCCGTTCATCCTGGTTATAATGCCCTCATCAATGACAATGAGGTCGTCTCCGTCATTGTCCAGAATGCGGTGCAGATACTTGGAAGAGAAAATGTATATGAAAAAGAAGCTCCCAGTCTCGGCGTAGAAGACTTTTCCTTCTTCCTTGAAAAAACGCCCGGCGCCTTTTTCCATCTCGGATGCGGAAAGAAAGAAGAAGAAAAAACTGCCCCTCTGCACAGTCCAGAATTTGAACTGGAAGAATCGTGTATTCCGGTCGGAGTGGAACTGCATGTCAGAAATGTACTTTCTCTTCTGTCTGCTCCAAAAACAGACGCTCCCGCAAAATAAGCATAATCAAAAAGGTGTTTCACAAAACTATTTTTCTGATTTTGTGAAACATCTCTGTTTGTCTGCTCTTCTTTTTGAGCAAAACCATCTTCTTTTTCTATATTATTGCACGGTCTCTGGCTCCGGTTCCGGCAAAAATTTTTCAATCACACTCCAGATTTCATCCCGTCCCTGCTTTGTCTCAGCTGAAAACGGAATCACAATCGTTCCTTCTTTTGCCTGAAGTCCTGTCTTTACCAATTTCACCTGTTTTTGTATCTGGCTTCTCTTAATCTTATCCAGCTTTGTTGCAATGATAATCGGATCAAATCCGTGATAGACCATCCAGTCATACATCATTTTGTCATTTGCTCCCGGCTCATGTCTGATATCCACCAGAAGAAATACTGCCTTTAACTGTTTGGAACCATGCAGATATTTTTCGATCAGCTTTCCCCATTTTTCTTTTTCTGCCTGCGATACTTTCGCATAACCATATCCAGGAAGATCCACAAGGTATACCTGGTCATTGACATTGTAAAAGTTGACTGTCTGAGTCTTTCCAGGCTGAGAACTTGTTCTGGCAAGCGCTTTTCGATTCATCAGTGCATTGATCATAGATGATTTTCCTACATTTGATTTCCCTGCAAATGCAATCTCAATTTTGTCTGTCACAGGCAGGATACTTGTAATCCCGCACACTGTTTCTAAAGATACCTGTCTGATAATCATATTTTCCTCCAGCAGTACTTCCGTACCGTTTCTTTTTAGCGTTCTTCCGCCTTTTCTTTCTTCACAAGAGCATGTAAGAGTACGTCTTCCATGGTCTCAGCATACACAATTTCCATACCTTTTTTGATTTCTCCGGAAATTTCTTCCACATCCGGTTTATTTTTCTGAGGTACAATCACGGTTCTGATTCCGGCATTTTTAGCAGCCAGCATTTTTTCTTTCAGTCCTCCGATAGGCAGAACACGTCCCCGCAGTGTAATCTCGCCCGTCATTGCTGCATCTGCCCTCACAGGTATGCCTGTGATTGCTGACAGCATCGCTGTCGCCATTGTGATTCCTGCAGAAGGACCATCCTTTGGAACTGCTCCCTCCGGAATATGGATGTGAATGTCATGCTTCTCAAAAAATTCACTCTCAATGTTATACTGTGTTCGGACAGAACGAATATAGCTGATACCTGTGCGCGCTGATTCTTTCATCACGTCTCCAAGCTGTCCAGTCAGCACAAACTCGCCCTTTCCGTCCATGACATTGACTTCGATCTGAAGCGTCTCGCCTCCTACGCTTGTCCAGGCAAGTCCGCGCACAATTCCAATCTCATCGCTGTCATTTAATCGTTTTACACTATACTTTTCTTTTCCGAGATAATGAGGAAGTCTCGCTTCTGTCACTTTCACAAATTTTTTCTTGTCTTCCAAAATTTCTTTTGCGGCTTTTCGGAAAATCTCATCCAGCTTCCGTTCCAGGTTTCGGACTCCCGCCTCTTTTGTATATCCGCTGATTACTTTTCTCAGCGCATTGTCTGTAATCTGAATCTCGCTCTCATCCAGACCGTTTCGTTCCATCTGTTTTTTTACAAGATGCTCTTTTGCAATATGAAATTTCTCATTTTCTGTATAGCTTGTGATCTCTATGATTTCCATGCGATCCAGCAGCGGTCTCGGTATTGTCTGCGCATCGTTTGCAGTTGCGATAAACAGCACTTCTGACAAATCCATCGGAATTTCAATATAATGATCCTGAAAATGTACGTTCTGTTCAGAATCTAATACTTCCAAAAGAGCGGACGCTGTATCCCCTTTATAATCGCCGCTCACTTTGTCAATCTCATCCAGCAGCATCAATGGATTTTTTACGCCTGCCGTCTTCATTCCTGCCGCAATGCGCCCCGGCATTGCTCCAACGTACGTTCTCCTGTGTCCTCTGATCTCTGCTTCATCCCGGACGCCTCCCAGACTGATCCGGACATACTTTTTATCAAGTGCGCGGGCGATTGAGCGTGCAATGGATGTCTTTCCTGTTCCTGGAGGACCTACAAGACAGATAATCGGGCTTTCGCCTTTTGCTGTCAGTGCGCGTACCGCCAGAAATTCCAGAATTCTCTCTTTTACTTTCCAGAGTCCGTAGTGATCTTCTTCCAGAATTTTTCTTGCCGCTTTGATATCATGTCTGTCATTGGAAGTCTTCTCCCAGGGCATATCCAGAAGAGTCTCAATATATCCGCGTATCACGGCGCTTTCTGACGAATGATTTCCTACATTTTTAAACCGTTCGATTTCTTTTGCTATTTTTTCTTTTACTTCCGCAGAAGCCTTCAATCGTCTTACTTTTTCCTGAAACTGATCGATATCTGAAAGCGTCGTATCTTCACCCAGTTCCTCTCGGATCAGCTTGAGCTGTTCTCTCAAAATATATTCTCTCTGGTTTTTATCAACGCGTTCTTTTACTTTTATCTGGATATCCTTGCGGATGCGCAGAATCTCAATCTCATTTGTGAGAAACATACAAAGAGCATCATATCGCGCCTGAAAGTTTTCCGCCTCCAGAAGTCGTTGTTTTTCTTCAAAATACATCGGAATATTGATCGCAATCTGTTCCATCAGCTTATTCAGCTTTGTAGTTTCCAGAACCTGCTGCACAACTTCTTTGTTTATTTTGTCATTTTCTTCGCCATAAACTAAAAAAATATCCTTTAAGCCTCTCAGCATCGCTTCCTGCACATTCGGTGTATACTGTTCAAGATCATCTCTAGGGAGAAGTTCGGTCTCTGCCTCCAGATATTCCTTACATTCTCCAAGACCAGCCAGCTCTGCACGGTCAAGCCCCTCGGCAAGGATACGGAAAATATTCCTTGGCATTTTTACAACCTGTCTGATGACGGCGACTGTACCGATCCTATATAGATCTTTTTCTCCCGGATTTTCCACTTCCGGATCTCTCTGAGAGATCAAAAGAATTTTCTGATCTCTCATCATGGACTGCTCCACTGCTTTGATTGACTTCTTTCTGCTGATATCAAAATGGACAATCATGCCCGGAAGAACAGTCATCCCCCTCAATGCTATCGCCGGTATATTTTCTATCCGTTCACTCATACTTAACCTCTATTCTATCTATGCAGTTTCCTCGATTCCTTTCTCTTTCTTCGCAATCAGCTTTTTGCCTTTCATTGGCAGCTGTGTCCGATGAAGCAAAATCGGTTCTCCCACTCCATTGATCATATCTTTTGTGATAATACAGCTCTCCACCGTCTCATCAGAAGGCAGTGTGTACATCAGATTATTCATCGCTTTCTCCATGATTGCGCGCAGTCCTCTTGCCCCTGTCTTGCGGTCCAGTGTCTTCTGGGCGATTGCTTCTACTGCCTCTTCTTCAAATGAAAGTTCTACACCATCCAGTTCAAACAACTTCTTGTACTGTTTTATGATAGAATTTTTTGGCTCTTTCAAAATGCGCACCAGAGTGTTCTTATCCAGAGAATCCAGAGATACCACAACCGGAACACGGCCGATCAATTCTGGAATCATACCGAATTTTACAAAATCCTGCGGCAGAACGTGACGCAGAACTTCTCCGACATCCTGTTCTTCTTTCGTTCCGATTTTTGCATTGAATCCGATTGCCTTCGTGTCCATACGGCTCTCAATCAGTTTCTCCAAACCTTCAAACGCTCCTCCGCAAATAAACAAAATGTTTGTCGTATCAATCTGCAAGAGTTCCTGATGAGGATGTTTTCTTCCGCCCTGAGGAGGAACGGATGCCACGGTACCTTCCAGAATTTTCAGAAGCGCCTGCTGTACTCCCTCACCTGAGACGTCTCGTGTGATGGAAGTATTTTCTGATTTTCTTGTAATCTTATCAATCTCATCAATATAAATAATTCCATATTCCGCTCTCGCAATATCATAATCTGCTGCCTGGATCAGTTTCAAAAGAATATTTTCTACATCTTCACCGACGTATCCAGCTTCTGTCAGAGCAGTTGCATCTGCGATTGCAAATGGAACATTTAAAAGACGCGCCAGAGTCTGTGCGAGCAATGTTTTTCCAGAACCTGTCGGTCCAAGCATCAAAATATTACTTTTCTGAAGCTCCACATCCAGATCTCTTCCTGCAGTAATTCTCTTATAATGGTTATATACAGCAACTGCAAGTGTTTTTTTTGCCTCATCCTGTCCTATGACATATTCATCTAAAAATGCTTTAATCTCTTCTGGTTTTAAAAGATTAATCTCCTCTTCCATCCCTGAGACTTCTTCATGATCCAGTTCTTCCTCAATAATCTCACCGCAGATCTCTACACATTCATCGCAGATGAACACACCGTTTGGTCCTGCAATCAATTTTCGCACCTGATCTTCCGACTTATTGCAAAAAGAACATCTGACTTTCTGTTCTCCTAATTTTCCTGCCATTCCTATTCACCTCTTACCATCACTAAAAGAAATTCCTATAAGTCACATTAAGACTCCCACTCACAGAGCGGGAGTCTTATCGTTGTCATGTCAGAAAACCTGAAACAGCTTTCCGACGCATATCAGCTTTATCTTCCTGTGATCACAGCATCAATGATACCATATTCTTTTGCTTCTTCAGCACTCATATAGTGATCACGTTCTGTATCTACTTCAATTACCTCCAGAGGCTGCCCTGTATTTGCTGCCAGATGCTGGTTCAGTTTTCTTCTTGTATCTAAAATCTTGTCTGCCACGATTTTAATATCAGAAGCCTGTCCCTGTGCTCCTCCGGAAGGCTGATGAATCATAATCTCTGCATTTGGAAGAGCAAATCGTTTTCCCTTTGTTCCTCCTGCAAGCAGAAATGCACCCATACTTGCCGCCATACCCATACAGATAGTAGAAACATCGCATTTGATATAGTGCATTGTATCATAGATCGCCCATCCTGCTGACACTGATCCGCCAGGGCTGTTGATGTATAACTGAATATCTTTTCCCGGATCTTCGGATTCCAGGAACAGCAGCTGCGCAACAATCAGGTTGGCGCTGACGTCGTTTACTTCCTCACCAAGAAAAATAATTCTGTCTTTTAACAGTCGGGAATAGATATCGTAAGATCTCTCCCCTCTGCTTGTCTGTTCAATGACATAAGGTACTAAGCTCATGCAAATACCTCCTTACCTAAGCTCTTATTCAGCCTCTTTTTCTGTCTTTTCTTCTTCTGCTTTTTCTTCTTTCACTGCCTCTACTTCTTTTGCAGCGTCAGTGATCATTTTTACTGCTTCCTGAATTGCGATGTCGTTTTTGATCTGCTCTTTGTCGCGGTCGCTCATCATCTCTTTCAGTTTTGCAGCTTCCATTCTATACATTTTTGCCATTTTAGCAAGTTCTTCATCCAGTCTTTCTTCGCTCACTTCGATATTTTCTGTCTTTGCGATTGCTTCAAGAACAAGGCTATTCTGAATGCGTTTTAAAGCTTCTGGTTTCATCTGTTCTGCCATAGTTGCAGCAGTTGTGCCTGTAAACTGGAAGTACTGTTCCATAGACAGACCCTGAGACTGGATTCTTCTTGCGAAGTCATCCATCATGCGTCTTACCTGCTCCATTACCATAGCGTCCGGGATTTCCATAGAAGCGTTCTCTACTGCTTTTGTCACAACAACGCCCTGTTTCTCAGCATTTGCTGCTTTTTCTTTCTGCTCTGTCAGTTTCTTTTTCAGATCTTCTTTGTATTCAGCGATTGTCTCAAATTCAGAAACTTCTTTTGCAAATTCGTCATCTGCTTCCGGCAGTTCTTTTACTTTGATTCCGTTTACTTTGCATTTAAATACAGCTGCTTTTCCTGCCAGCTCTTTTGCATGATATCCTTCTGGGAATGTCACATTGACTTCTTTTTCTTCTCCGATTGCTGCGCCGATCAGCTGATCTTCAAATCCTGGAATAAAGCTTCCGGAACCGATTGTCAGATCGTAATTTTCTGCTTTTCCGCCCTGGAATGGAACGCCGTCTACAGAACCGTCAAAATCTAATTTTACGATATCTCCGTTTTCTACTGTACGGTCTTCGATGTCGATCATTCTGGAGTTCTTTTCTCTCTCTCTGTCAACAGCAGCATTTACTTCCTCTTCTGTCACTTCGATTACTTTTTTCTCCACTTCAAGACCTTTGTATTCGCCCAGTGTGACAACTGGTTTTAATGCTACTTCTGCTGTGAATACAAATGGTTTTCCTTTTTCGATTGGCTCTACAGAGATGCTTGGCTGAGCTACGATATCCAGTCCTGACTCATCTGCTGCTTTTGCATATGCTTCTGGAATCAGAGCATTTGCTGCGTCTTCATAGAAAACACCTGTTCCGTACATTTTTTCGATCATAGCACGAGGTGCTTTTCCTTTTCTAAATCCTGGAAGAGTGATTCTGCCTTTATTTTTTAAATATGCTGCCTGCACTGCTTTTTCAAAATCTTCAGCAGACACTTCAATCGTAAGTTTTGCCATATTTTTTTCTAATTTTTCTACCTGTAAACTCATTTTGTAAATTTCCTCCTTCATTGTATATGAAAAGTTCCGCAGCAATGCGCCGCAATGATTGAACCTTATCCATACTCTCAGTCATTTTACAAGTATAACACACCCCTTAAAAAAACACCAGAACTTTTTTCTATATTCAACCCCAAATCACGGATTTTCCAATTTTCTCTGCGCTCTCTTCTCCCTGGAAACGTGCGATGATTGCCAGTGCAAATGGAATGGCTGTTCCCATGCCACGGCTTGTCGTGATATTTTCGTCCACTTCAACTGCATTTTTCGTTACAACAGCGCCTGCGAGGCGATCCTCAAACCCAGGATAGCACACCGCCCGCTTTCCTTTCAGTGCGCCCAGATCTCCTAAAACGCTCGGCGCAGCACAGATAGCAGAGATCGGACACTTCTCTTCCATCTTTTTCATCAGAATATGATGAAGTCCCAAATGTTCTCCCAGATGGAGTGTTCCCGGCATACCTCCCGGCAGAACAAGCATTGCCGCATCGTCAAACGATACATCCTCAAACAATTCATCCGCATGGACAATAATGCGGTGCGATCCTGTGATCTCCTTTCTTCCCATGATCGATACCGTGACGGTCTCAAGCCCTGCACGGCGCAGAAGATCCACGACCGTTAATCCCTCGATTTCTTCAAATCCATCTGCCAGAAAAACATATATTTTTCCCATTTGTGTCTCCTCCTCATTTAATTTTTCCTTATTGTATCAGACTTCGCATCTGTTTTCTACCTTTTTGCCGATTGTTTAGGAGAATTTTATTTTTTATTTTGAAAAATCATAGTCTCATGGTATAATATTTTTATGTGGAAAATCGTTCGGAAAATTTTCCGAAGGCTCTCTATGATAAAAGAAATACCAGGAGGCACATTTTATGGAAATTGAACGCAAATATTTAATTGGCTGTCTTCCCGAAAATCTTGATTCTTATTCTGCGCACAAAATTGAGCAGGGATATCTCTGTACACAGCCTGTTGTGCGTATCCGCCGCCAGGATGATTCTTACATTCTGACCTATAAATCAAAAGGGCTGATGGTGCGAGAAGAATACAATCTTCCGCTCACCCGTGAAGCATATCTCCATTTAAAAGAAAAAGCAGACGGGACGATCATTTCAAAGACAAGATATCAAATTCCTCTGACTGATATTCTGACCATTGAACTCGATGTATTTGACGCTCCATTTGAAGGACTTATACTGGCAGAGGTTGAATTTCCAGATGAAAAGATGGCAAACGATTTCATTCCTCCCGACTGGTTTGGCGAGGATGTCACTTTTTCTCCCGCATACCATAACAGTACTTTAAGTCAGATCAAAAAATCCCCTTTCAAGTAAGATACTGCCCAAGGCATCTTAAAAACCGAATGGCAAATCAGAAAATAATGATGATGAAAAAAGATCGTTTCACATCAGCCTATTTTTGTGAAACGATCCTTTTCTTTTTTCTCTCTTCTTATTCCTTCTTCCCGCGGCAGTCTGAAAAATCTGTTTTTTCTTTCTCGGAAATTTTTTTCCATATTTCTCTCTCCACACGTTCGGAATGCTTTCTGTTCCATATCGCAGATTTTTTTTGTTTTCTGTCCGTTTTTTTCTCTATTCTTTCGGCATAATTTTCTGCGATACAGATGCTGATTTTTCCCAGTATTCGGAGCAGTCTGTTTTTGTTTTCTACATTCCGCATTCCAAATTCCAACAGTTGAATGATACGCATTTTTCCCCCTCTTTTTTGCTGTCTTGTTTTTATCAGTTTCTTTTTTATCTCTGTACTTTTGTGAGGTTTTTATATTCTTGATATTTTGTAGTTTTATGAAGATATTTGTCGTATTTTGTTTATTGTGTTTTTTTTTAATTTTTGATATAATACAAACAATTAAGAATGGAGATGTTACCCTATTGAAATCTATTGGAAACCGACTGCGGGCACTAAGAAAATCTCGCCATCTCACGCAGGAAGATATGAGCCAAATTCTTCATGTCTGCCGGCAGACATATTCAAATTATGAAGCGGGAATTCGCACCCCTTCTTTGGATTCTCTTATCTTTCTGGCTCAATATTTTCACGTCACACTGGATTTTCTTCTTTGTTCTGATAGTTCTGTTTATTCCACTCAAATGACTCCCTGCTTATCTATGAAAAAAGAATTCGTCAGACTTTCCCATTATGAACGCAGAATTTTAAAAATGACACAGGAATTATCTTCCGATGAACAGGAAAAAGTAATGGCTTTTCTCTGTTTTATCAAAGAGCACAAAGATATTTAGGTCTTTTCCTATACAATTACTATATCATCTTTGTGTCTTTTATGCAAATTAATAGTTTGCAATTACAAATATTTCATTTGTAAATTCAATCTTGTTCCGCTTACCGGAACTGTTCATATCTCAGATCAGAATATGAAACGTAAAAATGGCAGTATGTTCTATAAAATGTTTTAGAAACATACTGCCATTTCTTAGCTCTGCTCTTTTTGCCTTTCGCAGCGATTATTGCCTGTTCTGTTTGACATCAGAGACCGTCTTTGCTCTTTCTTCTCTCACAGCTCTTCTGTCTTTTCCAGAGAGAATGGTTCTGTCTTTGTCTCGCTTAAAATCGTCATAAATTCCTCTCCTGTGATCGTTTCATGGTCATATAAATATTTTGCCAGCTCATGCAGTTTTCCGATATTGTCCTGCAAAATCTTTTTTGCCTTTTCATGCTGGGTTCTGACAAGATCTACCACTTTTTTGTCAATGAGCGTCTGCGTCTCAAATGAGCACGCCAGACTGCTGTCTCCTCCCAGATATTGATTGCTGACATTCTCCATCGCAACCATGTCAAAATCATCGCTCATCCCAAACCGGGTAATCATTCCTCTCGCCAGTTTCGTCGCCTGTTCAATATCATTTGACGCTCCTGTGGTGATCGAATGAAATACTACTTCCTCGGCAGCTCTTCCGCCTGTCAGAGTCGCAATTTTATTTTCCAGTTCTTCTTTTGTCATCAGGAAATGTTCTTTCTCTTCCACCTGCATTGTATATCCCAAAGCGCCTGATGTTCTTGGTATAATTGTGATTTTATGAACCGGAGCAGATTCGGTCTGTTTTGCCGCCACAAGCGCATGACCGATTTCATGGTAGGAGACAATCAGTTTTTCTTTATTTGAAAGAACGCGGCTCTTTTTCTGATATCCGGCAATTACAACTTCAATGCTTTCTTCCAGGTCCATCTGTGTCGCAAATTTTCTGCCGTCACGGACTGCCCGAAGCGCCGCCTCATTGACAATATTGGCAAGTTCCGCTCCTGACGCGCCTGATGCAGCCTTTGCAATCTCATGGAAATTGACATTATCTCCAATTTTGATTTTTTTTGCATGAACCTTTAAAATTTCCTCTCTTCCCTGCAGATCAGGAAGTTCAACCGGAATACGCCGGTCAAATCTGCCCGGTCTTAACAGCGCCGGATCGAGAGAATCCGGGCGGTTTGTCGCCGCTAAAATGACAACCCCTTTCGAGCCGTCAAATCCATCCATCTCTGTCAGAAGCTGATTCAGCGTCTGCTCTCTCTCATCATTTCCTCCGATCTGTCCGTCACGTTTCTTTCCGATCGTATCAATCTCATCAATAAATACGATACACGGCGCCTTTTCATTTGCCTGTTTGAACAGATCGCGCACCTTTGCCGCTCCCATGCCGACAAACATTTCCACAAATTCAGATCCTGAGATCGAGAAAAACGGAACGTTTGCCTCGCCTGCGACTGCTTTGGCAAGCAGCGTCTTTCCTGTTCCCGGAGGTCCCACCAAAAGCGCTCCTTTTGGCAAAGATGCGCCGATATCACGGTACAGCTCCGGTTTATGAAGATAATCTACAATCTCTTTCAACAGTTCTTTTGCCTCATCTTCCCCAGCGACATCAGAAAATTTAATTCCGGTGGAAGAATTGACATAAATCTTGGCATTGCTCTTCCCGAATGCCATCGCTCCAGGACCTCCCATGCCTTTCATCATTTTTTTGCTCAGCCACTGTCCCAGCACAACAAACAGTACAATCGGGAAAATCCAGCTCACTAAAAAACTCAGGATCGGCGATTGTTTTTTTGGAATTTCCCCTGAAAATTCTGCGCCTGATTCATCCAGTCTTTCCACGAGATTTTCATCGTCAATCCGTCCTGTTTTGCACACCGTCACCTCGCCGTCTTTTTCCACCGTATAATAGATGACATCACTTTCCAGCTCTACTTCTTTAATTTCCTTATTCTCTATACTGTCCAGAAACTCCCGATAACTTGTCTTTTGGATGCTGCGTTCCATCACAGACGGAACAATCAGCCAGTTCAGGAGCATCAGCACAACCAGGACGATTAAATAGTAAAAAATCAGAGGTTTTTTTACCGGTTTTTTTTCTTTTCCATTCATCCTTTTTCCTCCATTTTCTTTTTTAACTTCTTTCTTTCACTTTACTCTCTCATTTTTCAAAAAGCAATAGCTCATTTGTGTTCATTTATAAAATTCCTATAAATTTTCGGTCTTTCTGATAAAAAAGGCAGAAATTTTTTATGTTTTTATTCTGCTTGTAAAAAAAGAGCATACAGGCTCTGCTCCTATTCGGATCAGTTCTCTTGTATGCTCCCTTTTTTATTTCATTTTCTTTTTTCTCAGCTCCAGAATCGTCTCCAGAACGATCTTCTTTGCCTCGGAGGCTTTTTCTTTTTCAAGAGCCTCCACACCCTCCAGCGGATATGGAATCTGAAGCGCCTCATACTTTGTCTTTCCCATCGTGTGATAAGGGAGGATCTCCAGCCCTTTTACATTGCGAAGAGGTGCGATGATTCTTCCAAGCTGCTCTAGTTCTTCCCTTTTATCCGTCAGTCCAGGGACAACTACATGGCGGATGATCACTGGGATCTTAGCATCCTCCAGCGCTTTCGCAAATTCCAGAACCGGCGCCTGTTCCTGTCCGGTCAGATCTCTGTGTCCCTGCGGATCGCTGTGTTTGAAATCCAGCAGTACAAGATCGGTCGCCTGAAACAGACGTTCAAATGCTTCCTGTCTTTCTTTCCGATATACGATGCCGGATGTGTCAAGGCAGGTATGAATCCCGCGTTCTTTTGCTTTTTCAAACAGCTCAGTCAAAAAGGAAAGCTGCAGCAAAGGCTCCCCTCCTGTCGCCGTGATTCCGCCGTTTCTGTAAAACGTTTTATTGTGTTCATACAGTTCCAAAAGCTCATCTGCTGTCATACGACTGCCGCCTTTTGCATTCCAGGTATCTGGATTATGGCAGTACAGACACCGCATCGGGCATCCCTGAAAGAAAATCACAAAACGGACTCCCGGACCGTCCACTGTCCCAAAGCTTTCCGTGGAATGAATATTTCCTGTCTTAGATTCCCTCATGGAATGTTCTGGAAATTACTTCATCCTGCTGCTCTTTTGTCAATTTATTAAAGTTTACTGCATATCCTGAGACACGGACTGTCAGCTGAGGATATTTTTCCGGATGTGCCTGTGCATCCAGCAGAGTCTCTTTTGTGAATACGTTCACATTCAGATGGTGTCCGCCTTTTTCTACATATCCGTCTAAAAGGTTTACCAGGTTATCAACTTGCGCTTCACTAATGTTCATAATAAATCCTCCTGTCTAATCTTTCTACTCTTCATCTAAGTTTGCATTTGGTTCACAGCACGCGCAGTCCGGCTCCAGTTCAAATGCAATATCGTCAAATAAAACTGCGTCATCTTTTCCAAGTGCACCCGGAATGATGGAGAATGTGTTTGAAATTCCATCCTGTGCATCTTTAAATGGAAGTTTTGAGACAGAACTTAAGCTTGCAACTGCGCCATGGCTGTCTCTGTGGTGCATTGGGTTTGCGCCTGGAGCGAATGGCTGTCCTGCTTTTCTTCCGTCCGGTGTAGATCCTGTATTCTTTCCATATACGACATTGGATGTGATGGTCAGAATGGATGTTGTCGGAATTCCGCCGCGGTATGTGTGATTTCCTTTGACATACTGCATAAATTCATGCACAACATCATATGCAATCTGATCGGCGCGGTCGTCGTCATTTCCATATTTTGGGAATTCTCCCTCTACCTGATAATCTACAACGATGCCGTTCTCATCACGGATTGTCTTTACTTTTGCATATTTGATTGCAGACAGAGAATCTGCCACAACAGAAAGTCCGGCGATACCTGTCGCAAACCAGCGCGTTACTTTCTTATCATGTAGCGCCATCTGGATTCTCTCATAGCAATATTTATCGTGCATATAGTGGATGATGTTCAATGTGTTGACATACACACATGCCAGCCATTTCATCATTGCACGGAATTTATCCATCACTTCATCGTAATCGAGATATTCAGAAGTAATCGGTCTGAATTCTGGTCCTACCTGCTTTTTGGACACTTCATCCACACCGCCGTTGATCGCATACAGAAGGCATTTTGCCAGATTTGCTCTCGCTCCGAAGAACTGCATCTCTTTTCCAACTCTCATGGAAGATACGCAGCACGCAATCGCATAGTCGTCCCCATGTGTCACTCTCATCAGATCGTCGTTCTCATACTGGATGGATGAGGACTCGATGGAAGTCTTTGCACAGAAACGTTTAAAGTTTTCCGGCAATCTCGTAGACCAAAGTACCGTCAGGTTGGGTTCCGGAGCTGTGCCTAAATTCTTTAAGGTGTGCAGATAACGGTAAGACATCTTTGTCACCATATGACGTCCGTCGATTCCCATTCCTGCGATAGACTCTGTCACCCATGTCGGGTCTCCTGAAAACAGTGCGTTGTACTCCGGTGTTCTGGCAAATTTTACAAGACGCAGTTTCATGATGAAATGATCCACAAATTCCTGAATCTGTTCTTCTGTGAACGTACCATTTTTCAGGTCGCGCTCTGCGTAAATGTCAATAAAGGTAGAAGTACGTCCCAGAGACATTGCAGCGCCGTTCTGCTCTTTGATTGCAGCCAGATATCCAAAATACATCCACTGGATTGCTTCCTGCACATTTGCAGCAGGTCTTGAGATATCAAATCCGTAGATCTTTCCAAGTTCTTTTAATTCTTTTAATGCCTTGATCTGTTCGGACAGTTCCTCTCTCTCTCTCGTCACATCGGAATACATGATCGTTCTTGTGGAATCTTTCTGGCTCTGTTTATCCTCAATCAGACGGTCCACTCCGTACAGAGCAACTCTTCTGTAGTCTCCGATGATACGGCCTCGTCCGTAAGCATCCGGCAGTCCTGTGATAATATGGCTGGAACGGCACGCACGCATTTCCGGTGTGTATGCGTCAAACACGCCATCATTATGAGTTTTTCTGTGTTTTGTAAAAAATTCTACAACCTGAGGATCTACATGATATCCATTATCCTCGCACGCTTTGATTGCCATTCGGATTCCGCCGTATGGCTGAAGAGAACGTTTAAACGGTTTGTCTGTCTGGAAACCTACAATCGTCTCTTTGTCTTTATCTAAATATCCAGGTCCGTGTGAAGTGATTGTGGAGATGATTTTTGTATCCATATCAAGCACTCCGCCTTTTGCCTGTTCTTCTTTTGTCAGTTCCATAACCTGAGCCCAGAGGTCTTTCGTCGTCTGTGTCGCTTCAGCTAAAAATTGTTCGTCTCCATCATAAGGTGTGTAATTTTTCTGAATAAAGTCTCTGACGTTAATTTCTTTTTCCCAGATTCCTTCTTTAAATGAATTCCATTCTGCTCTCATTCATTTCCTCCTGCTTCTATTCTATCTATTCTAGTATCTCATGAACTCAAAACAAAATCTTGATTGAAAGATACATGTTATTTGCTTTCATACACATTATATGGTATCGTCAATTTCCCGTCAATATCTCAGCGTGTTCCTTTTTTCGTACAAGAGTAAATTTCCTGTATTTTTTTGAGTACATCTCTTTCTGTTTTTTTGAGTCTCTTTTTCTTCGTTCTCTGTTTTCTGCTACCGCTTTGCTTCTTTTCTATTCTTTCTCCATTTCAAAGCTTTCATCCATCAAATATATACTCTGTGGGATCTATTACAAAACAGCCGCAGTTCTGTTCCCAAACTGCGACTGTTTTGTATGCTTTCTTTTATTTCTTTTTTCATTTTGAACTGCCCATCGAATACAATCAATGGGTTTTCACAAAATAAATTTAAATCTTCTTTAAAATTTCCCGTTTATATCGGAGAAATTCTTCTGTCAGATTAAAATCCTGTCTCCTTGGTTTTGCTTCCTGAATCACAATCTCATCTGTGATGGTTCCCGTTTTTCCGCTGAGAAGGTAAATGCGATCCGACAAAAGAATTGCCTCGTCAATATCATGCGTAATAAAAAGCGTGGATAAATGGATCTGCTCCATAATATTCAGATACCATGTATGAAGACTGCTTTTTGTAATCGTATCCAGCGCAGAAAAAGGTTCGTCCAAAAGCGCTACGTCCTGTGAAAACAGATATGTCCTCATCAAAGCCGCTCTCTGGCGCATACCGCCGGAAAGCTGCTTTGGATACTTTTTCTGAGTGCCATCCAAGCCAAATTCCTTAAAATAAGGCGCAGCCTTTTCCCGCGCAGTCTTTTTCTTTTCTCCTTTAATCAAAAGCGGAAGACATACATTGTCTTCAATCGTACGGTATGGTAATAGAAGATCTTTCTGTAACATATAACTAATATGCCCCGGTTTTCCCGTAATATTCTTCCCATCCAGAAGAACCTCGCCGTCATCCGGCAGAATCAGACCAGAAATCACATTAAAAAGCGTTGTTTTTCCACCGCCGCTGACGCCAAGAAGGCATACAAGTTCTCCATCTCTCAGTTCCAGATTTACGTCCCGCAAAACAGCCTTTCCATCAAAGGATTTACTCACATGCTTTACTTCTAAGTGTGACATACTTTTTCTCCCTTATTCCGGAAGATATTCGTTGGAAAATCCTGCATTCTCCGGAATCTCGGTCTCCACCAGTTCATTTTCATTCAGCCACTGATAAAAGCTGTTCCATCTCTGCGGATCAATATATCCCCACTGCTCTACTTCTGCTTTGTACTGATCGGCCAGATATTCCTGACTTGCCTTTACAAGCTCCGGATCAAGCTCAGGCGCCGCCTCACAAAGAATGTCTGCTGCTTCCTCCGGATTTTCGATGGCAAATTCATAGCCGTCTCTCAAGGCTGTGAGGAATTTCTTTGCTGTCTCCGGTTCTTCCTCCAGAAAGCTGTTATTTGCGATCACTACCGGCGTATAATAATCGAATACTGGGTTGATATCGGAAAATGCAAAATAATCCGTCTCAAGACCCTCCAGCTCCATCTTCACGCCAGCCCACGCATAAAAAATCCAAATTGCGTCCACCGCTTTGCTTTCAAGCGCGGAAACCTCATCTGTCACGGTGCTTGGAATCAATTCCACCTTACTGTAATCGCCGCCATCGCCTTCTACTACATTCTGAATCATAGCAAGTTCTACAGGACCATTCCAGGTTGCATATTTTTTTCCTTCCATCCCTTTTGGAGTATCCATTCCCTCACCTTTTCGCGAAACGATACCAGAAGTATTATGCTGGATCAGAGCTGCAACCGCTGTAGTAGGAATGGCATTTTCTCCTGCAACTCCCGGAGCCATACTGTCCTGGAAGGAAATACCAAACTGTGCTTTTCCGGAAGCGACCAAAGTGTCGGCGCCGTCTTCCGGCGGCTGTACAATCTCCACTTCCAATCCCTGATCTTCAAAAAATCCCTGGCTCTGCGCCACATAAAGACCGGTATGGTTTGTATTCGGTGTCCAGTCAAGGACAAATGTAATTTTTTCTTTTTCTTCCTCAGCCAGAACACAGACTGGACTCATCATAGAAAGGCTCATCACTGCAGCAAGTCCTGCTGCTACTATTTTTTTATTATTCATGTTTTTTATTCTCCCACGGCATACATTTTATCTGTAAAAAATCTACCAGCTTCATCAAAAGCAAGCTGATAAACGAAATCAAAAAAATAACTGCAAACATTTTATCAAAGGCAAACGCCTGCTTTACTCTTGTCATATAGACGCCAAGCCCTGCAAATCCGCCCAGCCACTCGGAAATCACCGCACCAACCACCGAGTACGCTGCGGAAATGCGCAGACTTGCAAAAAATTGACTCATGGCGCCCGGAAGCTTAATATAACGGAAAATCTGAAATTTTCCTGCTCCCATAGCACGCAAAAGATTGATCGCATCCTTATCAGCGGAGCGAAACCCATTCAAAAGTCCTACTGTAATCGGAAAAAAAGTAACAATCACAATGAGAATCACTTTCGGCATCATCTCATATCCGAACCACAATACAAGAAGAGGCGCAATGGCTACTGTAGGAATGGTCTGTGTAAGTACTACAATAGGATAAAAAGCTTTATACAAAAATTCAAATCGATCCATGAGCACTGCCATCAAAAAACCAAATGTAATTCCGCAGCCCAGCCCCAGAAATGCCTCTGCCAAAGTCACGCCCAAATGCTGCATTAAAAGCGGAAACTCCTTGATAAATGCCTGCACCACACGGACAGGCGACGGCAGCATATAAGACGGCACGATCCCAAGTGTGGAACAGATCTGCCATAATGCCAGCAAAACCGCAATGGCGATAAAGGTACTAATCCTGGAGGTGATGTTTTGTAACTTTCCTTTCAATGGTAAGAACCTCTCCTTCCGGCTTATAGGTAACTTTGATATAGGCAGCTACCGACGGAGCGCCTGCGCGAATTGCAATATGCTGACATTCTTTTACAATGTCCATCAATTCATCATAATCTCCCTCTATCGCAGTCTCAAAAGGGCCTACATAGCAGTTTAATCCCGTACTTTTAATGTAGGCGATCACCTCGTCTACCACACGGATCAGTTCTTCATCATCTTTTGCTTCAGGCAATACCTGAATCGCTACACTTGCATTCATTGTTCTATTCCTTCCTTTCTTTCCATCACATAAAGATGGAACAATAAGATCCTGTGTCCATTCACGGATGACACAGCAGATCAATGCTGAAAAAGCATCTGTAAAAATAAAAAAAACTCCTGTAAAAAAACTTACAGGAGCAGCTCTTCGACAAATAGCCGATGCCTTATATACTTCCTACGCTGGCATTACCCAGTTCAGGTTAAAGGGTTAGATACGAATCTGGTATCAGTCTCAGCCTGTGTTCACAAGCACCCCTGTTTTGTTTTTCTAAAATTATTCTAGCATGTTATTTTTGAAAGTCAAGCAAAACTTCTTTTGAAATCCATGTCCAGGGCATCCAGACGAAAAAATTTTGTTTCTGTCATTCTTAAAACTGCTGCCATCTTTTTTTACGCTTCAAAATTTTACCACTTTGACGCATTGTTTTTAAAAAGCTTTCACAAATTCATTGAAATTTCATCGTATTTATAGTACAATAGCCATGCGTATATTTATATTTTATTTCATAAATAAAACTCTTTCGTTGTGGTAGCAAGAACGGCGCACCGTTCTATCTATAAACGAAGTATCAAACAAAAGCATACAGAAATGAGGTAAAAACATGAGCCAGACTCACAAAGACAAAATCGTAGTAATTGGAGCCGGAAATGTAGGAGAAGCCATTGCTTACACACTGATGGTCCGTGTACAGGCAAACGATATCGTACTTATTGATGTAAATGAAGACAGAGCAAAGGGAGCTTCCCTCGATATCGGTCAGGGAACCAGCTTTTTCAAACAGGTATGGGTCAGACAGGGTGGTTATGAAGAATGTGCTGACGCACAGCTGATCATCATCACTGCCGGTGTAGCAAGAAAACCGGGACAGACACGTCTTGACCTTGCAAAAATCAATGTCGGCATCGTGAAAAGCATCACAGAAAATATCATGAAATATGCAGAAGATCCGTTGATTCTCGTTGTCTCCAACCCTGCTGACATTATGACAGCTGCAGTTGTGGAGGCTTCCGGTCTGCCAAGACACAGAGTAATCGGAAGCGGTACTTCTCTTGATACTGCACGTCTTCGCTATTTCCTGAGCAAAAAACTGCAGGTAAATATTGAAGATGTCAACGCTTATGTACTTGGTGAACACGGCGACAGTCAGGTTCCGATCTTTAGTTCCGCAAATGTAGGCGGATTCCCGCTCGATGAATACGCACATCAGATCGGTGTTGAACTGGACAAAGAAGAACTGACCAGAAAAACAATCCAGGGCGGCGCAGATATTATTCGTATGAAAGGCGCTACTTTCTATGGTATCGCCATGGCAGTATCAAATATTGTTGAGACAATCATGAGGGATGATGATGCGATTCTTCCGGTCGCTCATGTCCTGGGCGAATGTTTCGGGGATTGGGCAGGCGTTCCGATTTCTCTTCCTTGCCGTATCGGCTGGAAAGGAATCATGCAGACACTGCGTATCCCAATGAATGACGCTGAAAAAGAAGCAATGGATGCTTCTGTTCAGATATTAAAAGATTTCTTAGCACAGGTAAGAGAATCATAATTATCAATCACAGGAGGAAAATACAATGGACAAAAAAGAATTTGCTTTACAGCAGCATGAGAAATGGGGCGGAAAACTGGAAATTGTCAGCCGCGCTGAACTGGAAACTCCAGAAGATCTGGCAGTTGCTTACACACCAGGAGTTGCAGAACCATGCTTAAAGATTGCTGAGGATGTGGATCTCTCCTATAAATATACACGCCGTGGAAATATGGTTGCTGTTGTCACAGATGGTACAGCTGTTCTTGGTCTGGGCGATATCGGACCGGAAGCTGGTATGCCTGTTATGGAAGGTAAATGCGTTCTGTTCAAACAGTTCGGTGATGTAGACGCCTTCCCTCTGTGCGTGCGCACAAAAGATGTAGATGAAATCGTAAACACAGTTGCTCTTCTTGCCGGAAGCTTCGGCGGTGTAAACTTAGAAGATATTTCCGCTCCAAGATGTTTTGAAATCGAGCGTAAATTAAAAGAACGCTGCGATATCCCGATCTTCCATGACGATCAGCACGGAACAGCAGTCGTTACTGCTGCCGCTTTAATCAACGCATTAAAACTGACAGGAAGAAACATTTCTGATGTAAAAGTTGTCACATCCGGAGCAGGCGCTGCTGGTATCGCAATTATCAAACTTCTCGTAAGCCTTGGATTAAAAGAAGTGATCATGTGCGACAGAACAGGTGCGATCTATGAAGGACGCGAAGGCTTAAATGCTGAAAAACAGGAAATGGCTAAGATCTCCAACTTACAGAAGAGAAAAGGAACACTGGCTGAAATGCTCGTAGGCGCTGATGTATTTATCGGTGTTTCCGCTCCTGGAACAGTTACGGAAGAAATGGTTAAGACTATGGCTCCAAATCCAATTCTCTTCCCAATGGCAAATCCAGTTCCTGAAATCATGCCTGACCTTGCAAAGAAAGCCGGAGCAGCTGTTATCGGAACAGGAAGAAGCGATTTCCCGAACCAGATCAACAACGTACTTGCTTTCCCTGGTATCTTCCGCGGTGCGCTTGATGTTCGTGCAAAAGATATCAATGACGAGATGAAAGTTGCTGCTGCTTACGCAATCGCAAACTTAATCGATGAGAAAGATCTGACACCGGATTATATTATTCCAAACCCATTTGACAAACGTGTCAAAGATGCAGTATCCTCTGCTGTTGCAGAAGCTGCAAGAAAAACTGGCGTTGCAAGAATCTAATCCTTTTTGTAATATCCAAAAGGAGGCTCCCGCAAAGCAATATCGCTTTGCGGGAGCCTCTTTCTATACTTTATTCCATTATTTGTCTCTGCTTTTTGTCCGGATTTTTTTCAAGATATTTTCGTTCCATCGTAAATCCTCTGCCCTTCACTTCATTGATCTGGGCAACGCTGAAAAATGCTCCGGGGTCTGTTTTCTTGATAATTTCGCTTACCTCATGAAGTCTCCTTCCTGCAATCACACACAGAATTGCCTGCTGATCCTTCTTTTCATATCCGGTCTGAATATACATCATCGTAGCGCCCACATCTGCCTGATCGAGCAATTCTTTTCGGATTTCGCTGTACTTCTCTGAGATAATGATCAGCTGCAGTTTCTTTTCTCCCATAAGCAAAACATAGTTTAAGACAAAAGAATAAATCAGAACCATCAAGATTCCATACAAAATCTGCTCCTGATCGGAGAATAATGCCTGCAGCAACAAGATAATAAAGTCGCCGACATACAGGGAAAATGCCACAGGAATGCCAAATTTTTTATTTAAAATCAGAGGCGGAATATCCATTCCTCCCGTTGATGCGCCTTGGCGAATCACAATTCCAATCGCCAGCCCCATTAAAATACCTGCATAGATTGCTGAGAGCAGCCGATCCTGCGTCATTGTCTGCAGCGCCGGTATGTTCGTCAGAATGGACAAAAACATTGGGAATGTAGCTGTACTTACGATCACAGTCAGTGCAAATTTCTTTCCCATCACTGCTGCTCCCATCAAGAATAATACTACATCTAAAATCCAGACAGCGACGTTTAAGTCCATGTCAAAATAGTGGCGCAGAACAATGCTGATTCCCGTCACACCGCCTGTAATCAGCCCCTGAGGCAGGACAAATGCTGCAATTCCAAAGGCAAGTATAAAATTTCCGATTAAGATCCCAAATATCTTTTTTGCTGTTTTCATTTTCTCCTCCGAAATTTATCCCTTTTTAATTTGTCTTTCAAATAGAAATCACCTGATTCATTATAATCATTTCCACTCAAAAAGCAAACGGGTACACTGCCGTGTTTTCGCATTACTGCAATAAACTGCGGCGTATCCCCGTTCTCTCTCTTTTATTCGATTCAGGTGCAAACCCCTTTTGCCTCAGCTATGGATCCTATCCATTATTCGCAATATCGTTTTACCAGCTCTTCTTCCTCATCCAAAAGAGGAATATCATCGAGCAGGTTCTGGAATGTACAGTAAAAGCTGTCTTTCTGCCGTCCTTTGTAATAATGGTCAATGGATGTGCGCACTAACTTCATCAGTTTTTTATTGCTCAAAAGAGCATGGTTTACCTCGGAACCGCAAAGCTGTGCTTCCAGCATCAGATAATACTCTGCATGGGCACATTCATCGCTCATAATATATTCTGCCGTTGACTTGACGAGGTCTTTCAGCATCTGCTGGTGTGTCTTTTCCGTTCCAATTCCAAATCGTTTAATCAGAGCCTGGACGGAACGAGGCGAAAGTTCCGTAATTTTTCGGTCTTTTATGAACTCCAGCGTTTTTTGATCCGATTCTTCCCAGAGCAGTGCATTTTCATACACCGCATATCGGATTGCATCCGGCACCATATGGCGTTCCAGATACGTTTTATAATCTTCTATAAAATCTCCTCCAAGAGCCGCCACAAGATCAATCGCTTTTCTCAGCACATAGATCGTCTGAGGGACAAAACGCGCCTGTTCCTGAAAATGCCGGACACTGATCCGTTTCATCTTTCTTTTTTGTTCCTCATTCCAGCCGTAACACAATTTTGAAGCAATCTCATATAGATATCCGAGCAAAATATCACTCTGATAGCAGGTATCCGCCATCTCCACAATCGGCTCAAAGAAATCCTCCGGATTCTGAGCTTTTCCAATCTCAGCAATGCGTTCATTGATCTTTTGATTGATTTCGTCTTTCTTTTTCATCGTCTTGTTTCGTTCCATCAATACCTTGATATCATTCAGTTCACTCTTTGCGTTCAAAATAAGACTCTCATTGGAATAGATCCGGCTTTTTACCTTTTCTTCGCTGACTCCCTTTGATGTATTGGTATCAATCTCAATCACTGCTCTTTCTCTTGGCCGATCGGTGATCCAGGCCTCCATCGTCATCATTCTCATACTGTCGATCATAATTCTGAGGCTGATCGGCGTCCCTGCCGGATATATTTTCTTAAATTTAATCAATCGCCGCGCAATTCTTCTGTTTGGAAGGTCTTTTGTCATTCCTCTTCCAAGGAAAATATCAAGCGCTAATGTATCACTGTCTTTTCCCATCTGATATTTTCCGCTGATCTCATCAGAAATATAAGGCAGATTTGTCCCCGCCTCGATTAATTTGCTGACATATTGATTTCGTATTCCCAGGTTTACACGGTCATTCATAATCGTTCCTGTATGGAAGATCGTCTTTTCAATCTCCTCCTTCGTTTCCTCAAAGACATTTTTACTTTTTTGAATATTATATTTATGAAGACAATAATGATAATATACCGCTCCCCTGGCAACTGCCAGATCCGGATCGCTTGTCGTAAGAGCGCGAAAACCAAAAAATTGTTCTATCCTCTTTTTGACAGGATATAATTTTGTCATTCCTCCATTTAAAATTACGGTATCAATTTTACAATCCTCTCCTGCCTTTGAAAGCACATCCAAAATCGGATAAATAATATTATTCATATCCTTTTCTGTCATAGAATCAATTCTCTTTGCATCCTCGATCGTATACATTGTTCCAAGCATAGGCGCTATAATTTCTTCCAGCTCTTTCTTTGTAAATTCGTCCGCATAAGAATAAGAATCATATAAATTGATCTCCATCACTTCTTCATAGTAATCGTCTTTCAGTTCTGATCCCATCTCCTGAGATCTCTCATAGTCATTTGACATATCCATCTTCAAATGTTCCGCAAGAGGTCTCAGTTTGCACATCACTTCTTCTTTTCTCTTGATATTGATCGTAATCATATTCTGTTCCTGAAAGCGCTTCATCATTTCGTTCGCGATCAGTTCATCAAAATCGTCGCCGCCAATCTGCGTATATCGTGAGATTGCAATATCTTTGATATTCAAAATGCCACTGTCTGAATATCCGACTCGATGGATGGTGACATCGAGCGTTCCGCCTCCCAGATCAAATACTAAGATATTTTTGGGCTCTGACAGATCAATCACAGAAGACGGAATCTCTCCGCTCTCCTGCATCTGCAAAAAATCATAAATGACTGCTTTTGGTTCATACAGTAAGATATCATGTTGATTGTCAATATCAATCCCCGCATACTTTGCTGCGTCCAGAGTTGCCTGACACTGGTCAGAGTCAAAGGATGCCGGTACTGTGATAATCACATCCCTGATCTCATCCTGAAACAATCTGCTTTTCGCAGAACGAATCATATGCTTTAAAATCTGTGCAGATACGGCTGCCGGTGTCTGATCCTCAATTTCCTCCGCCAGATTTACCCCCTCATTCTGCCCCATCAGAGATTTCACTGATTTGCTCACATATCCGCTCTTTATCCCATAGCGGCTTTTTGCATAATCGCCAACTTCAGGAACCATCTTTCCTTCGTTATCTTTATAATAAAAGACAACGGAAGGAATCAGTTTTCCTCTGGAGCGGCTTCCGTTTTCATTCTTTCTGTCAATATCCACAACGATTGGCTTTAAAACGCCTGTATTTGTGATATTTCCATAGGCCATGACAGAATTGGTCGTCCCCAGATCAATCCCGTAGAAATAATTTTTTGTATTTTCCATTGTACCATCTCCTGTCTATTCTTCTGCAACCTCCTGAACGGTAGGTGTTGAAATGATGATCTCTCCATACTTCCATCCAGGTGTTGAAACCCTTAATTTCTTGATCTCTCCATCCCTCTCATACGGTGCACCCACATAGTTCAGCAGAGAAATCTCCTCATAGGAAGCTTCAAATTCTCTGCCTACTTCCTCAATCGGCTCAATCCCGGAATCTTTTACAAAACGGATCAGCTGTTTAAAAATGATGGTAAGCGACATCAGCTGCGGCGGCATCTTCACGCCAATTTTTCTGGCGTTGGCAAGATTCTGTTCCACCACCAGAAGGCTGTCTAAAATACTGCCATACATCGGTGAGTTCAATTTTCCAAAAAAGTCTGAGATGGCTGTCTTTTTCGCCTCCTCTGCCGACTCCTCCACCGATTCTGTCAGCTCGTCGAACATCGCCTGTACCATCTCAAGAGAATTTCGATAGTTTTCATTCAAAAAGCGCAGTTTTGCCAGCTCATCATTTCCTGCCATCTCATAGCTGCTCTGCGTTGAAGCAAGCACAGCCTCTGTCTTTTGCAGCACGTCCCGCGTTGACTTTTTCTCCTCTTTTACTCCAAGTTTTCTGTTGATCTCCTTTTTCAGCTGCCGGATTACACGCTCGCAATAGCGCTCTCCATAGCACTGTCCGATCTGAATATAGTCCTGGTTGCGCAGGTCTTCATCCATCCAGATTAAATATACAAGCAGATATTTCGCTTTAAAATACATCTTTCCCCTTGCGTTGTCACGCTCTGTCATATCGGACGCAAAGTCTGCGAATGCTTCTGCATCTTTTTTGCTTCCATCCAATGCTTTCTTCAGATGATTGGCAGCCTCTTCAATCTGTGTGCAGATGTAGCATCGTTTTCCAGGATCGTCCAGATTTACAGAACGCAGGCATCGAACCAGCATTTCATATGAGATATGAAACTTTTCATGTTCCAGCATCTCCAGCATTTCTCTTGGATGGCTTTTTGGATAGCGCAGAGCGGCAAGAACCGCCAGCCATTCTTCGTTTGTCCTTCCGACTGTACTGTTTTTATAACTTTCATATTCTGCTGTCTTGATCTCGGACTGCATAATCTGTTGATAAATGGTAAAATATTTCATGACTTCCTCTCTTTCTTTCATAAAACACCGTACTCTGTCTTTTTTTCAATTCTTTTTTGTTTCCGATTTTTCCAGACTTTTTCACAAAATCTCATAGACCTGCTCATTATGCGCCTGAATCACACTTCCCTTAAATGTCTTAGACTGTTCCAGTTCTTTTGCCAGATTCTGTTCTCCAAATTTCGGCTTTGTGTGAAGCAGATAGGTCACATCTGCCTCTTCATTTTTTATGAACAGCTTTATTTCCTGATACGAAGCGTGAAGCGAATAGATATCAAATGCAATCGTCTCATATCCGTCCAAACTTGTCTCCTCCCCGATCAGAATATGAGGCTTTTCGGGAACTTTTCCGCTCCGAATATGGCCGTCATAGATTCGATATCCCAGATCACTCAAAGCATTTCCTATTTTTTCAGATTCCTCTGTGATATAAACTGGCGCCTCATATCCTGCTGCAGCTGAGATTTCTTCCAGTCTCTGATTGATAAAGTAAAACAGATCCAGATGTTTCGCAATACTGCGCGAACTGATCAAAACACAGTTTCCCTGTCTGAGCTTATTTCCTACAATCTCAGCTAGATCTTCATATCCATTTTTCACTCTTTTTTGCGCCTGATATGCATTTGTGGCATTCAATAGAAACAGATTTGGTCTTGTATCGCCAAGACGCATCTGATTGATTCCGAACATTGTCCGTATACTGAAATCTCCAGAATAAAAAATCACATGATTTTTTGTTCTGACTTCAATCATTGCCGCGCCTGCCATATGGCCTGCCGGGTAAAAAGTAAAACTGCACTTTTCTCTCTTCATTTCCTTCATGACAGGAACCACTTTTATTCTGCTGATCGCAGCTTCTGCCTGACGGTACTTTGCTTTTTTGACGATCTCTTTTTCTTCTGACGTAATCATTCTTCCAAAATCCATCAGCTGCAGCTTTGTAAACTCTTTCGTCGCTTTCGTAGCTGCAATCTCCGCATTTTTTGCCAGATCTCCTAAAATATGATACGATCCGATATGATCATAATGGGCATGGCTCAAGAAAACAAAATCAATATCTGTATAATCGTCAATGTACTGTAAAAGCAAATGATAGTCCGGATAAATTTCCATCCCATGAATTCTTGCTCCAGCATCAAAGATCATTCGAACTCCGTCTACATTCACAAAATAAGAAGAGGCGCCGACTTCATCTGCTCCCCCAAGCGGAAGAAAATAATTGTCCATCTGTTCACCTCCTGCTGTCCTTCTGTATTTGTTTAAATTATATCTTTTATTCTTAAAAGATACAATTCATTTTCCCTTTTTTATTTTTTTTTTAAGAAATTTTCCGTTTTCTTTTTCTGAGCCGACACAATTTCAAAAATAAAGGAAGAAAAACTGCCTTGCCGGGAAAGATATCTTCCTGTGGCTGAACCGTTTTTCTTCCTTTTTTTCTGCTTTTTTATGTATGATATCTTCCTCTCTTTTCTAATTCTTTTATAACAGAAGGATATCTCTGATAATCGGTATGTGGAACGGCCATCGCCGCCGTCATCAGATGCAAAAAATCCTCTACTGCTCCAAATTGAATATATTCCATATTTTCTAAAATCTCTTCCGTCTTCTTTTTCTTCTCTCTGCAAAGCAGCATTTTTCTGGCTCCTGTCAGAGAAGTATTTCCCGGAGAAATGATTTTTTCTCTGTCAATATCCGGATATAATCCGATTGTCACTCCAGCCTCCTTTGAAATGTGCGTTCCAAAGGCGCCGCATACATAAAAACGGTCGATATCATCCATCGTCATTCCCATCGTCTGCATCATATATTCAACCATTGTGGCTGCAGCCGCTTTTGTCTTCAAAAATTCTTCGATATCACTCTGGTAAAAATACAGTCCTTCTGCATATTCGACTGCCATCTCCTGTCCCTAAATTTGTATCCTGTCAGAACTGTTTTCCTGCAGTTTTCCCCTTAAATCCATCCAGCCATTTAAAAATAACTGTGCCAATAAGTCTACAATTCCAGAACCGCAGATTCCTATTGCTTTTTCTTCTCCGATCGTATGAATCTTAATTTCTCCACTTTCAATCGCTACACGATCCACTGCGCCTTTTTCTGCTCTCATCCCTGTCTTGACGACTCCGCCTTCCAGCGCCGGCCCTGCTGCGCCTGCTCCCGCAACCAGAAAGTTTTTGTTTCCGATTACAAGTTCCCCATTTGTCCCAATATCCAAAAATACGGAGATTTCCTCACGTTCAGCGATATCCTCCGCAATCATTCCACTTATAATATCGCCTCCCAGATAATTTGCTTTTCCAGGATAGCAGTACACAAAACCTTCCATCGGAATATCAAGCTCTTTTGCATGGCATACATCTGGTTTCAATGTGCGAACGGCATATGGCGTGTGAAACACACAAAAAGCATCCATTCCAAACAGAAAATGAATCATTGCGGTGTTCCCTGCTACAACCATCGCAGCACAATTTTTTACATGGACCCCTGTTTTTTTCTCCAGTTTTTCCATCAAGTCACAAAATCCGCTTATCGTGGCTCTTCGCAGTTCTTCTCTGTTCTCTTCGTTCTCTTTTGTATAAAAAATGCGGGTCAGAATATCTTCTCCAAATGCAGTCTGTGGATTAAAGATTGTCTCTCTCGCAATTACTTCCTCCCGGTTCATATCAACCAGTTCCATCACGATTGTGGTGCTTCCAAGATCAGCGCAAAGTCCATAATGTTTTGTTGTCGTGTCTGTAGCTTCCACATCAAGGATTTCCCATCCTGTCCCGTCAAATCCTAAAGTGATCGTGATATTCCACTGTGCTTTCTCGCAGATCGGATAAATTTTTCGCAGAACAGACGGTGAAAAGCAAATTCTTTCCTCTTTTAAATCTTCTCTCTCCTTCAATCCATCCAAAATCCGTTCCGTGTCAGAACGATTGTCATCTTCTGTCGGCGGCAAAAGTTCTAAATATACTTTTTTGCTCCAGCCCTCTGTCATTTCTTTCCTCCTATCTCTCACTTCCAGTTCTCGATCTCTTTTATGATCGCTTCCTCATATTCCCCTACGATGTCTTCACTGGAACCCCCATTTTTTACATTCGTCTCTGCTCCCCAGATTCCGTCAAAAAATTCCCATATATGGTAAGACACTCCTCGGTATTCAAAATCAATGCTTCCGCATCCATCCTCCTCTGTATACTGATATTTCCAGTTTTTTTCTTTTAACATATTCTGAATTTTTTCAAGTCTCATCGTCGTTTTCCTCCTGCCAAATCTCTCAGACGAATTATTTTTTCTGAATCTGCGAAGCGCTCAGATAGCCGTCTGTCTCTTCTGCCGCCATCACCGCTCTGTTGACTGCCTTTCCCATCACATAAGAAGCCATTGTTCCCACTACGTTTAAATCTGCCTGCTGCTTTCCAACAGAAACGGCATAGATGGAATCCCCATCTGCTGTTGTATGAACCGGCCGAATTGTTCTCGCATATCCATTGTGTGCCATAGAAGCAATCTTATTCATCTGTGTCTTTGTAAATGCTCCGTTTGTCACAATCACGCCGATTGTTGTATTGCCTGTAAACAGATCATGAATTCTTTCTGCGTCTTTGTACATCTCTTCTTCTGTCTGGCGAAATCCGTCTCTTGTTTCATTTAAAAGCCCGGCAGTCTGCTTTCCTGTATCAATGTCAAAGATATCTCCCAGTGCATTGACAGCGACAATCGCTCCTACTTTCACCTCTCCTGCCTGCATCGCATACATTCCGATTCCACTCTTCATTGCATACGTCTTCCCGCGGTATTTTCCGACGGTACAGCCCATTCCTGCCCCAATACAGCCCTCTCTCGTTTCTTCTCTCCTCGCATTTTCGCACGCTTCATATGCCATTTTGCTATCCGGACGCGCCTTGGCATCTCCGATTACAAGGTCAAATATGCAGGACTGACACACAAGCGGCACTTTCGTCACACCGACATCAAATCCGATATTTCTTTCTTCCAGATATTGCATCACACCTCCCGCTGCGTCCAGACCAAATGCAGATCCTCCTGAAAGCAGAACAGCATGAATACCAGCTGCATCGGCAGCAGGATTTAAAAGCGGCGTTTCTCTTGAAGCCGGTCCTCCTCCACGGATGTCAACACCTGCCGGAGCGCATTCGTCGAACAGTAAAACCGTACATCCGGTCACCCCATTTTTATCCTGTGCATGGCCAATTCGAAAACCGCCTATTTCTGATATCGAAATTTCTTTTCTTCCCATTTTATTCTCCTTCTGATTATACAAAAAGACTGCTGTAAGTTCCCCCACAGCAGCCTTTCGTCTTTATCTGTACATTACTGCATTCGGCATTCTTTTCGCCACAGTACGCAACGCCCGTCCGACTGTCAATGTCAAAATACCGGCTATGGCTGCCTCCGGCACGCCATTTAAACCAATCACTCCCAGAATCACCTTATACAAAAGTGATGGATCTGTGCCGCCTGCTGAAGCATACTGTTCCCCGAAAAACACACCGATCAATGTCATAACTCCTATGGTATTCACCAGCGCTCCTGAGAATCCGGCTGCCATCAGCGCTACGTTTTCTTTTTTGAATTTCTTTATCAGAATCTGAAATACCAGCGCCGCAGTGACTCCTATTAGTATTCTCGGAACGATTGCCACAATCAAGCTGGCAAATCCGCCATGAAACTCTGGGCTGAAGCTGTAAAAAGGTGTAAAGACAAATGATGTCAGATTCGGCTGAATTGTCGCCTTCACCACGCTTGTAATTCCAAACACAGCTCCCAGAATCGCTCCGCCTTTCAATCCCAGCATACACGCGCCCACAATCACCGGAATGTGCATCGTTGTCGCATTCATAAACGGCAATGGGATATATCCCAGAGGTGTGAATGCCATCACAATCATGATGCCTGTCAGCAGAGCAATCTGCGCCATAAAAGTTACGTCCATTTTCTTGCTTTTTCTGTTATTCATTTTGACCTCCTGCTACTTTCCCCTTATTTTTTAAATGGGGTAAAACGCATTATTTTGCTTCTGTTCTCTTCTCTGTGCCATCGATCTGCCTCTTCATTTTCTTCTGCAAAAGATATGGCTTTCTCTGACAGTTTGTCCAGTCCGGACTGTTTTTCTGTGCCGTCCTCACGGTACGACCAGAATTCTTTTCTCTGCCAGATTTCTGTAAGATCCCAGAAATTCAACGTTATTTTATCACACGCTGTTTTCTTTGTAAAGTCTCCCTTTTTCTACGCTTTGCCGTTTTCTTTTCCCATCTCATCTATATAGTCTGCAACCATAAACAAAAACTCTTTATTTGTCGGTCGAAACCGCAGAGGATACCTTGCGATCTTGTTTACCATTTCTCTGTTGCTCATCCACGCAGTGTTAATTGATGTTCTGATTGCACGCTCGACACATTCTGTTGAAGTTTCATATTTTTGTGCAACCTCAGGATAGATATCTTTTGTAATTAAAAGAGGCGCTTCTCCTTTTCTTCTGATAATTTCTACTGCTTCATTGATATAAAAGTATCCTTTTACTCTCGGCATAATTCCTAATACCTTGATTAAATCTTTCGTTTTCATATATTTCCTCCTAAAGAGTACACTCCCTCCGTTCTTTATCAGGAATATAAACGATTATACTACAAAAATTTGATGTTTTTCGATCTTTTACGATATTTATCGAATATTTCTGTATGTTTTTCCAGCGATTGCTCTGTATATTCCTGCGATTCGCCATTCCTTTTTCCAATATAGATTTTTTTGTTGTCCCTTCCTGTTTTTCCTTGTATAATATGTTAAAAATACTTATTAAAAATAGAATTCATCGTGAAAGGAGGTGTGCTGCTCATCTGCTGCCGCATGACAGTATGTTTCTGCAGTTTTAAATATGAAAAAACCAGGTTATTATTCTTCCGGTGAATTTGCCCGGATGGCGCAGGTCACTCTGCGCACAATCCGTTATTATGACCAGCATGACATTTTAAAGCCCTCTCTCGTGACGCCCTCCGGAGCGCGGTTTTATACAGATGAGGACTTTGCAAAACTTCAACAGATTCTTCTTTTAAAGTTTCTTGGATTTTCTCTCGATGAAATCCGTGAAATGACGATCGACGACTCCGATTACCACTTTATGCTGAGTTCTCTCAATATTCAATTAAAACTTGTGCAGGATCGCATTGAACAGATGCAGCTTGTCGAAAAGGCGATCCGCGATACCGCCTCGCTGATTCAGACACATCATACCGTCGACTGGAGTCAGATGCTGAATCTGATTCATCTGACTGGCATGGAAAAGAGCCTCAAGAACCAGTATCAAAATGCCTCCAATATATCGGCCAGAATCAATCTCCACCATCTATATTCAAAAAATCCTCAAGGCTGGTTTCCATGGGTCTATGAGCAATGTCATCTGGCTCCTCACATGAAAGTTCTGGAAATCGGATGCGGAGACGGCACTTTGTGGAAAGAAAACCAGGACCGCATACCAAAGAAGATCTCCGTCACCCTGTCCGATCTCTCAAAAGGAATGCTGCGTGATGCCCGCCGTACAGTCGGCACAAATGATGACCGTTTCTCTTTTGAGACCTTTGATTGTCATGCCATTCCTTACCCGAATGAAAGTTTTGACCTTGTCATTGCCGATCACGTTCTCTTTTATTGTCATGATATCTCGCAGGTATGTTCAGAAGTACAGCGTGTTTTGAAAAAGAACGGTATTTTTCTGTGCAGTACTTACGGTCAAAATCATATGAAAGAAATCAACCAGCTTGTCCAGAATTTTGATGAGCGAATCGTGCTCTCCGCTGAAAAATTATATGAACGGTTTGGCATGGAAAATGGATCGAAAATTTTATCTCCCTATTTTTTCAAGGTCAGGTGGCTTCTTTATGACGATGAATTATTTGTCACAGACCCGGTACCTCTGATCACTTATGTGCTCTCCTGCCACGGCAATCAGAATCAGTATCTGCTTGACCGCTATCAGGAATTCCGCTCCTATGTGAAGAAAAAGACAGATGAAGGTTTTACCATTTCAAAGGAAGCTGGCATCTTTCTTTGTACAAAATAGACAAAATTTGAAAAAAAATCAAAAAATGCTTGAAGGTGACGTAAGGTTATCTTTTATAATAAAGTCAACGGAATCAGCTCGACTTATAAAAAGCATAAATTCAAATCATAGTTCACTACCCACTGCTTCGCTGATAAATCGCTTTAAGCAGAGGATTTAAAGGAGGATTTTATTTATGAAAGGGATTATATTAGCAGGAGGTTCAGGCACTCGCCTCTACCCTCTCACTATGGTAACTTCAAAACAATTACTTCCTATTTACGATAAACCAATGATCTATTATCCAATGTCTGTTCTCATGAACGCAGGAATCAGAGATATTTTGATCATTTCTACACCGCAGGACACCCCTCGCTTTCAGGAATTGCTTGGCGACGGTCATCAGTTTGGCGTTCGGCTTTCCTATGCCGTTCAGCCAAGCCCTGACGGACTGGCACAGGCGTTTATAATCGGAGCAGATTTTATCGGGGACGACACGGTGGCAATGATCCTCGGCGACAATATTTTCTCCGGTCACGGTCTGAACAAACGTTTAAAAGCTGCCGTTCAGAATGCTGAGACAGGAAAAGGCGCAACGGTATTTGGCTATTATGTCGATGATCCGGAGCGTTTTGGCATCGTATCGTTCGATCAGGATGGAAAAGCCGTATCTATAGAGGAAAAACCGGAACATCCAAAGAGCAATTATTGTGTGACCGGTCTGTATTTCTATGATAACCGTGTCGTAGAATATGCCAAAAACTTAAAACCAAGCGCCAGAGGAGAGCTGGAGATCACCGATCTCAACCGCATCTATCTGGAAAACGGAGATCTCAATGTGGAACTTCTCGGACAGGGTTTTACATGGCTGGACACTGGAACACATGAAAGTCTTGTGGATGCCACAAATTTCGTCAAAACAATGGAAACTCACCAGCACCGCAAAATTGCATGTCTCGAAGAAATTGCCTATTTAAATGGCTGGATTACGAAAGAAGACGTCATGAAAGTCTATGAGGTTCTGAAGAAAAATCAGTATGGTCAGTATTTAAAAGACGTTCTGGATGGAAAATACTTAGATATTCTTCGCTGATTTTCTTCTGAATGCAGCGATGAACACAGGAATATATGACCAGCACAGATCCAAATATAACAGATAGAACGATATAAGAAGAGGAGAATTTGATTATGAATATTATTGTAACCGGCGGCGCCGGATTTATTGGAAGCAACTTTATTTTTCATATGTTAGACAAATACCCGGATTACCGCATCATCTGTCTTGACTGTCTGACCTATGCCGGAAATCTTTCCACACTGGCTCCTGTCATGGACCGTGAAAATTTCCGTTTTGTGAAAGCAAGCATCACTGACCGCGCTGCCGTATATCAGCTGTTTGAAGAAGAACATCCGGATATGGTCGTAAACTTTGCAGCGGAAAGCCATGTGGATCGTTCGATTGAAAATCCAGAAGTCTTTCTGGACACCAATATTAAAGGAACGGCTGTTTTAATGGATGCCTGCCGCAAATATGGCATCAAACGATATCATCAGGTATCCACAGATGAAGTGTACGGTGATCTTCCGCTTGACCGCCCGGATCTGTTCTTCACAGAAGAAACTCCGATTCACACAAGCAGCCCGTACAGCTCTTCCAAAGCGGCTGCTGACCTTCTTGTTCTTGCCTACCACAGAACATACGGCCTTCCCGTGACAATCAGCCGCTGCTCCAACAACTACGGTCCGTACCATTTTCCAGAAAAACTGATCCCTCTGATGATCGCCAATGCGTTAAATGACAAACCGCTTCCTGTATATGGAAAAGGTGAAAATGTGCGCGACTGGCTGTATGTGGAAGACCATTGCAAAGCGATTGATCTTATCATCCATAAAGGACGTGTCGGAGAAGTTTATAATATCGGCGGTCACAATGAGATGAAAAATATCGATATCGTCAAGATCATCTGTCATGAACTTGGAAAGCCGGAAAGTCTGATCACTTATGTGACAGACCGCAAAGGTCACGATATGCGCTACGCCATCGATCCTACAAAGATTCACAATGAACTTGGATGGCTCCCTGAGACAAAATTTGCAGACGGCATCAAAAAAACGATTCAATGGTATCTCGATAACAAAGAATGGTGGGAAACGATCATCTCCGGAGAGTATCAGAATTATTATGAAAAAATGTATGGCAACCGCTAAGATGGAAAATCAGACAAGCGGATCAAATGGAGGATATAAAAAATGAAAGTATTTGTGACAGGCGTCAAAGGGCAGTTAGGACACGATGTTGTCAATGAACTGAGAAAAAGAAATCATGAAGCCATTGGCGTTGATATCGAAGAAATGGATATCACTGACAAAGCTTCCGTCGATCGTGTAATCAAACAGGCAAATCCCGATGCAGTCATTCACTGTGCCGCATGGACAGCTGTAGATGCTGCTGAGGATGAGGATAAAAAAGAAAAAGTACATCTTGTCAATGCAGTCGGAACACAGTATATCGCAGATGTCTGCAAAGAATTAAATATTAAAATGATGTACATCTCCACCGATTACGTTTTTGACGGTCAGGGTGACACGCCATGGGACCCTGACTGTAAAGATTACAAACCGCTTAACGTATACGGACAGACAAAGCTGGAAGGAGAGCTTGCTGTCTCCGGCACACTGTCTGATTATTTTATCATCCGTATCGCATGGGTATTTGGAAAAAATGGAAAAAATTTCATCAAGACGATGCTCAATGTCGGAAAGACGCACGATACTCTGACTGTCGTAAATGATCAGATTGGTACGCCTACCTACACTTATGATCTGGCAAGACTGCTTGTCGATATGATTGAGACAGAAAAATATGGCTATTACCATGCCACAAATGAGGGCGGCTATATCAGCTGGCATACATTTGCCTGTGAAATTTTCCGCCAGGCTGCTGCCATGGGCCATCCGGAATATGATGGAGATCACTTGCGTGTTCTTCCAGTCACAACTGCTGAATATGGCATTTCAAAGGCAAAGCGTCCATTTAACAGCCGTCTTGATAAGAGCAAATTGGCGCTGAATGGCTTTACCCCCCTTCCAACGTGGCAGGATGCACTGGAACGTTATTTAAAAGAAATCGAATTTTAAAAGAACAAAATTCACGATTGCACAGAAAAATGAAAACCATCTTTTTTGATGCAAAATAAATAAAAAAGAAAGTATGGAGAAAAAATGGGACAGATTAAAGTTGAAAAAAATGCTGGCGGCATTGAAGGTCTCTGTGTCATTGAACCGACTGTTCACGGCGATGCCAGAGGCTATTTTATGGAAACATACAATCAAAAAGATATGGAAGCAGAAGGTCTTACGATGCAGTTCGTTCAGGACAATCAGTCCTGCTCCGTCAAAGGCGTTTTAAGAGGACTTCACTTTCAGAAACAATTTCCTCAAGGAAAATTGGTGCGTGTCGTAAAAGGCCGTGTATTCGATGTCGCAGTCGATCTGAGAAGCCACTCTAAGACATATGGAAAATGGTTCGGCGTGGAGCTGACAGAAGAAAACAAAAAACAGTTCTATATCCCAGAAGGTTTTGCCCACGGATTTTTAGTACTGTCTGACATTGCTGAATTCTGCTATAAATGTACCGATTTTTACCATCCGGGTGATGAAGGCGGACTTGCCTGGAACGATCCGGAAATCGGAATCAAATGGCCGGAACTGAAAGGAAATTATGACGGTACAGCCTCTGCGCAGGGTTATCATCTGGAAGACGGTACAGCGCTGAATCTGAGTGAAAAAGATCAGCTTTGGGTAGGATTAAAAGATACATTTAAATTCTAAAAAGAAATTGCCAATAAAAATTCTCTGTGTCTGGAAATTTTTTCCTATACACAGAGAATTTTTCTGTTTATTACTTACCTCCGCCGCAAAATCTCTTGCTTTCATTGCGCAGAGTATCAGAACTGTGATAAATACTTCTCTGTAACGCCGGAAAAATCTACCTTTTCTCAGATCGTCCCATTTTCCAGAAGCACAATGTTGTCGCATGCCTCCATCGCCGCTTCCCTATGAGAAATACAGATTACTGTCTTTCCTTTGACTGTTTTTAAATTCAACAGCAGTTTCTTTTCTGTAGCCAGATCCAGCGCAGAAGTGCACTCATCGAGCAGTAAAATGGGGGCGTCGCTGACAAGCGCTCTCGCAATCGCAATGCGCTGTCTCTGACCTTCAGAAAGTCCGATTCCGCGCTCTCCCAGCACTGTGTCCAATCCATCCGGCAGTTCCTTTATCACCTCAGTCAGGCACGCTGTCTCCAGCGCTTTCTCAATGATATTTTCATCGGCTCCTGTGTTTCCGAACAGGATGTTGTCTCGAATTGTTCCAGAAAGAATCATATTTCCCTGCGGGACGTACGCAAACATTTTTCTCGTATCTGCATGGATACTCTTCTTCCCTCTCGATGTCTGGAAAAAAATTTCTCCTTTCTGCACGTCGAACAGACCGAGCAATAAGTGAAACAGTGTACTCTTTCCATTGCCGGATTCCCCGATCAGAGCCGTCACTTTCCCCTTTGGGAATGTCACAGACAGATCTTTTAAGACCTCTTTGTCTTCATAAGAAAAGGAACAATGTTCCAGACGGATTGCTTCCATCTCCTCATAAAAGGCAGATAAATCTTCTATTTCTGAACCGGTCATATCTTCTTCCAACTCCTCCAGCTCCATCAGTCTCTCCGCCGATGCGATCATACTGTCATATCTTGGAATGATACCGGAGATATTTCGGAACGGCGCCTTAATCTGATCTAAAATCTGCAAAAAAGCCGTCAGAGTACCGAAAGAAATCTGTCCTCTGGCGATCTGAATTGCTCCCCATGCAAGAGCCGTATAGTATCCCGTAACGGTCATCATATAAATACTCGTACGGGCAATATTGCTGACAGCATTTTGTTTGATCCGGATCTGATACGTTTTCTTCTGTTTCTGCTCCAATTCGTCTAACGCCGATTTTTCTCCCACAAAAGACTTGATCACAAGAATATTTTCCAGACACTCCTGCATAAATGACTTTGTGATCCCTGTCGTTCGCTGTACTTCTTTGTGTAAAAAACGAAATTTTTTACTGTAAAGTCTGCTTGCGGCTGCCATCACCATACCAGCCCCCAGAATAATCAGCGTAAATTTCCAGTTCATCGCAGCCATCACGCCAAGACCTGCGATAATCTTTGTAAACAGAGAAAATACTTGTGGGATCAGACCTACAATTCCGCCTGTCACAATCTCCACGTCACTTCCCAGACGGTTCATCAGTTCTCCTGAATGGATCTTTAAAATTTTCTGATATTTTTTTCTCATCAAAGAGGCCAGAAGCCCGCTTCTCATTCTGTTTTCGATCTTCGTCTGGCTGCGCACACGCATATTGCTGTTTATAATATTTCCGATTCCCTGCCCTATAATGATCAGCGCAAGCAGGAGGCACGCTCCCCATATATGCCCATCTGCACTTCCCGTGGCAATGTCCAAAATCTGTTTCGATACGACAGCGAGAGCAATAAAACCGGCTGCAATCCCTGTGCTGATCAGTGCCATCAGAAAAATCATCCACAGATATGGTCTGCTGTAGCCATAGATCCAGCTCAAAGCGCTTCTTTTTTTCTCACTTTTCACGTCGTATGCACCTCTTGATCTTCCTTGCGGCGTGCATTCCCAAAAGCATCATTTTGCGAAGCATTAAAGAACAGCACCAAAATTTAGAATACAACCGATATCCTCTCGACTTCACATCAATATATCGTTTTTCTCCTCGATAAAAGCCCTTCATTACTGCCAGAATCTGTTCATTCTTTACCCCGTATTCTTTTCTATACTGATTATCCCCGCACAAGATATATCCATCCTCATTTTTGCCCAGAATACGGTGAAGGATATACTTTCCATTGTTTCTCTTATAGAGCACCACATCGTATCTGCCGATATGGCTCGTATCTCTGTTGAGCAGAACGACGTCGCATTGCGGGCGTATTAAAGGCAGCATACTGATCCCCAGCGGTGCGGAGACAAATTCCCCTTTTTCCTTTAACACTTCCTCAATCGTTTTCACAGAAAAGTCCTGCCTCGCTCAACTTCTGAATAAAACTTTCCACATCTTTTTCTGCTCTGTCCTGCGTAATTTCGTACGTCTCAAGAAGATGATTCACTACGCTGTCTTTGTCCGTCTCTTTGCTGAACTCATTCCACAAAAACGCTCCTGTCTCATTTAACTGAATCATCCCCTGAAAATTTGTTTTCTCTGTGCTGACAGATACCACTACATAATGATCAGCAAGCTCTCTGATCACAAATCCTTCTCTTATCTTCATTGTTCTTCTCCTCTCATCGTCTCATATGCTAACATGGCTGCTTCTTCTGAGATTGTACACTGCATCCGGTAAATTGGAACCTGACGCAAGACCGTATCAATCATCGAAAACAGTTTATCGATCACAGATTGATTTTTCGGCAACAGCGTCTGCTGAAAAAGAAGCGGAATCGCCTCCCCTACCTCTATTCTCCAGATCTTATTTTCCTTGCCTCGCTCAATCATACAGATCCCCTGCAATGGAGCGCAGCGATTCAGATTTTCATCCGTCTTTCCGCTGAAAGGCGTGCCATATACCATACATCTGTGATCTTCTATCTTGATTGCAGGTTTATCGTCATTGATAATCAGCGCTCGATCCGCTCCAAAATACTTCTGCCATAATTTTGTGTGCGTTGATTTTCCTGTTCCGCTGCGTGCTGAAAACAGATAAGCCCTTTGATCTACCTCCACCGCGGACGCATGGAGAAAAAAACCGCCGTGCAAAATTAACTTTTTATAAAACTCTGATCCTGCAAAAATATATTCACACTGCTCTGCTGTCAGATGAGGATTCTCTCTCTGTTTCTGCTCACAGAAAGCACGCGTGATGGAAAGCGTGATGTCCGGCTTTTTGCTCGTTTCAATGCGATATGCCGCCATTTGTTTTTCCAGCAGCGGATAGATCGGTGTATAGGAAGTGATGCAGTCCGCTATTTTATAATATGCCATCTCTTTCGTTTCCCTCCCTGTTTTTTCTACTATAATCCGGCATCTTTTTGCGCCTTAGAAGTGCGAGCCACATTTTTCCGGTCAAAAATTCTCTGTATCGTCTTAAATATCCTCTGTGGCTCAAAAATTAATTTTTTCACTCCTCTGTGAAGCCATGCGATCGGAAGTAAAAATGGACATTTTTTTACATAAGGGTACATTGCCTGCATATGATTTCTGTCCAGAAAAATATAACTTGTCAATGTCTTTACCTGACCTTTTAAAATTTTTCTGTTTTTTCCTCCCTGGTTCCCAATCAGAAAACCTATCTTATTTCCTGATGTTCCTTTTATTCCACTTTCCCAGATAAAATTAATCAATTCTGTGTCTTTTTGTAAATTTTCATTTGTATACAGACACTTTTTCGCCAGATCATTCATCTTTTCTTCTATTTTCAACAAACCTGCGTTTTTCAAAACATTTTCGATATATGATCTGTTACAATTCTTTTCTAATTTCTGTTTAAAAACGGTCAGATCCAACAGACTTCGAATTCCAATCCCACCATATTTAAAATGTTTTGCCATATGACCGATTAGAAAGATATAAAAATCATCCCATGTCATATCATAAATAAAATTTTTTTCTTCCCTTTTCTGACTTCTGTCCCAGATCGTTGAGAAATATTCATATAATTCTTCATCTTCTGCACAACATGTTTTGTGCAGCTCTATAACAAGATAAGGAGGTTTTATATATATATCATGATGTTCTCCAGGATATTTCAGCTGAAATCCCAATTTTTTCAGCAGTGTTCCTGCCTCTTCTATATCCTGTTCCTGGCATAAAATATCTAAATCCATCATAAAGCGCATATCCGGTGAAGGATAATAATATTTTAAGATACTTCCCTTTAAAGGAATATTTTTAATCTTGTTTTCCTCAAAAAGCTGCTGAAGCTGTTCATATTCGATGTGCTGAACGGCTTCTCTTACCTTTGCTTTTTGAAGAGAAAGTCTGAATTTGCTGACAATATCTTCGGGAATGATTAAGGCAAAAGGCTCACTACAGACTTTATAAGCTATCATGTTATCTATTTTATGATATTTACATAACTTATAGATAACATTCCAATCCAGCCCTGTTGTTTCACAGGAAACATCATTGCTGCTTAATACAGCATTTAATAATTGAAAAATATATTGTCTTTCTCTTTGATATGTCACTGAATATAACTCCCTCTCTGATTTATAAAATTTTTTCCACTGACAGCTTAGAAATCCTGATTTTAGTTATTCATACTCCAGAGTAAAAATATCATAATATTCTTACTCTGAAATATCTTCAAACACAACAATGGAGCAGGATTTTTCAAAACCCTACCCCAACTGTCAATTTACAAACGTAATGATAAAATCTTTTTTATATGTTTTTCATTATTCCCAACCTGAAGTTTCAATATCAACAAAGTTGTCTCCTGTTTCATATCCAAAATCACCACTCAGCATCAAAATTTTTTCTTGTTCCTGAAATCTTGTGATTTCTATTTCTGGTGTTGTATATTGTTTTTTCATATTTTTTCTCTCCTTTTATTTTACTTTGCACTATCTCTCACGTTTAAATTTAGGATAAAGTACGAAGTAATGAAATTGTCGGGACATCTATATGCAGATTCTAAAATCATGCGGACTTTAATCAACCCAGATCTTCGTCTCCCCAATCTCCCACATCTCCATCGTTGTCCAAACCACTCATGAGGATCACTTCTTCTTCCTGAAATTTTGTAATCTCAATTTCTGGTGTTATATAAGTCTTTTTCATCTATTATTTTCCTTTCATATGCTTCATAAATCTGTATTTTTTGTATGTAGTATACCAAATCTGCTAATTTGAATCAACTAATTTATCGCATAGTATTCAGTCGGATTTTCATTCTTCTCTTTTTCATTATAAAATATAATATATGATATAAAACGAATCCTATTTCCGCTCCAGCAACATTTCCCAGAATATCATCCAGTTCAAACATCCCGATTCTGACAATCCCCTGTATACACTCAATAAAAACAGATATGCTCAGTGCTGTTCCTAGCAGAAATCTGTTTTTTTCAAACCGTTCAAAGCAAAGAGGAAGTGATACTCCTATCGGTATAAACATTACTATATTCATTATAATCTGAAGTAAAATTTCTGTATTGCCATGCTGAAATGCTTCCCTATAAGATGAGAGCATCAAGAAACAGTAAGAATATTTCTCTCCTTTTTCCCGACCATATAACGTTAAAACAAAGACAACTGCTATTGACAGGGAAAAAAGTAATCCGGATACTATCGTATATCTTTTTTGAGATCGTTTCTTCATATATCCTTTTTTTGCAACGATAAAAAGAATGCTTCCCACTATCAGGCTAATTATTGTAATTGGCAGGATACGCGGACTGTATAGCTTTAAATAGTTCCAAAAATTATAAATTAAATCTCTCATTTATTTCACTGTGTACTCTCCAAAATCATGTGAAATGTAGGTTTCCTATAACCAAAAAGTAATAAGTTTTGTGATTATAATTTTATAAAATTTTTCACTGGAGCTGAGTCATTTTTATCAATTCTTCATCTGAAAACTCACAATCTTCATATGCTGCAAAATATTCGATTCCTTCTGGCTTATTTGTTGTCAGTATGAGTTGTCTCAGATCTTTAATGTAAGTTATTTTACCGTCTTCCACTACTTTTTGCCCATCAATAAAGAGTGATGAGTGACCATCTTCCAGATATATTGCAATGATGTGCGTACTTTCTCCATTTAATTCCATTTGGTAAGGATCTACAGCTCCATAGCGCACCATAATTTTTTCACCGGAAATGTCAACGGATGGCATTTCATTTACATTAGAAGAATTTGTCCGAATACTTCCCTGAGAGCCCTTTATCAGATAGAGAGATGGATATTTTGTCAGTTCTTTTGCCTCATCCATCACAGGTGTTTTGAATGTCACTGCATCCAGGCCCTTTTTCCATTTATCTTCTACAATCATATCTGTTGTTGAATATTCTGCACTTAAATTCCATTCTTCTCCATCTTCTCCTATATTTATTACTTTTCCGGAGGTGGAATATCCTTCTTCCATTTCATTCATACCGATTCGATTCGTAGCTTCCTTCAAATCGTACTCTGCAAAAGGCTTTCTGCTGTTTTCTTTTACAGTAACATCTAATATTTTACTCTGCTGACCGCATTGAATTGTTAATTTTGTCTGTCCAGGTTGTTTTGCAGATAAAATATTTTCTGATACTATTGCAATTTTTTCATCTGCTGTCGACATTTTCACGCCATCCGTAGTAAAATTGGGGTATAAATAATACTCAATATCTTTAGAATGTTCCGCTTTTATTGAAAACTTATGATGTGCCGTACTTATTCCCACACATGGTATATTGGCCTTTGAAGATACATTCACTACATACGTTGCTGTTGCATTGCCGCATGTCGCTGTTATCTCAGCCGTTCCTTCTCCAACTGCTGTTACATATCCCTGAACCACAGTTGCCACAGATTCGTTAGAAGATTTCCATTCACATGCCTTATTGCTTGTATATTCTGGATAGTATTCTCTTTCCAGATAAAAATGTGATCCCACTGGAAATACTAATTCTGTTTCTTTTGTCCACATCTGTGGATAAATCTCCAGTTTTTCACATTCTGCCTGCTTTTCCTGAATAATCCTGAAATTTTTAATCTGAAATTCATATTCTGCTTCTGTGTTCTGTCCATTTGCACTTTGACATTCTATATAAAAAGCTTGAGGCTTTAAAAAAGGATGGTAGTCGTATAAATATTCATTACTTACTGAATATTGTGAAAAATCATTTTTCCCTACAAAAATATCGTCTATCCATGCCTGAACAACTCCATCTTTCAAAGAAAACTTAAATTTATGCCACTGGTCTGGCTCAAATTCAATATGTTCTCCCATTACATTCAAATGAGAATCCGGATATCCGCTTCCTGTACCTGTTCCATAATGAATTGTTGGCGTTTCAAAGCTGATGGGTGTATCTGCATATCCGCCAACTTGTTCAAATACATCGATTTCACCTCCGGCAGGCCATTTGATTCCATCAGAGTAAAAATGTTTTGTCCAATAAGTTCCTGTTCCGTATGTAATCACATAGCTCCAGCTTCCAGGTTTTCCACTGTATTTCGCCTCAAATTCGCAAATAAAATCATCTGATTCAAATAACCCAGCCGTACACATCATCTGCTGTTTTCTAATACCTGTTTTTTCGTTCAAAACAGAAGTCAGAATGGCTGTATTATTTTCACATTTGATAGATTCCAGTGGCTCATAAATAACATCTCTATATTCTCTTCCTTCCCAGGAATAAAATTGTTTGTCAGATGGATAAGTGTTTGAAAAGTCGGCTTCAAAGACAACAAATGGTCCGGGATCTTCTGTTTCTGTCTCTGTTTCCGTCATCTCTGTTGTATCAATATTTCCATCTTGGATTCTCTTAAAAAAAGAAATCAATCCAATACAAAGCATGATAGACAGAACAATTACAATAATCTTCATATATTTTTTCATAATGAGATTATTTCACCCCTTCCAGAATATCTGCTATTCTCTGACAAGCCATTCCATCTCCATACGGATTTGAAGCATGTGCCATTTTTTCATAGCTTTCCTGGTTCTCCAAGAGTTCCTTGAAATTTCTGTAAATCACCTCTTCTTCTGTTCCCACTAATTTTAATGTTCCTGCTGCAATTCCTTCCGGACGTTCCGTTGTATCCCGCATGACTAAAACAGGTTTTCCAAGGCTTGGCGCTTCCTCCTGGATTCCGCCTGAATCTGTAAGAATCAGATGGCTCTGTGCCTGAAAGTTATGAAAATCGAGAACATCCAGCGGTTCAATGATATGGATTCTGTCATCTCCTCCCAGAATCTCATTTGCAGTCTCTCGCACAACAGGGTTCATATGAATCGGGTAAATTGCTTTTACATCTGGATGTTCATCCATCACACGACGAATCGCCCGAAACATATTTTTCATCGGCTCTCCCAAATTTTCACGCCGATGCGCTGTGATTAAAATTAATCGACTGTCTTTTGCCCACTCCAGCTCTGGATGCGTATACTCGTCGCGAACTGTTGTTTTAAGCGCATCAATCGCTGTATTTCCTGTCACATAGATCGTTTCTTCCTTTTTACCCTCTTTCAGAAGATTGTTCTTAGAAAGTTCTGTCGGTGCAAAATTATACTGGCTTATAATAGATACCGCCTGTCGGTTAAATTCTTCCGGATAAGGAGAATAGATATCATATGTACGCAATCCTGCCTCTACATGCCCCACCGGAATCTGGAGGTAAAAACAAGCCAGTGCTGTCACAAATGTAGTGGAAGTATCCCCATGAACCAAGACAACATTAGGATGTACTTCTTCCAACACCTGCTTAATATTTTCCAGAATATTAATTGTCACATCAAACAGCGTCTGTTTCTCTCTCATAATAGATAAATCATAATCCGGCACAACATGAAATGCTTCCAGAACCTGATCTAACATCTGTCTGTGCTGTCCCGTCACACAGACAATCGTTTCTATCGTTTTTCTTTTTTTCAATTCATTGACAAGAGGACACATTTTTATTGCTTCCGGACGTGTCCCAAAAACCAGCATAACCTTTTTCATCTCAATTTCCTTTCTTAAATATCTTTTTCCCGATTCTTCCAAATAAATTTTTGTAATATTGGAACTCTTTGCTTCGATAAAAAAGCATTCCAAAGATTAAATTAGGAACAACACAGCAAATAATAAATTTAAAAGCAAGATTCCCTGCTGCTGAGAAGTTTGCCAATCCGCCTAGTTTATAACAGATGCCACCTGTAAATATCAAAAGTACAAAATAGAATACTCTCTTTTTGTAATAAGGCCAAACGCTTCTTCCAAATCCATACTTGTACAATTTAAATGAATCATACCATGTTCCTGTAAACAGTCTTGCGATTGCTGTCGCAAAGAGAATACCAAATAATCCCCACTTTTTGCCTAACCAGATCGAACATACCAGATTGATGCCTGCTGTGACAATCTGCAGGTATCTTCCCTGTCTGAACAGTCCCAGAGTGTTTCCAAATGTCCATACGGCATTTTGTATTCCTACCATATAGAAATTTAATGCTATGACAAATGGAATACTGATCGGGAGAACATAGTCTGCTCCAAACATCAGACGTACAATGTCTGTCGACACAACAAAAATTCCTATGGATGCCCACCCAAAAAGCCAATAATTTGCAAGATTAATGGTATGAAACATCTGCATTTTTTTCTCAACGGATTCACTTGCATTTAAATTCCCCACACTTGCTGTGATTCCATTAAAAAACTGATTCAGCAGAGAGTTTAACGTACCTGACAGCAAGGTATAATTTGACGATATTCCAACTGTCGCCAGCCCGCTAAAATATGTAATAATAATATTATCCGTACTGTTTACAAGAAGTCCTGACAGTTTCCATACAACCAGAGCTCTTACGTTTCGGATCAGTCCTTTTTTCTCTTCCCGATCCAGAGGTTTTATATTTTTCTTGACAATATACGGAAATTTTCGTTTTGCAATATAGGAGATCAGCACATTATATACCATTGTACCGATAGAAGTAATAATCAGATATCCAATATATTCCTTTGTGACAATCAGCCATACCATCTGAATAATACTCTGGATAATTGTAATTAAGTAATTTGTGCCTGTTACAATATAATTTTGCTGCGCTGCTGCAATCAGCGAACTTCTATAGCTGAAAAAATATGTGCTGGCTGTATTAAACAAATATAAACCATAGATGAGATAAATACTTTCTTTTATATTCGGCTGATCCGGAATCAGAAGATTTAAAAATGGCATTAATAAAACACCAATTACTGCAACTACAATTCCGATAACTTTATAGCAGCTTCCATAAAACTTAACAAGCGATGCAATCTTCTCTTCATCATTTTCTGCTAAAGGTTTATACAGAGCAAAAACGATTGCGCTTCCGATCCCCAGTTCAGCCAGACTAAGCATCGTCAAGATATTTGTAAAAAGTCCATTAATTCCCAGATAATCGGCCGCAAGCGTTCTTGTAAATACCATTCGACAGATTAACCCAAGAATCGTGTTAATCATATACCCGCCGAGTCCGGTCATAATATTCAAAATAGAATATTCTGTACGCGATTTTCTATTCATAATTCTTCCTTATCTTAGTTTTGTTTTATTTCAAATCCATCGCTCTTAATGCCATTCCCTGAGCAAACGGCATTAAATCATACGTTTGTGCAAATACGCCGATGTCTTTTGTATCTCCCTGACACCAGTCGATCGCTCCCGTAATTCTTGTACAAGACAAAAGTTTTTTCATGCACTTTTCTGCGATCTTTTTATATTTCTCCTCCGAGAATATTTTATAGCAGTTCATATAAAACCATGCCAATGCTGCCGTTGCTGAGCTGTCATACGTCTGCGTGCGCTGCAAAATTGCGCCAAATCCTCCATCTTGTCTCTGATAAACGAGATACTTCTCTGCCGCATCAAAAATCCATTCTTTCAATGAATCTTTGTATTCTTTCTTTTTTATATTTTTATAAGTATCCATCAATCCAATCACATACCAAGCCGTACCGCGTCCCCAACCGTAAACGCCTAATGGGAGTTTACTTTTTATATGGAATGCATGATTCGGCAATGCTGTATTTTCATATAATCCATATTGGTGGAACATTTTTATTTGATAAAAAGCAATGTCTTCCCATTCAGAACTTTGAAAAATCTCTGCATACAATGCCAGAAATGGACATACTAGCCCTATCGTATCAACGTACATATCCGGATTCTCTTTGCCGCCTGTGTAGGATACCATTCTTTCTTCATTGATATTCTTTTTAATGACTGCAATCGAAATATCCATTGCCGGTTTTATCTTTTGAGGATCAGAAGAAGCTTTTAATACTGCATAAGAAAGCATCCCACAGTCTACGGCTACAGGAGGTTCTTTCCAGTTTCCAGAAGAATCAATCAGTGCCTCTGCCGCCGCCTCTGCTGCTTTTTTTGACACTTCAGATTGACCTTCTAATAATCCTAAGATCAATGCCGCTTTTTGCCATGATTGGATTGTTTTGCTTCGATATTTCCCATTCAGAAAATCGAGAAGCATATACCGTGAATTATCTGTTATTTTAACAGTGGGCGTCTTTTTAAGCCACTTTACTGCCTTTTTTTCAACTGCCTTTTCCCATTCCTCTTGTTTCCAGCGTCCGATATGAAATCGACAATACCTATTTTTTAAATAGAAAAAAGCATCTATACCATAATTTATCAGACAAACTGCAAGCGCAACGGCCATCAATCCGATGATAATTTTATTCATCTTATTCCTCCCAGTTTTTTAACTGCTTCTCCTGCAATCATAGATTTTTGGCAGTACTCCGGCATTTTCTTTTCTAAAAATTCTCTGATTTGTTTTTCATGTCTTTCCAGCCACTGAAAAGCATTTTTCAGCTCATTTTTATCTTTAAAATTTTGAGCAGAGACTACATAATTGTCTTCTGTGCCAAAAATATCTCTGGCAATTCCGCGTGATTTAATTGAATATCCGACAACTAAAGTTGGAACACACGTTGAATATGCTGCAATCGTTGCATGAGTTCTTGCCCCCACAAATAATTTACATTTAGAAATAATTCCTTTCAATTCCATGCAGTTGCAGTCCTCAATCATTGCCACCCGACTGTCGTCTCTAAACTGTTCCATTAAAATATTTAATGACTCTTTATCATTTGTCTCTGGTTTTACTACATGAGGTATGAATAAAATTTTATTTGCAGACTGTTCCAAAATATATTTTATTAACTCTATATAGTTTTCCATCACTAATTTTCCACATGATGTCACAAGCGGGCTGACATTAATTCCGATTGTATTGCTTTTGTCAAATCCTTCCGGCAAATCTGCGTCTGCCCTGTCCAACTGAAATGCCGGATCAGAACAGAGTAGAACATTGTCCACAATCCCTGCATTTTTCAATCCCTCATAAGAAAGCGTCTCGCGAACCGTGATTAAATTATATCTTTTTAAGTCTTCTATTACGGTTTTTGTCAAAACAGAAGGCTCAATCGAGCAGCCCCACAGAACGGTCTTTGCCCCTTTTTTTTGAATCATTTTATTATAATATCCTAGTTTATCCACACCGCTGTAGCAATAATTATCGCCGCCGATAGACATACAAATATCTGTTGATGAAATTTGCTTCAAAAACTCTTTATGTGCATATTTTATGTATTGATAATCTGTTCCGGTAAGTTTATGGCTGACTGCGCTGTGGAAAAATGCAAAATTTTTTTTATTTAATCTCTGTTCTTTATCTTCCACTACTTCTGCCACTTGATCCACGCCATATCGAATATCTTCTTCCGGTGAAGTTGTAAACAGCCTCATCGGAGCATTTAATATTTTTGCCGTTGAACGTACAATAGCTTCACATCCATGATTTGCACTTCCGCCATGATAGTATAAATTTATCATTTTTTCTTTCCCTCATTTTTTATGCTTAAATCTGTACCGCGATTGATGATTATTTTCTATATCATTTATGATATAGTTATTTATTTTTTCCAATCATTCGTCTGATTTTTCCCGGAACTCTATGCTCAAAGAAAAAACGCATAGAGTACCATTTATACTTGAACTGATATGGATTTTTTTCCTGACCTAAATTTTTTCTGCACTGATACAGTCCTCTGTAAAAATAGTAGTTTGATTCCCCATCAATCTTTCCGAACAGAGGACGATTTTTCAACAGCATCTTTTCCAGATTTTTATTAAAAGTCTCTTTTCTCATCGTGCTGGTCAATGCTCCATCATGCCATCTGTATTCATACAGGATCTCTTTGATTACTGCTGCATTATATTTTGTATAAATACGCTGCCAGTAATCATAATCCTCCACCAGAGTAAGTTCCGGATCATATTCTCCAACTTCTTTATATGCCTTTCTGGTATACATGAAACAAGCCCCAACTACATTGCTTCCAATAATTTGTTTCTTTTTTTTCTCATCAACCATGATATATTCCACTTCTTTGCCTTCACCGTCAATAATTCGGCATGATGCAAACACAAATTGAGCATTGGGGCTACTTTTTAATGTCCGGTACATCTTTTCCAAAGCAGTAGGCTTAAAACGGTTATCATCCGAAGTCCATGTAAGATAATTTCCTTTTGCCAGACTAAATCCCTTATTTAAGTTCCGCGGAAGTCTTAAATTCTGTTCATTTCGATAGTAATGGATTCTATTATCCTTACTTTCATATTCTTTTGCAATCTGTGCTGAATGATCTGTCGAGCAGTCATCCACGATTAAAAGTTCCCAGTTTTGATATGTCTGTGCCCGCACACTGTCAATGCTCTCTCTCAGATATTTTTCTCCATTGTAAACAGGAAGTACTATACTGATTAATTCTTCCATACTCTTTCCTTTCTTACATACCAATCTTTAATGCGTTTCTTATTTTACATGTTTTTATCAAAGAAATTTTCGCCAATCGTACCCAAAAGCGGTGCGATTTTTTTAAATCCATAAGATTCTTTTTTGTAATCGGATATTTTCCAATCATATGATCTAATTTTTGAAAGACTTTCTGAATTTCATCTCCTGAAAGTTCTTTCAGTGCAGCCTGTCCCTGATACATACAGGAAAACCATAAATCGACAAGTCCTTTACTTTCAAGTTCTGGAAAATGCTCTTTCAAATACTCCTGTCTGTTACATTTCCCTTCTACTGCATCCAGACGCTTCAGTGAATATTTTTCACCCATAATGCTTCCTCTGCGCTGCCAATAATAATATCCCACATAGTCAATAATACTCACACTGTCCGCATTTCCAATCGCCTGATAGCTCCAGAAAACATCTTCGTGATATTTTCCTTTTGCAAAAGCAATCCCCTCAATGGTCTTTTTTCTATAAAGTTTGTACCAGACAGGATCTTTTAATTTTGATTCATTTAACAGCGCCATCTGCGCTTCCCTTTTATTTAATACACAGTTATTCTGTTGCGTCAGCATTCTGTTTTGTGTATTATCCTCCCAGATCATTTCCACACTACATGCTGCAATATCGCTGTGATCTTTCAGCATTGCTTTTAACAATCGCTCATACATTTCGGGAGCAATCCAATCATCCGCATCCACAAACCCTATAAATTCTCCTTTTGCCAGCTCTATTCCGGCATTTCGAGCGTCCGATAATCCCCCATTTTGTTTATGAATAACTCTAATTCTGGGATCTTTTTTTGCCCATTCATCACAGATGTTTGGGCAGCGATCAGGCGAACCATCGTCCACCAAGATAATTTCCAATTTTGGATACGTCTGACAGACAATACTTTCCACACATCTGTCTAATAACTTTTCTACTTTATAAATTGGAACTATAACGCTGATTAAATTACTGTTGCTCATATCCTTTTCCTCCCTGCATCTTGACATTCCCCACAGTTAAAGCAGAGGGATTTTTCTTTAAAATATTTCATTTTTATTCGTATTTTTTATCCATAATATGTTTATAATAGATACGATATATCTTTCCATATAAAAATGGACAATAATAAATAATGCGATATAAGAATTTTGTCTTTCCAGATAACTGGCTGCTCAATTTTCTGTTTCGGATAAGCTCTTTTCTTATGCCCTTTTTCTCTTTTATATATTTTCCGCTGTTTTCTACTTCGATTGCATTATAGGAGTTGATTAAAGTAGAAATATAAACTTTTTCTGCAACACTCCTCACCTTTTCTTCAGCCATTTTTAAAATCAATGCTTTTACTTTAATAGGATCTTCTATCTTACTGATATTCAAACCATTTCTGGTAGCTGATCCTTTTCGGACAATATAGTGATATTTACAGACATCTGCAAACACAGCTTTTTCGGAATAAGAAAATAAAATATAATTCATCAGCAGATCTTCTGTATGTTTTACTGTATAATCCATATTATTTTCTTTTATCATTCTGTCTAACAGACTTTTTTTATAGAGCTTATTGCATAATCCAGGTTCAATCAATTTTCCTTCTAAGAGGTCTGTTAATCCTGTCACATTATCTTGAACTTTCGTCTGTTTCGTATTGTGAAAATAACGTATACGTCCGTCATCAAAGCACATTTTATAACCACAATGTGAGATATCTGCATCGTACGCCAGCATATTATTGAGTAATATTTCATACATATCTGAATCAATGAGATCGTCTCCATCAACAAATCCAATATATTCTCCCTGCGCTTTACTGATGCCTTCTTTCCTTGCGCAAGATACTCCCTGATTCTTCGTATTAATCAATATAATTCTAGAATCTTCCAGAGCATACTGTTCCACAACTTTTCTCGTGTCATCTGTAGAGCCATCATTTACTACCATAATTTCGATATTTGGATAGGTCTGTTTCTGAATACTTTCTAAACATCTTCCAATATGTTTTTCTACATTATAAGCTGGAACAATAATACTAATTAATCCTTTTTTCTTCATTTTTTCACTCTATACCTTAAATCTTACTTTTTTGCCTCTTAATTTTTTTCTTTTATCGGGTTTTATTTATAAATCTGCATATAAGATTTAACAGATTAAATCTTCTTGTTTTGACGTCTATGATCTCATATTCACCATTTGCATTATAGGTATGTATCCCGTCAATCAATATCTTTTTATCAAATATTAGAGATTCTGGCAATATATGCTGGATTGTATTGCCCTCCAGATCATCTTTTCTGAATTCTTTAAATATTAACCCTCCGCCATACGTTTTGTGGCAGTCCTGACACACTTTAATTCTTTTATTTTCTTTTTGAAATACTTTTCCACCCATTCTAGATGTTTTAAAATCATTTACAGGAATTTCATTTATCTTCTCAATCCCCTCATCGTTAAGCTTCAAAATATATTCTTTTTGCTTTTCATAGGAGGACACATCCGTTGTAAAAGCATAAACCTGATTTTCCATCTGAAACAGTGTGGTATCGACAAAATTTCTATCATCCGCCAATACTGCCTCTTTTTTCCATTTATTTGGAAAATCTACCGCTCTATAGATATGCAGCGAGTTATTTTGGCTTGATTCTGGTATGATATAAATTTCTTCATTCTGCTGAAAAATAAATGGATAGGATAAATGGTACTCTTCTACGATAACCTGCTTCCACTTTCCAATTTTTCCTTCGTTTAAAATCGTATAACCAATCGTTCCCCGATGCAGCCTATAATCATAAATCTCAGCAAAAATATATGTTTTTTGTTTATACTCAAAAATAAATGGATCTGCACACCAGGAAGAAAAATTATTTTTCAATATTTTAAATGGCGTTTCTAAATCTGTTAAAATATCTCCCTGCTTTTTTCTTCTGATTGCTACATTCCAGCTTTCCGCAAACAACTTACTTCTTCTTATATTCATTTTCATATCACTCTTTATAAATGTAATATCATTTTCTCTACCGCATGAACCGTTTCTTCCGTGCTGAACGATTTTCCTCTTATTTCCGCCTGTTTTTTATAATGCTGAAGAAGTTCTGGCTTATCCAATAGTTCTTTCATTCCTTCATACAGGCACGTTTCATCATTTTTTACAATCATTCCATATTCATTGTGGCTGCCAAGCATTTCTTCCATTCCTGATACAAGTGTAGTGATGATCGGCGTTCCTACAATTAAAGCTTCTGTTGCAGCTGTACTGAATCCTTCTGAATAGCTTGAACATACAAATACATCACAGTTTTTCACATATTTATAGGGATTTGTCTGATATCCCAATAGTGTTACATATTCTGATAAGTTATTCTGGACAATATATCTTTCAAACTCTTTTTTCAATGGTCCTTTTCCGAGCAAATATAAATGGAAATGGTATCCTTCTTCTTTCAGCTTTTTTGAAACTCTAAGTAAGCGTTCAAATCCTTTTACTTGTTTTAAAGACCCCACTCCTATTAATTTCAAAAAATCGGTATGAATTTCGGAAACATCTTCTTTTGATTGTTCTAAAATATAGCTGGACTCTACTGTATTATACTTTACTGTGGCTTTTTTGCTCACAGGCATCCAGGAACAGAAATTATCTTTTACATATTGCGATACACAGACGATTTTATCAAAGCTGGTATAACATTGAACAGCTTCTTTTTTGCTCCGAAATGCAGCACAGACTTCTTTTATAGAAGAATGACTTCTATGTATCCAGCAGATCGTCTTCGTCTCTTTCCTGGAGCACCCGCTGATCACTCTTGCCGAGGGACCCTCCAGGTAGGCAATCTCTATATCATACGATTCTTTCACACAAATTTTATGAAGCTGTTTTGGTGTCAATACTTTCATTATTTTGCTGTTGCCTGGGATTTCTTTCTGCCATATGGAGCGAAAATGAATATCTGGCTTCAAAAATTGTTCATTTACACCACCGCCAAACAGTGCCGTAATTGAAATGTCAAATTTTGTCCGATCCATATTATTTACCAGGTTCACAAGAACCTTTTCTGCACCGCCCTGGCCAAGATCTCGAATTAAAAATAAAATCTTTATCATATTAATATTTCCTTTGAGATTTTCTTATTTTTTGTCTTAAACCTGACGGGATTAAACCACTGATCATGGGTTTAAATGTTTTCAAATAATCCGTAAATCCTAGCTTAAAATAACGGCATCCTTTTAATCGCACTCTCGTCTCATTTATACGATATCTATATTTTCTTCTGTTAAATGCGTTTTTATCATTGCGCATTCCATATAATGTCTCTGGTATATTATAACAACGAAATCCCGCCGCATAAAGTTTTATCCACAAATCAACATCTTCTACTCGAAGTACTTTGGAGTCTTCCGTATATCCACCTACTTTTTCCAGGCACTTTCGATACATCATAACCGGTGCGTGACAAATTGGACTAGATGTCACAACATCTCTTATTGTCGGATATTCTCTTTGAGGTGTTTTTCCCCATGTTCCACCTTCATCAAATAAAAACATTCTGGAACTTACAATCGAAATGTTGTTTTTCTTTTTTAAAACAGATAATTGCTTTTCAAAGCGCTCTGGAACACAAATATCATCTCCATCCATTCGAGCAATAAATTCCCCATTTGATGCTTTAAAACATCTATTTAATGTTTTATTCAGCCCCATATTTGTCTCATTTTTCAGCAAAATAATGCGCTCATCCGATTTTGCAATTTCAGATGCAACTTTAAATGTATCGTCTGAAGATCCATCATCGCACATAATCAGTTCCCAATTCTGATATGTTTGCTGTTCGATAGATTTTACTGCTTCTCTCAGAGTACTGCTGCAATTATAAATCCCCATCAGGACAGATATTTTTCCTTTCATCATTTTATAATTCCTCCCTAATTTATCCAAATATTTTTCCTCATTTTTTAAGAAACTTTCCATTCTATATCCCAGATAAATAACATAAGTGTACAAATGCAATTAACATATCTGCTTACTCCCATCAAGGTCTTTCCCTATCGTAATTACTTATTTTGTCTACATAATTACAGCACATAAATTTGCTTATACATAAAATTTTTTTTAATCGTTTTCCATTACGCATATTGTATAAAATAGTAAAATCCATAACATACAATCAAGATAATTTTCATTATTCTATATGATTCAAAAGTAAATATTCTCTTAATCAAATATGGAAACAGTAAAAGACTGTACAAAGACATATAAATTGGGACTCTTCCTACTAAAATTCCGCTTGTGACCATAGAAACAAGATAAATTCCAAAAGAGATAATCGACATATTGATTGAAAAATTAATAATCGGAATATTATCTTTTTCAATACTCTTTTTACCGAGGAAAGCCAATGCTACTGGTATAAAGTTGACCAGTACACGCAATGGGTTTGTTCCATCATCTGTCGCATATACCTCAGAAGAATATCCTGCTCCTTCCATAAAAGATTCATATGCCCCACTGTTGTTTGCAAACAGATAGACAGCAAAAATTGCTGCAATAATAAGAAAAATAGTCTTTTTATTCCATGCTTTGCCCTGAGCAATAAATACGATTGGCAGCATAATAATAGCTGTCTGATGGAACAGAGAAGCAATCAATATGATTGGTATGACTTTTTTATAGTCTTTTTTGATTATAAAAGGAGTCGCCGCAAATATAATCGTTACAGCTGCAAACTGGCGCAATCCATTCATCATCCATGCAAGCGGAACTGCCGATGCCACAAAAATATAAAGCGATAACAGATAATTATCAGAGTATTTTCTAAAGACATATATAACTGGAATGCTTTGTATCAATGCAATAATAAATCGAAATGCAAGCACATTCGTTCCAGAAATTTTCTTAATCAAAGCAGCAAGAAGCCAAAACAGATAACTGTTATCTAAGTTCTTAATATAAAGCAAAATATCTGTCCATTTTTCGGGCAGGGCTTTGTAATTTTCTATATAAACCGGTACATCTCCCTGCGGAGCTCCAAATACAGCAAGATAAAAAATTGGAATAAATGCTACGACTGTCCAGAACCATTTTGTCTGCCTTTGCATATATCCATTTTCGTCTATTATAAAGCTTCCATGTGCAATATTGATCAAAATTGCAACGATAAACAGCCATATAAATATAAAATTATAATTCATCTCTTACCCCAATTTCGTGAAATAAATTTCTTCCAATTCCTTTTTTACATTTACAAATGTGTATGCCTGTGCATAAGATTCTGCCTTTTTTTTCAGTTTTTCATATAAAACTTTATCTTTTAATAGTTCTAATATTCTTGCTGATAATTTATCGCAGTCATCAACATTCACTAAAAATCCGGTCTTCCCATCACAAATCAGTTCTTTATGTCCTCTGTTTATACTTGCTACAACTGGTGTGCCGGAAAGCATGGCTTCCACAATATTAAGAGGCAGTCCTTCACGCTTACTGCATGATACAGAAATATCAGCTATTTTCTGATACTCCTGCAAATTTGTGACATACCCCAGCATTTTTACATTTTCTTTCAATCCTAAATTCAAAATCAGACTTTCCAGATTTTCTTTTTCTGGTCCGTTTCCTGCGAGAAGCAGCTGTACGTCTGGGTATTCTTTTACAATTTTTTTCATTGCATGAATTGCCATCTGCTGATTTTTGTTTGGCAATAACTCGCCAACGCACAAAATAATTTTCTGGCTGTCAGAGAATCCAAACTGTTTTCTAATGTTAAGCTGTTCTTCCTTGGATACAGAATGGTACCGATTCCCATCTACTCCTACGCCATGAATGCGCTCCACTTTGCAGTGAAATTTCCTGCTTGCCAGCTGATCGTCTTCTCTTGTAATGGTAATCAGTTTATCTGTCATTCTGGAAAAGATCTTTTCAATCGGATAAAATACAATCCAGTTCTTCTTCGGTGCGCCTTTATAAAAATGAAAACCGTGAGCTGTATAATATACTTTCGTTCCTGATTTTCTTGTTTTTCTGGCTGCAAGGCGTGTCACAATACCTCCCATTGGCGTATTACAATGGATCACATCATAATGTTCTTTTTCCATAATCTTTTTCAGCTCTTTATAAGCGCGTAGATTATCTTTACTTTTTGGTGAACGTGCAAATGGTACATTATAAACTTTATCAACAAAATCCAGTTTCAATCCATTCTTTTCAGCCAGGTTGTCTTTAGCTGCTACATGTACTTCACATCCATGTTTGTGAAGTACCTCAACCAAAGGTCTGTGAAATTGACAAATATGGCTCTGCACAGTAGCGGTCAAAAGTACTTTCATTTTTTAATTCCTTCCCTATATAACATAGACTCATCCTTTTTTTATTCTCTCAGACAACTTTCGTAAACTCTCCGGTTTCCACATTTATTTTCCATATGTGCCGGAATCTGATAATAGCGATATCCAGGTGTCGTATTTCCTTCTATCAAAATCGGTCCATCCGGTGTGATTGCCACGTCCCATCCTATATATCTTACCTGAGGCACTTCTTTTGCCGCATTTTTTAACATTATTTTTATTTCGTTCCAGTATGGAACTTTTATTCCTACTAAATTCGCATTTGTAATAGGGTGTGTTTTGTATACTCTCCCACTGAAATCTGCTGCAGGTTTTTTCAAAATACCACTTTCAAAATCTACCGGCGATACAATTCCGGATGTACAAACATTTGCAATCTGTTTTCCATTGCCCCATGTAACGCCGCCTGCCAAAAATTTTACAGAATCTCCTTTGCAAAACGTAATAATCCGCAGACAATTAATTGCTTTATCATAAACAGCATTTAACTGTTCATGTTGTACAATCCATTCTTCCAGGATTGCCTTTCCTGGCAGGCCTTGGATCTCATCATAAACTTTTTTAGGATTTTTCAGATTGTCAAAGATGTGTATTCCCTTTCCCTGTGCATTTCCCACTGGCTTATAAATAAACTTTTCTTTTCCATCTAAAAATTTCAAGAAAGCGTCATAAGTAAGATGCTCTGTCGAAATCCAAGTTCTTCCAAAATAATCTGAAAATCTCTTTGCAAACTCTGTTTTATCTTCAAATATATCAATATATGCCGGATCGTTAAAAGTTTTAATTATTTTTCGGCTAAGTCCATTTGTCACATATGTGGCGCGCTGTGCACTATTCAACTCTTTAAATCCAAAATTTTTATAATTATTAGGACTTGCTCCATAGCGGATCGTGCACCAAATCATATCAAAATAACTTCCTATTCCCGTGCTGTTTTCTTTTAATTGTTTTAAATATGTTTTTATCATAACGATCTTCCTTCCTTCTATAATCTAAAATGGTATTTTGGAATGCAGCATATAATATATATTCTCCGCCTTTTCACGGTTCTCCGTGTGCTTCAGATTCGTAACAGAAATCCCAGTCTTGTCAATGAGCGGGTTCATTTTCTCTCGAATCTTACTGTATACCGTATCTTGAATTCTCTCTTCCAGAGGAACGCTAAGCAGTAATTCCAGTAATTTGCGGTTATTATATGGAATCGTAATATCAAAAGAATATTTGTGTTCCCCCGTAATAACCAAACCATTCCAGCTTGGCATACGAAATTCCCAAAATAGCTGTTCCTGCCAATCTACAGGATTTTCTCTCGCCTGTGCAAAATATTTTTTCAAATACTCCTCAAATATTTTATCTGTCTGTTTTACAAGTTTTCTATTATGAAAAAAGAATTTATACATTGTAGTGCACTTACGAGGTGTCGGACCTTTGCCAAAATTCTTCCGTCCATGAAATCTCTTTGAATAATAGGCTCTTCCTATTTCTGAAGCCCATGATTTTACTTCTACATCAAAATCTTCTGTATCTGCAAAAAAAGCACGTTTTCTCACATCATTTTTGTTGACAGGTATTATATTTCCTGTATTCCATTCCAGAATAGATCGTATTTTTTCTATCTTGTCAAACTTGTCATCTTCTTGCGGTATTTTATAAATAGTATGTTCAACGCCTAGTGCTTGGCAGATAGTATGAGCTGCATTCGCATCTACATCTTCCGATTCTGTTGACGTATAACTAAAATATAAAAATCTATCATACAGTCCCGCTGCACAGGCTAATGTCGTTTTGCTGTCGCATCCCCCTGTCATCGAGATTGCAGGTTTTTTCCATTTCTCTGTGATAAGTTTAAGATTTCTATGTAAAATATCTGCTGCTTCATCGACAATCTTATCTGTATCAAGTTTTAAAGACTGTGGCCAGTAAAAGCGTTTTACCTCAACACTTTTTCCTATTTTTATATAATGATTTGGTATAAGACGTCTTATTTTCTGAAATTGTGTCAAATCTCCCGGAAGCGCATTTCCGAGCATAGGAAAAAACCGATATTCACTCAATTTTTTTATATAGTCATCACACTTTAAATTCAGCAAATCTCCTATTAAATTTGTATGGGAAGCGACATAGATCTTTCCATCAATCTTTCCATAAAAAGTCGTCTGCATACAAGTGCTGTCCCCTAAAATATATACTTCTGAATTTTTAATACAGATCAGTGTGAAAATGCCTGTTATTTGATGGAGTATTTCCCAAAATTTTGTACTTATAAATGGTATATCTAATAGAGATTCTAAAATTTCTATTTCTGATGCGCACATGGAAAATGGATTATAAGCATGTCCTGCCAAAATAAGAGCAGTCCCATTTTTTTCTTTTAAATAAACGGTTTGCTTTGGCGCTGCAAGCAATGTATATTGGTCTATCTTTTGTTTTTTCCATAATCCGTAAAATGGATATCTCTTTTCCTCTATATCAGCATCTGTAAAAAGAAATCCCCTGGCAAAAAGTTTACTCCGAAATTCCGGATTCTCTTTCATTATTTTTTTTATATCTTTCCGCGTACCTTTATTCATATTATATCCCTAAAATTTTAATAATTATTGATCATCAATTTCATTTACTGTTTCTTGTTATATTTTTCAAAATTACTTTCTGCAGTCTTGTTCGATTTCCTTCTCCTACAAAGCTATTATGAGGTGTGATTATTACATTTTCGCACTTCCAAAGCAAGCTGTCTTCTGACAAAGGTTCCTCTTCAAATACATCCAGCACTGCTCCGCCCAACTTAGGCAAAACACGGATAAGAGCGTCTGTATCCAGCACTGCTCCCCTTGCAATATTCACGAGAATCGCTCCCTTTTTTAATAGGTTCAGTTTCTTCTCATTCATCAAATGTTTTGTCTCATCTGTCAAAGGAAGTGTTAATACCACAACATCACTCTCTGGCAAAACATTCTCAAATTCTTCCAGAGAAATCATCTCTTCATAATTTTCATCTGTTCTGGGATATAAATCCACACCTATAACACGACAGCCGAATGCCTGAAAGCGTTTCGCACACTCTGTCCCCACATTTCCGCATCCTGCAATGCAAATCGTCTTATCATACAGTTCTTTCACATATCTATGCTTTTCCCATTTCCCGTTTTTTTGATTTTCATAAAAGAAATGACTTTGTTTATAAAGCTGCAATACCCCACTGACAGCAAACTCTGCCATGGGAATACTGTATACCCCTCTTGCATTGTGGATCTCAATCTGATGTTTCTGAATATAATCCATGGGCACACGATCGAAACCTGCGCTGGTCAGCTGTATATACTTCAGGCTTTTGAAGTCTTCAATATTATTGTATAAAAACAGACCGTTGCACACAGCGCCTTCTATTTTTTCTGTATCTATGCTTTGCTCTTTCAATGGAATTCTCTCATCTTGAATATACAGAATTTCATTCCCAAGCTCTCTCAGACTGTTTTTCTGTTCTTCTGACCAACTTACTGCACCTGTTAATAACAATTTCATTTTATCTTCTCCAGTATACTGGCTACTCCATTTTTGACATCCTCTATATTATTTTTAAAAAAGTCTCTGTGAATAGCCACTTCTTTCTCATATTCCCGAATTTCTCGTATTCCATTTACAAAGGTTGAACTGATAACTCCCATATGCTCGATTTTATTTACATCACAGAAGCTTCTGGAAAGAATAACGCATTCGGAACCCAGTCTATAATGTTCTGTAATAATTTTTTCTGCCGGCAGCATTCCTTTTCCGACAGCCGCAATTCCGCCAAATCCATATGAAATGCCTTTTTTCTTAAATTTAAAACAAAGTTCTTCTACTGTACCGTCCGTCAGCAATTCAAACATAAATTTCTTTCCATAGCCCAAACTTAAATCGTTCAGACCCACAAAAATTTCATCTATATCTAATTTCAGGATCTCATCTATACAGGCTACTGCCTCTGGTGTTTCCACCAGAGGCATTGTCTTTGCTTTTCCATTTACAAGTTCCACAAACATTTTTACTTCATCAACTGTCTTAAAGTATGGCAACATTAAAATCTGAGCTCCATTTTTAATCGCCTGATCGATTTCTTCTTTTGAAGAATCATATTCATCTGAGGCATCATGAATCGGATTAATCCGAACTAACAATTCAGCTTTTTCAATCGCATCAGAAATCTTTTTGATATCCCCTAACGTATGATGAGACTGAACCGTATCCATTCCTCCCTGACGGTCTGTTTTTCCGATATATTCCATATCCACAAAGATTCTGTCCACACCTGATGACTCGGCAATTTGAGCAATTTCAGGGCGATTTGTTATATACATAAGCTTTAACATTATTTTACTCCTATCCGACCTATTTCTTCTTATGCTTTACTGTTTCACCGATATTTTCATTGTCTGCATTTGTCAGCACTTTGCATACTGTCATAAACAGTATTTTTAAGTCCAGTAAAAATGATACATGTTCCGCATACCATACATTCAGTTCAATACGCTTATTCCACTCTACCGTCTTTCTCCCGTGAACCTGCGCCCATCCAGTAATCCCTGGACGTACATTAAACATTTTTTTCTGTTCTTTTGTATATTCACTCCATTTCCATGGATGATAAGTCAGAGGACTGCGAAATCCAATCAGTGCCATATCTCCTTTTAACACATTCACCAGCTGCGGCAGCTCATCGATGCTGGTTGCTCTTAAAAATTTTCCTACTTTTGTCACACGGGCGTCTTTGTTATCCGAATATACTCCGCCTTTCTCTGCACCCACGCACATACTGCGGAACTTATACATTTTATATACTTTTCCCTTATAACCGATTCTGTCCTGTTTAAAAATCACTGGTCCTTTCGAATCCAATTTAATTGCAATCGCCACAATTCCCATCGGAATGGCTGCAATAATCAACCCAATCAGTGCCAAAGAAAAATCTAAGATTCGTTTCACATATCTTGAATAAATCATTGTTCTGTCTCCCTTACCTTTTCTCTTCATCCATTCTGATCTTTCCTGTCATCATCAACTGTTTTTTCCGCAGCGCTTCATCTCTTCTCTCTCGCCGCTGCTGCTTCTGCCACCGCATTTTGTGTCAGTTCCGCCATTTTACTGATCGGCATTTCTTTTCCCGTCGGATTTGCTCCAACTGGATGGAATGTCGGTACTACTTTTTCCACTTTCTCCACAATATCGTCGCAGTTGTTATAACATGCATGTGCCAGCTCTTCCAGCTGTTTCAGGAAAACTTCTATATCAAACGGAATTGGCTGTCCAATATGAATCAGCTTGTTCTTTGTTCTCTTCATTCCTTCTTCTGCCATCAATTTTTCTTCATACAGCTTTTCTCCCTGACGCAGTCCGGTATAACATATTTTGATATCCACATCCGGTTTATATCCAGATAATTTAATCAGATTTCTTGCCAGTGTATCAATCTTTACGGGATCTCCCATGTCAAGGACAAAGATTTCTCCTCCCCCTGCATACGTTCCTGCCTGCAGCACAAGACTGACAGCTTCCGGTATTGTCATAAAATATCGGATAATATCCGGATGCGTTACCGTTACTGGTCCGCCTGCTGCAATCTGTTTTTTGAACAGCGGAATAACGGAACCATTGCTTCCCAGCACATTTCCAAACCTGACTGCAACAAATTCAGTTCTTCCTTTCATATTTGCGTGTTTGCTCTGCCAATCCAGATGTTTTTTAAATAAATCCTCCGCATCAATATCTTCGCTGTCCGCATGGGCATGAAGAAACGGCAGCAAGTCTGTTCTTCCTGTTCGGCTGATCTCATCCATACTTTGAATGACCATCTCACATAAACGCTTACTTGCTCCCATAATATTTGTAGGATTTACCGCCTTATCTGTACTAATCAAAACAAAACGGTCTGTTCCGTGGCGTAAAGCGGCATATGCCGTCTTATAAGTACCAATGACATTATTTTTAATCGCTTCATTCGGACTTGTCTCCATCAATGGGACATGTTTATGTGCCGCTGCATGGTAAACGATATCCGGCTTATATGTCCTAAATACCCATTCAATTCTGCGGCTGTCTCTCACGCTTCCAATCAATGCGCTCAGACGCAGATCCGGGTATTTTCTTTTCAGTTCCTGTTCAATGTCATACACATTATTTTCATAGATATCAAGAATAATCAGATGTCCTGGCTTGTGGCTGGCGATCTGACGGCACAATTCACTTCCGATTGATCCTCCGCCTCCTGTGACCAGAATCGTCTTTCCTTCAATCTGCCGGAAAATTTCATTCATATCTACTTTGATCGGTTCTCTTCCAAGCAGATCTTCCACTGCCACATCTTTCATCTGAGATACGGAGATTTTTCCGCTTACCACTTCATAGATAGAAGGCAAAATCTTCATATCGCATCCGGTTTCCTTACAGATATCCAGGATATCTCTTTTTTCCTGTGCACGCGCATTTGGGATGGCAATCAGAATCTGTGTGATATGATATTTTTCCACATTGACTAGGATATCGTCTCTGCCTCCTACAACCGGTACTCCTGCAACGTATCTGCCCCATTTATTTTGGTTATCATCAATGATACAGCATACTCGATATCCATCTTTTCTTCCATTATTAATGTCTTTTAACAGAATCTGTCCTGCCGATCCTGCTCCGATCAACATCGCATTATGGTCTCCCAGTCCATCTTTTCTTCCTTTTCTCATCAGAAGAACTACTCTGTAAGAAAAACGGATCATCAATGTGAACATAAACTGGAAAATTGCGCCGAATATATAATATGTTATCGGCATACGCGTAAAAAAAGCAGTGATTGCTATTGTATGAATAATACAAGTGATTATGCTGGCGCCTACAACGTGAATCATCTCGTCATATCCCGCAAATCTCCAGATACTTTTGTACAATCTTGCAGCTACAAATACCACAATACAGATCACTATATAAATTGGAATAAATTTCAGATATGCTTCCATATATACTGGATCTATTTCAGACAGCTGGCAGTCAAACCGAAGCCAGAGCGCTAAGAAATATGCTGCTGCAATCGAAAAAGCATCATAAATTACAAGGCATAATGTTATCACTTCCCAGTGCTGTAACTTATGTAATCTAAATTTTTTCTTATTCTTACCGTTTCCGTCTGCCTCCAATTCATCTTGCCCTTGGTAAGAAATGGCATGTTTCTTGCATAAAATATGTGCGAAGTAAATCAGCACAAGCAGCATCAAAAAGAACATCATCATTAAAACAAATTTCATCTTTTCTCCCTCATTTTCCTCTTTTTCCATTTTACTGATTTTCACAGTTTCGTTCCATGAAGAACTTCCGTCCGCTGTTCGATACAGAAATTCCTGAAAATCCACGTCCAATCTTTTGACTGCACTCTTTCCTATACAGTCGTATTCTCAGGTCTTTCTTCTGCATTTTGGTTTAATCGACAAAATTATAACATAAGTTTTTTTTTTTTCAATATTATTTACATATTTAACTTATTTTTTATCATAGATAGTTCTTTTCTTCCATTTTTCGCGTTCAAACATCTGTTTTAAGTTCATGATGCTCCTAAAAAAACAATATGCCAGTCTGCATTGTCCTTTTGCAGACTGGCATATCATACAATTTCTATTATTTTCTTTCTTATTTTAAATCTTCTTCTGTCAATCCTGCTTCAGCCAGCGCCGCTTCTCTGTTTGCCGCCTCACGTTCCGGATATTCTGCATTTTCTACATACTCTGATTTTCCGTCATGCCACCACATAAACGCGCCGTCTGTCTCTGCATTGCATACATCCCATTCTGTCAGACCTTCTCCGTTTGGATTTCCTGTCTTTGTAAAGTTTGCAAAGTAGGAAGAAATCTGATCTGCCATCGCATAGTCTGCGTCTGTCCATGCTCTCTGTCCTTCCACATCACGCAGAGAATCAAATACATACCACAGTTCTGCGGAGTGGAATGATCCATAAAAATCTTCATCTCTCACCGGATTTTCATGATTTGGAAGATCATGATTGAAATAATAGACATAGACATCACTGTCATTGTTTTTCTCAATATATTCTGCTGAGACTACATATTTCGCAAAAGAAGCATCGCTGTTTGCACGCAGACTTAAACGATATGCCTCTTTTTCATCTTCAGCTGTATATGCTTTTGCTCCTTCTTCCCCATACATTGCTTCCATCGTATCCGCAAACTGGTCCAGAGGCATTGTGCCTTCTGGATCTCCCATTAAAGAAGTCATCTCATCGGATGTTCCTCCAATCATGATATTGATTCCATCCAGCGCTCCAGGTCTTGTCAAATCAACCGATTCTTCTGTAAATACATATCCGTCAATCACATAGGTACTGCTTATATTTGTGATCGCATCATACAGAGTCTGTGTTTCATCTGTTGCCGACATGGTGTCCATATAGTACTGTGCGTCATGCGAACGCAATTCTGCCACAAGTTCCTCTGATGTTGTCTCTTCCGGCAATCCCATTACCGCTTTGATGATCGGCTCTGCCTTTTCCTGAACTTCTTTCATGTCTTTGTATGGCAGTGTTCCTTCTGGTGTCAGAAGCCCTGCAAATCCACTCTGAATAATTGCATTCTGGAACAGCCCTTCTGCCAGAGGAGTGCGCAGCAGCGCCGTCACGTTCATCGCTCCTGCTGACTGTCCGGAGATCGTAACCTGGTCTGGATTTCCTCCAAATCCTGCAATATTTTCTTTTACCCATTCCAAAGCTTTTACTAAATCCTGAACGGCATAGTTTCCGGAAGCTCCATTTTCATTTTCTGCTGACAATCCTGGAAGTGTGAGGAATCCATACATACTTACACGATACTGCACGCACACCACGACAATTCCTTTTTCTGCCAGCTTGGAAGCGTTAAATTCCATCTCAGAAGCATGACCGTGATTGTTTCCGCCCCCGTGAATATAGACAAGAACAGGCAGATTTTCATCTGTTGATTTTGCTGGCGTATATACATTCAAATTGAGTCCATCTTCACTGATTTTGGGATTGTATGCCTCGTCAAAATAAAACTCATCGCCCCAGAATCCTCCTACCGGATTTAATTCTGCCGCCGATTTCTGCATTGCCTGATCGCCCCATGTATCACATACCTTTACATCGTCCCATGTTTCTACCGCCTGAGGCGCTTTCCAGCGATTTTCTCCTGAAGTGTCTGCTGCAAATGGAATTCCCTTAAATACCTTAACTCCTTCTGTGTCCGATTCAACTCCCTGAATCTGTCCGCCTTCTACTGTCACAATATCAACTGCTCCTGCCTCCGCTGCAAATGATGTGATGCCGGAACATGCACTTACTGCTGTCATTGCTGATATCATAACTGCCAAAAAACGTTTTCGATTTCTCATTTTTCCTTCCTCCGTCTCATTCTATCGTTTTTGCTTTTCTATTCTATATCCAGTGACTCTCCATGCTTTTGGCCCCCATTGCTTCCGGCACTTCATTCTGCTTTTCGTCACTGTTCAATGCTGTTATTTTACACAAAAAAAGATAATATTTCCATCCAACAATATCACTTTTGACGGACAAAATATCACCTTTTTTATTACTTTTGAATTTTTTCTCTGTTTTTTCTCTTATTTTATTTCTTTGCGGCAATATTTCACCTTTTCAGTGAAAGATTACTCTATTTTTCCTGCTGTGCCGGAAATTTCAGAATAATCTCCAGACCTCCCTCTTTTCTCTGTCGGGCGTCAATTTGGAATTGCTCTCCGTACAGATATTTCATTCTCATGCGAATATTGTAGATGCCGATATGTTCCCTCATATCAATCTCCCCCTCTTCTTCTCTGCCGGAGGGAAGATCATAAAAATATTTTTGAATCTTTTCCTGACTCATACCGATTCCATTATCCTGAATTTTTGTTATCATCCTCTGATCGGAAATTGAAAAATCAATCCATATCTTCCCAGGTATTAATCTGCCATTTTCATCACGGTGCAGAACAATCCCGTGCAGAATCGCATTTTCCACAAAAGGCTGCAATACGTTTTTAGGATAGTTTACTTTCGCATACTGTGCCTGGATCGGAAATTCCATTGAAATTTCATTGCTGCATAAATATTTCTGAATTGTCATATAAGCGTCCAGCTGCTGTTTTTCCCGCTCTAATGTGTCATAAATCTGCAGTTTTGTCATTTTCAGCCGGTCTCTGAGCATTCCGATCAAAGCTTTGTTGATAATCATGATATCTTCCGTCTGGTTCAGATCTGCCAGATAAGTAATCGTATTCAAGGTATTATAAATAAAATGAGGATCAATCTGGGAAACAAGCAGACTGTATTCTACCTTTTTCTCTTTTTGTTCCTGTTCTTTAATTTTTTCTATGTTTTCACGGATTTGGTCCATCATCTGGTAAAAAGTATCCGCAATCATTCCCACTTCATCATCACTTTTGATACTCTTAGGAATATCAGACACCTCTCCTTTTACTCCCCTCATCTGACTGGCAAGTCTGTTTAGTTTAGAAAGACTGCGATTCAAAATTAAAATGATCAGGATCAGCAAAATCAGCTGAAATGCAATAAAGATACCATGAATCATCGCCACAAATGATTCATATGGATGCAGAAAATCCGATTTTGACAGACAAGTTACTAGTTTCATCTGCTCAATCTGATAAGAAGTCCTTACACCAATAATCGTATTTCCACCAATCTCAGTCAGATTCGTCTTATACTGTTCTTCGGCAAAAAGATTTTCAATCTCTTCCGGTTTCATGTCGCAGAACGCAGAATCTTCCATATTCTGAAACAGAATCTCTCCGTCTTTTCCTATCATGCAGAAGTCTTTTACGTCTGCATTTAAAAAGTCAGAAAATATATTCCGAAATTCTTCAAACGGCTCTGTCATTAAAAATACAATCTGGTGATCTTCTGTCTCCTTCAGCATAGCAAGCGAGATAAATTCCTGTGTCCCACGTTCCTCATTTTCCGGGAATACAGGTGAATACGTTCTTTTCAGTCTGTCATGTTCATAGGTGGGTGTGCTGCTTAAGTTTTCCTTTAAGTTTTCAAACCATGGTGACTCCATAATCATTTCGCCATATTTTTCCATCTCCGGCTGGCAGAACATCTGATCCCAGTCTGCGACTGCAATGACATTTCGGCTTGAGAGAATGGCTCCCGGCTCTTCTCTTCCCCTGTATTCTCCGACTAAATATTCTTCAATTTCTTTCTTTAACTCTTCTTTTTCCTCTCCGTCTTCTATATACTGTACGATGTCAGAAATCAATAGGTCATTTTTCCACAATTTTAAGAGGTATTGTGTATTCTGATGGAGCAGATAGCTGATTTTTGTCACAACCGCTGAGTTCAGTACGGTAAAATCCTGCTGCATTTTAGGCTCTAAAAAATGATAAATCCAGTCTGACATCCTGCTGCCTGCTGCCAGCAGCATAATTGCCGTAACAATGCAGATCGCACAGGCACATTTTTTTGCGAGAGTATTCGGTTTTATCTTCCCCCAGATTCCTTTTCTCTCCATATCTATTCGTTCTCTTTTCCTTTTCTTCGATATTCCTGTGGGGAGATATCATACATTTTTCGAAAAACCTTTGCAAAATAAGAGGGCGAACTATACCCTACCTGTTCCACAATATCGGGTATCTTTTCATTTTCTCTTTCCAGCAGTTCTCTGGCTTTTTCCATTCGCACTTTCGTCAGAAATTTCCCGACGGTTTCCCCCTGCTCTTTTTTAAACAGATCATTCAGGCGGTTTACGCTTAAGCCTGCGTTTTCCGCAATCTCTTCCACACTTAAAAAAGAATTTTTATATTCCTGATAGATAAAACGGACTGCCCGTTCCATGGCTCCTGATGTAAAATGCTGTTCTTTTTTTCTGGTCTCCAAAATTTCCGTCACTTTTTCTTTCAGCCACCGTACAATACGGCGAACGCTCATAAGCTGACACACTTCCTCATTGTACAGCTCAAATGGTTCATACAACTGTCCCTGTTTACGTTCAAGCTCCAGCAGGACTTGTCTTACCGTCTCCTCAAAAGCCTGAAAATCATAACGATACAGAATCATTCGGAAGGTGCGGTCTAAAATCCAGACTGCCGTCTCCTTATCATTTTTCTCAAATGCCTCCAGAAATTCTTCCATTCTAATCTCCTTTGACGCTTTTGGTTCCTCATACATCTCCGCATACATTACGGCGCTTGTCCCTTCAAAATACCGCTGTTCTGACAAAAATCCTATCTTTTCATACATTTTCCGACATTCCAAAACAGACATTTCATGCGAAAAGAGCATCATAGAAAATGTGGCTTCCGTTTTTCCTGCCAGATATTGAACAATCGCATCTCCGACTGCTTCTATTTCCTCTTTCGGATCACAAAAACAGATCCAGCGATACGTTTCCATCCGAATACTGTATACGATTTCAGGAATTTCTTTTTGAATATCTGCAAAAACCGTTCTGGAATCAATCTCTGGAATTGTATATCCAGACCGTTCCTCCAGTACCTTTGGCATATGATCCTGCTCCAAAATGAGAAAGTGAAATGGATCTTGAAAAATTTCCTGATAAAATTCATTGTCCAAATCTTCCACTGCCGTGTGAAAACACGTCAAAAGATTGCCAAAATCTATTTTCTTTCTCTTTTCTGTCTGCTTTTGCCGAATCTTTCCAATCTCCTGAAGTTTTCTTTCAAATGTAGCTCGATCCAACTCCTGTTTTAAAATATATTCCTGCACGCTCAGATTGATCGCCGAGCGTGCGTAATCAAATTCATCGTAACTTGACAAAAAAATTACTATGGTTTCCGGTCTTTTCTCTTTAATTCTTCTTGCCAGCTCCATACCGTCCATTCCCGGCATCTGCACATCCGTGATAACTACATCCGGAAACCATCTGCAAAACTTCTCCCATGCCTCAATCCCATCAATCGCAGTTTCGATCAGCTGGAATCCAAATTTTCCCCATTCTACCAAACCTGCAAAATGCTTCAGTGCAAATTTATTATCGTCCGCCAACATTACCGTTATCATAAGCCCCTCCATAGCATTTCGTCTCATATTTCTTCCATTGTAGTTCGGATTGCTTTTAAAGTCAACATTACAGAATTTCTGGATTCAAATCGCCACATTTTTTCTTTTCTTTCTATCCCGTTTTATCTGTTACTTATCATTTTTTGTCTCCTCTTTTCACTTTTTTAAATAAAAAAAGAAGACCTTGTATTTCTCCTGTCCATACATGATCTTCTCTTTCTTTTCATTATTTGTTCAATATCTTTTTTCTCTCTTTTATCCGATATCTGAAAAAATCATTTTCCCATTTTTAGTAAATGCTCAAAATCATATAGATGAATCCCATCGCAAGCATTTCACATGGAAGGCCCCTGTAAGCAAGACCTGTTCTTGCGAACTTCAGCGTCTTTTTTACAGAAATAAACATCACAACCGGAACAGCAATCGTCCAGATCATTCCGGCAAGCTCTCCAAAGCTTTCCATCGCAAACGGTCTTGAAAAGATAACCATTGGAATAACCAAAAGAAGGCTGTGCGTATTTCTGCTTCTCTTTTTCAGCACTCCGTTTGTGAAAGCCAGTACAAGTCCTGCCACTAAGAATGCAAACGTTGTCTCGAGAAAACTCTTCGACTGGAAAGAAGCCTCAAAAATGGTATTCCCAAAAATGCTTCCTCCAGCGCAAAATTCTCTGACTGCTGCCAGTAAAATCCAAAATCCCCATGCGATTCCGGATTCCCAGAAAATTTCGCCATATTCTGCATCCATCTCTGTCATCAATACATGTTTTGCCGCCAAAAGTCCTACAATAAATGTCATGATCCACAGTCCATTGCTGACTTCGATTCCAAGCTGAGTAAATCCAAGAAGAAATGCGCTGGCACAGACAGCCCCTGTTCCAATCAATACGCTCAGTCTTACGCTCCACAATGGCGCAAAAGGTTCCAGCAGATTTTTCAGAAACTCTGCAAATACGACTGCAAAAATCACCAGAATTCCGGCTGCAAATGCTTCTTTCATGCCGGCAGAAAACAATACGATTCCAAGTGCAAATGCCTCTGCAGGATATTTCAGTTTCATATCATATCCTCCATTCTCTTATTTTGCCGAGTTTAAAAATTCATATGCCTCGTTGATTCCTGTCACTGCTGCTGTGGAAGAAACCGTTGCTCCGGATACGGCATCTACCTGCGTTCCATTCTGCGGCGCCGGCGCCTCTTCTCTCTCCACGCCTGCGGATTCGTCAAGACACTGCTGTGCCAGTTTTACAAATCCGTTTACGGAAACACTGACTCCGGCTACAGCGTCTGTCTTGCCCTGCTCATCCATTGTCAAAAATTCCAGATTCTGATGTTCTACAAGCGCTGCTGCAAGAGCTTCTGCCTGTTCTTTCCAGGTCGGACCGTCCTCTGTCATCACATACTCGCCTTCCTCAGACATCACGCTCTTCTTCTTGCCGTCTTCTCCGACTGCTTCCCATACAACCTCTGTGATCTTTCCGTCTTTTACAGTGATATTTACCTGATCGGTAAATCCGCTGCTGTCTGGTCCTTCTGTTTTCGCTTCATATGTTCCGTCTTTTAATTCCAGTTTTTCTGTCAGTCCGGCAGCTTCTTTCATGCACTCCTCTGCAAGACTTGCAAATCCTCCGACTGAAATGCTTACGCCGTTTACGGCATCTGTCTTGCCCTGTTCATCCATATTTAAAAAGCTTAAGTTCTGATTTTCGATGACTGCTGCTGCAAGAGCTTCTGCCTGTTCTTTCCAGGTCAGACCGTCCTCTGTCATCACATACTCGCCTTCCTCAGACATCACACTCTTCTTCTTGCCGTCTTCTCCGACTGCTTCCCACACAACTTCTGTAATCTTTCCGTCTTTCACAGTCATTGTCATCTGATCGGTAAATCCGCTGCTGTCTGCGCTGTCAGCCTTCGCCTCATATGTGCCGTCCTGAAGTTCTGCTCCTTCCAGCTCATCTGCTGATGACTCTTCTTCTCCTCCAAGACTCATTCCCGGAAGATATACAGGAGCCTCCACACCTTCAAACTGGCTTAAAAACTCCGGTTCTGTGATTCTAGAACCGACATTCGGCGTCTCGCTCTGCTCTGTCACTTCTACTTTTGTCACTTTTTTTCCATCTGCATCGAACGATACATTCATCACAATGTCTCCGCCGTATCCTTTTTTCTTCACTGTCACGACGTATCCATTTTCTGTTTTTACTGCTTTTTCAATATTTTCAGCGCCGCTTACATCCAGCTCTTCTAATACTTTTTCCTCTGTTGTGGATGCAGTTGTATTTTCATTTTTGGAAAGAGCTTTTGATCCTGCAATCACTCCGAAAGAAAGCGCTGTCACCAATGCCAGTGCAAGGATTCCTCTTACATTTTTATTTTTCATATAATTTTCCTCCCGTTATTTTCTCTTCGTCCCATAGACATGTTTTCTGTAAAGCATGGACAGCACGCCTGCAAGACAGTTTGCTGTCAGAATACCAAAGCAGATTCCTTCCGGATAATTGCTCCAGATACGAATTCCGGCGGTGATGACTCCTGCTGTAAAGGCATACAAAAGTCTTCCTCTTCTTGAGAGAAAAGCATAATCCGTGAGCATATAACATCCTCCCATGATCAATCCGCCTCCAAACAGATTCATCAGGATATCTCCTGTAAATAATCCATCCGGTCCAAATACAAATGTAAGTACCACAACTGTAGCGATATAAGTAAATGTGCCTTCCATATTGACAATTCCCTTATAGCACATATATCCAAATCCGATCAGAAGAAGCAGTTTACTTGTCTCTCCCATGGCTCCTGGCATCTCTCCCAGAAACATCTGCATATAGCTGTATCCTGCTTCTGCTCCGCCTTTTACTGTTCCAAGAACGGTTGCGGCTGAGATCGCATCCGTCTGTAAAGTCTGCGGCACAACATACTGCATAACGGATGCCGGCCACACTACCATGACAAGAAGTCTTCCCATCAGCGCTGGATTTACAAAGTTATTTCCAATTCCTCCAAACATCTGTTTTACAAATATAATACTGAACACATCTGCTGCTACTAAAACCCATACCGGAACCGTCACCGGCATATTAAAAACTAAAAGCAGTCCTGTCACAACGGCGCTGAAATCGCTTGCTGTAACCTGCTTCTTTGTGATCTTCTGCCATAAGTATTCTGTCACAACGCAGACACTGACTGATAATCCGGCAAGATAAAACGCCCGGATTCCAAAATAGTAGATCGCTCCCAACAATGCAGGTATCAGAGAAATCGCAACATTCATCATGACCTTTCTTGTGGAGTTCTCTGTACGGATATGAGGTCCGTTTATCACTCTTGTCTGACTCATGATTTCTTCACCGCCCTTTCTCTCATTCTCTGCTTCACGATATCTCTGGCTGTCCTTGTTCTGACAGACAGTTCTCGTTTTGCAGGGCAGGCGTAAGAACAGCAGCCACATGCAATACATTCGCTCGCATACAGCTTCTCGCATAAATCATAGTCTTCATCCATCAGTGCAAATTCAATCTGATAGGGAGTCAGTCCCGCCGGACACACGCTTTCGCATCTTGTGCATCGAATGCAGGGCTGTTCTTCATACTGCTGATCCGGAAGCACTAAGATTCCTGACGTATTCTTTGTCACATAAAACAGCTCGCTCTCTCCGTCCCAGTCAGAAGCCACACATGGTCCTGTCATCGGTCCTCCGGCGATGATTCTGTTTTGTTTTACCGTCACTCCACCGCACAGTTCAAGCAGCTCTTTTGCAGATGTTCCGATTGGTACGAGATAATTGCCCGGTTCTTTTACCCAGCCTGTCACGGTAACGATTCTTCTTGTGAGAGGCATTTTGCCCAGCAGCATATCCGCTGTCGCTTTTGCAGTTCCGATGTTTGAGACAATCACCCCCACATCCGCCGGAAGCCCTCCCATAGGAACTTCTCTGTTCAGGACAGCCTGAATCAACTGGCGTTCTCCTCCCTGAGGATATTTTGTCGGAAGAACACAGACTTCCACTGTTCCTTCTCCTTCTGTCATACTGTTTCTTTTTGCTTCTTCCAGAATTTTTTTCAGCGCCTCTGCCGCTTCCGGCTTGTTGTCTTCGATACAGATATACGCTTTTTCTGCCCCGGATGCTTTCAGCATCAGACGCACTCCATTGACTGCAGCATATCCATTTTCAACTATCAAGCGGTAGTCACACGTTAAAAACGGCTCGCACTCTGCGGCATTTATGAGAAGCGCATCAATTTTCTGCTTCGTCTCATATTTCTTGTGAGTCGGGAATCCTGCTCCTCCCATACCGGTCAGACCACCATCGCGGATTCCTGCAATGATTTCCTCTCTCGTAAGATCAGCCAGCTTTACTGCCTCTTTTTCATAGCTCTTTTTTTCTTCCTGCTGTTCACCTTCACTTTTTATGATACAGCTTAAAATGTTGCGTCCCTGGTTCGACACTTCTTTCACTTCCATGACTTCGCCGCTTACGCTGGCATGAAGCGGTGCTGCCATGAAGGCTTCAGGATTTCCGATTCTGTCGCCTCTTTTCACTTTATCCCCAGGTTTTACCAAAAGTCCACACTTTCCTCCAAAGGACTGTTCGGACAAGATAGTCACGGTCTTGGGCCAGTAGATCTGAACCTGCCGATTCATCGTCATCGACTTGTCATAACCGTCTGTTGGATGCACTCCGCCGGGGAATCCTTTTTTTTCTCTTTTTCGCATGCCTTGTTCTCCTCCATCTGTTTGTGACAATAACAGTCAGATTTGCTGCTCTTTCATTGTCTTTTTGTTCGTTCTATCGCTGACATACTTATATAAGATATCATATAAAATCTCGTTTTGCAATGTGCTTTATTTTGGATTTTTTCTCTTTTTTTCTTTTTAAATTTAGACAAAAAATCAATTTTTTCTCTGACTAAAGCCACGCCCGTTCCTGATATTTCCAAAAAAAATCTTCAGACTTTATTATTATTCAAAGTCTGAAGATTTTTTATTCCTTTTTCTGTGCTTATGACTGACTTGTATTCATGTCCATTGATTTTGTGCTGGTAAGTCCCATCATCTGTGCTGTCTCCAGTGTCTTATACACCTTGATTGTAGGCGCCAGCCAAACCTGACCTGTACCTCTGTACACATTTACAAGACCTTCGCCGCTGACTGCTGATCCAATCAGTGTCTTGGCGCTTCGCTCTACTGTAAAGTCCAGAGAACTGGAACGCAGAACAGCAAAATTTCCATCTACCTTCAATGTATCATTATACAGATCAATTATATCAATCTCTGCCATTGGAACCATAGATTCTAAGATTACAATCCCCGGACCAGTGAGCTGCTGCTGGAAGAAGCTCTCCCCTCCGGCGATTGCCGATGAAATTGTTCTCTGCGAAATAGTCTGAACCGTTACGCTGCCCTGAGAACAGTAAAACATTCCATCGTCAATGATAATCGACTCCCTGTCTGCCAGTTCCAGTACAAGAAAATGTTTAAAAGAAGGTTCCAAAACAAGAAGACCTGTTCCGCTGTATTCTGGCTGTGCTGTCTGCTCCCCTGTCACAGCGCCTCTCACAAAACGCCCCAATGCGTTTCCAATCGTCACACCGCTGACCATTTTAATGTCTCCCTGAAAATAACTCATAGACCCTTTTTCAATCGTTACTTTCTCATTGTTCAAATACAGCGCAATCTGTCTGACTCTGATATGCTGCTGTTCCATAAAATAAACCTGCTGTGCCATGGAAGGGTTTGAGATTCCAAGCAGTTTTTCATACTCTAAAACTTCCACACGCAGCCCTCTGCTTTGATATTCTTCGATTACTCTTATGTTTTCTCTTGTTCCTGTCGCAGTTTTCATCGTTTGATCCCTCTTTCGCTTTCCTTATTTCTATTGCCGTTTCCATTGATTCCGATATTTAACAGCTGTTATGTGTCTTCTTATTTCTTTATTATTTATTTTTATATCTCAATACTTTTTTATTCACGCCGTATTATGGAATCCCTCATTTCATGATACGCAATTCATCTGCTTTTTCTTCGGATCTCTGCAAAAAGGCGCTCTCAAAAAAGTCTAAATTTTTCAGGAGATTTTTTTATTTCTTTTCTGTTTTCTATCATCTTCTCTTTTATTTTCAGTTAGTATCACTGCAGTTTGCGGCATCAATCGCAAGGACGAGCAGGAGACCCATCCATTCATCCTGCGGATTTAAAAATTCAAGAACATAAGTGTCTCCCCATTGTAGCAACTGTTTTGAGATATGAAGGATACATTCCTCTCCTGAATAGACATTATAATTCCATCCCAGCATATCTCCTTCCACTGTCCATCCCTGAAAATTCACTTCATATCTTGGGCGAAGCAATGTAAATTTTTTCTGAATCCTCCCGACTGTTTCTCCATTGATTTCTACCTCAAAAGCAGGCAGAAATGTCATAATTTTCTCTTTAATCAATCCAATCTCCTGACCAAAAGTGTCATATACATGAAGTCGGTGTCCCAGAGAAAGCAGTTCTGCTTTCACGAAATATTTTGCTTTCCCTGACTCATCATAAATATCATATGTATCGGTCCATGAAAAAACTCTCTGTTTTATTAATAGTCTCATATTTTTCCCCCTCTGTTTTTATAAAAATTAATGGCGTGTATTTGTCCATTCATTCCTCGCTTAGAAAAGATGAAAACTTTCTTGTTCATATATTCATAGCGTGTTAAAAATTTCTCTGTCTGTCTATTTTCTCAAAAATATAAAATCTTCCTCATTTTTCATTTCTTTTTTATTTTCACATTGACTTTCCAATTATCGTATTATATAATATTTTCCTAAAACCTTGATAGGATGTGGATTTTTCAGGAGAAATCTTTTTTTCGCCACACAGTCATCATATTATGATTGTGTGGCTTTTATTGTGTTTAAAAAGGAGTGAGTTTATGAATCAGAATTTTATGAAAGAAAAGAAAATTTTGCCTCTTGTCCTGTCGATGTCATTGCCTATGGTAATTTCCATGGCAGTCAATTCCCTTTACAATATCGTTGACAGTTATTTTGTGGCAAAAGTGAGTGAAAATGCCATGACAGCGCTGGCCTTAATTTATCCCATCCAGAATCTTATTACTGCTATCGCTGTTGGTTTCGGAATCGGCATTAATGCCGTGATCGCCTATTATCTGGGTTCAAACGAACAGGAAAAGTCAAACCGTGCAACGACACAAGGCTTATGCCTGAGCGTTGTCCATGGAATTTTGATGACAGTCTTTTCCATAATCGGAATGCCATTTTTCCTTAAAATGTTTACCCCAGATGCCGAGGTAACTTCCCTCGCTCTTCAGTATTCCAATATCGCATTTTCTTTTTCCATTATCATTTCACTTGGGATATCATTTGAAAAGATCTTTCAGGCAGTTGGAAAAATGAAAATCTCTATGCTCAGTATGATCTGCGGTTTCGCCGCCAATATCATCCTGGATCCTCTTTTGATTTTTGGTATCGGACCGTTCCCGGAAATGGGAATTGAAGGAGCTGCACTGGCTACGGGAATTGGGCAGACACTTTCCCTGGCTGTCTATCTTGTTGCTTATCTGCTCAAGACCATTCCAGTTAAATTCCAGTTGAAATATGCCTCTCCAGATCGTGTGATCTTAGGTAAAATGTATGCCGTTGGAATTCCGGCATCTTTGAATATGGCGCTTCCTTCTCTGCTGATTTCCGCATTAAATGGCATCCTGGCTGTTTACTCCGGCGCTTATGTACTGGTTCTGGGCGTATATTATAAACTTCAGACTTTTATTTATCTGAGTGCAAACGGAATTGTTCAGGGTATCCGTCCTCTTGTCGGATACAATTTCGGCGCTGGCGAGTATCAGCGTGTTCATAAAATATACAGTACTGCCCTGCGCCTTTCTATTGTTATTATGGTAATCGGAACCGGTCTGTCATGGGCAATTCCAGAACAGCTCTTTTCACTGTTTACTACAAATGGAGAAACCATTCAAAAGGGCGTCACTGCGCTTCATATTATCAGTTTAGGATTTGTGGCTTCCTCCGTCTCGGTGACTTCTTCCGGCGCTCTGGAAGGGCTTGGTAAGGGTTTTCCTTCTCTGTTGATCTCTCTTGCCAGATATGTAGTCATCATTATCCCTGCCGCTTTTATTCTGAGCAAAATTCTTGGTGTATCAGGCGTATGGTGGGCATTCCCATTCTCTGAGATTGTGACTGCCATTTTCTCCTATTATATCTATCGAAAAAATACACCGCGTACTCAGCAGATGAAAGCTTAAATTTCTGTCTGCTGTATAAAAAAATATCTTATCATTGTTTTCTTTTGCGCGCTGTGATATTCTATATTTATTATTTATGGTTTGAAACGCTCCCGAATACAAAGGCTATTTGTATTCGGGATTTTTTTTAAGTAATAATAAAATAACAACTGGAGGATAAAATGTTAAAATGAATAATCAAGTTTTTAAAAATTTCTGTAAGTATGTATCCTTTAATATCCTTGGTCAGATCGCTTACTCCTGCTATACTCTGGCAGATACCTTTTTTGTATCTGTCAAAACAGGAACGGATGGTCTAACGGCTTTAAATCTGGCTTTTCCCGTCTTCTGTCTGATCAGCGGAATCGGTCTGATGATCGGAATCGGAGGAGGCACACAATATTCCATCTTAAAAAGCCGAAATGAACATAAATCTGCAGATCATCTCTTCACAAATGCAGTATACCTTGCGCTCGCATTTGCGGCTGTGTTCTTCCTGTCAGGACTGTTTTTTTCTGATAAAATCGTAAGAGTTCTGGGCGCTGACGATCAGGTGTTTTCGATTACAAATATTTATCTGAAGGTTTTGATGCTGTTTTCTCCTGCATTTTTGCTGAATCATCTTCTGCAGTGCTTTGTCAGAAATGATGGTAATCCATCGCTCTCTATGGCTGCAATGATGATCGGCAGTCTGTCAAATATTATACTGGACTATGTTTTTATTTTTCCGTTTCAGATGGGGATTTTTGGAGCTGCATTTGCAACAGGACTGTCACCTGTGATCAGTATCATGGTACTATTACCCTATTTTCTGAAAAAAAGAAACGGATTTCATTTTTTAAAGTCTTCTCAGACGGGTTTTCGATTCGACAAAATTTGTTTTAAAAAAATCGTCACAAATGGAATCCCGCCTTTTTTAACAGAAGCCGCTTCCGGAGTTGTAATGTTCCTGTTCAATTTTATTATTCTTAGACTGACTGGCAATACAGGTGTTGCTGCATTTGGAGTAATCACAGTGATCTCTCTCGTTGTCATTGCCCTTTATACCGGATTATCTCAAGGCATCCAGCCACTGATCAGCCAAAGTTATGGGCTGCAGAACAGGAAAGATGTACATAAGCTCTTGAAATATGCCTTACTCACAGCCTTTTTGTTATCTGCTGCTATCTATGCTGTCATCTTCTGGAATGCGCCATTCTTTGTCTCTGTATTTAACAGCGAAAAAGATATCATCCTTCAGGAATATGCTGTCAGAGGGCTTCGCCTGTATTTTACCGCCTGCCCGTTTATTGGACTGAATATTACATTGTCTACTTACTTTATATCGATCAATAAAGCTGTCCCAGCACAGATCATCTCTTTCCTGAGAAGCTTTTTTGTGCTGATTCCAATGGCATTTTTACTCTCCTCTCTCTGGGAAATGACAGGCGTATGGTGTTCTTATCCACTGACAGAATTTCTTGTTGCGATTGTCACAATGATACTGTGTTTCCGTCATTTTTGGTCATACCAAAAGAGAGAAATCTGAAAATATCTATTTTCTCGAGTCAGAAAAATATTTCGTGTTTCCTCTTGGTGCACTCCCCAATGCTTCAAAGAATGGTGCCTTAACTATGGTTTTATGCAGCGCCGCTTTTCTCAGATATGCAAATACCCCTAAGCAGATTCTCTTTATCATCCTGCTTAGGGGTACCATATCCATATCTCACACAGTCACTCTTCTTTTTCTTAGGATCATGCAAGATATTTTTATTCTAATTATTTTATAAAGAATTAGATTCCAGCCAGTTTCAAGATTTCAGGCACTTTTGCTTCCCATCCAAGAGCCATGATGTGAACACCCTGGCAGTATGGTTTACACTCTCTGATAATACGAGCTGCAATCTCAACACCTGTGATACCGGCTTTTGTCTTTTCTTTGTCTGCTTTCAGTTCGTCGATCATGTATTCCGGCACATGGATACCAGCAACATTCGCATTCATATATCTGCACATACCCACATTCTTAGGAATAACAATACCAACCTGAACAGGTTTTCCAAACTGTTTTGCTTTTTCCATAAATTCAATGAATTTTTCTGGCTCATAGACAGCCTGTGTCTGGAAATAATCAGCTCCTGCCATCACTTTGCGTTCCATTTTTGCAAGCTGAGCATCAACAGAATCGCTGCAAGGAGATACAACTGCACCTTTTGCAAATTTTGGCGGTTCTCCATCCAGTGGATTTCCTCCAAGGTCAACGCCTGACTCTAACAGTTTTATCGTATGAAGCAGAGATACAGAATCCAGGTCAAATACTGGTTTTGCGCCTTTGTGGTCACCCATCTTTGTATGGTCTCCAGTCAGACACAGAACATTATCGATTCCCAGCATTGCTGCACTCAGAAGATCGGACTGCAGAGCAATACGGTTTCTATCACGGCATGTCAGCTGGAAGATTGGCGTAAGTCCTTCATCTTTCAGCGCTTTACATGTTGCAAGAGAACCAAGACGCATAACGGAAGACTGATTGTCTGTTACGTTGACAGCAGTGATGCCGCTTAAATATTCTTTTGCTTCCTCCAGAATATGTTCGATATGAATCCCTTTCGGCGGTCCTACTTCTGCAGTTACAACAAATTCTCCACGGTCAAATAACTCAGTAATTTTCATTTCACATTGCTCCAATCATTATAAATTTAGATTATCTATCAGTTCTTTTTGTAGATTTTATTGAGACACTTCATCATCTGTTGCGTAATTACGCACCTGTACCGGACATTTCAGTACATCCAGACGACCGATCTGTGCGAGACGTCTGTAAATACGTTCCCAACCACATTCCATACTGCTGTCTACTTCACATTTCCCATCTTTAGAACCGCCGCACTGTCCGTTGACAAGACTCTTGGAGCAGGCAGTGATTGGGCAGATTCCTCCTGTGAGATTCAGATAACATTCGCCGCACTGATCACAGTCATGTTCAAGCGGTGTGACACCCTGAAATCCTGGCAGAGGATATGTATCGCAAGCTGCGCAGACTGTCTTGTCTGACAGATATTCCGCGATTGTCTGTACGCCTACGCCACAGGAGAATACAAGAACTACATCTGCCTCTTCTACCTGGCTTTTATATTTTTCAAGGCGCAGCTTCATATTTTCTGGATTACAAATGTAATCTTTTGTCATAATCCCTGTTACATTTCCGGCAGCAACCATTTCTTTCTGAAGCGCATCCGCTTCTTTTTCCGGAAAACGAACTTCCTTACATCCATGGCAGTTAATGATGAAAACTTTCTTTCCTTCCACCAGGGACGTAATTGTTTCTTTTGATTTTAATTCGGTAATTAACATATTACTTCAGCTCCCTTACTGCTAACTTTCCTGCTTTAATCTTAGATACAAGCGGAATCTTGGAAGAACAGATAAATTCACAGCATCTGCACTCAACACAATTCATAACATTCATGTCTTTCATGCCCTGCCAGTTCTGCTCATCTGCATATTTTGCAAAATACAGAGGAGACAGTTCCATCGGACAGACATCAACACAACGTCCACACTTGATACATGCCACTGGTTCTGTTTCGTCTGTATCAATGGCAATGATACCGTTCGAACCTTTCATCATCGGAACATTTAAATCATCAAGAGCAAATCCCATCATAGGACCGCCCATCTTAATCAGTACATCCTCTTCTGTCGTACCGCCGCAGTAATCAATCAGTTCTTTTACATTTGTACCGATTTTTACGATAAAGTTGCCCGGATTTTTGATCTTTGGACCTGTCACAGTTGCAACACGTTCAATCAAAGGCATACCTTTCTGAATTGCATCAGAAATCGCTTTTACGGTACTGATATTGCTCACTACAACGCCTACGTCTGCCGGAAGACCACCGTTTGGAACGATTCTTCCCATGACACGTTTGATTAGCGTTTTTTCAGCGCCCTGCGGGTATTTTGTCTTTGCAACAAATACGTCAATGTTGTCAATATCGGCAACTTTAGCCTGAAGATGTTCAATCGCATCCGGCTTATTATCTTCAATTACGATCAGACCTTTTTCAGCGCCTGTTGTTTTCAGAATCGCTTTCAGACCGTAAATAATATCATCTGCAAACTCAAGGAGAACTCTGTGGTCTGCTGTCAGCATCGGTTCACACTCGCAGCCGTTTAACAGAATCGTATCGACTGGTTTTGCCGGTTTTAATTTCACACAGGTCGGGAATCCAGCGCCACCCATACCGACAATACCTGCTTCTTTGATGATCTCAATGATTTCATCCGGTGTGAGTTCTTCATAGGACGGATGTGGCTTCACAGATTCGTGCAGTTCATTCTTTCCGTCTGATTCAATGACAACGGCTGTCATCTCACATCCTCTTGTAGCGTGCATACGCGGCTCGATCGCAACAACAGTACCGCTCACGCTGGAGTGAACCGGCGCGCTGATAAAGCCTGCCGCTTCACCGATCTTCTGTCCAACTTTAACATGATCGCCAACCTGCACGATTGGATTTGCCGGTGCTCCAAGATGCTGAGACATCTGAATTACTACTGTCTTCGGATCCGGGAACTTCTGAAGAGCAAGATGCTCGCTGTATTCCTTATGCTCTGATGGATGAACACCGCCATAATAGCCTGCGCATCTCTCCTCGCGAATTTCTTTTACATATTTTTTAATCACTTCAACATCTGTCTTAGAGTAATCTCTGATCTGAACGGGCTGAGCCAAAAATTCTTTGAGACGGCCCTGCTCTTCCAGTTTTTTATTAATTTTTTCCCATGCACAGTCTTTTTCAGGATTTACTTCACATTTTCCATCCTTCGCGCCGCCGCACTGTCCATTTACAAGACTCTTAGAGCAGTCAACGATCGGACAGATTCCTCCTGTGAGGTTCAGATAACACTGAGCGCACGCATCACAGCTTTTCTTTGTGAGAGCCATACCATGATGACCTCTGTAATTCAGTGTATTTGCTGCTGCATAGGTAGCTTTTCCTGACAATTCTGCAACTGTCTGCACACCGAGACCACAGGAAATTACAACTATGTTTTCCGTGCCTTCCGGAATCATATCCTGCATTTTTCTCTCAGTTTGAACCTTATTACATACAAAATCAACCTTTGCACTGCCTGTAACTGTTTTCCCCTGCTCAGCAGCAAGTTTTAAAAACTCATCACAGTCCGGCTCGTCAACGGTCTCAAATTCTTTGAAGCACTTGTTACAAGCAATCACGAACAGATTATCTTTATCAGCCAGCAAAGATACCAGTTCATCATGCTCTTTCAACTTATACTTAGTATAGTTTTCCAATTGCTCACCTTCCTTACATAATGATTTATAAACATAAAAAGTATCTGTTTTTCTTATATTTTTATTTTTTGGTTATAATCGAAAAATTTGAAACACAGACAATTTCAGTTTATACTTTTATAATAAATGTATACCACATAATATCCATATTGTCCAGTACTGATAGTCGAATAAGCATACTTTTACAGCAGATTTGACGATAATTCAGATATATGGAAAAATTATACAGATTCTTATTTTTTTCCATTTTTTCTTCTTCATACTTACTTATGAGAAACGTTGTCCATACTTTTTTATCATATAAATTCCCAGTCCTTTTATTTTTCTTGCAAAATACTTCCGTCTTCTCAAGAATTCATCCATCAAAACATATCATTTGCAATAGCGAAACTGTAATATTTTTATTATCCCATAGTAGAAAATTTAACATAAGTCTACCTAAATATTCCAACGGAAATGGATTCATAAAAATAGAGCATTGCTCTATAAGTGACTATTCACCTATTTTGCAATGCCCTATAAAGATTGTTTGTGGATATTATCATATACAATTATAAAATTAAACTTTTCCATAAGCATATTGAAAATGATCTTTTATCATGCACACCCATAATGCGCTGTTGTATTCGCTTTATTTATGTCTTTTCACAATCAAATCCATTTTCATTGGGAATACTAAGTTTCGATGATTATATATCATTTATCATTTTTAAAATCTCACTGTCATGTGTTCCACTTACCACTTCAATTCCACTGTCCTGAAAAATTTGCGCCATTTTTTTAATTGTTTCACAATGCTTTCTATGCTCTTTATTAATCGTACAGATTCCTACGTGTACCGCATCAGGATGAATTTCCACAATACGCTCTACCTTCTTTTTTAATTCTTCATCCTCTTCCAAACTTTTATCACATCCATTACATTGAAAAAAAGCCTGTAGTTCTACTTCTTCTGTCCTATACTTTTCAAAAGTTCCTGTTTTTTTATTAAAAGCCTTTATGCAACCAGCACCTGTACATTTTTCTCCAACTGCATTATTACATACTAAGATAGCAACTTTCTTCATTTTTCTTTTTCCTTTTTCTACACTTTTATTTAATGCTGTCAACATTAAACCACGTTTCTTGATTGATTACACCTGTACTTGGCCAATTATCCCACCCCTCAAAGCGATCTGTTCTATATGGAAAATATGCCTTTTCCCATGCAAGTGCAATCAATGGTAATTTTTCCGCATTGATATCCTGAATCTTCTCCGCAGCTTTTGTATATTCTTCTGTATTCTTTGCATTTTGCAATTCTTGATATGCAGTTACATATTCTTCATCATTAAATGTACCTGACTGATAATACGGTTCTGGCAGAATATAGAATGCGGATGTTCTGTAATCTGCAACGCCTGGTGTTGTATATCCTACATATAACTGATAATTTTTATCAACTCGTGTTCTCTGATTAAAGATATCTTCATTACGTATTGCTTCTTCATCTAAAACACACTGAATACCAACTTCTGAAAGGTTTTGGCTAATTACCTCTGCTAAGCGTGCCATCATTTCATTTTTTCCACTTTGTGGAAGAATAGAAACCTGCATACTTTGACCATTGACATCTTCACGAATTCCATCACCATCTACATCTTTATAACCAGCTGTATCTAACAGTTCTTTTGCCTCGTCTAAATCACGTTTATTTACAGGGAAGCCATCTTTATAACCCTTGTTTCCCTGTGGAATCATACCTTTTTTAGCAGGAACAGCTTCATTTCCACCAATAGTTATTGCAAGCAGATTATAATCTAATGCATTATATACGGCTTCTCTAAATTTCTGATCCTTTGTTGGTTCCATATTAAATCCAAAAGTCAGCTGATAGTTTCCACTATAATTACTTTTTCCAAGATCAACATTTTCTACACCATCTAAAACTCCAATTAATGTAGACGGAATTGGTCCTGCATATGTGTACATAGCATCGATTTCACCATTTTTCATAGCCATAACTAAATTTTCTGGACTGGCATAGCTATGAAGTTCCACTTTATCAATAGTCTGCTCACCCCAATAGTAATCTTCAAAAGCTTCATAATAAGAAACCTGTGCTGCTTCATCATAAGAAATAAATTTATATGGACCAGCGCCAATATGAGCATCCTCTCCAACATAGCTCTTATAATCTTCTGTTACCTTCTCCCAAACATGATGTGGTGCAATGTAGCACTGACCAGCCCCATAAGATAACCAAGAATATGCTGACGGTGTATCTAACTTACATGTAATCGTTCCCTCTGCTGAATCTGTTACAGTCACATTATATCCACGACCTTTCCATTTTTCCATCCAAGAATCCATGGAGAATAAAACGTCGTCTAATGTGATGGTTGTTCCATCATGAAATTTTGCATCCGTAGGATATGTAAATACGACAGTATCATTCGCATCGTTAATCTCAAATGTTTCAAAAAATCCTGGAGTTAATTCTCCATTTTCATCCATTCCGATTAAAGGTTGCTGTCCAAAACATTCCAGATTCAATTTACCATAAGCTCCGCCCTGGTCAAATACATTAAAATTACTATGTGCTATCGTACACCCTATACGAAGGACTTCTTCCTCCTGTGTTTTTTCTTCTGCTTTTCCGCATATTCCTAATGATAATACCATCATAGAACTCAACAGAATACTTACTACTCTTTTCTTCATACTTAGACTCCTTTGTTCTTATTGTATATTAACAGTCAACATTTACTAGCAAGAAATCTCCTGTAAATGTCCATGTTCCAAATGATAAATCCGTTTGCACATTTCTTTTGCAAGATATTTATTGTGCGTGATATAAATATAAGCTACACCAGTTTTTTTCTGTATTCTTTCTAACATACGAAGAATTTGCGCCTGACTGATGGGATCTAACATAGATGTCGGTTCATCCAACACTAATATTTTGGGAGAAAGCAACATCACTCTCGCAATCATGGCTCTTTGCAACTCTCCACCTGACAATTGTGCAGGTTTGCGTTCTATATGTTCCTGATATAAACCAAATTTTTCGAGATACAATAGTAATTGTACCCTTGAAAAATTCAATTTACATTTTCGGTAAACCTCATGAAATCCTTGTTCAATTTTATATTTAGGGTTAAATGAAACTTCTGGATGCTGAAATAATATTTGGATATCTTTTCTATTTTGATTCCTTAATGGATAACGGAGTTCCTTTTCCTGATAAATGATTCTTCCTGAATCTTTTTTTTCCAATCCTGTAAGTATTTTTCCAATTGTACTCTTTCCACTTCCACTAATACCCCAAATTCCTATTGTTTCTCCTTCTTTCAAATAAAAAGAAACATCTTCTAATACGTTCTTCTGATTTTCTTTTTTTCCATATGATTTTTTTAATTGTTCCACTTCAAGAATCGACATAGAAACATTTCACCATTCTTTCTCCCTCAAGTTTGTCATAGGGCTCTTCTTGTTCACAGCGATTCTGTCGCACAGAACATCTTTCAAAAAAATGACATCTATTATTATAATCTTGGTGCCCTCTGCTAAATCCATCAATTGCTATCAATCCTCGCTCCGGTACTGCATTTAATAAAGCTTTTGAATAAGGATGTGCTGGAAGTTTAAAAAAGTCTTCACTTTTTCCATATTCAATCACTTGTCCCGCATACACAATCGCTATTCTATCCGCTATTTTCTCAGCAAAATTCAAGTCATGAGTAACACATAATAAAGTACAGGTATCAAGAGATCGAAAACATTCCGCAACCAATCCTATACAATCTGAATCCAGCCCTTTTGTTGGTTCATCTGCAATAAGATATTGTGCTTCTGGTGCAATTCCAAGAGCCAATAATACTCGCTGACTCATCCCTCCTGAAAGAATATGTGGATAAGATGATACCAATTGTTCTTCTTGTTCAAGATGAAATCTCTTCAGCAATAATTTGCTTCTTTTAAACGCCTCTTTTTTCGTAATTTTTTTATGCTCAATTAGGCTCTCACTAACCTGATAACCAATTTTAAGCAATGGATTTAAACTATTTCCACTCCCTTGCGGAACATAAGATAGCTTTGTTCCTAAAACTTTTGTCATTTCTTTCTGGTTCTTTCCCAGAATCTCTTCTCCATCGAGAAAGATTTTGCCTGTAGCAATCGCATTTTCTGGAAGTAGTCCTAAAATAGCCAATGCCAAAACACTCTTTCCACTTCCACTTTCTCCAATAATGGCAATCTTTTCTTTATCTTTAATTTTTAAATTTACATGTTCCAATGCATTTATAACCTGACTATGTATCCGAAACTGAACAGACAAATCTACAATCTCTAGCATATTTCTCCTCCTTTACATTGATATGAACGTTTGTCCTTGATTTTTTCTTGTATCCCTAGAACCTAATAACATAAATGCTATTACACAAAGACAAATGCAAATGATTGGAGGATAATACCACCACCAATAATGGTTTACTACACCATTGCGGAAAAATGCATTGTTCAAAATCGCTCCCCAACTTTTTTGTCCAACTGCTCCCAGTCCTAAAAAACTCAGACTAGCTTCGCTTAACATTGCTGAGGCCACTGCTAAAGTTGCTCTTGTAAAAACAATATTTCCTATATTTGGAAAAATATGAATAAACATAATATATCCTGAATGCATACCAAGTGTCTGTTCCAATTTAATAAATGGCTGCTGTTTTAACTGCATAACCTGTGCACGTACTAAACGTGCAGTTCCTGCCCATGAAGTTATACATAAAGCAATGATAATACTCCATATTCCAGTTTTTAAATAAGCTACCAAAACAACTGTAAGTGGTAGATTAGGAATTACAATTGCAAGATTTGTAATTGCCATAAGAACACGATCTATTTTTCCACCTGCATATCCAGAAACGATTCCTATAGTTGTCCCTATTACAGTCGTAATAAATGCTGCTGATAATCCTATAAACAAAGAAATACGAGTGCCATAAATCAATTCACTGAAAATATCCTGTCCAATATCATTCGTCCCAAGCCAATGTTCCGAATTTGGTCTAAGATAAGGTATTCCCATTTCCCATGGATCGTAAGGGGCTATGTAAGGTGCCAAGATTGCAATTCCTAGAATCAATACTAAGAGTAAAACACCACTCCAAACATATCTATGTTCTCGAAACAACTGCAATCTTTTCATATGTCTCCATTCTCCTTCCTGATTCTAGGATCTACACAAATATAAATCAAATCTGCTATCAAATTTGCTAATACTGTAAAAACTGCAATAATTAAAAATGCAGTCTGAAGAATTGGAAAATCCCTATGATTTACTGCCTCATAAATCAAACTTCCCATTCCACTCCAATTATAAATCACTTCCATTGTCATAGTGCCTGCTACAGCTGCACCGAATTGCATAAAAATAGCTGTAATATATGGCAAAAATGCATTTGGTAAAACATGACGCAGCAATACTTTCCTCTGTGTCAATCCTTTTGAAAAAGCTGTAATAATATAAGGTTCATCCTTGATCTCGCGAACACTTGAACGCAAAATCAAATAATCATATGATGTACGATAGATAATCAATACCAATAACGGTAACAACATATGCCATAACATATCCAATACATATGCTATACCACTTTTTCCACCAGATACCATATTTCCTTGGGGAAGCCATCCAAGCTGATATGAAAAAACAGACAATAATATAATAGAAAGACAGTATGTTGGTATGGTATGCAAAACCGTAACCAACAATGTAGAACATTGTTCTCTTTTTTTCCCCCAGTGCCATCCTGCTGGCAATCCACCTACAATTCCTAAAACAGCAGAGATAAGAATTGCTGGAATAACCAATCGAAGTGTCCAAGATGCTCGGAATAAAATCAGTTCCAATACAGGTCTTCCATAATGGTAACTTGTTCCAAAATTAAAGTGCAAAATATCTTTCATATAAATCCAAAACTGGTGAATGACTGAACCATTCAAATCATACATTTCACGGAGTTTTTCCAGATATGATGGATTATTATAGAAAAAATCATAATAATCTTCTTCCCCTAAAATATACATCATAGGATCACCCGGCATAATTCGAATCAATACAAAATTGAATACTAGAATTAAAAAAATTGTAAGAAAATAACCACAAATCCGCTTTGCCAAATAACTTCTTCGTTCCATATGTTCTCCCTCATAAATTCTTCTGTCCAAAACGGATTATATAATATTTAGAAATGTAAAAAAGCACTGCATTTATGCAGTGCTAGAACAAATGCCTATATTTTCCTTCAAAAAATATAGGTATCATGTAACAGTTCCGTCGGCCGCAGAATTCATTACAACTTCATGGCAGTTCTTCTGACTTATGCTTCAACATAAACTCTCACCTTCTCAGATTTCTCCAATGGTATACTGAAAGCTACTCCACAATTACAGCAGCGGGACTGTACAGGATTCTCACCTGTTTATCTTTTAATTGTCTTTTTTATAGACAAACCACAAGTTTTCTATTTATTTAAGTTCATCCTATCATATAATAAAAAAAAATGCAACTACTATTAAAATAATCCCATATATGTATAGTTATCCTTAACACAAAAAGACACCGGAATACAGTTCCGATGTCTCGAAAAAAACATTTTACCCCAACTCTTGACAAAGAGCCAAAAAAGGGCGCCGTAAAATCATTGTTTAAATAATTTTACGATACCCTCTTTCAATCATTTTATTAAATATGCTGTATTCAGATTAGTTTCCCATCTGTTTTGCTACTTCTTCTGCAAAGTTTTCTTCTTTCTTTTCGATACCTTCGCCTGTCTCGAAACGAACAAATCCTTTGATTGTGATCTTTGCTCCGTTTTCTTTTGCTACGGAATCAACATAAGCCTGTACGCTCTGTTTTCCGTCTTCTGCTTTTACATATACCTGATCCATTAAGCAGATTTCTTTCAACTCTTTGTTGATACGTCCCATAACCATACCGTTGATGATCTTGTCATTTGCGTCTGGTTTCTCGTTCTTAGCCTGTACTGTCAGGATTTCTTTCTCTTTTTCAATGTAATCCTGATCTACTTCTGCTCTGTTTGTATATACAGGTTTGATTGCTGCAACCTGCATAGCGATGTTTTTAGCCATCTCTTTTACAGCATCATTTACAACGTCTGTCTCAACGTCTACTAATACGCCGATTTTTCCGCCCATATGTGTGTAATCAGCTACAAATCCGTTTTCTTCTACGACCTGTTTGAATCTTCTGATGTTCATGTTTTCGCCGATTACTGCGATTTTTCCAGCTAAAGCTTCCTGTACTGTTTTGCTTGTGTCTGCTTTCCATGGTTCAGCCATGAATGCTTCCAGAGAATCTGCTGTTGTATCCATAGCCTGTGCAGCAACTTCTGCAACATAACCCTGGAATACTTCATTTTTTGCAACGAAGTCTGTCTCTGCATTTACTTCAACAACAACTGCTTTCTTTAAGTCTTCTGTCACTAATACTTTGCAAAGACCTTCTGCTGCGATTCTTCCAGCTTTCTTCTGTGCAGTAGCTAATCCTTTTTCTCTTAAGAATTCAACTGCCTTGTCCATATCTCCTTCTGTTGCTGTCAGCGCTTTTTTGCAGTCCATCATTCCAGCGCCTGTAAGTTCTCTTAATTCTTTTACCATTGCTGCTGTAATAGCCATCGTTTTTTCCTCCACTATTCTCTTATCTTAATATTTATAGAATATTATAAAGCTCTTTGCTTCCAAAAATAAATTTTTCAAAGCCGGAAAGCCATTTTTATTTCTCATATCTGAAAAACATATGCCTCTGGCGAAAATACGCCGGAGGCTCTATGTTAGTCAAGCAAACGTCTCGTTCGCCTTTTTGTCAGTCTTATTCAGCATCTTCCTCTGCTGCTACTTCTTCAATATCTTTTTCTTCTGCTTCTTCTGCTGCGAAGTCATCCATTGTCACTTCTGCTTCTGCGCCCTGGTTTGCTTCGATTACTGCATCAGCCATTTTAGAAACGATTAATTTTACAGCTCTGATAGCGTCGTCGTTTCCTGGGATTACATAATCCAGTTCTTCTGGGTCACAGTTTGTATCAGCGATACCGATCAGTTTGATTCCCAGTGTGTGAGCTTCCTGTACACAGATTCTCTCTTTTTTCGGGTCTACTACGAAGATTGCGTCTGGCAGTCTCTTCATTTCTTTGATTCCGCCTAAGTTCTTCTGCAGTTTTTCTAATTCTTTCTTTAATGCGATAACTTCTTTCTTTGGCAGAACATCAAATGTTCCGTCTTCCTGCATTGTTTCGATATCTTTTAAACGCTGAATTCTGCTCTGGATTGTTTTGAAGTTGGTCAGCATACCACCTAACCATCTCTCGTTTACATAGAACATATTGCAGCGCTCAGCTTCTGTCTTAACAGCATCCTGTGCCTGTTTCTTTGTTCCAACGAAGAGAATTGTTCCGCCGTCTGCTACGATATCAGAGATTGCTTTGTAAGCATCGTCAACCATACCTACAGATTTCTGTAAGTCGATGATATAGATACCATTTCTCTCTGTGTAGATGTACGGAGCCATTTTAGGGTTCCATCTTCTTGTCTGATGTCCGAAATGAACACCTGCTTCCAGTAACTGTTTCATTGAAATTACGCTCATGATTTTTCTCCTTTTGGTTGATCTCTTCCGTATGTTTTCTTTTTCCTTGAAGACTGTTTCCAGCACCATTCTCAGAATCCGCATACGTGTTTTTTTCTAACTTTTGTAGTATAGCACAGCTTTTCCGGGAAAGTCAAGTTTTTCCTTATGAATTACCCCGTTTAAAATCAGGTTCCATGCTATCAGGCGGGATCTCCTATTTATATATGCCTTTGTATCTGGTCGGTCTGCGTTTTCCGGAAAACTTAAGATTCTAATCTGTTTTGCTATACACAGGAATGACGTCGTTATCCAGAAAACTGGCTTTTGAAGTATAACTTTCTTCCTGTTCAACGAACCGAATACCAGCACGTTGGCAAAGATAAAATAAGATAAAATAAAACACAATTTTGATTGTTCTTTCTGCCAATGTTGACTTTCTGTTTCCAAAAAGCGTTTTTCCCAGATACTAAGATGTCGATACGGTTTTGTATGCACCAGCGTACGAAGAAATTTGCATATTTTAACAGTTGGTCCTGAATCTTGTTGTTGCGATAATTGGTCAATTTGCTGTGCAGACTGTCTTGGTAATCTATTTGCCAGATAGTCTGGGTTTTTGGTCGCTTTTACATTCAAAGTCAAAAAGATTAAAGGCATCCACCCACGTCCAATTTGTATGTTGGGCGTGGTACTCTGCATGAAATAATAAAGATATTCCTTCCAAATTTGTCAATAAAAAAGAAAATATTTGTAATCAGTATGAATCCAGCGGAGTTTTTGAAGCAGGTATTGAATTTTTAAAAATAAGCTCCTTTGAAAATAAGGGAAGAAAACAATCCATGTATATGTCGTGAATTTTCTGTTGCCCTAATTCAAAAAATTCGGTATAATGCTTATTGTTATAATATTTATTGTTTTGCATAGTTTCATTATAACATGGAACGGAGAGAAGATGATTGTCGTTAACCATCTTTTTATCGAAAAATTTCAGGGGCAGATTTGACGCACATGAGTCAAATCTGCCCCTGTTTGGAACTATCTATTTCCCGACAGCCCTTTCATCTTACCATATGTAGCTGTATCGTACAGCTCTCCTTTTTCTCTTTTATCGCTCTGTGTCAGAAACAGGAAACAGCAACCCATCCATGCCCGGCACGTGGGTAGCCAGATCCGTCAATCAACCACGACAGTCTGTGACCTGCTCTCTGCAAAAGCCTACTCTACCACATTATTAATATCCGGTCATTTTTTAGATAAACATATTTGTACAACAGAGACCAAGAAAATCAATATAATACACGGCAGAACATTTAATACTGGGAGAAAATAGGTCGCATATCCATATATCTTATCACTTAACATAAATGGCACAGTTGTAATAAACATAGACACTATCAATCCCAACAGCCATAATATTACCTTTTTTGGGGGACATATCTTCCTCATCGTTATCAAGGGATATACTAGCACCAAGCACCCTATAGAAAAGATTCTTACACCAATTCTGGCAACTGTGTCGGCAACATCACGTAGTGCAAAACGAGTTTCAATAAGTGTTCGGTTCTCCTGTGTAACACGAGTTCCAGCCCTAATTACAAACACGGTGTTACTCACTAAAAATAAAGTCGAGTGAATCAGTAGACTCAACAAAAGAACCGCGCTTATACCGAAAGCGATCCACCGAAGATATTTCATCTTCCGCAGTTTCCGATTGCTACCATATAAAACATCGTGAATATCTGCGTTATACACTTCAGCAAGCCGCTTCAAAGTCTCTAAATCTGGTTCCATACGACCTGTTTCATAGCTTGATACGGTTTGACGCGTAACATTAATTGCATCTGCCACTTCATTTTGTGATAAACCATTGCTAATACGTAAGGCTTTCAAATTATCTCGTATCGTCGGCATAGTAGCATCCCTCCCACATGATTTCTCAAGAACTAGTACCAATATTGGCATTAACCATTAAATATTCAATCAACATTGTGTTGCACATAGAAATGATATGTGAAATGAGGCTCGAATCTTTCAACGCCTATCACATGATGTTTTGGAAATTCAGGTGCTTAGTAGTCAGAGGAATATGCAATAACATAATCAACGGCATTAATAGAAAACTTTATCGGAATAGGCATAGCAAGTGGAATTTCAAAATACCTGTACACATTATAATTGGCTGTTGCTCCACAAGTCATTCCGTCTGCAGCAACATAATTCGGAATATAAACATTCTCAAACGAACACGGATATGTCATATCAGTCGCATTAAAGCCGGTACCTGTAACTTGGGTAATGACATTATTTTCTTTTTTGAAATTAACAGTCACATGTGCCCACCATTCGCAGTTAAAAGTCCAGTTAGTAAAATCTGGATTAACAAGTGTTTTCGACTGATATGTGGTAGTCGTTTTGTTAAAATTACCATTAGCTCGAATCAGTTGAGTTTCAGAGAATACTTCTTCACTCCTTGTGTATTCAACAATGTTTACTTTGGAACTCTTATAATTCTCTTTATCAGTAATAACTTTCTTGAATTGGCGTTCCAGCTCTTCCATACCATTCTCCTCTATATACTGTAACAAGAAGTTTCTTTGTTCTACTGTCAAATCATAGGCAGGTATTGTAGCTGTTCCAGCCAATTCACCATTCTGGTTGATAAGCTCAATCGACATCTTAGATACGTCTGCAAGGACAATCTTGTCTCTCGAACTCAACCCTACGGATCCTATGGCATCAATATCCGTAGCCAATGCCACAACAGGCGTCATTAGGCATAATACAATAACAAGTATTCCAGAAATAATTCGTTTCATTTTATTCTGCTTTCGCACGTATCATATTTTTCTTTCTAACACAAAAAATGCGCATGAACTACATACCTAATATATCAATTTTTAATCAAATATGTTCAATGTTCATACGCCTACGCTTACGATTTTAATTTGTCCTCTCCAGAATTGAAGAGTCGAATATTTCCAGCCCAATCGTTCTTTGGTATGACGCACGGTCTGCATACTGCACATATCGATTCCTCCTTTTCTTGGTTTTTTTGTTCAAAATTACAATTATATGGTATCAGATATACTCCTCTTTGTCAATAATCACGACATACGCATGAATTGTTTTCTTCCCTCATTTTTATTCAGTAATTCCTGCCATTCTTCATGCAACTTCTATAATACTTCTGATGTCAGCATCTCAAACACACGACCAAGCGTATCATAGGATGGTATCCCATTTTTTAATTCAATATATTTTTTCAAATATTCCTCATGATAATGGGCAAAGTATTCCATTTCCACCCGGTCATCTACATTTGCAAGCGTATCAAACAGCACAATTACAATAATATCTTTCAATTTATGTCATACTTTCGTCTGCTGACGCTTATCCTCAATATAATCCATCCATCATAAAATCCCCTTTTTCTTTTTATCATACCAGAAAAAGGGGATTTGTTCGCAATTTATTTACTCATGCGTTTGTCGTGTATAGATTCTGGCTTATCGCCGTCTGCTTTTCTGAAACTTCCTGACTTTTTTCTTTACTCATGGCGGAGTGCGTCAATCGGATTTAAGTTTGCCGCTTTAATGGAAGGCAGCAATCCGAAAATAATTCCGATCATCATGGAAAAGATCACAGAACCGATTGCCGCCGGAATGCTGATTGCAATCGGCGTTCCCGAAATTTTATGAATCGCCTCTGACAATCCGATTCCGACTCCGACTCCGATAAGACCTCCCAGACTTGTAAGAACGGCCGCCTCCGTCAGGAACTGTCCTAAAATTCGCCTTTTCTTTGCTCCGATCGCCTTTTTCAATCCAATTTCATTTGTACGCTCTGTCACAGATACCAGCATAATATTCATAACGCCGATGCCTCCTACCAGAAGTGAGATACTTGCAATCCAGATCAACTGGCTGTTTGTCGCATTACTCAGATCCTGAAGATCTTTTGCTGTCTTCAGAACATCGGCAGCTTTATATTTGATATCGCTGTTGTCCGCATGAACATACTGGTTCAGAATATCTTCTGTCTGTTTTCCTGCCGAACTCATATCTTCTGTGCTTTGGGCCTTTACCAGAACATTTTGCGGTTCATCATACTGATAGACGATACACCAGCTTGCAGACGGAATATATACCGTACCGCTCGACTCTGTCATATACATATGATAGTCATCAATCGAATTGATCACCGGCTCAAACTGTTCCATCTGCTGCGCCACTCCCACCACAATAAATGGTTCCTTGTTGATCTCTATTGTTTTTCCAAGGGGATTTTCATCCTGAAACAATGATGTCGCAGCCGTGTCATCTATAATTGCCACTTTTCGGAACATGGTATAATCGCTTTCGATAAACTGTCTTCCTGTTCTGACAATATATCCCGCTGTATCAAAATAATTTTCATCAATTCCATAGATGTTTGCGCCCTGCAAAGCCTGATTTTTATAGAAAATTCCATCTGCATACGTTCTTGCTGTATACAGGGATACATTTTCTACCTCTGGCAGCTGTAAAATTTCCTGTCTCGTATCCTCTGAGATGACAGGCACTCCATTTGGAATGCCATTGTATGCGATTTCGTAATCCCATTCTCCCTGGCTCAGTTTTACGCTTACCGTATTATTTCCGGAACCAATCAGATTTTTCTTAATCTGCTCATTTGTTCCCTGAATCGTAGAGACGATGGAAATGATGGAGGCAATACCTATGATGATTCCGAGCATTGTCAGGAAGGATCGCATTTTATGCGACCAGACTCCCTGAAAAGATAATCGTATATTTTCAATCAATTTCGTACCTCCTAATAAAATCCGCCTGACTCAGACGCTACTGTCTTTGCGCCCTCTTTTACATCCGATCCGTATGGAAATGCCACACTGTCTTCCATCGTCAGTCCTTCTTTGATTTCCATATAGCTGGAGTAAATAATCTTTCCTGTCTTGACATACTGTTTTTTCAGTTTTCCGTCTTTTCCTGCCTTATAGACATAGCTTTGCCCATTTTCGGAACGTATATATGCCATCTGCAGATAAATCGTATCCAGTCCGGAAGCCGAAGCAGATACAGAGATAGTAACGGAGGAAGAATCATTCAAGCCATCTGCTTCCTCCACATATGCTTTAAACGGATAGTAGGAAGCGTTCGTATTTTCTGTTCCATAGCCGTAATAATTATTGCTGGAATCCTCCGGATACTCTGAGATCTCTGTGATCACAGCCGTATACTGCATTCCCGTCTCCAACGACTGTACGGAAACCTCGTCTCCTACCTCCAGCGTTCCCAGATTCAGCTCACTCATATTTCCGACAATATACATACCAGAATCACTCGTCACCTCAATGAAAGCGTCCCCGTTGCTCTCTCCTGTCGAAGCATCCCCCGCCGCTTTTACAACGCCGTTGATAGAACTGAGAATCACGCCATTTTTTATTTTTTTCTCGTATTGAGTAATTTTTAACTCCGACTCTTTTTCATCCAGTGTCAATGTCTTTAGCAGAGTTTCCTGTTCTCGGATTGCTGCTTTTAATTCCTCTTCCGTATAGGTGATTCCGCCGCCATCTCCTGGAAACTCATCTTCTGGGAAGAAATCATCGCCCCAGTAATCGCTCTCCGGTTCTGTCGGTTCTTCTATGATTTTTTCTAATCCATTTTTTGTAAATAAGAAAGAATATGTCGGAGGATATGGATCATGCTTCTGTGTGCCATTGATCACAATTTTTTCAATCAGACCGTCCAAACTCTGTGGATCTTCAATTTCAAGACAAACATACACACCATCGTTAATCCTTTTTTCTCCGGTCTTATTATATCCAAGCACTCTGTTTATGAATGTGCTTGTCAGTTTTGTTTCCTCGGCACAGCGGAAGGTAAATGGATTATTTGCTGTTCCATCTCCTTTATAGTACGCTCCATTTTTGTAGTTCTTATCTCCAAGAGATTCATATGTCAGCTCACTGTATACGTCAATATCTTCCCCCGGTCCTGGCTCTGTCGGTTTCTCCGTCTCTGATTCCGTTGGTTTTTCCGTTTCCGGCTCCGTCAGTTTCTCCAGCCCTGTTTTCTTCATGATCCAGATATCATTTTTGTTGAATCCTTCTGTTTTCTGGGCTGTTCCATTAAGAGTCAATCTTACAACGGTTTCTCCATTATAATCCGTATTGCCATTTTTATCCTGACGGATTTCCAGACGTACATAGCACGCTTTTGCCATGTCTCTATTTTTTCCATCCTTGTCAAATCCCATCACTCGATTCAGAAATCCGCCTGTAATTCTCGTATTTTCCGCGCAGACATACAGATAAGGATTTTCTTTTGTTCCATCTCCGCTAAAATACTCTTTTTTATCTATAGAATCATATAATAATTTTCCCGGCGCTGCATTCGGCATCGTCGCAAGATCCAGCCAAAGCTCGCTTTCCGTCTCAGATTCAGGCTCTGTTCCTGTCTCACTCTCTGCTTCGGTCGCCTGCGTTGTCAGATTTTCCATAATAATCATATCATTGAGGATTTTCTCTTCCTCCTCCAATGTCATAACAGGCATCGTTTCGCTCTGCTGCTCTGGTTCTTCTGTCTCAGACAGTATCTCACTCTGATTCTCGAATTCTTCCGTGCCAGGCTGTATCTCCTCCGGCGCTGTTTCAGGTATTGTTTCGGGTATTGTCTCCGGCGCTGTCTCCGTCACAGTTTCTGTCTGTGTTTCAGACTCCAAAAGTTGTGTCTGACTTTCTGTCTGCACTTCTGTCAACTGTTCGCTCTGTTCCGATTCCTCTTCCTCTTTTTGATCTGCGAACATTTTCTCAAACTCTTTCGTCTCTATACGCTTCGGTATTTCTCCTTCAGCAGTCCGGTTTCCTTCCTGATCTACAATAATTTCCATACCTTCCGGCGTAAATCTCCACTCCGAGTCTTTATAATATCCCTGGTCTCTTTTATCTCCATTGCCATTCAGCCTCAGAATACGCTGTACCCCGTCTGCTGCATCTTTTGCCCGCACTGCCAAAAGAACGTAGGCTCCTCCTGCAATTTTTTCTGTTCCTTCCTCATCCCATCCTCTGACAAGATTTAAGAAACTTCCATGAATCAAAACATTTTCTGTACAGTAAAAGATAAACGGCTCTTCTTTTGTGCCTTCTCCGATGTCTGCCTGTGATTTATAATCCAGTTTCTCTGCCGGAACGACATAGTCCTGTTCGATCTCAGGGAGCTGATATTCCGACTCTTTTGGCGGCTGTACAGAATCCGTCTGCGTCTCCTTCTGTGTTTCGTCAGTGGATTCCGTCTCTATCTCAGGCAGAACTACTTCTGATTCCGTAACTGGAGTATCGGTCTGTTCTGGTTCTGTCTGCCTTTCTGTCTCAGATTCCGGTGAAATCGCTTCCGTCTCTGTCTGCGGAGTCACCTCTGACTCTGGATTCAAATCCAGAATTCCCATGTCTGCTCCGCCCTGTGTCTCTGTCATTCCTTCTGTCATTGCCAATGAAACGCTGCGCTCATTCGGAATGACAAAAGCCATGGTGTCTGCCGGCACAGGAGTGGTATTATACAATTTTTCAAGCGCTTTCTGCGCCGCTTCCATCTTCAGTCCCAGCGTCGCCTTATTCAGTTTTTCCATCTCCAGATCCAGCTCCGTAAGTGTCATATCATATGACATCAGCTTATCTCCGACTTTCACTTTGTCTCCAGCTTTGACATAGACTTCTTTTACATTATTTTCGCCGCTGAGCTGTACTTTCTGTGTCACGTCAGAGGTTGCTGTTCCGGATATGGAAGAGCTGTCTCCATAATACTGGGTCGAGAGGTAAGAGACAGGTGTTACTTCCACTGGGTTCTTATTGTTCTGCATATAGGAATAAATGCCATACCCCGCGCCTGAGCAAACCAGACATACACTTAAGGTCACTGCTATGATTGTCTTTACTTTCATACGTTTTCCTCCTTTCGTGTTCTCTCTGAAATCTCTCCATCAAAAATATCTACGATTCTCTTTGCACACTTTGCCACGCCTGCATCATGCGTAATCATAATGACGGTGACGCCCTCTTTGTTCAATTCCTCAAACAATTCCATAACCTGATGGCTCGACTTGGAATCAAGCGCTCCCGTCGGCTCGTCAGCCAGAAGAATCTTCGGATTATTTACCATTGCCCTCGCAATCGCAACACGCTGTTTCTGACCTCCTGACAACTGATTCGGCACAAAGTGAAGACGATCGCCAAGTCCTACTCTCTCAAGGGCAATCTGCGCACGCTTTCTGCGTTCCTTTTTTTTCACCCCCGCATAGATGAGCGGCAAAGCCACATTGTCAAGCGCTGACAATTTGGGAAGTAGCTGGAAATTCTGAAATACGAATCCAATGCTTCTCAGTCTCACCTCAGCAACTTGATTTTCTTTTTGTTCCAGCACCTTCTGGCCATCCAGGCGGAACGTTCCCTTCGTCGGTTTATCCAGGCATCCGATGATATTCATCAGCGTCGATTTTCCTGAACCGGACGGTCCCATAATCGCCACATATTCTCCTTCTTCCACCTGCAGATTGATGTCTTTTAAGACAGGCACAATCATCTTGCCCTGGATATAATCTTTATAAATATGTTCCATTTCTAAAATCAACGTTTTTCACTCCGTTCTTTATAATCCCCCGTCAAAACCGCCTATAATGCCGACATTTCCTGCCCCGATATCAACTGAACCCCCTTCATTCAGAAATTGATCATCCGAAAGTTCTCCCTCATCTGCCAGATCGCCCTCTATAATATCATCCGGCACAGCATCTGCCATAGAGGCATCCGGCATGGTCGCATCATAGCCGGTAGCCAGGAAATCATCAAAATTATCATCATATATTTCATTGACCATGTCTGGATCGTCCAGATTCAAATCATCATCTGAATTATCCATTCCAAACGTAGCTTCATCAAAATTATGCGTGATCGGCATTCCTTCTTCAAGTCCCTGACTTGGATAGGTAATATAATCTCCCGCTGTCAGTCCATCTAAGATCTCATACTGATCCATCTCTTCATCATATTCTCCAAGTGTCAGCTCCCGTTTTTCCAGCTTTTCTTTTTCATTTGCCGCCCAAACGTACGGTGCGCTTCCTTCCTCCTGTACAATATAATAAGACGGCAGCCAAAGCCCTGACTTTGCTTCCATCTGCCCAGTGTCCATCTCAATATAGACATGCTGACCCAGCATCAGCCCTTCATCGTCGTCCAGAACAACATAAAATGGATATGTGCTGCTGTTTGTATTGCCTGACTGATTAGAAGCATACGTATCTGTCTGATTGGAAGAAGCAGCTTCCATGTCGATGGAATCTAATGTTCCTCTCCAGATCTGATCTTCATTTACACGCGAATGGACAATCACTCTGCTGCCGAGCATCAGAGACTGTACATTCTGTTCATTTACCGTTCCTTTTACCCGATAATCGCCTGTCGCAAGAATTGTAATCAGAGGGTCTGGCTCCCCTGTATACGCATCGATCTTGGAGCTGTCTGTGTTGATCGTTTTTACCACGCCATCAATCTCACTCGTCACAACAGAGCTGTTTATCGTCTTTTTCAGCTGCTCCATCTCTACTTTTTTGCTTTTCTGTTCGTATTCCGTACGTTTTACAGTATTCTCTGCTGTCTGAATCTCGATCGTATAGTTGAGCTGTTCCTCTGCCCCTGCCTTTGACTGGGCGATTTTCAGTTCCTCGATCTGTGCTTTTGTATTTTCAATATCATTTGCTGTTCGTTCCAGATCGATCTCCGCCTGAGCCAGACTGTTTTGTGCTTCTGTCGTATCATACTTAAAAAGTTTCTGTCCAGCCTTTACCGTCTGTCCGACCTGCACATACACCTCTTCCACTTTCTGATCCTGAGACTGTTCTACTTTCCAGGTTTCCTGAGGTTCAATCACCCCATTATAGCGATTGTTCAGTCCTGTTCCGCCTTCCAGTCCTGCAATCATAGATACGGCATCCACAAATACTACATTATTTGCATCGGAACTTTCTGATTTGCCCGGTCCCATGTAGCGCCATACTGCATATCCGCTTCCTCCGAGCACTGCCAGTATTAAAACTGTAACTAAAAATTTCTTCATATGCCAATCACCTTATCTTTAAATTTTTAATTATTATAGCATAAGAGTACCTGCCCGCACATTAAGTTTGTCTTAATTTACTTTTCGACCTCATATGCGTCTCCGTCTCCGTCATGCGCATAAAAAGAGCTGTGAAAAATTATCGGTTTCCCAATAATTCTGCAACAGCTCTGTTTTTATTTATCATGTGTTTTTATTTTATATTAATGGATATTTATCTGTCAACCCTTTCGTCATCTCACGCTCTCTCTGATGATCTCCTTTCGGATTTTTCAAGACAGAAGCAATGATCTCTGCAATCGTATCCATATCTTCTTCATTCATTCCTCTTGAGGTGACTGCCGGCGTTCCAAGACGGATTCCGCTCGTTACAAATGCCGATTTTGGATCATTCGGAATCGTATTTTTATTTGCTGTGATGGAGACTTCGTCCAGCAGATTTTCTGCTTCTTTTCCTGTCAGATCCAGATTTGTAAGATCCACCAGCATCAGATGATTGTCCGTTCCTCCTGACACAATCTTAATTCCACGTTTCATCAGACCGCTGCACAGCGCTTTTGCATTTTTTGCCACATTCTGCTGATACGTCTTAAATTCTTCCGACAAAGCTTCTTTGAAACAGACTGCCTTTGCCGCAATCACATGCATCAGCGGTCCTCCCTGAATTCCCGGGAAAACAGCTTTGTTAAAATTAAATTTCTTTGCCGTTTCTTCGCTTGATAAAATCAGTCCGCCCCTTGGTCCTCTCAAGGTCTTATGTGTCGTCGTCGTCACAACATCTGCATATGGGAATGGGCTTGGATGAATCCCTGCTGCAACCAACCCTGCTATATGAGCGATATCAACCATCAGATATGCCCCGACTTCATCTGCAATTTCACGGAACTTTTTAAAATCAATGATTCTGGCATAAGCGCTTGCCCCTGCCACAATCAGTTTTGGCCTGCATTCCAGCGCAATCTCACGCACTTTGTCATAATCGATGACTCCGTCATCGTTTACGCCATATGGGACAGCATGGAAATATGCGCCTGACATATTTGCCTCGCTTCCGTGTGAGAGATGGCCTCCATGCGCCAGACTCATCCCAAGGACGGTATCGCCTGGCTTTAGCATTGCAAAAAAGACGGCCATATTTGCCTGCGCGCCAGAATGTGGCTGAACGTTGGCATAGGTACATCCAAAAATCTGTTTTGCTCTTTCAATCGCAATCGTCTCTACTTCGTCCACGCACTCGCATCCGCCATAGAATCTTTTTCCTGGATATCCCTCTGCATATTTGTTTGTCAACGGGCTGCCCATCGCCGCCATAACTGCTTTACTCACCCAGTTCTCTGATGCAATCAGTTCAATATGACTATTCTGACGGTTCTGTTCTTTCTCAATACACGTTGCAATTTCAGGGTCAACCGCTCTGACTTCTTCTAATGAATACATTTTTCTGACCTCCTGTCATTCTTTATTCCGTTAAAGTACTAATTTCATTCTACTGACCCTGTCAGACCATGTCAAGATTTTTTTCTCTATTTGACAATTTCTTAATTTTCTATTAAACTGAAAGCATATTTGTTCCTGTTCATCCATTCCCTTCTTATTTTGCCTTGCAGAGGGAATCTTATTTTTTATCTATTTTACAGAGGTTTTTTATGATAAAAATACTGACTTCTTATTTTCTGTTTTTAAATTTGACCGCACTTTTTCTGATGGCTTCTGATAAGAGAAAAGCCCAGAAAGGCCGCTGGCGCATTGCAGAAAAAACACTGTTTGGTTTTGCTTTGTTTGGCGGCAGTATCGGTATTTTTCTTGGGATGTATCTGTTTCACCACAAGACGCGCAAACCCCTGTTCCGCTTTGGAATACCTGCTGTGATTCTTGTTCAGATTTTTGTTGTTGCTTTTCTTTTGTATCATCAAAATATCGGATCGTTTCATTAGATTTGCCATGAGACAATATAAAGGAGACTTATTATGTACAAAAAAATGCTTTACCGGCTTTCATTTTTTCTTGTTCTGTGCTCTTTCTGTGTTGCTATACTTGCCGGATGTTCTGCAAATAAAAATTCGCCAAAAGGAGTGGTAAAGAAAGAATTGAATTTAATCAAAGATCTGGATGAAGAGACAATGGCGTCCTTTTCTTCTTACCATATCTTTTCAGAAAGCGACAGCCTGACAGATGATATCAGACAGTCTGCTATGGAGGCAATGCAGTTATTTTTCGAGAACTTTTCCTATAAAATTGAGCGTACAGATGTAAAAGAGGAAGAAGCTGTTGTCACGGTCTCTATCACAAATATTGATGCTCATGCACTTGCGAACGATCTTTGCCGCGCCATTATAGCCGATTCTCTGGATCATCCTGCAAAAGCAGAACAGTCTTCCGTTGCCTTTTATTCCAAGCTTTTAAAGCAGCTGCTTACGGAAAATCAATATGAGTTAACGACGACAACGCTTGATATTCCTCTTGAAAAAACAGAAGGCGTATGGACAATTATCGCCTCTGATAAACTGGAGGATGGTCTTGTAAGCGGTTTGTCTTCTTATATGATGGACCCCAATATCGTATCTGCCGAAGAAGTCGTAGAAATCAATATGGAATATTTCCAGAATATGGAACCGGATCAGTTTCTTTCTTACTTTGGAATTGACGATATTTTTTCTGCTGCAAGCTCCAACGCAGATGAGATCGATCTCGCTTTTGCTTCACAGATTCTGGAAAATCTGACTTATCAGATTACTTCCTCAGCGCAGGATGACTCTTCTGCTGAGGTCCTTGTCGATATCACAAATCTGGATCTGTATTCCGTTTTGAGTACATATAAAGATGCCTTGCTTGCATATGCTGAAACAGCCGATCCTATACTGGCTACAGAGCAGGAACGAAACGAGAAGACGGCCCAGCTTCTTCTGGAATCGCTTCAGGAAGCGGATGACGTGACAACAAATACGCTTTCTGTCCAGCTAAAAAATACAGGCCTTATCTGGGAAATTCAAAATACTTCTGAACTGACAGAGGCTGTCCTTGGAAATATCACAGAGGCTTCTTCTGCTTTTTCCGAAGCTTCCCATCAGACAAAAATGTTCTCTGATGAAACGGATGCGGAGACAGAACTCTCCGGTCAGAAAAATCTGGATCAGCTTCCTGTCATTCAGCCAGCTGCATAAAAAGGGTTCTAAACTTTACTTGGGGGTAAAGTAAAAAAAGAATAGGCATAGAA
>JAUNDP010000056.1 GCA_030526005.1 Eubacteriales bacterium
TACCTGTGGCTGGACTTGCACCAGCAAGATTAGTGCCATGCTCGGCACACAGCAAGAAAAGAGAGCCTGTTTCCAGGCTCTCCTAAATGATCTGGTTATATTTCATTTGTTCATCCGTGCTTCTGGCATATCCCTGCTTTAACGGATAAAGTTTGTCTTGATCTTCTCTTCTGGTTCTGGTTTTGCGATCTGCGCCTGTGTTCCGGCTTCCAGACAGTGCAAGAGCCATGCCATGTTTTTGCCCAGCACATGCATGATCTGTAATCCTTCCTGATCCTGCATCACTTCATCCGGAGTGTTGCCATGGACCATATTCCAATAATTGGAAGATACGATCGGCATCTGATGGAATGAAAAATATTTCAGAAGAACATCCAGGGTGGCTGTCGTACCGGCACGTCTTGCGGATGCGATCGCTGCGGCCGGCTTTAACAACATATCTTTTCCGGCAAGGGAACAGAATTTATCCATAAATTCGATGATCTGTCCGCTTGGAGATGCCCAGTAAACCGGCGATCCTACGATCAGAGCATCTGCTTCTTTCATTTTTTCCGCTGCAGCTTTTATATTCTCCATTTCCGGATTTCCAGCCTGAAAGATCTCACTTTCAATTCCCTGCTCTTTCAAAGTTTCCGCAATCTGGTAAAGTGCCGTATACGTACATCCTTCTTTTCTTGGACTTCCATTTAACATTAAAACTTTCATCTGCGATTCCTTCTTTCTTTTGAACTTATTGTAAATATTATAACGCAGGAGAAACTTTTATGTAAATATCTGAAAAAGTTTTTCAGTAGTTTTTCTGAATCAACGCTACTCTTCTTCGTGTTTTGCAGCGTATTTTTTTCCAAGTCGGATCAGACCGGTAAAATAAAGGACGGTCAATATACCGGCAATGACATATGCAGCTGTCATCGGAAGTCCAAATCCAATCTTCTGACTCAAAATAAAGGAAGAAATAATAAACATATAGAAGCTTCCCGGAAGCAGCGCGATCAGATAAATTCCTTTTTTTGCCCCTTTTTTCGCCATCAGATAAATGGTAATGGCTGCAAACGCAAATACTCCGATGGTCTGATTGCTCCATGCAAAATATCTCCAAAGGATATTAAACCCTTCTGCGTTTAACTTCGCAAAGATTAAAATCAGAATGACAGGGATAAAAATTCCCAATGTTACAAGCACACGATTTTTTCTGGTCTTTTGATCAATGTGTAAATAATCTGCGACCATCAGACGACAGGAACGAAGAGCCGTATCTCCGGATGTGATCGGCAAAACGATCACTCCAAGGATCGCAATGACTCCGCCGATCGGTCCGAGCAGTCCTTTGGCAACTTCGCCTACAGCAGCTGTTGCTCCGGCAGTAGAACCGGTATTGTAAAGTCCCATGGCTGCAGCTGCCCATATCATGGCAATCAGGCCTTCCAGAATCATCATTCCATAAAAGACTGTGCGTCCTTCTTTTTCATGTTCTACAGAGCGTCCAATTAAAGTACACTGTGTAGAGTGAAAACCAGATGTAATTCCACAGGCTACCGTCACGAAAAAGACAGGAAGGAATTTTGTTCCGGCTCCGGAGTTTCCTTCTGCATCAAAGATCGGATACACATCAAAAATTCCTTTGAGACCATGGCTAAAATCAATATTATCAAGCTGATATCCCTGAATAAAGATTCCAGCAAATACTCCGACTGCCGATAAGAGCAGAATCGCACCGAAAATCGGATAAATCTTACCAATGATCTTATCAATCGGGAACAAAGTTGCTACCAGATAATACAGCAAGATCACTCCGTAAATTACCCAGGTCCATACGTTGACCTCCGTAAAACCACAGATCTGTCCGGCAAACAGATCGCCGGGAGTATATGTAAATACTGCTCCGACTAAAAGCATCAGAAAACAGAGAAAAATATTGTATACCTGGTATGTTTTGTTGCCGAGGAATTTTCTGACGATCCCCGGCATCTGTGCTCCATCCTGGCGCAGTGACATCATACCGCTTAAATAATCATGTGTTGCTCCGCTGATCACACATCCGATAGGAATCGTGATAAACGCGATCGGTCCAAACAGGATTCCCTGAATCGGTCCGAAGATCGGTCCGGTACCCGCTATATTCAGTAAATTGATCAGTGCGTTTTTCCACTTATTCATAGGGACATAATCAATTCCATCTTTCATCCGTACAGCCGGAGTCTTACGGTCGTCAGGGTGAAACACACGCTCCACAAATTTCCCGTATAAATAGCCTCCCAGTAAAAGTATCATAAGTCCTGTTAAAAAAGTTGCCATAAAATCCTCATCTCCCATTCTTTAAAATAGAGTGCACTCCGTTTTTTAATAGTTTATACTTTTTTAATAAATTGTCAATGGTTTTCTGTGGAAAACTTTATTTTTTTAACGCGACAGTAATTTATTACTTTAAAATGAGAACTTTGCTGTTTAAAAGGAATTGAAAAATTTTGTATTACAAGTGTAGGATTACAATCTGATCGACCATCTATAAATATTTCAGCGAAACTAATATTTTCTCCCCATTCTCATAGTCACAGATAAAACGGCTGTCCGATTGCTTTGTCAGCAGAAAGAAATCTCCACTTGCTTCAAGATTAAACTGTGCAGTATTCTCGACTGTTTCCGCTACTGCTCTGCCGAAGCATTTCTGCTGTTCCACCTTCAGCATCCCAATCTGCTTTGCAGTCAAATCATACACATCCTGCCTGCCAACATTTTTTCTAATATCGTTGATCTGCATTACACGTTCCAGATATTCCGCATATCCCTGCGGAAGTAATTCGTCCGCAGGGATTATCAATTCTTTCGTGTCTGAACATCGGATTTTCTCAATCAACGTTCCTATGATTTTGGGCGAAAGCACCAGAATCTCTTGGTTTCCTGTAATGCGTATCTTATATTCGCATATCAATTTTCCATTCCTCTCAATCTTTCCACAAGTGCTTCTTTGGAAAAACTGTGCATTGACACAAGGGTAATTATCATCGGTACGGCAGACAGAACTACTGCATAAATCAATGCAAGGCTTACAGGAAACTTAAACGCCATATAGAATGCCCCCGTATTGTAGAGTATATTGCTGAGCACATAACCGCACAGCGTACCGATGGTCATTGTCACACCGACGGTAGCAAGTACCAAGAGCAGACTTTCTCCAAGCAGCATTTTACGAATTTGATCTTTATTCATTCCAATAGACTCTAACATTGCAAGTTCCTGTTTACGAGTAACAATATTGGTAATCAGCGTATTCATCATACTTAAAATACTGAACATCATAATAAATATGGCAAGTCCGCTAATTGCACCAAATAGTGTATTTGCTGCCTGCTCATAAGAAATCTTCATATCTACGTAAGCCTCCATAGATAGCTCTGGTCTTTTCTCTAAAATTCCCTTCAAAGCTTCGTCTACTGATGCTTCATTTTCAGAATCAGCGGATATGAGTAGCTGAGAATTCAGGCTGTCATAGGAAAGTTGGTTTAACATCGGCTTTTCAGGCATTACAAACCATCCGTTTATCGCAGGATTGTCTAAGCTATACTGTGTGCTTAAGATGCCTAGAACCGTCACTTCCTTCTCTGCCATCTTACTTCCGTCATAGTATTCGTCATTTTTTGGAAAGTCGAAGATAATACCAAGGCTTTTAAGCTCGTCTACCTTTTCCACACCGTCTATGGCAGATATTTCTCTAACCATATCATCTCCCATAGGTTTCTCTGCCTGCATTTCGCTCATTCCATTCTCGCTTAGCTCCACAGCAGCCTCTGAATAGAAGATATTAAAGTCTGCGTCTTCCCATATACCCTGTCGGGAATAACCCTCCTTGTCAAAAGATGAAATATAGGTTGCGGCTGTCATAAAGAGAATACCGCCCAAAGCCAAAGAGAGCATTGTAATAGTTGCTTTCTTTCTGTTTTTGGAAAAATTCATCATCCCCAACCCCATCGGAGATAGTTTTCGGCAAAGTTTCTTGTTTGCAGCCTTTTTCATACCGTCCTGTGGTACATAACGAAGTGCCTCCATCGGAGAAACAGTAGCCGCAAGTCGGGCAGGTTTTCGTACTGAAATCATCGTAATAATATAGATAACCACAAATACAAGAGCGATTATCAATAGCGTATTCAAAATATTAAATCCATTTGGAATAATGAAATATCCTGCAATCCCGCCAATCAAAATACCAATAGGAGCAGAGCGAAGATATAACGCAACACCTTCACGGGAAACAAGCTTTTTCATCTGCTTCTTTGTCATACCAATGGTACGAAGCTGCCCAAACTGATGGATTCTGCCAATGACAGAGAGATAAAACACACCATAAATCACAAGAATACACGCAAGTAAAATAACAGCTCCAACTATGCCGTAAAGCATAACAAACTGCGTATCCACAGACAGCGACTCAATAAATGCCTTTGAAGGGCTGACATATTTTCTTTCAATCCCTGCATCACTTCCTTGCAGTCTTCAGGGTACATTGTCGTTGCTCCGTACAACTTTGCATAAACCTCATACGGCATATCCTTTAACTGACTGCCATTCCTTGCATATGTTTCAGAGAAAAACACGGAAAATTGTTTTGCCATATCGCTGCCGTTTAAGATACCTGATACGGTAAAAGTTTCGGTACTGTCGTCATAAAAGGTAAAGGTCACGGTACTTCCAACCTTAGGATTGACCCCCATCTTTTTCAGCATTGCCGCCTGTGCAGCGATTTCATTTTCCTTTTCGGGTAGCTTTCCCTCAAGCAATTCGCCGATTTGGATTTTATCGGATAACTCACTCACATAGTACGGCATTACATCGAAACCGTCCATTGGAGAAAGGACACCTGTTTTTACCTGTATCTGATAAGCAATACGGTCGTCTGCTTTCAGCATTTCCACCTGTTCGTTGGTAAGATTATAGTAGCCTACCTGTTGTCTATGGGAAAGGTCATTTTTAACCTGTTGATTTTGTCCCACCGCAAACATAAGAATTGTAGTCAAGAGAGCCGACGCCAAGACAATAGTAATCATCACAAAGATATTACGCATACGGCTTGATTTAAGACTCTGTTTTGACATCCGTGAAATCATTTTTGCCGTTATCTTTTTATTGTTCATCCCGATCACCTCCCTTATTTTGCTATTCTTCCATCTTCAATGCGTATTCTCACATCTGCCTTTTCAGCAATTTCAGGATTGTGGGTAATCATTACAATCGTTTGATTGAACTTTTCACTCGTCATTTTCAGAAGATCAATAACCTTATCACTTGTGCGACTGTCGAGATTTCCTGTCGGTTCGTCAGCTAAAATGATCGCAGGCTTTGATATTAAAGCACGGGCAATCGCCACTCTCTGCTGCTGTCCACCCGAAAGATGACTCGGATAGTTAGAAAGTTTCCCATCAAGTTCCAAGAAACGCACAATCTCTTTCAAGAATTTCTTATCCTCTATTTTACCATCCAAACGGACAGGAAGTACGATATTCTCATACGCTGTAAGATAAGGGATTAAATTATAGTTCTGAAAAATAAAGCCGATACGCTGACGGCGGAACACCGTAAGCTGTTCCTCGGTTAGTTTTTCAAGATTTTTATTTTCTACCTGCACACTGCCTTCGGTTGGAATGTCTAATCCGCCAAGCATATTGAGCAAAGTAGATTTACCACTGCCAGATGTACCAATAATAGCAACAAATTGACCATTTTCTACGGATAGATTTACATCATCCAGAGCTTTGACAAGGCTCTCGTCCTTACCATAATATTTTTTCAAATGGGTTGCGTTTAATATTGACATAGTAATTCCTCCTTGATTTGTACCACTTGATATGCCCATCATATCCTATTAAATAAAGAATACAAGACAAGACGCAAATTCTAATATTCAGAACGCAAATTCTAATATGAACATTAAAAAGCCTGCTGTCCGTGATAGACAACAGGTTCATAAGCCTCATTCTTTATGGAGTTGGTATTAAAATTTTTAATGTAAATTTCCCGTTTTCGCATTTGGTCGTCAGTTGACCATCATATTTCTCAATGGCTTTTCGCATATTGGAGATCCCGAAACCGTGTAGGAAATCATCATTCTTTGTGGTACGGGTCTTTGCGCTTCTGCTTTCCCGTAAACAGTTATTTTCAATCAGTACCGAAAAGAAGTTTTGCATTTTCCCCGCTTTCACAAGTATCGCCCTCTGTTCTTCAGGAAGTTTTTCGCTTGCTTCTATGGCGTTATCAAGTCCGTTTCCGAAAATGGTGCTGATGTCTAAAGGCTCTATAAAATCTACATCGTTAAGGTCAGCGGTAACAGATAAGGCAATCTGTTTTTTCCTCGTTGCTTCTGATTTTTCTTTCAAAATGATGTCAAGAATATCGTTTCCCGTATGCTCATAGTCCTCATACATCGCTACCTGTGATTGCAGTTTTTCTATCATTTCTTCTGTTTCAGGAGAATTGATCTGTCGTTGCAAGACAAGCAGATGGTTTTTCATATCGTGGTAAACGGAGCGTACCTTTTCCTCGTCTTTTAGCTTTTCCTGATAGTAAGCAAATTGTTGTTCAAGCTGTGCAATCTGTATCCTGTCTTTCTGTTCCTGCTCTCGGAGATAAACCGTATTCTTGACATACATAAAAATCAAGATAAAACCGACTGGCAAAATCGCCGTCACAAGATAGATTGTGGTATCAGCTACATTTTGTAAATTTAGATGTTCTACTGTAATATACATAAAACTTACAAAACCCATGATAAAAACAAATGTGATGACAAAAAAATCTTTTAAATCTAATTGATAAATAAAACCTTTACACACTATGTAGACAATAAAAATAGTGAAAGTTCGTAATAGCAAAGCAATGACATATATTTCCCAACGCATAAACGACGTTCCATCTATCACAACAAGCATATTTTCTT
>JAUNDP010000057.1 GCA_030526005.1 Eubacteriales bacterium
TTCCAATAAGTGTTTTCGTCCTCTGAAAAAGGTGTGAAAACAGCATATCTTACAACAAATTCAATTATAACAGGGCAGCATTTGTCAAAATGCTGCCCCATATTTTGGAAAATTTTAAAATTAATCTCTTTTTTGCTTAACGGATAAATTTTGCATCTGCCCATACAGATGATGTATTGGAATAGATAAATAAATCTGGCTGATCATCTGGAACTGCAACAAGCTTTACTTCACTTGCACCTTCTACATCTACTACCAGTTTTTCCATTGGACTATCTGCATGGATTTCTCCAGAAGCTGCTTTTAATTCTCCATCTACATAGATTTCAAATGCTTTGATATAAACCTCTTCATTTGAGATATCATCCTGATTAATTCCTACAAATGTTTCAAATGTCTTGAATCCCTGTCCAGCGATATCAAATACAAATTCACTCGATTTCGCAGAACTGAGTCCTTTTGCAAATTCTTTTTCTTCTCCGTTTTCATCTAACAGATGAAGTTTTGCTTTCTTTAAGGAGCGGTCCCTTGCTGCTTCCCCCCATCCGGAAGAAACTTCTTTTGTAACTGGGTCTCTTCCATTTGCCACAGCTGCTGTATACTCCATATCACTTGCATATACAAACTCTTCCTTTTCCAGATGAATCGTATACGTCTGATCTTTTCCTAAGCTGTTTGTCGCATGAATCACTACGTCTCCCGGAACTGCTTGTGGCATCTGTATTTCCACATTCACATCTTCTGTCAATGGTACTGCTGTAATCTCAGGAAGAACTCCATCTGCCAGTTTCACCGTATAATCATACCGTTCACTGAAGAATTCATTGAAATCTCTTCCAAGATAAGTGCTCTTCATCGATTCACCATTAATCATAATATCTTTCAGCGTTCCATCACTGTATACTTTTTTACTGTCCTCTGTCGCGGCCTCTTTTGTAAATCCGGTTATCGGATGCAGGCGATATTCATATTCATAAGAGTGATCTGCCTTTATCAGATATTCATCATGAGGATATGCTCCCCACGTTGTGTCTCCGGACAATCCCTGCTGAATATGGTTGACCTTAAACGTAATACTGTCATCTTTTTGAAGTTCATAGGAATGTCTTGTCTCATTCAGTTCCTGATCAGTATAATGAAGAGCGCTGAATTCAAAGTCGTCTGCTGCACTTACCATAAATCCGTTGCCTGTATCATCTGTCAGAGCAACCCAGGTCACGCCTGTTCTTGTTCCTGTCTCGCCCGGCGTCTCATATGGGATATATAAGTCGTCTGCCGTCGTCTCATAGATTCCCTTGAATGCGCCTGTGTTACGATCAATGTAATTTTCCTGCGGACCACGTCCAAAGTAAACAACATGATTGAGTGTTGCCGGCACTTCCATGGTTGTTCCGATTAATGGAATTAAATCATAAGCATCATCTGGCATAATCTGATTTTCTACTGTAATATCACCATTGCCATAGACAACATATCCTATTGCATACGGCACGCCATTGCCCAGAGTTCCTTTTATGTTAATGCGAACTGCGCCATCTGCAATCTTTTCTGCCGCTGCTGATTCTACTGTACGTTTCTCTCCTGCTTCTGCCCATTCTTGCGAAAAGCTCATCATATCCGATGCCCTGTCATTTTCATTTAATGGACGGACAAAGTTTGGTTTCAAAGGTGCATCTAATAATTCTTTCTCCTGATATACATATGACGTCAATGCACCCGTCTCTTTATCCACAACTGCCTTAAATTCGGAACCTGAAACCGTATAATCCAGATCGTTTTCTTCTAATGTCACAGCACCAAGTGCAGTGAGATCTTCTGCTTTTACTGTTTCTTCACTTCCATCCAGTTCAAACTGTTCTTCAATCACATGATGACCTGCTTTAGCCCACTGTGTATCTTCCTTCAGCGTAAATGCACACGTCAGATGATACTGCGATCCTGCTTTTCTTTCAAATTCTTCGATCGGAAGGGTTAAATCTGCTGTCGCAAGCGGATCAACGCTTACTTCCTGCGTACCGCTCTGAATTTCATATCCATCCTCTGTCAATGTCCAAATGAAATTATATTCATTCAGATTTGTAAATAAGTTTTCATTTGAAATGGAAATGGTATTGTCACCCTTCCATTCGATATCACCGTTCTGGTAGACTTTCTTCACTTCCAGAAGTTCCGGCTGAATTGTACGATCCGGGAAAATCAGACCATTCTGTCCAAAGTTTCCGGAGTTCGGACTATCCATCCAGTCACCGCCATATGCAAAATACATCTCTTGTTCACGAGGAATTTCTTTCCCATCTTCAAATGCAAACCATACGACAGTATCTTCTGACTCTGTGCGTTCTGCTGCCAGTTCTTCTTCTGTCAACGCTTTCGAAGTAATATGAAGATCATCAAAAGTTCCCTTGAATACATTGGAATCAAGATAAGAAACAGATCCCAAAATCATGTTTCCATTTTCAAAGCTTCCTTCCGGAATCACACAGGCAGCTTCCCCGGCCAGTTTATTGTCAATGTAAACTTTTATATTTGCCCCGTCATATACGATCGCCACTTTGTGCCATTCATTGAACCAATTCTCCGGCATCTCTGCGGTGATATCTGCACCTTCTCCGGCATTTATCTTAATATTTAAAGCTTTGCCGCACGGGGATTCCTCATTTGCTTTACAGTAAACAGAAAGCGTACCCTCTGATAAACCAAATACTTTCGTATTTTTTTCGATATTTTCATCTTCTTTTACTGCAAATTCTACTGTAAATGGTCCATTCAAGCGTAATTTGTCATGTTCACGAACATACATTTTCCCAGCCAGACCATTTCCTGAAAATCCTTCTGCTTCTTTATCGCCCCATACTTCAAATCGAAGGTCTTTTGTGCTTGCTTCTGGATATTCCACAATCGGCTCTGTCTTTGTATTTACAGTCTGATCTACCCAGTCCCAGATAAATCCGCCGATTAAGTTTGGATATTTATCAATGATATCCCAGTAGTCAATCAAGTTTCCCACAGAATTGCCCATTGCATGTGCATATTCACACAAAAGCATCGGTTTTGTACCGTACTTTCCAATATATTCTACGGCTGTTGTTCTTGGATACATCTCAGAATGAAGATCGGTATAAGCATTTTCTCCTTCATAATGAGTCGGTCTTGTAGGATCAATTTCGTGCATAAAATCATTTGCGGCGCTGTAATTTTCACCGGCAGCTGCCTCATTACCCATCGACCAGATGATAACAGACGGATGGTTTTTATCTCTCTGTATCATATTTTCGATGCGATAGAACATTGCAGATTTCCACTCTTCCCCTGTGCCTGGAACATTAATTCCTGCGCTCATACATCCGTGAGATTCATTATTTGCCTCATCCAGAACGTACAAACCATATTCGTCACACAGTTCATAAAAACGCGGATTGTTTGGATAATGGGAAGTACGAACTGCATTCAAGTTATGCTGCTTCATCAATTCAATATCTTTTCGCATCATCTCTTCTGTCGGAACACGTCCAAGCTCCGGATCAATCTCATGACGGTTTGTACCGCGAAGACTGACTGGCTGTCCATTGACAAGAAGTCGTGCATTTGTTGTATCTTTATCTACAATCTCAATTTCACGGAATCCAATCTTGATTGCCGTTGCCTCCACTTCTTTTTCTCCATCGTAAAGGCATAAACTTAGTGTATATAAATTTGGCTTTTCAGCAGACCATTTTTCTGGATCAGAAACAAGCCCTTCCAGCGTTATTTCTGTTTCTTCTCCATCAAATGTGACATCTGCTTCCATTCCGTCCACCGCAACTTCATTTCCATCAGCGTCAAATAATTGTGCCTTTATTTTATAATTTGCACCTTCTGTATCTTTAAATTTGCGAAGAGCCGTTTTTACTGTCAATGTCGCATCTTTATATGCTTCATCCAGATCGGTCTCTACTTTAAAGTCACGGATCTCTGCTGCGTCCTTGCTTGTAAGATATACATCGCGGAAAATTCCCGGCAGACGAAGGAAATCCTGGTCCTCCAGCCAGCTGCCGTCACTCCAGCGGTAAACCTGCACGGCAATCGTATTTTCCCCCTCCTGAAGATAAGGCGTGATATCAAATGCAGCCCGTGTAAAAGAGTCCTCACTGTAACCAACAGCATGTCCATTTACCCAAAGGTACATTGCAGAATCCACCGCTTCAAAATTCAAAAATACTTCACGATCCTTCCATTCTTCGTCAAGTTGGAATGTTGTACGATAGGTTCCTACTGTGTTTCCTTTTTTTACAGCCTGTCCAGGTTCCAGTTTTTCTGTATTTTTCCAGGTATATCCCCCGCTTGTATACCATGGTTTTTCATATTTGAATGTACCGTCTTCATTTTTCAGAACATTCCAGTTGCTCGGAACTTGAATATCATCCCATGAACTGTCATCAAAATCAGGAGCTTGAAAATCGACTGGTTTTTCTTCCAGTTTTGAGAAATTAAATTTCCATGTTCCATTTAACAGCTGATAATATTCGCTGTTTTCTTTATCCATCGTTTTTGCTGCTTCTACAGAAGCATATGGATAAAATGTAGCTCTTGCACGCTCTCTGTTGACTTCTGAAATTTCCGGATGTCCATCCCATTCATTTCCGGTGATTTCAACTGGCGCTTCTGCCGCAAAGGCTCCTAAAGCCGGAGAACCCATTGCCATAGCTGCCGTAATAATAGATACGCCTGCAACTAATTTTTTCTTGTTCATCGCAAAACCTCCCTTTTATAGTTTTTGTATATTTTGTTTATACCTCCAGTTTTATTTTAACACTTTATCGTCATTTTTCCACCATTACTTTTTATTTATTTTATATTTTTCATTATTTTTATATTATATTTTCACTTTTTTTGTACTTTTTCACGATCTTCTGTTATTCTCTCTTTTTTAGGAATAGATCTGCTCTGCCTTGGCTATTTCAAAAATTCTTGCCTTAGTTTTTTTAAAATCCTCTTTTCCATTCTGGAAATCTGAACCTGTGTCTTTCCAAGCCGTTGTGCTACTTTTACTTGTGTCTGGTCTTCAAAATAACGCAGCCGTATCAGTTCATACTCCTCCTTCTCTAATGTCTTCAATCCTTGTTCCAGTAAAAGCCGATCCAATACTTTTTCATTCTCATTCTCTGTCTCCTCCAGCTTGTCCATCAGACAAATTGCTGTTCCATCTCCCTGATAGATCGTCTTTGACAGAGATTCCACTTCACTGGAGGCTTCCAGAGCCATTACAATTTCTTCTCTGTCCATCTGCATTTCCCTGGCAAGTTCTTCTATGGTCGGCTCTCTGTGCAGCTTCTTTTCCATATGCTCCTTTGTCTGATACGTTTTATAAGAAATTTCTTTTAAAGAACGACTTACTTTAATCATGCCATCATCTCTCAAAAAGCGTTTCAGTTCCCCTGTAATCATCGGTACGGCATAAGTAGAAAATTTCACCTCAAAAGATAAGTCAAACTTGTCGATCGCTTTCATCAGTCCAATACTCCCGATCTGACACAGATCCTCCATTTCATGACCACGTCCCAAAAAACGCTTTCCTATCATGAAAACCAGTCCCATATTTTCTTCCACTAATTGTTCCCTTGCATTTTTATCCCCTTCGTGTGCTTGTTGAATTAAAGCAAGGGTATGTTCCATGCAGCCATCCTTTCACTCTTCAAACTGATGCGGTACGCGATTAATCCTTTTTTTCATTGTCACTCTCGTACCTTTTCCCACTTCTGATTCCACATAAATCTCATCCATAAATGCTTCCATAAATGCAAATCCCATTCCTGAACGCTCTGATTCTTTTTTTGTTGTGTACAGTGGTTCCATTGCTTTCTCTACATTTGGTATTCCACACCCATGGTCAATGACCGCAACGGTCATCTCTCGGCCTTTGATCTGACATTCAATATAAACTTTTTCAATTTTCCCCTCATATCCATGGATAATCGCATTTGTAACTGCTTCTGACAATGCAGTTTTGACATCTGCCACTTCCTCCAAAGTCGGATTCAACTGTGATAAAAAAGCAGCCACCGCAACTCTTGCAAATCCTTCATTGCATGATCTGCTGTCAAATTCCATTTTCATTTCGTTTGTGTCCTTCATAAAAGATCCCCCTTATCATAACTCAGACTGTTTTGGCAGTCCTTCATAAATATCCATTACTTTATACACGCCAGAAAGTGTTAATATTCTCTGGATCCGCTGATTCGCACGGATCGCAATCACTTTTCCCCCCATAAAGCTGATCATTTTATATCGTCCCATAATCATGCCGATGCCAGAGCTGTCCATAAAATTTGTCTTTCCAAAATCAAATACTATACTCCTGATATTTTTACTCTGAATAATTCGGTCTGCGCCTGCTTTTAGCTTCTCTGCATTGTGATGATCCAGCTCGCATGGCATGATGATCGTTAAATTTCGCCCTGTCACTTTAAAACAATCTTCCATTTTTCAATCCCCTTTCTGATTCTCCCCTTTTCATAAATACAAATAAGAAAAGGAACTGCCGTCAGAAATTTCTTCTGCACAGCAGTCCCCAACTCTCTGAGGCTTTTCATTCGTCTCTATCCAATAATATTTCCATATTCATCATAT
>JAUNDP010000019.1 GCA_030526005.1 Eubacteriales bacterium
AATTTCTATGCCTATTCTTTTTTTACTTTACCCCCAAGTAAAGTTTAGAACCGAAAAACAGTTGGATGTATCAGAAATTGATCCATCCAGCTGTTTTTTGTCTTTGTAAAGAGGAATCAGAATGAAAATGAAAGAAAAATTGTGTCAAGTAAAATTGTTATTTGGCACAAAAGTTTGGCGTATTACACAAAAAATATGTGAAAATTATGTATGAAAGACGATAGACAATTCCTGGGATATAGTATAAAATGACAACGCAAAACGATTTAAGAAGAGTGACAGACAGATGAGATGTTGCATATAGAAATCAATTTGCGTTACAGCAGAAAGAAGGGCAAACAGGAGTAACACAAAATAATTTCACTTAAATAAGGAGGAACGTGAGAATTATGAAAAAGAACATGAAAAAGTGGATCGGTGCAGTTGCAGCTACAACGATGGCAGTAGCGACAGTATCCGGCAGTATGTTTCCAGCAGCGGTAATCAACGCAGAGGAAACAGCAGCTGAAGCTGAAAACTATGCAGTTCTTTCCACAGAAAATATGGACGCATATGTGGCAAAAGATTTCCCAAGCGTTGTGAGATATGAAATGAAGGGTGAACTGGAAGGAAAAATCTTCTATGGACAGACACAGCCTATTCATACAATCCGGATCAACGGAGTGGACGTAGAACTGACAGCAGAAGATGTGAAAGCTACATTTGAAGGCAACCGCGCAGAGTATGTGATGACTGTGAAAGGTGAAGGAATTGATGCAGTGATCACCGCAGAACTGGTAGCAGACGCGAACACCATGGCATTTAACATTACAAAGATTGAAAATAATTTAGAAGACAGCGTGGATGGCAATCCGATTCAGACGATTGAGATTCCTAACCACAATCTGGTATCGGTAAATACCGATCAGAACGATGCAAATTTAAAAGGCGCTTTGATGTCTTCCAATACAACGGTCAGCGGCGACGAGTATGTAGAGGTGGAAGAAAACACAGATTTGAACAAGAGTTATCTTTATGCGTTTGTTTCCAACGATGAAATGAGCGCAGGTCTCTGGAGCAACTCTGAGAATGACGGATGCGATATTAATGCGAAAGAAGTTCATGGAGGATCTCATAACTACCGTGTGACAGCAGCAGCTTCAAATACAGATGAGGGAACTTCTTTAGGTCTTTCCAGCAGCCAGTGGTACTACCACAGAATCGTAACAGATTCTCACGGCAGAAGCTACATGGTAGAAGAGACGGAAATGCCTCAGACAAAGGTCATCATCACTGGTGACAGAAACGAAGATGAACAGATCGACTGGCAGGATGGCGCTATTGCATTCCGTGAAATTATGAATAACCCGTACAAGTGCGAAGAGGTACCGGAACTTGTTGCATATCGTATTGCCATGAACTTTGGCGGACATGCACAGAATCCATTCCTGACAACGCTTGACAATGTAAAACGTGTTGCAATGCATACAGATGGACTGGGACAGTCCGTACTGCTGAAAGGCTATGCAAATGAAGGACATGATTCTGCACATCCGGATTATGCTGACATCGGACAGAGAATCGGCGGCGCAGAAGAGATGAACATCCTGATGGAAAAAGGCGCTGAATATGGCGCAAGATTTGGTATCCATGTAAATGCAGGTGAAATGTATCCGGAAGCAAAAGCATTCAAGGATGACAACGTTCGCCGTCTGGAAGACGGAACACTCCGCTATGGATGGAACTGGATCGATCAGGGTATTGGTCTTGACAGTATCTATGATCTGGCAACCGGAGAAAGAGAGGCAAGATTTGACGATCTGGAAGAACTGGTAGGACAGAATCTGGACTTTGTCTATGTAGATATCTGGGGCAATCGTACCGGCGGAACAGATGATTCCTGGCAGACTCGTAAGTTATCCAAAGAGATCAATGACAATGGATGGCGTATGGCAAATGAGTGGGGATCTGCAAACGAATACGATTCCACATTCCAGCACTGGGCTACTGACCTTACATATGGCGGTTTTGAGAAAAAAGGACAGAACAGTGAAGTGATCCGTTTCCTGCGCAACCATCAGAAAGATTCCTGGGTTGGCGACTATCCGGCATACGGCGGAGCAGCTGTGATGCCACTGCTTGGCGGTTACAACATGAAAGACTTTGAAGGATGGCAGGGAAGAAACGATTACGATACATATATCACAAACCTGTACACACATGATCTGACAACGAAATTTATCCAGCATTATGAAATCATGAAATGGGTAGACGGAGAACCAGTTACAGTAGGAGATGCAGTAAACTGGACACCGGAAATGGAAATCACTCTGAAAGATGAAGACGGCGATACGCTTGTAATCACAAGAGAATCCAACGATCCGGAATCCGAAGGTTACAGAAACAGAACAATGACTCTCAACGGCAAGGTAATTTCCAAGGGAGCGCCTTCCAGAGGAGATCGTACAAACGAAGATATTCAGCAGGGTAATCTGAAAGGAACAGAAACTTATCTGCTTCCTTGGAACTGGGATCCTAAGACAGGAGAAAAAGTTGCTTCTGAAGATGAAAAACTGTATCACTGGAATACACAGGGCGGAACGACTACATGGGAACTTCCGGATTCCTGGGCTGGACTGGAAAATGTAGTAGTTTATAAACTGACAGATCTTGGCAAAACTGAAGAACAGATGGTAGAAGTTGTTGATGGAACCATCACTCTGGAAGCAGAATCTGAGATCCCATATGTGGTATATAAGAGCCAGAAAGAAAATATGGACATTACCTGGAGCGAAGGGATGCACATCGTAGACGCAGGATTCAACAGCGGAAACTTTGATGCATGGGAGCAGACAGGCGATGGCGAAGCAACAATCGCAAAGAGTCAGTACAGCAATCCGATGATGAAGCTGACTGGTGAAACGGCTATGACACAGGAACTGACAGATCTGGAAGCAGGCAAACAGTATGCCGTACTGGTTGGCGTGGATAACAGAAGCGATTCCAAAGCAATCGTAACGGTAAAAGAAGGCGATAACGTACTGGCATCGAACTATACGGTTCGCTCCATTGCGAAGAACTATGTAAAAGCATATACACACAGTAACGCCAGCGCAACAGTAGATGGAACAAGTTACTTCCAGCAGATGTACGTATTCTTTACTGCGCCGGAGTCAGGCAATGTAACGCTGACACTGGAAAGAGAAGCAGGCGAAGGGGAAACATACTTCGATGATGTGCGAGTAGTAGAAAACGATTCTCATAATGTAACTTACAACGAAGCAGGCGAAATCGTGAAATTTGAACAGGATTTTGAGACAAACGTGCAGGGAATCTACCCATTTGTTGTAAGCGGTATTGAAGACGTAGAGGATAACCGTATCCACCTTTCTGAACTCCATGCGCCATATACACAGGCTGGATGGGATGTAAAACTGATGGACGACGTTCTGGACGGAAACTGGTCGGTAAAAATCAATGGACTGACAGAGAGAGATACTCTGGCATACCAGACAATTCCTCAGAACTTCCGTTTCGAGCCGGGTGTAACTTACAAAGTAAGCTTTGATTACCAGGCAGGAAGCGATGGAATTTATGGCGTTGTTGTAGGAGATGGAGAATTTAACGGAACAGAAGAAGTAGTTCCTCTGCCAATGGCTATGGGCAAAGATGCAGACGGTCACTACGAATGTGAAGTAGTAGGATCTGAAAGCGGACAGACATGGATTGGTATTTATTCCACAACTACAGCTCCTGATCTGCAGGGTGTAGATCCGGAAGCAGCTCAGGCTAACTTTGGCGGTTACAAAGAGCTTGTACTGGACAACCTTGTCATTGAAAGAGCAGAAGCATAATAAAATAGCATAAAAGGATAAAGGGAGAGAGTTTCCAAAACTGAGTCACTCTCTCCCTTTTTGACTCTTTATCAAGAGTCAGGGTAAATATTTATAAGAAATCCCGTCCGCATCCTTTGCAAATCTGAGAATATTTTTGATTGAGTTCTCCACAGTCAGGACAGTACCAGGTTCCGTCCTGACGGGGCTGAACTTTCACGAAAGATTTGCGGGGATTGGAAGTGGGACATTCCAGAGATTTACCCTGATTTTCAACTGCCATGGCGCCTAAGGGAGCGATGGAAACTCCTCTGTGTGTCAGGCCACACAGATATTTCATATCTCTCCACTGAAAGAATTTTTGTTTTGTTTTCAGATGGGCGCCGCAGTTCTGACAATAGGTTGTGCCTGCTGAATTTTCAAAAGAACATTTTGCACATTTCATTTCCAATTCCTCCTTTTTTATAGTATTTTTTATGCAATCGTTAAAAATTTTTCCTGTGATGAGCTGGCAAAATACGATTTTCATTTTATATTTATATTATATCATTTTAAGCATAAAAAAATAAGATCTATCCTGATAATCATGATCTGAAATGGGAGGAGAAAAATATAGCATATTTTTAGAAAACAAACAGAAATTCTGCAAAAATAAATTTTGGAACATGGTGTGATTTCTAGAGAAAATATGGTAGAATAAATTTGAAATTTCAGATATCCAGTGAAAAAACAAGAAATGGGTTACAGCTGTATGACAGCAGAGAGAAGGGAGAAAAATCATGAAAATATTTATAGCAAAAGACTATAATGAAATGAGCAGAAAGGCTGCAAATATTATTGCAGCGCAGGTGATTGTAAAACCGGACTGTGTGTTAGGACTTGCGACAGGTTCCACTCCGATCGGAGCGTATGAAGAACTTGTAAAGCGCTACCAGGCAGGCGATCTGGATTTTTCAGAGGTAACTTCTGTCAATCTGGACGAGTATAAAGGACTGCCGAAAGAAAATGATCAGAGCTATGACTATTTCATGCGTGAGCATTTATTTCAGCATATTAATATGAAAGCATCCTATCTGCCGGATGGAATGAAAGAAGATGCAGAAGAAGAATGCAGACGATACGAGGAACTGATTCAGTCTCTCGGAGGAGTGGATCTTCAGCTTTTAGGACTTGGACATAATGGTCATATCGGGTTTAATGAGCCGGCAGAGATATTTGAAAAAGAGACGCACTGCGTTGATCTGCAGCCAAGTACAATCGAAGCCAACAAACGATTCTTTGCTTCCGCAGATGAGGTCCCGAAAAAGGCATACACGATGGGAATCCAGACGATTATGCGCGCAAAGAAGATTTTAGTCGTTGTGAGCGGCGCAGATAAAGCAGATATTGTAAGAGACGCTTTCTTTGGACCAGTCACACCGCACGTCCCAGCTTCCATTCTTCAGATGCACAGCGATGTGACACTGATTGGCGATGAAGCGGCAATGGCAAAAATTCCGAGATAAGATACCCTATTGGGACAGAAATGGAGAAAAACTATGCTGATCAAAAATGTGAATGTTTATACAGAGGAAAAAAAGTTTGTTCCTGGAATGATTGTGATAAAAGACGAACAGATAGAAGCTGTGCTGGATGAGAATGCGCATATCGATGTGGCGTCACAGGAAGAAATTTTGGATGGAAAAGGAAACTATGCGATACCGGGATTGATTGATCTCCATTTTCACGGATGCAAAGGATATGACTTTTGTGATGGAACCATGGAGGCGCTCAATGCAATCGCGCAGTATGAGGCTTCCGTCGGCGTGACGGCAATCTGTCCGGCGACCATGACGCTTCCTGTCAGCCAGTTGGAAGATATTCTTTCTGTTGGTGCGGCGTATAAAAGATGGCAGGAAACGACACAGAACAATGGCAGCGATCTGATCGGCGTCAACATGGAAGGACCATTTATCAGCAAGGCAAAAAAAGGAGCGCAGGATGAAAGAAATATCATTCCATGCTCGGAAGAAATCTATCACAGATTTCAGAAGGCAGCGGACGGTCTTGTGAAATATATTGCAGTGGCGCCGGAGGAGAATGATGCGGTTCCGTTTATTGAGAAGGTAAAGGGGGAAGTTCATATTTCTCTTGCACATACAAACTCAGACTACAAGAAAGCAAAAGAGGCATTTGATCATGGCGCATCCCATGCCGTTCATCTTTATAACGCAATGTCTCCGTTTACTCACCGTGATCCAGGTGTTGTAGGAGCAGTGGCGGACAGCTCTCATGTGATGGCAGAACTGATCTGCGACGGCGTTCACATTCATCCGGCGGCAGTGCGCACGACATTTAAAATGATGGGAGAAGACCGAATGATTCTAATCAGCGACAGTATGCGTGCGACGGGAATGGGAGACGGAACATACACGCTTGGAGGATTAGAGGTTCATGTTTCCGGAAAACATGCGACGCTTGCATCGGACGGCGCGCTTGCCGGATCGGTGACAAACTTGTTTGATTGCATGAAAACTGCGGTAAAGAAAATGGGCATCCCTCTGGAGACCGCTGTTGCATGTGCGACGATAAATCCGGCAAAGAGCCTGGGAGTGTATGACAAGTATGGGTCTATTGCGCCAGGGAAAAAGGCAGATCTTGTATTGATGAACGAGGAACTGGAGATTCAGGCAGTTTTAAAGGATGGAAGAAAGATCAGATAGATAGTAAGATCAATACAGAGATATGATAAAAAATCAGTCTGTCTGCGTTTAGACAGACAGACTGATGGAATCAATCAGATCGAGTTCTTCCTGCGTAAAGGAAATATTTTCGATGGCTTTGATATTATCTAAAATCTGGGATGGCTTGGAGGCGCCGATCAGGACGCTTGTGACAATTCCATCTTTTAAAACCCACGCAAGCGCCATTTCCGCAAGCGTCTGACCGCGCTGCTGCGCAAGATCGTTGAGAGCGCGGATCTGTTCCAGTTTCTGTGGCGTCAGGAGCGCTTCTTTCAGAAAACGTCCGTCTGTGCGGATGCGGCTGTCTTGTGGAATGCCATTTAAGTAGCGGTCGCTTAAGGTACCCTGGGCGAGAGGACTGAAGGCAATGATGCCTTTTTGGACTTTTGAGGAGGACAGTTTCAGGCTATTCTTCTCAATCGTGCGGTCAAAAATAGAATAACGGTTTTGATTGATGACAAATGGGCAGTGCAGTTCTTTTAAGATCTGTGCTGCTTTTTCCATTGTCTCTCCGTCGTAGTTGGAAAGTCCGGCATACAGAGCCTTTCCGCTCTTGACAGCCTGATCGAGGGCGCCCATCGTCTCTTCGAGAGGAGTGTCGGGATCCATTCGATGATGATAAAAGATATCGACATAGTCCAGTCCCATTCTTGACAGACTCTGATCGAGGCTGGCAAGCAGATATTTGCGGCTGCCCCAGTTGCCGTAAGGTCCATCCCACATCTCATATCCGGCTTTTGTGCTGATAATCAGTTCATCGCGATATGGTCTGAAATGATCTTTGAAAATGCGCCCAAAATTTTTTTCTGCGCTGCCTGGCCTGGGACCATAATTATTGGCAAGATCAAAATGTGTGATACCGTTATCAAAAGCAGTGAAACAAAGCTGCTCCATGTTTTCATAAGAAGCTGTGTCACCGAAATTGTGCCACAGTCCGAGAGAGACGGCAGGAAGCATCAAACCGCTGTTCCCACAGCGATGGTATTTCATCGTTTCATATCGTTGTTCCGATGCAGTGTACATAGAAAACCTCCTCAAAAAATAATTTGATGTTTTTTTATACAAATACTAGGAAGAAAATCTATTTAGTTGACTATTTTTAATATAGAATAAGAATGTTGTTGTGGTCAAGTATTTTTGTAACGCCTTTGAATAAAAAATATTGTCAATCAGAAAAGCGACGAGACAATCCGTAAAGATGTTAGGAATAAATGCGATTGAGGCGGATATTTTAGAAGCAGGGCAGGTAGAAGCTGAAATTTAGCAGAAGTACAAAAAGTATTCCCGTTTTCTGCTAAAATAGTAAGATCAAGTGCAAGAAGTCTTGACAATTCCCATCTGTTAGTGATAGTTTAATTGTGCAAGTAAACAATCATACTTAAAGAAGAATAAGGAGTTAGAGTATGCAGGAATTAAAACCGATCAAAGAAGGTAAAGTACGCGAGATTTATGACAATGGCGATAGCCTGATTATGGTAGCGACAGACCGTATCAGCTGTTTTGATGTGATCCTGAAAAATGAGGTGACAAAGAAAGGAACAGTGCTGACGCAGATGTCAAAGTTCTGGTTTGATATGACAGAAGATATCCTGCCGAACCATATGATTTCTGTAGACGTGAAAGACATGCCGGAATTTTTCCAGCAGGAAAAATTTGACGGCAACAGTATGATGTGCCGTAAGCTGGAGATGCTTCCGATCGAATGTATCGTGCGCGGTTATATCACAGGAAGCGGATGGGAGAGCTATAAAAAGACGGGAAAAGTATGCGGTATTGAACTGCCGGAAGGACTCAGAGAGTCTGACAAGCTGCCGGAACCGATTTATACACCATCTACAAAAGCTGAAATCGGAGATCACGACGAGAATATTTCTTTTGAGCAGAGTATTGCTCATCTGGAAAAATATTTCCCTGGAAAAGGACAAGAGTATGCAGAGAAACTGCGCGACTGTACCATCGCACTGTATAAAAAATGTGCAGAGTATGCTTTAAGCAAGGGAATTATCATCGCAGATACAAAATTTGAATTTGGTCTCGATGAAAATGGAAATATTGTGATCGGTGATGAGATGCTGACGCCAGACAGCTCACGTTTCTGGCCGGCAGAAGGATATGAACCAGGCCATGGACAGCCATCCTTCGACAAACAGTTTGCACGCGACTGGCTGAAAGAAAATAAAGATCATGACTGGACACTGCCTCAGGAGATTGTGGATAAGACAATCGAGAAATATCTTCAGGGATATGAGATGCTGACAGGAAAACGTCTGTAAAACATAAAAAAGAGAACAGGTGCTTCACATGATTGTGAGCGCCTGTTTTTTCGATAAAAAATAAAAAGGAATCCGGGAAAAGAGAATACTGGACAGAGCAAGAATAGGTAATTTTTATATTCAGTTGCTATTTGAGAGAGGGATCATAGAGTTAAAATAAAATAAAAAAAGAACCGTTCAGAATTGAGAAAGGAGAAGGCGTTCATATCAGCGCTGAAAAGAAGCTGAGATGGATGGCTGAGAATTATTTATGAAAATAAGAGATATGGTGACAGCAGATAAAGAGAACGTGATGGAGATGGTACAGGAGTTTTATCACAGCGATGCAGTCGATCATGAAGTAAAACAGGAAGTTCTGGAGGCGACGCTCGAGGCGGCTGTCTCGGAAGATCCGATTTTAAGAGGCGTTGTTTTGGAGGAGTATGGAAGGATTATTGGCTATGCGTATCTGACTTCTTATTTCGTGACAGAGGCAGGCGGAATCAATCTGATGATTGAAGATCTTTTTATCAAAAAGGAGGCGAGAGGACACGGATACGGCAGCCAGTTCTTTCAATGGCTTTTCAAAGAATATCCGAATGTAAAACGGTATCGCATGGAAGTCACAGAGGAAAACAAGGGGGCAATCTCTCTGTATAAAAAGATGGGATTTGAGTTTCTGGGATATCTTCAGATGATAAAGGATATCTGAAATTTCTGAGAATTTAAGGGAAAAGAGCAAAAGGAAGAAATTTTTCGCCGGCAAAGAATACTCTTGACTTTATGAGTGGCAGTATGATAAAATGAACGAGCGAATGGAAGTAGGTTTTTTTTTTATGCCTAAAAAAACAGGAATCGCGAACTGGAAGAAAACACAAGGAAGGCGAGGTGGAAGTTGTGCGCACTAGAATCACATTGGCATGTACAGAATGTAAACAGCGTAACTACAACATGACGAAGGATAAGAAAACTCATCCGGACAGAATGGAAACTAAGAAATATTGTAAGTTCTGTAGAACTCACACAGTACACAAGGAAACGAAATAAAACGATTTTCCATTAAGGAAGTGAAGCAGATGGCAGAGAATACAGAAAAGGCCGTTCAGAAGACTCAGAAAACCAAGAAAAAAAGCTGGTTTGAGGGAATGAAGGCAGAATTTAAAAAGATTATTTGGCCAGATAAGAAAACATTGGGAAAACAGACGGCTGCGGTCGTTACTGCTTCTGTCGTACTGGGTGCAATTATTGCAGTTATGGATTTCATAATTCAATATGGTATTGATTTCTTAGTAAAATAAGGACAAAGGTGATTTTATGTCAGAAGCAAACTGGTATGTTGTTCATACCTATTCAGGGTATGAAAACAAAGTAAAGGCCAACATTGAAAAAACGATTGAAAACCGGCATCTGGAAGATCAGATCCTGGAGGTCAGAGTTCCGATGCAGGATGTCGTAGAGATGAAGAACGGTGCGAAGAAACAGGTTCAAAAGAAAATGTTTCCTGGCTATGTCCTTCTGAACATGGTTATGAATGACGATACATGGTATGTCGTAAGAAATACCAGAGGTGTAACTGGATTTGTTGGTCCTGGATCGAAACCAGTTCCACTTACCGAGGAAGAGATGAAACCGCTTGGAATCAAACCGGCTGAAGTTCAGGTTGATTTCATGGAAGGTGACACCGTGGTTGTGACAAACGGTGTATGGAAAGATACGGTAGGCGTTATTCAGACTATGAACCACAGTAAACAGGTTGTCACAATGAATATTGATTTATTCGGACGCGAGACTCCAGTTGAGATAAGTTTCGCAGACCTGAAGAAAATGTAACTGATTGATATCTCTGTCTTGAGACGGAGAAGTGGGAGGGAAATCCCCCGACATTACCACATAGGAGGTGCCTAACAATGGCAAAAAAAGTAACAGGTTATATTAAATTACAGATCCCTGCTGGAAAGGCTACACCGGCTCCACCAGTTGGTCCTGCACTTGGACAGCACGGTGTAAATATCGTACAGTTTACAAAAGAGTTTAACGCAAGAACAGCTGATAAAGGCGACTTAATCATCCCTGTAGTTATCACTGTTTATGCTGACAGAAGCTTCAGCTTCATCACAAAAACTCCTCCGGCAGCAGTTTTATTAAAGAAAGCTTGCAACCTGAAATCAGGATCAGGCGTTCCGAACAAAACAAAAGTTGCTACTATCACAAAAGATAAAGTAAGAGAAATCGCTGAGATGAAGATGCCTGACTTAAATGCAGCTTCCATTGAAGCAGCTATGAGCATGGTTGCAGGAACAGCAAGAAGTATGGGTATCACAGTTGTTGACTGATTATCCCGGACGATAAAGGATAAGTAAACTGAAAACGAAAAGGACGTGGGAGGGAAATTCCCGCAAACACCACCAGGAGGTTATTTAATATGAAAAGAGGAAAAAGATACGTTGAAGCTGCTAAGGCTATTGACCGCGCTGCTTTATACGATACCGCAGAAGCTATGGCTTTAGTAAAAAAAGCAGCTGTAGCAAAATTTGATGAAACTATCGAAGCTCATATCAGAACCGGATGTGACGGACGTCATGCAGATCAGCAGATCCGTGGCGCTGTTGTTCTGCCACACGGAACAGGTAAAAAAGTTCGCGTGTTAGTATTCGCAAAAAATGCAAAAGCTGACGAAGCTTTAGCAGCAGGCGCAGAATACGTTGGAGCAGAAGAACTGATTCCAAAGATCCAGAACGAAGGATGGTTAGACTTTGACGTTGTTGTTGCTACACCAGATATGATGGGTGTTGTAGGACGTCTGGGACGTGTACTCGGACCAAAAGGATTAATGCCAAACCCAAAAGCTGGTACAGTTACAATGGACGTTACAAAAGCTGTTCAGGATATCAAAGCTGGTAAGATTGAGTACAGATTAGATAAAACAAACATTATCCATGTGCCGATCGGAAAAGCTTCTTTCACAGAAGAACAATTAACGGACAACTTCCAGACGCTGATGGCTGCTATTTTAAAGGCAAAACCAAGCACATTGAAGGGACAGTACTTAAAGAGTGTTGTTGTTACTCCTACAATGGGACCTGGCGTAAAATTAAATACAGCTAAATTTATGTAATAATAAAAAAGAAAATGTCGTTCTGACTTGAAGATTCAAGTCAGAATGACATTTTTTTTTCTCTTTAGGAGTTTTGGTTTGATGTCAGACAGAGCGTGTAGTATAATAAAAAACGAAAAAGAAAACACGGTAGAAAGAAAAAGAAATACAGTGTTTGATAAAAGAAGGAGGAGAGAGACAGATGAAAAAGAAAAAAGTATATGCTGTTGGAGCAGCTGTCTTTGTTTTGATCGTCCTGGCTGTGCTTTTTCTGCGGCCAAAGGGAATGTCGATCGTTCCGGGCGACTATGTAAAAGTCAGCTGCAGCGGACTGAATGGAGAAGGAAAAGCAAGAATGTACTTTGATGCGCAGAGTTTTCTTGCTGCGATCAAAGAGGAGAAGGATCTCAAGCCGGCGCAGGAGAGCGAGATACAGGGAATGCTTGCGGCGGCAGATCAGTATTTTGAACTTTCCGAGACAGAAGAACTGTCAAACGGAGATGAAATCCTGATTGAGAGCAGTATGCCGTCCGACCTTTTCAAGCCATATAAAATCAAGATCAAAAACAGCGATGTGGAATATACGGTGGCAGGTCTGACAGAGAGGCAGACGCTGAATCTGACAGAATATGGCGTGACCGAATTTAAAGGATTTGAGGGTCATGGGTATGTAAATGCGTATATTGACTATGAAAAACTGTACGATGCGGCTGCTGAAATCGTAAAAGCAGTGGAAGATTCTGAGAGAACAGAGCAGTATATCGCAAATGAATTATACAGCGATATATCCCGATGCGTGGACAGCGTGACAGCAAGCAAGTATGAAGAGCTTTCAAATGGCGATGAAATCACTGTGACCTATTCGGTAAATGAAGAACAGGACAGAATAGAAGAATATGGGATTGTATTCCAGGGCGGTGAAGCAGAACTGGAAGCAGAAGGTCTGGAAGATGTGGAGACCATTGAACTGGAAGATTATCTGAGCGCAAAAACCGAAGGATACGATGGAGCAGGAGAACTGAACGTATTCATCGATTATGAAAAATTGAGCGAAGATCTTTTAGAAAAAGATTTGGATGAAAGAAATGGACTTGCGCTGGAAAATGTCATTTCTCAGATTGAGAGCTATGTTTCTTATAACTTTAACTTATTTGGGGAAAAAACATCCGGCATCAGCAACGGAGATGAAATCCATATTTTTGCGCAAGCGTCAGAAGCAGGTAGTTATGTGGATTCTGTCGGATTTGTGCTGGAAAATGCAGAGAAGACAATAACGGCAGAGGGATTGAAAGAACCTCAGGAGATAGATGTGATGGATCTTCTGAATGTCAGCTTTTCCGGAATCTGTCCTTTTGTGGAAGTCACAGCAGAGCTGGATACGGAACATCCTGTCTATGCCTACATTGACGCAGAGTCTTATGACCAGATTCCATACCGTATTTCTGCGCAGAATGGAGATACGCTTGATATCACTCTGGAATATAATGAGCAAGAAGCATTAAAAGCAGGATATAAGATCATAAATAATGAGAAGAGTTATGAGATTTCTGGATTGGATACCTATAACTTCACGCTGGAATCTGTGGATGCAGAAAATCTTCAGCCAGTCGAGGCAGCGATGAAAGAACAGGTGAATCCGATTCTTCTGGACAGAGAATATGATCTGCTGGAAAATCTGTCGGAGGACAATGGACTGATTCTTTGGAATAAAGTGAAATCAGGATTAAATCGAATTGCCAAAGTGTATGCAGAACATCCTGCCTATAATGGAAACAAAGCAGCATTTGTGTATGAAGCGACCGTTCCGGTTATGAGCCAGAATGAAACCGTGACAGAACACACGGTCTATGTCGCATTCTTCTTTGTCGATGTGATAGAGACAGCAGACGGAACCATCAGCATGACCCAGTATAATCTGGATGATATCGGAATCTTTTATTCAGAAGAGAAACTGGAAGAAGCGATCACGATTATGGGAGATTCTCTGGAGACACAGGAGGGTACAACGTCTGAGACGACAACCGTGATGAATGAAACGCTGAAGGAAGCGCTGAAAACAGAAAGTATAGAGGCAGCTCAGGAAGAAACACAGGGGCAGAATGTGTCAGATGCGACTCCGGCAGTCAGCACAGCCGTTATTCCTGAAATTTCAAAAGAAGCACAAGACAGTGCGGCTGCGATGATCGAGTATGATGGCCATCGGTATTATCGTTTTGACTCGGCTGTGACATGGAAAGAAGCAAAAGAACTGTGCGAGAAAGCGGGAGGCAGTCTTGTATCCATCACAAGCTGGACGGAACAAAGTGTCGTTCAAAGTCTGATCGAGGACGGAACAATGAACCAGTACTGGATCGGCGCCGACGATGAAGCGCTGGAAGGACAGTGGAAATGGGAAACAGGCGAAGCATTCACCTATGATGGATGGGATCAAAATCAACCGGATAATTATGAAGGAGCAGAAGATTATGCCTGCATCAGCAGGACATATGGAGGCTCCTGGAATGATACGGCAAATGAAGAGGAAGAAACAGGATATATTCTGGAAGTCTGGGATCAGCAGATGGAGACAGGAGAATATCTGGCGGAAAGCGATACGCTCATCCATGAAGATAATGTGTCCTATGATATATATGACGATGATTCTTACGGCAATCGTTCCTATGGAGTACTGGCATACAATGCTTCTGGAAATGGATGGACGCAGTATAGACTGGACGGCGCATATGAGAAGCTGACCGGAGAGACAGCAGTCTATGCGGATGCCGAGAGCGGTGTGAGCATCGATTTTGCAATATTTGGAGATGGAGAACTGTTATACAGACAGTCTTCTGTCACACGCCAGAGCGTACCGACTTCTTTCAATATTGATGTAAGTGGTGTGCAGGTCCTGACAATCGCTGCGAGAAACATGGGAGATTACTCCGACGGATATCTGCTTTTGAACAAAGCAAAACTGTATGAGACAGAGAAAAAAGAAGCGCGTGAAAGACGGGACAGAATCCAGGATCTGCAGATGATTGACCAGGCAGAATATGTGCATGAGATCACACTGTGGCAGGATACAACAGGAAAACTTCATGACGGATATGGCAGTTTCAATGCCTCAGCGGACAGCTTTGCATCTTGGAATCTGGATGGAGAATATGAGACATTTTCAGGAAAATTTGTTCTGAGTGCAGATACGGGATCTGATATATCTTTAAAAGTACAGATTTATGGGGATGATGAGCTGCTGTTTGAATCATCCGGATATGATAAGACAAAAGATACGCTGGAATTTTCTGTGGATGTGACAGGAAAGGAGGTATTAAAGATTGTAACAGATAATGAGAAAGAGAGCAGCAATGCTTATATATATCTGGCAGATGAAGCGCTGAGCGCTCCGGCAGAAGAAAACGCGCAGACGGAGGCGAATGGGCAGACAGAAGCGGAAGTGACGGCATGGGATCTGCCAGACAGCGAAAATGTACCGGAAAAGAATGGATATACATTCCCGGAAGTGTCGCAGTCAGCGTCAAGTCAGGCGGCAGCATTTGAGGAGTACGATTCCCATCGTTACTATCTGTTTGACACGCCGATGACATGGGAAAAAGCAAAACAGTTCTGTGAGCAGGCAGGAGGGCATCTGGCAGTCATCACGTCTCCTCAGGAGCAGAGACGGATTGAGAAACTGATCGAAAAAGGAAATGAATCTGAGTATTGGATCGGCGGAAGCGATACCGAACAGAATGGAAACTTCAAATGGGTAAGCGGCGAATCTGTGACATACAGCAACTGGAAGGACGGAGAGCCAAATGCCAGTGAAAAAGGAGAAGGAATCAAAGAGAAGTATGTAGAGATCTATTCCGGAAACGGCCAGTGGAATGACAATGACGAGACGATGGAAATCGGATTTATTCTGGAAATCTCAAATGATAAAGACACGGTGAAAACATATCAGGAACTGGGTGAGATGGACGAGAAAATCATCGCAGGCGAAGGATATGAGTATCAGGAACAGATCGCTGACTGCCATGGAAATGAGTATTTATCTACCTATGTTTTGGATGCGTCGGGCAACGGATGGGTGACGTATGATCTGGACGGCGCATATACGCAGATTTCCGGAATCTTAAGCACATATCAGGATACAGATCAAAATGCAGATATGAATATCGGATTCTTTGGAGATGGAAAATTGTTATATCAGGTCACAGACATCAGCGGATGGGAAAAAGCAATCTCCTTCACAGTGGATGTGACAGGGGTGAAGACGCTGACAATTAAAACATCGAACACAGGAGAATACAGCTATGGCTGGCTCTTGTTAAATGATACGATTCTGGAAAATGCGGAGACGCCAAAAATAAATGGTGCTGCTGGACGTCTGGCAGAACAGCAGCTTGTGGATTCTGATGGAATGGAATATGAAGCAGGTCTGTTCCAGGATTCTTATGGAAATGTGTATGATGGAGCTTACTGCCTTGACTCTTCTGATAATGGTTTTGCTTTGTATCTGCTGGATGGAAAGTATACAGAGTTTTCAGGAGTTATCTGTACAGGAATCAAGACACAGTCAGCAGGAAAGGTAAAAGTAGAGATCTATGCGGACGATGAATTGGTTTTCGAGCAGGATGGCATCACAAAAATGACGGAGGCAATCCCGTTTACTCTTGATGTGACAGGAAAGAAAAATTTAAAAATCACAGTAGTAAATGCAGACGAAGAAAATGAAAATTCCGTCTATATCGCAGGAGATATCCTGAAATAAAAGAAGAACGCGCGAAGTTAAAGCTTCGCGCTGTTCTGCATTTTGGAAGGAAAAAACAAGGAGGTGTAGCGATGCGGATTTTAATTGCAGAAGATGAAAGAGATCTGAATGATCTTTTGAAGAAGAGACTGGAGAAACAGCAGTACAGTGTGGATGCGTGCTATGACGGACAGGAGGCTTTGGATTATCTGGAGGTCACAGAATATGCGGCTGTGATTCTGGATATTATGATGCCAAAAGCAGACGGCTTGACGGTGCTCAAAAGTATACGCAGAAAGAAAAAAAATATTCCGGTACTGCTTCTGACAGCAAAAGACAGTATTGAAGACCGTGTCACAGGTCTCGATCTGGGAGCAGACGACTATCTCGTAAAGCCATTTGCATTTGAGGAACTTCTGGCACGCATTCGAGTGATGATTCGGAAATCCACATCCGGGGGAACACAGACAAATATCGTTGAGATTGCAGATCTGATGCTGGACTTAAATACGCATAAAGTATCACGGGCAGGAAATGAAATTGACCTTTCCAGCAAAGAATTTTCTATTTTGCGATATCTGGCGCTCAATCAGGGAATTGTACTGTCGCGTGAGAAGATTGAGCAGAATATCTGGAATTATGACTATATGGGATCTTCCAACGTGATCGATGTATATATTCGCTATCTGCGCCGGAAAATAGACGCGCCGTTTGAGAAAAAACTGATTCATACGGTGCGCGGCGCAGGATATGTATTGAGAGAGGAGAAAGAAAACGATTGACATTAAGATGGAAACTGACATTGCTGTACACATTTTTTATGATGATTCTGACAGCCGCAATGCTTGGAATTTTGTTGTCGCTGAGTAGCAGCGCTATTTTAGATTCTGCACACAGAGAATTAAAAGAACAAGTGTGGGAAGCATTTGACGATCTGGAATGGGAAGACGGCGAGCTGAAGATCGATTCAGACTTTTTAGAGCCGGAAGACGGCATCTATCTTTCTGTATATGATGCAGATGGAAAACAGCTAGGAGGCAGGGTTCCGGGAAGCTTTAAGCATGAAGAAGAGTTGTCGGAAGGACTGAAAAAGATTTCTCTGGAGGGAGAAGAGTGGTATGTGCTGGATGCGGTGTCTGAAATCGAATCGTATGGCTCTGTATTTATCAGAGGAATTGTTTCTGTTTCAAAGGAAGAAAGCAGTTTGAATGTGACACTGCGCCTCAGCATGATCTTATTTCCGTTGATGGTGCTTTTGACGGCAGGGCTTGGATATGTTTTTCTTGGCCACGCACTTCGCCCTGTCGCAAAGATCACAGATACAGCGTGTGAGATTTATGAAAAAGGGGATCTGTCGAAACGAATCGGTCTGAATACAAAAAAGAAAGACAGCGATGCCGTGCGGAATAAAAAAGAAAAGACAGCGAAGTGCGCGTGCAGAAGCAATCTGCATAAAGATGAAATTTATAAGCTTGCCGAGACATTTGATCGAATGCTGGAACGGCTGGAATATTCTTTTGAAAAAGAAAAACAGTTTACTTCTGACGTATCCCATGAACTGCGCACGCCGGTCTCCGTGATTTTATCGCAGTGCGAATATTTGCTGGAAGATCAGAACCTGTCGGAGGAAGAAGAGAAAGCAGTGCAGATCATACAGAGAAAAGCACAGAATATGGCAAATATGACAGCACAGCTTCTTTTTCTGGCGAGAGCCGATCAAAACCGTCAGGTGGTAAAGAAAGAATGGTTGAATCTTTCGATGGTGACGGAGATGGCTGTGGAGGAACAGCAGGAGATTGCACGGGAGAAAGGAATACAGATTGAGACGCAGATCGAGGAAGATGTGGAAGGATATGCAGATGAGACGATGTTTATCCGTTTGTGGATGAACTTAATCGGAAACGCAGTCACATATGGAAAAGAAGGGGGATGGATTCGCGTCGGTATCGAAAAGCAGGATAAAAAAGTCACAGGATATGTGGAGGATAATGGAATCGGAATCGAAGAAGAAAAGCTGCCGTATATCTGGGAACGATTCTATCAGGCAGATACTTCCAGATCAGAGAAAGGAAGCGGACTTGGTCTGGCTATGGCGAAATGGATCGTCGAAGCTCATGGAGGAACAATATCGGCAAAGAGCGTCTATGGGAAAGGGACAACCTTTCTATTTGAATTTCCTACAGAAAAATAGAAAAAATGATTTTTTTTAATCTTATTTTAATCTTTTGCTCTTATAATGATCTCAACAAAGAAAAAGAAATGAAATCAAGGAGGATTTGATTATGAATAATAAAAGAACAAAAGTATTTGCAGGGATTTTAGCGGCAGCATTTGTTATGGCGGCAGGAGCAGGAAAAACTTTGGCGGCAAAAGAGGAAAACGTAAAAATATCGAGAAAAGAAGCGCTGGAGATTGCGGCAGAAGATGCCAAAGTTGAGAAAGACGAGATAGAAAGATCAAGAGTGGAATTTGAGCATGAAGATGGAAGATTTGTCTATAATGTGGAATTTTATACAGACAAAAAAGAATATGATTATGAAATCAATGCCGAGACAGGAAAAATTTTAGAAGTTGATTTTGAGATCGACCGGGAATTTAAAGACGCTTCCTGGATGGAAGATGCAAAGATTTCAGAAAAAGAAGCACAGCAGATTGCACTGGAAGAAGTGCCTGGGGCAAGCGAAGACGATGTGTATCTCGAACTGGACTATGATGACGGAAGACTGCTGTATGAAGGAGAAATCTTCTATGACAGCTATGAATATGAGTTTGAGATTAATGCAGAGACAGGGGACATTGAGAGCTGGGAAAAAGAATCGATCTGGGACTGAAAAACAGAATCTCATGAAAAAGCGCTGCCTGTAAAAAAAGAAACAGAGGTACAATGAAAAAAATGCAGGAAAAAAAACTTGCATTTTTTTTTAATGCTGTTATAATATTGTTTGTATAAATATGCATGATTCAGAAAAAAACTTAAATTTTATGCGTGATGGTCGAGACAGAAAAGAGATCTTTTTCTGATTTGCAAGTAAAAAGAACAGGAAATGCCGTAAAATATTAGAAAATGATCACTGAGGAGGAAAAAATTATGAAAAAAGCAGTTGCATGTTATTTGAGTATTGCGATGAGTGTTTGTATGATGGCTGGATTTACAACTATGGCAGCAGAGGACAGTGCCTTAGAGCGTATCAAAGAACGTGGAACATTGATCGTGGCTACGGATGCAGCATGGCCTCCATTTGAATATATGAAGGGGGAAGATGTAGTAGGAGCTGACATGGAAGTGGCAGCTGACATCGCAGAAGAACTGGGCGTAGAACTTGAAATTATCAATACAGCATTTGACTCTCTTTCTATGTATCTGGAAAATGGAGAAGCAGATCTCGCAATCGCAGCGATCACAGTTACAGAAGACCGTCAGGATACGATGGAATTTTCTGAGCCATACTGCGATACGTATCAGTACATTGTCGTAAAAGAAGACGATGAGAATGTAGAATGTATCAATGATCTGGCAGGATATATAATCGGCACACAGCTGGGAACTACAGGAGATTTTCTGGCGTCTGACGAAGTCAACATGGGTGTTCTGTCAGGAACAGGCGCAACCGTTCAGCAGTATAAAGATCTGACAGTTGCAGCGATGGGAATGGATGCCGGAGACGTTCAGGCAATCGTATGTGACAAGTTGCTTGCTGAAAATATCTGTGCAAACAATGAAAACTTAAAATGTTTTGAAGCAGTGTATGAAGATGGAAGTTCAACGAAGGAGCAGTATGCAATCGCAGCTGCAAAAGGCGAGACAGAACTGATTGAAAAAGTAAATGAAATTATCAAACCATTAAAAGAAGACGGCACAATGGACAAATATATTCTGGACCACAGTGAGAAGGCATCTCTTGCAAATGAGGAATAAAAACGTGCAGTGAGGTGGAAAATGGCGGCAAAGAACATGCCGCTATTTTCTCGCTTAAAGCGAAACGTTTTAGTATGAAGAAAGAGATATAGACAGAATAGAAAAAATGTCTCCTGTTTTCTAGAGGGGAGATTATTAAAAAAACAAGACAGAAAAAGAAAGGAAAAAAGGTATGGGCTGGATAGAAACCTTTATTACGGATTTTGAGAAAACTTTTATCCGAGATGATCGCTATAAAGTGTTCCTGACAGGATTTAAGAATACGCTCTTAATTACCGTAGTCTCTTTGATTGTAGGGCTGGCTGCCGGAATTCTGATCGCCATCATGCGCTATGGATTTACGCAGATGAAGAAGAGAAAACCGATTACGCTTGCGCAGAAGCTTTTGTATGCAGTTTGTTGGGTTGTTGATAAAATTTTAGGATTATATGTCGCTGTTATGCGAGGCGTTCCGCTTGTTGTACAGCTGCTTATTATGGCATTTGTCATTATGGCGGGATTCCCAAACAAGATTGTGGTATGTTGCATTGCGATGGGATTGAATTCTGCTGCGTATGTTTCCGAGGTTGTGCGAGGTGGAATCAACTCTGTAGACGCAGGACAGATGGAAGCAGGCCGTTCACTTGGCCTGAGCGCAGCCACAACGATTGTGCATATCATACTGCCACAGGCATTTAAGTCAGCGCTGCCAGCTCTTTGCAACGAGGGAATTGCAGTGTTAAAAGAAACTTCTATTGTGGGATATATTGCGGTTGTAGATCTGACAAGAGCATCCGACTTAGTCAGAAGCCGTACAATGTCACCGATGATGCCGTTGATTTTTATAGCGGCTGTGTATTTCATCTGTGTCATCGTAATGTCCTGGGGTGTAAGCATATTGGAAAAGAGGTTAAAACAGGGTGATCGAGGTTAAAGGTTTAAAGAAAAGTTTTCATGATCTGAAAGTTTTAAATGGAATAGATTATAAAATTGAACAGGGAGAAAAAATTGTAATCTTAGGTCCGAGCGGTTCCGGAAAAAGTACGTTTCTACGTTGCTTAAATCTTTTGGAAGAACCGACAGAGGGAGAAATCTGGGTGGACGGAGTCAATATCACAGATCCAAGAAGCGATATTGACAAAATGCGTCAGAGAATGGGGATGGTATTCCAGCATTTTAATCTGTTTCCGCATAAGACAGTGCTGGAGAATATCACATTTGCACCTGTGAAATTAAAACTTCAGACGAAAGAAGAAGCAAAGGAAAATGCGATGCGTCTTCTGCGAAGAATTGGGCTGGAAGACAAAGCTTCCGAATATCCAAATAAACTTTCTGGAGGACAGAAACAGCGTATCGCAATCGTGCGCGCGCTCGCGATGAACCCGGAGGTTATGCTGTTTGACGAGCCGACATCCGCGCTTGATCCGGAGATGGTAGGAGAGGTTTTAGACTTGATCCGAGAGCTGGCGGACGAGGGCATGACGATGGTGATCGTGACGCATGAGATGGGATTCGCAAAAGAAGTAGCGACAAAGATTCTGTTCGTTGATGAAGGAGTCATCAAAGAAGAAAATACGCCGAAAGAATTTTTTGAACATCCGCAGAACAAACGTCTGCAGGAGTTCTTATCAAAAGTATTATAGACAATAAAAGTAGAATCAATGATAGGAGAGAGAATAATGTTTCAGAATGTGATTGTAAAAAGACCATGCAGTAAAATTACAGAAGGAATTACTTCCGCACCGGAACTGGGAAAACCAGATTATGAACTGGCATTAAAACAGCATGACGCTTATATCGAAGCGTTAAAAAGCTGCGGCGTCAATGTGACAGTTCTGGAGGCAGACGAAGAATTCCCAGATTCCTGCTTCGTGGAAGATACAGCAGTGCTGACAAGAAAATGTGCGATTATCACAAATCCAGGAGCAGCTTCCAGAAACAGAGAAGTAGAAGCAATGGTTCCTGTAATCAAGAAATTTTACAGCGAGGACTGCATCGAATATATCAAAGCACCGGGAACACTGGAAGGTGGAGATGTCATGATGGTGGGAGATCACTTCTATGTAGGCCGTTCTGCGAGAACAAATGAAGAGGGAATCCGCCAGTTCATCGCAATTCTGGAAAAATATGGTATGACAGGATCTGAAGTCGAACTGACAGAAGTACTTCACTTAAAAACAGGCGTCAACTATATTGAAAACAACAATATGCTTGTTTCCGGAGAGTTTATTGACAAACCGGACTTTGCAAAATATAACAAATATGTAATTCCGCAGGAAGAAGCATACGCTGCAAATTGCATCTGGGTGAACGGAAAAGTGATCGTTCCGGCGAACTTCCCGAAGGTAGCGCAGATTGTAAAAGATGCCGGCTATGAAGTTCTTCTGGTGGATACTTCTGAATACCGTAAGATTGACGGCGGACTGAGCTGTCTGAGCCTGAGATTCTAATTCAGAATTCATCTTTCCTCTTGACACGATTCATCTCCTGCTATATGATAAATACAGTATAAGGACAACACGTTGAGAAGAAGAGTAAGCTGTTGGAGGATCACAGAGAGAGATACAGAGCTGGGAGTATCTTATCGAAAAGCAGCTGAAAACTACCTTTGAGTGGCCCCAATCCGGTCCGGTGACTCCGTTATCGTCAGAAATGAGTGGTTTTCATAACAATTAGGGTGGAACCGCGAATCACATAAAGTATTCGTCCCTTGCAGTCAAAGCGACTGCAAGGGATTTTTTTCGGCAGGACATAGCGTGTCCGACAGAAAATGAATGAAAGAAAGGAAGATAAAAAGATGATTATCACATTAAAAGATGGTACAAAAAAAGAGTATGGTCAGCCAATGTCTGTCATCGAGATCGCAAAAGACCTCAGTGAAGGACTGGCAAGAATGGCAGCAGTCGGTGAAGTAGATGGAGAAATCGTAGATTTAAGACATATTGTAGACAAAGACTGCACATTGAATATTCACACCGTATCGGACCCGGAAGGACTGGCAGCTTACCGCCATACGACATCCCATATCATGGCGCAGGCGATCAAACGTCTCTATCCAGATACAAAACTGGCGATCGGACCATCTATCGCAGACGGATTTTACTATGATTTAGACAGAGAAACCCCATTTAGCACAGAAGATCTCGAAAAGATCGAAGCGGAAATGAAGAAGATTGCAAAAGAAGATCTGCCGATCGAACGCTTCACAAAACCAAGAGCAGAAGCAATCGCATTTATGGAAGAACGCCAGGAGCCATATAAAGTGGAACTGATTGAAGATCTTCCGGAAGATGCAGAGATCAGCTTTTATCAGCAGGGAGAGTTTATTGACCTTTGTGCAGGACCTCACCTGATGAGCACAAAACCAGTAAAGGCATTTAAACTGACAAGCCTTGCAGGAGCTTACTGGAGAGGAAATGAACACAATAAGATGCTGACCCGTATCTACGGAACCGCATTCCCGAAAAAAGCAGAGCTGGATGAGTATCTGGCAATGCTGGAAGAAGCAAAGAAACGTGACCACAGAAAACTGGGACGTGAACTGGGATTGTTTATGATGCACGATGCAGGTCCTGGATTCCCATTCTTCCTGCCAAAGGGAATGATCTTAAAAAATACACTGCTGGATTACTGGCATGAACTGCATACAAAAAACGGATATCAGGAGATCGCAACGCCGATCATGTTAAACAGAAGCCTGTGGGAGACATCCGGTCATTGGGATCACTATAAAAACAATATGTATACAACCGTGATCGATGAGCAGGATTTTGCGATCAAACCGATGAACTGCCCAGGCGGAATCTTGGTATATCAGTCGGAACCACGTTCTTATCGTGATCTGCCGCTGCGTATGGGCGAGCTGGGGCTTGTTCACCGCCATGAAAAATCAGGTCAGCTTCACGGACTGATGCGTGTGCGTTGTTTCACACAGGACGATGCGCATATCTTTATGATGCCGGAACAGATCAAAGATGAGATCAAAGGCGTTGCAAGACTGATTGATGAGGTGTACAGCCTGTTTGGATTCAAATATCATGTAGAGTTGTCCACACGTCCGGAAGACAGCATGGGAAGCGACGAAGACTGGGAGATGGCTACAGACGGACTGAGAAGCGCTCTCGACGATCTGGGGCTGGATTACGTTGTAAATGAAGGAGACGGCGCATTCTACGGACCGAAGATTGACTTCCATTTGGAGGATTCCATCGGAAGAACATGGCAGTGCGGAACGATCCAGCTTGACTTCCAGCTTCCGCTGCGCTTCAACCTGGAGTATACAGGAGCGGACGGAGAGAAACACAGACCAATCATGATTCACCGTGTTGCATTTGGTTCTATCGAACGCTTCATCGGTATCCTGATCGAGCATTTTGCAGGCGCATTCCCGACATGGCTGGCGCCGGTTCAGGTGAAAGTGCTGCCAATCTCCGATAAATATATCGAGTACAGCGAGAAAGTTTTAAATGCGCTCAAAGACGCAGGAATCCGCGCTGAGATCGATACACGTTCTGAGAAGATCGGATACAAGATCCGCGAGGCACAGACACAGAAAGTGCCATACATGCTGATCGCAGGAGCAAAGGAAGAGGAAGAAAACTTAGTTGCTGTCAGAAGCCGCAAAGACGGAGACCAGGGTCAGAAAGCGTTAGATGCGTTTATCGCGGAAATCAAAGAAGAAATTCGCACAAGAGCAAAATAAAAACAGAGTAAAAAACATCTTGACAAACAAAGACATAGATGATATATTATGTCAGGAAACTGCCGAAGACAGTAGGTACTGAAAAGTGTAAAAGGAAACTGCCTACCGAGGAGTATAGTTCATTTTGTTGAATTTACAGCCTTTTTGTCGTGCAGACAGAAAGGCTTTTTTATATTCCAAAATTTGAGACGGCGGTACACAAATCTATAAGGAGGTGCACCATTCATGGCAAAAGTGGAACTTAAGAAACCAATCGTGGAAGAGATTGCTGGACATATTGACAACGCAGCAGCTGTCGTATTAGTTACTTACAGTGGAATCACTGTAGAACAGGATACAGCTCTTCGTAAAGAGTTAAGAGAAGCTGGTATCGTATACAAAGTTTACAAAAACACAATGATGAACTTTGCATTCCAGGGAACTCCATGTGAGCCGATGAGCAAACATCTGGAAGGACCAAACGCAGTTGCAATTTCTAAAACTGATGCTACAGCACCAGCAAGAATCATTGCAAAATATGCTAAGACAATCCCAAGCTTAAAACTGGTTGCAGCAGTTGTAGAAGGAAACTACTACGACGAGAAAGAGGTACAGGCACTGGCAAGCATCCCATCAAGAGAAGAACTTCTCGGAAGATTGCTTGGAAGTATGCAGTCACCTATTGCAAACTTCGCTCGTGTGGTTAAACAGATCGCTGAAGCAAAAGAAGCTTAAGAGTCAGAACATATAAAAAGAGATTATAGGAGGAAAGAATAATGGCAAAATTAACAACAGCTGAATTTATTGAAGCTATCAAAGAATTATCCGTATTAGAATTAAACGATTTAGTAAAAGCATGTGAAGAAGAATTTGGTGTATCCGCAGCAGCAGGTGTTGTTGTAGCAGCAGCTGGCCCAGCAGAAGCAGCAGAAGAAAAAGATGAGTTCGACGTAGAACTGACAGAAGTTGGACCAAACAAAGTTAAAGTTATCAAAGTTGTTCGTGAAGCTACAGGATTAGGCTTAAAAGAAGCGAAAGAAGTAGTTGACGGAGCTCCTAAGGTAATCAAAGAAGGCGTATCCAAAGCTGAAGCTGAAGAAATGAAGACAAAATTAGAAGCAGAAGGCGCTAAAGTTACTTTAAAATAATTTTGCGAGCGAATATAGGGAACCGTAATTGCGGTTCCCTTTTTTTAAAATCTCAGAAAAAGATTTACAGAAAAAATGCAGCAGTCAGAAACAGGCAATCAGACGGTGCAGAGAAGGGAAACTGCACAGAGGATTGTATGGGCAACTGTGCCATACAGAAGGGAGAATGGAAATATGGGATGGTGGAAAAAAACAGGTCTTATGATATGTTTATGTACGGCATTGTCATTTATGGCGCCAGATTCTTCGATTTGTGCGGAGGCTGCTTTAAACATTGAGGATGTACGCCAGGCGTCCGCATACCAGTATGATCTGGTCAGCAATATGAGAAAGACGCCGAATCAGGTAGGAACTTGGGTGAAAAGTTCAAAGGGATATCGTTTTAAGTTGAAAACAAATCAGTATCTGAAAAACGGATGGGCGCGGATTGAAGGGAGAATCTATTGCTTCGACGCAAATGGATATCGCCGTGTCGGATTTTATACATATAGAAACAGAAAGTATTATTTTAAGAGCAACGGGCAGCTTGCAGTCAATTACTGGCTCAGAAACGGAGACCGCACTTGCTATCTGAAGCCGGACGGAACACTGGCTGTTGGAATGCTGCGGTATGGAGGAAATTATTATTATTTTAATGAGCGTGGTCTGATGGTGCGCGGCTGGACTCAAATTGATGACAAAATGTATTATTTCCGGGAAGATGGAACGCGTGCATCCGGCTGGGAGATGATTAAAGATCCTTCAGACGGAAAGACTTACCGCCATTACTTTTCAGCGACAGGAACTCCGGTACGCGGCTGGAAGATGATCGATGGAAAACAGTATCATCTGACAGAGACTGGAAGAGTGACCGTGGGATGGGAAAAGGTACATAATAACTATTGGTGTTACTTTGAGGAAGACGGCTCCGGCGCTGTCGGCTGGAAAGAGATTGAGGGAAGCTGGTACTGCTTTTCAAATGAAGGTATCATGCTGGTAAACCAGTGGGTGGACGGATATTATCTCGGAAGCGACGGGCGCAGAGTGGAAGATACGGAAGAGAGAACCTATATTTTCTGCGGAGATTCCCGAACCGTATTGATGAGCAGAGTTATCAACAATCCGGATCATTTGTATGTGGCGAGAAGCGGATGCGGCTACTTCTGGTTTAGAAGCACAGGAATGGGAGATCTTCAAAAATATCTGGAGAAGAATCCGAAGGCAAAAATTATTTTAAACTTAGGTGTCAACGATGTCGGAAACTGTGAGAAATATATTAATCTGTACAAGGATCTGTTTAAGATGTATCCGATGGCGAAGATTTATATTATGTCCGTAAATCCGGTCGATGATATCAATTATCCGGAAATTATAGAACGTCATAAATCGACGCCAGAAGTGGAAGCTTTCAACAAAAAGATGAAAGCGGCGTTTCCGACTCGCTATATCGACGCATACAGCTATTTAAAACAGATTGGCTTTGGAACGATAGACGGCGTACATTATACAGATCAGACATATCGAGATATCTATCAGTATATTTTAAGCCAAACAAAATAGAACAACCGGGCAGAGAGTGCAAAAAAAGAAAAGGAGTTTCCTTTTTTGAATGCACTCTCTGTCTGATTTTTAAAATAATCGGCTTCCGTAAAAAAAGAAATAAAAAAGTAGAAAAATGAGATTGACATTCTCAAAAAATTGTGATAGCATGGAAAATGCACTATTGTGCAAGAGTGCGCCCTAAGGCACAACTATGCCCAAAAGTGAACGAAGAAAACTGCATTTTAGATAGAAAGAACAGGGGTGAAACATCAATGAAGAAAAACAGGATACGTCCTATAACAAATGGCAGAAGCCTGCGTATGAGTTATTCGAAACAAAAAGAAGTTCTCGAAATGCCTAACTTGATTGAGGTGCAAAGGGATTCGTATCAATGGTTCCTGGATGAGGGGCTGAAAGAAGTTTTTGACGACATTTCTCCAATTGTTGACTATAGTGGAAAATTAAGTTTGGAATTTGTGGACTTTACATTGTGCGAGGACGATGTGAAATACTCCATTGAAGAGTGTAAAGAGAGAGATGCAACATACGCTGCACCTTTAAAGGTTAAAGTAAAGCTTCATAATAAAGAAGAGGACAAGATTTACGAACATGAGATTTTCATGGGCGATCTTCCGATTATGACAGCAACCGGTACATTTGTGATCAACGGAGCTGAGCGAGTTATCGTCAGTCAGCTGGTACGTTCTCCGGGTATTTATTATGCGATTTCACATGATAAATTAGGAAAAAAATTATTTTCTTCTACAGTAATTCCAAACCGTGGTGCATGGCTGGAATATGAGACAGACTCTTACGATGTTTTCAGTGTTCGTGTGGACAGAACAAGAAAAGTTCCGATCACTGTTTTAATTCGCGCCCTGGGAATCGGTACAAATGCAGAAATCATAGAATTGTTCGGTGAAGAACCGAAAATTTTGGCAAGCTTGGCAAAAGATACCGCTACGAGCTATCAGGAAGGGCTTTTGGAATTATACAAGAAGATCCGTCCAGGCGAGCCGCTTGCCGTAGACAGTGCAGAAAGCTTGATTACCAGCATGTTCTTTGATCCAAGAAGATATGATCTGGCAAAAGTTGGACGTTATAAATTTAATAAGAAATTAAAACTGAGAAACAGAATTGCCGGTCATGTTCTTGCTGAGGACGTTGTTGACATGACGACAGGGGAGATCCTGGCAGAGGCTGGCACAGAAGTATCCCGCGAACTTGCCGACGAGATTCAGAATGCAGCAGTTCCTTTTGTCTGGATTCAGACAGAGACGTGCAATACAAAGGTCATCTCCAATATGATGGTTGATCCGATGCACTATGTGGATCTGAGCAGAGCAGAGCTGAAAGAGTTAGGCATTGCTGAGGATGTTGTATACTATCCAGTTTTAGAGAAGATTTTAGAAGAAAATGAAAACATAGAGGATCTCAAGGATGCTCTGAAAAAGAACAGCCATGAGCTTGTACCGAAACATATCACAAAAGAGGATATCATCGCTTCCATCAACTACAATATTCATCTGGAATATGGCATCGGAAATGATGATGACATCGACCATCTGGGCAACAGACGTATCAGAGCCGTAGGCGAGCTGCTTCAGAACCAGTATCGCATCGGTCTGTCCAGACTGGAGCGTGTTGTCCGTGAAAGAATGACGACACAGGATATGGACGGTATCTCACCACAGTCTCTGATCAATATCAAACCGGTTACCGCTGCTGTAAAAGAATTCTTTGGTTCTTCCCAGCTGTCCCAGTTCATGGATCAGAATAACCCGCTTGGAGAGCTGACACATAAGAGACGTCTCTCCGCACTTGGACCTGGCGGTCTGTCCCGAGACAGAGCAGGATTCGAGGTGCGAGACGTTCACTATTCTCATTATGGAAGAATGTGTCCGATCGAGACGCCTGAAGGTCCGAACATCGGATTGATCAACTCCCTTGCAACCTATGCGAGAATTAATGAATATGGATTTATTGAGGCTCCATACCGTAAAATTGATAAAACAGATCCGAAAAACCCTCGTGTTACGGATGAAGTAGAATATATGACAGCTGACGTGGAAGACAATTACCATGTTGCACAGGCGAATGAGCCGCTCGATGAAGAAGGCCATTTCCTGCACAAAAATGTATCTGGACGTTATCGTGAGGAGACACAGGAATACGAACGTACTATGTTTGATTACATGGACGTATCTCCTAAGATGGTATTCTCTGTCGCTACAGCGCTGATTCCTTTCCTGGAAAACGATGATGCCAACCGAGCTCTGATGGGATCCAACATGCAGAGACAGGCCGTTCCTCTTCTGACGACAGAAGCTCCTGTTGTCGGTACTGGTATTGAGACAAAAGCAGCCGTTGACTCCGGTGTCTGCATTGTAGCAAAGAAATCCGGTACAATCGAGTATTCCACTTCCAAAGTGATCATCATGAAGAATGATGACGGAACAAAAGATGAATATCATCTGACAAAATTTGCAAGAAGTAACCAGAGCAACTGCTACAACCAGAGATCCATCGTATTTAAGGGCGACCATGTGGAAGCAGGTCAGGTTATCGCAGATGGTCCTTCCACTTCAAACGGAGAGATCGCTCTTGGTAAAAACCCTCTGATCGGATTTATGACATGGGAAGGATATAACTACGAGGATGCCGTTCTTCTGAGTGAAAGACTTGTCATGGATGATGTCTATACTTCTGTTCATATTGAAGAATATGAGGCAGAGGCAAGAGATACAAAATTAGGACCGGAAGAGATCACAAGAGACGTTCCGGGTGTCGGCGACGATGCGCTGAAAGATCTGGATGATCGTGGAATTATCCGCATCGGTGCAGAAGTGCGCGCCGGAGATATTCTGGTCGGAAAAGTAACTCCAAAAGGAGAGACAGAGCTGACAGCAGAAGAAAGACTGCTTAGAGCAATCTTCGGTGAGAAGGCTAGAGAAGTTCGTGATACTTCCCTGAAAGTTCCTCACGGAGAATATGGTATCGTTGTTGATGCAAAAGTATTCACAAGAGAAAATGGTGATGAATTGTCACCTGGAGTAAATCAGGCAGTCCGCATCTACATCGCTCAGAAGAGAAAAATCTCTGTGGGAGATAAGATGGCTGGACGTCACGGAAACAAGGGTGTTGTCTCCCGTGTACTTCCTGTAGAAGATATGCCATTCCTGCCAAACGGACGTCCGCTTGACATCGTGCTGAACCCACTTGGTGTGCCTTCACGTATGAATATCGGACAGGTATTGGAAATACATTTAAGTCTGGCAGCGAAAGCGCTTGGATTTAATATCTCAACGCCTGTCTTTGACGGTGCAAACGAGATTGATATCATGGACACACTGGATCTGGCAAATGATTATGTCAATCTGGAATGGGATGAATTTAAAGCAAAACATGAAGAGGAACTGCTTCCTGAGGTTATGGATTATCTGTATGAAAACAGAGATCACAGAGCGCTCTGGAAAGGCGTACCGCTTTCAAGAGATGGAAAAGTAAGACTCCGTGACGGAAGAACGGGAGAATATTTCGACAGTCCGGTAACAATCGGACACATGCACTATCTGAAACTGCATCATCTTGTTGATGATAAGATCCATGCGCGTTCTACAGGTCCTTACTCCTTAGTAACACAGCAGCCACTGGGCGGTAAAGCGCAGTTCGGAGGACAGCGTTTCGGAGAGATGGAGGTATGGGCGCTGGAAGCTTACGGTGCATCCTATACTCTTCAGGAGATTCTGACCGTAAAATCAGATGATGTTGTCGGACGTGTGAAGACATACGAGGCAATCATCAAAGGAGAAAATATCTCTGAACCTGGTATTCCTGAATCATTTAAGGTATTGCTGAAAGAACTTCAGTCACTTGGACTGGATGTCAAAGTGCTCAAAGATGATCAGACAGAAGTGGAGATCATGGAGACAGTTGACTACAGCGATGCAGATATCCGTGCGACAATGGAAGGAAATGACGGATATCAGGACGAAAATGAGTTCGCACGTCATGGCTACAGCAAGCAGGAATATGACGGAGAGGACTATGTCAATATCGAAGAGGATGACTATTCCGTGGATACGGATGACGATGCTGATTCCTTCGCAAGCAAGATTTTAGGAAGCAGCGACGAAGAATAGAACTTGGAAATACAGCAGTTCACGAATCAAGACAGTTATTATGGAAAGGAGTACCATAAATGTCAGAAACAACAACGAATGAAACATATCAACCGATGACGTTTGATTCCATTAAGATCGGTCTTGCTTCTCCTGAAAAGATCAGGGAATGGTCACACGGAGAAGTAAAGAAACCGGAAACCATTAATTATAGAACTCTGAAACCGGAAAAGGATGGACTGTTCTGCGAGCGTATCTTTGGACCGAGCAAAGACTGGGAATGTCACTGCGGAAAATATAAAAAAATCCGCTATAAAGGCGTAATCTGTGACCGATGCGGTGTAGAGGTTACAAAATCCAGCGTGCGAAGAGAACGTATGGGACATATTGAACTCGCAGCGCCGGTCTCCCACATCTGGTATTTTAAAGGAATCCCGTCCCGTATGGGACTGATTCTGGATATTTCTCCGAGAGTCCTGGAAAAAGTACTGTACTTTGCAAACTATATCGTTCTGGATAAAGGAAAAAGCAACCTGATGTACAAACAGGTTCTGACAGAGCGTGAATATCAGGAAGCATGTGAGAAATTCAGCGGTCCGGACGGAAAGCCAACTTTCCGTGTCGGAATGGGAGCAGAGGCAATCAAAGAATTGCTTGAAGCGATTGATCTAGAAGCAGAATCCGTAGAATTAAAGAAGGGATTGAAAGAATCCACAGGTCAGAAACGCGCAAGAATTATCAAGAGACTGGAAGTAATCGAAGCATTCCGCGGTTCAGGAAACAGACCGGAATGGATGATTATGACTGTGATTCCTGTAATTCCGCCGGATCTGCGCCCGATGGTACAGCTCGACGGAGGCCGTTTTGCGACATCTGACCTGAACGATCTGTACAGAAGAATTATCAACAGAAACAATCGTCTGAAAAGACTTCTGGAATTAGGAGCGCCTGATATCATTGTCAGAAACGAAAAGAGAATGCTTCAGGAAGCAGTTGACGCCCTGATTGATAACGGACGCCGCGGACGTCCGGTGACAGGACCTGGAAACCGCGCCCTGAAATCTCTGTCCGATATGTTAAAAGGTAAATCCGGTCGTTTCCGTCAGAACCTGCTCGGAAAACGTGTTGACTATTCCGGACGTTCTGTTATCGTTGTAGGACCGGAACTGAAAATTTATCAGTGCGGTTTACCGAAAGAGATGGCGATTGAGCTGTTCAAACCGTTTGTAATGAAAGAGCTCGTATCAAACGGTACGTCTCACAACATCAAAAATGCGAAGAAGATGGTGGAGAAACTTCAGCCGGAAGTATGGGATGTTCTGGAAGAAGTAATTAAAGAACATCCGGTTATGTTAAACCGTGCCCCTACGCTTCACAGACTGGGTATCCAGGCATTTGAGCCGATTCTGGTTGAAGGTAAGGCAATTAAACTGCATCCGCTTGTATGTACCGCATTCAACGCCGACTTTGACGGTGACCAGATGGCTGTGCATCTGCCGCTTTCTGTGGAAGCGCAGGCAGAATGCCGTTTCCTTCTGTTATCCCCGAACAACTTGCTGAAACCTTCCGATGGAGGTCCGGTTGCTGTTCCTTCTCAGGATATGGTGCTTGGTATCTATTATCTGACACAGGAAAGACCGGGAGTAAAGGGAGAAGGCAAATTCTTCAAGAGCGTAAATGAAGCGATTCTCGCATATGAAAATAAAGTGCTGACTCTTCAGACAAGAATCACCGTTCGTATGAGCAAAGTGATGGCTGACGGCACAAAGCTGACAGGAAATGTAGAATCTACACTGGGAAGATTTATCTTCAATGAAATCCTGCCGCAGGATTTGGGATTTGTAGATAGAAGCATTCCTGGAAATGAACTGAAACTGGAAGTAGATTTCCATGTGGGCAAAAAAGGCCTGAAACAGATTCTGGAAAAAGTAATTAACACACATGGCGCTACAAAGACAGCAGAAGTTCTGGACGATATCAAAGCAATGGGATATAAATACTCCACACGAGCTGCGATGACCGTATCCATTTCTGACATGACCGTTCCGCCTGAAAAACCGGAACTGATCAAGAAAGCACAGGATACCGTAGACTTAATTACAAGAAACTACAAACGAGGCCTGATCACAGAGGAAGAGCGTTACAAAGAAGTTGTCGAGACATGGAAAAATACCGATGATATTCTGACAAAAGCGCTGCTGGACGGACTTGATAAATATAATAACATCTTTATGATGGCGGATTCCGGAGCCCGTGGTTCTGATAAACAGATCAAACAGCTGGCTGGTATGCGAGGATTGATGGCAGATACAACTGGTCATACAATCGAGCTGCCTATCAAGTCGAACTTCCGTGAAGGTCTTGACGTACTGGAATACTTCATGTCTGCTCATGGAGCTCGTAAAGGTCTGTCTGATACAGCGCTTCGTACAGCCGATTCCGGTTACCTGACAAGACGTCTTGTCGATGTATCTCAGGAACTGATCATCCGTGAAGTCGACTGCTGCGAAGGAAAAGAAATTCCGGGAATGTATGTAAAAGCATTCCGCGACGGACGTGAAGAGATCGAAAGTCTTCAGGAACGTATCACAGGACGATTCTCCTGCGAGACCATCTGTGATAAAAACGGAGAAGTTATTGTAAAAGCAAACCACATGATCACTCCGAAACGCGCTGCACGCATCATGCAGGAAGGCGTGGACAAAGACGGAAAACCATTTGAGAAGATCAAGATCCGTACGATCCTGACATGTAAATCTCATATTGGTGTCTGCGCAAAATGTTACGGCGCTAACCTGGCAACAGGAGAGCCGGTACAGGTCGGAGAATCTGTCGGAATCATTGCCGCACAGTCGATCGGTGAGCCTGGTACACAGCTGACAATGCGTACGTTCCATACGGGCGGTGTTGCCGGCGGCGATATCACACAGGGTCTTCCTCGTGTCGAGGAGCTTTTTGAAGCAAGAAAACCGAAAGGACTTGCTATTATCACTGAGATCGCAGGTGTTGCCACAATCAAAGATACGAAGAAGAAACGTGAGATCGAGGTTGTGAACAAAGAGACAGGAGAGATGAAGACATATCTGATCCCGTACGGTTCCAGAATCAAGATTCAGGACGGAACGTATCTGGAAGCCGGCGACGAGCTGACAGAAGGTAGCGTAAATCCGCATGATATCTTGAAGATCAAAGGTGTGCGTGCTGTTCAGGATTACATGATCCAGGAAGTACAGCGTGTATATCGTCTGCAGGGTGTAGAAATCAACGATAAACATATCGAAGTGATTGTGCGCCAGATGCTGAAGAAAATCCGTGTTGAAAATAACGGTGATACCGATCTTCTTCCGGGAACAATGGTAGATAATCTGGAATTTGAAGATATCAATGCAGAAATGATTGCACAGGGCAAAGAGCCGGCAGAAGGAAAACAGGTAATGCTTGGTATCACAAAAGCTTCCCTTGCAACAAACTCCTTCTTATCCGCTGCTTCTTTCCAGGAGACAACGAAAGTTCTGACAGAAGCTGCAATCAAAGGAAAAGTCGATCCTCTGATCGGACTGAAAGAGAATGTAATTATCGGTAAACTGATTCCAGCCGGAACAGGTCTGAAGAGATATCGCAATGTCAAGATTCAGGCAGAGAACATGGATGAAGACGACGATGCGTTTGTCGAATTAGAAGTATCACAGGAGACGGCAAATATGCCCACTTCTGGAGAAGAAGAACTGATTTCTGTTCAGGATAGCGATGAATAAATAAAAGAAAACCCTCGCACCGGATTTCCGGTGTGAGGGTTTTTTGATGAAAAATGTTTTTTTATTGAAGCCCTGTCTCATAAATAATATTGTTGCTGATTTCCTGAACCGTATCGGAAGGAATATAATCCGTATCGTTAAACAAGAAAGCGTGCAGTTCTGATACGTTTTGGGCCAAATTGACAGGAGCCACATAGGACTTGTCAGCATCATAGTTTGCCAGATTGAAAGGAAATCCTTTTGTCTCTCCGATGGTATAGGAAAGAGCATCTTTGGCAAGACCTAAGATTTCTGTCGCAGATAAACTGGTATAGACCATAGGAAACAGTTCATCAATCAGAGCATTTAACTGAAGGATACCAGCTGATTTCGCAGCTTCCATTACTTTCATCAATACCGTTCTCTGACGTTCTGTCCGCTTGAAATCATTTCCGTCCGTATAGCGGATACGGCAGTATGCAAGCGCATGAAGACCGTCCACATGATACGTTCCCGGACCTGGGATATTTTCATAGGAATCAATTCCAAGTACCTGAGAGGTTTCCACAAGATAGTCATTTAAGAATCCTACTTCATCCTCTTCAATCGTAAGATCGATTCCTCCAACTGCATCTACAGCAGCAGCGACAGCATTAAAATCAACGGTCACATAATCGACGATATCAAGATCGAGATTTTTATTCAGCATATTGACTGCTGCCTGAGCGCCGCCGGCGCCGTACACTTCCGTCGCTTTTGTATAATAGCCAAGCGTTGTGTCGAGATAGGTGTCACGGTAGACGGAGACAAGTTTGATTTCTTTTGTGTCATTGTTGATGCTTGCAATCATAATCGTATCGCTGTTTGTGCCGCTTTCCAGATCTCCCGTTCGGGAATCGACGCCGAACAGCGCAATATTCCGGTAGCCGGAGAGCTTGGAAGAACCGTCCTCGGAAGAGACGCCAGGATTGATGATAATGTTTGAAGTATCAAGAGACTTTGTATTTAATTTACCGAACTTTGCACCGATGAACAGCCCGCCTGCCAGAAGCAGAAGAACAAGAACCTCGAGGACAAAGAGAACGATACGGCGTGTCTTTGACTTTTTCTTTTTTCCTTTGCGAGGCGGTTGATTGTACGGGGGATATCCTCCGCCCGGATAGCCGTTGTTAAAATTTGGATTGTTCTGATAAAAATTCTGGTTATATGAATTCTGACCATTTTGACTATTTGCATGGTTTCCATCTGGAAAACCGTCATAACGTTTTGACATAAGAATTCCCTTTCCTTATTCGTGCTTATGTTTTTTGCCGGAAGGCTTTCTGATAGAAGAAAGCTTTGATTTTAAAGCGTTAAGCATCTCGTCGTTCTCTTCCACCTCTTCTTCCTCATACTCATCATCGTAGTGAAACAGGCGAAGCGGTTTTTCCTCATCTGTATCCTCTTCGTCCTCATATTCGTATTCCTCATTCCAGTTATTTTGAAAATTTTTATGATTTGATTCAGCAGAATAGGGCTGCTGATGCGGCTGCCAGTTTTGATTGGAATCCCCAGGCTGAGGACCAGGGGGAGGCATCTGCTGATTTGTCTGCGGCTGTCCGGAAGGAAAGGGGTTTGCCGTCATATTTCCGTTATTTTGCGGAGGATATGGCGGGGGAGCGCTCCATGCAGGGATCTGCTCTGTGGCAGCGCTTGTCTCTTTTTTGCGGAAGATGGTCATGCGCCCTGTCCAGCCGACCATCCGAACCAGAATAATACCGCAAAAAATGCCGATACTGTCGATCAATACGTCTCTTTTTGAAGGACTGCGCCCATTCACAAAAGATTGATGGAATTCATCTCCGCAGGCAAATGCGACACAAAAGGCTCCTGCAATCAGCATTAATAAAATACCTCTCAGTCCATAGACGTAGAGAGGAAAAGCAACAGCGACTGCAAGCGCAAAATATTCTGTCATATGTGCCAGCTTTCTGACGAAACCGTGAATCTTGGACGCATAATGTTCAATGCGGTCCGTAGTCAGATCTGTTCCGAGAATATCATTTCCAATCGAAACAATCTTACAGCTGACGCGGAAACTCAGATCAGAGGAAGTCTCTCCAACCTGACCTGAAAAAGAGAAAATCATATACATCAACAGAAGTGCCGGTATGAATGACAGTGGTTTTAATAATGTCCTCAAAAAATCACCTCCATTTTGGGGCTATCATATCATTGAAATGTCTGCTTGTCCAGTATATTCAATAAATTATAAGAAATTTTATACAAGCCCATTACCTTTCGGTGATGAGCAGTTGACAAAAATAAAAAAAGAAGAGGAAAAAAACAGACTGCGCATTAAATATAGAAGAAAAACAAAAAGACAGAAAAAAGGTAAAAAAATATGAAAAGAAGCAAAAAAAGATAGAAAGAAAGAAACAGGGGAAAACAATCTGGTGAAAATATTGCGGAAAGGATCTTGACAGAAAGAATCTCAGAACGTATAATAGCCTAGGATGCGCAAAAAAACAGGAATATTTGCATCCTCATGAAGATTAAAAAAAGCAGCCACAGGGTAGGACATAACCCGCAAAATACTACAGGAGGTGAAAGGAATGCCTACATTTAACCAGTTAGTAAGAAAAGGTAGACAGACAACTGTTGCAAAATCTACTGCACCAGCATTACAAAAAGGATTCAACTCTTTAAGAAAGAAGAGTATCGACGCTTCTTCACCACAGAAGAGAGGCGTTTGTACAGCTGTAAAAACTGCTACACCTAAGAAACCAAACTCTGCTTTAAGAAAAATCGCCAGAGTTCGTCTTTCCAACGGAATCGAAGTAACAAGCTACATTCCAGGAGAAGGACACAACCTTCAGGAGCATAGCGTTGTATTGATCCGTGGAGGAAGAGTAAAAGACTTACCTGGTACCAGATACCACATCATCAGAGGTACACTGGATACAGCAGGTGTCGCTAAGAGAAGACAGGCTCGTTCCAAATATGGAGCAAAGAGACCGAAAGATGCTAAGAAATAATTTATTATAAATAATTTATTATTCGGAAATCAGAGTCGCAGTATCACAAACAGAACTAACTGTTTTGCCGGAATTCATATCACCGCAGTGGCTGCAGGTTTATATAGAAGTCCTGGCAGGAACACAGTATTAGAACGACACATGTGAGTACCGATGATTTAATCAGAGAAACAGAATGTTTCAATCATAATTAAGGAGGGAAGTACCGTGCCACGTAAAGGACATACTCAAAAAAGAGACGTATTAGCAGATCCATTATACAACAACAAAGTGGTTACAAAACTTATCAATAACATCATGTTAGACGGTAAGAAAGGTGTTGCACAGAAAATTGTATATGGAGCATTTGAGAAAATGGAAGCCAAAGCAGGCAAACCAGCTATCGAAGTATTTGAAGAAGCAATGAACAACATCATGCCTGTATTGGAAGTAAAAGCAAGACGTATCGGTGGTGCTACTTATCAGGTACCAATCGAGGTAAGAGCAGAAAGACGTCAGGCATTAGCTCTTCGCTGGATTACATTATACTCCCGCAAGAGAGGCGAGAAGACAATGGAAGACAGATTAGCGAATGAGTTACTGGATGCAGCAAACAACACAGGAGCATCTGTTAAGAAGAAAGAAGATATGCACAAAATGGCAGAGGCAAACAAAGCATTTGCACATTACAGATTCTAATCAATTTCTTCGCAACTTGAAATATTGGATTGCTTACACAATTATAGGAGGAAAAAACCTTGGCTGGAAGAGAATATCCATTAGAGAGAACCAGAAATATCGGTATTATGGCTCATATTGATGCTGGTAAGACTACAACAACAGAGCGTATTCTTTACTATACCGGTGTTAACTATAAAATTGGTGATACTCATGAAGGTACTGCAACCATGGACTGGATGGAGCAGGAACAGGAAAGAGGTATTACCATTACTTCAGCCGCTACAACGTGTCACTGGACACTGCAGGAAAACTGCAAGGCAAAACCAGGCGCTTTAGAGCATCGTATCAATATCATTGATACCCCTGGACACGTTGACTTCACAGTTGAAGTAGAGCGTTCACTCCGTGTATTAGACGGTGCTGTCGGCGTTTTCTGTGCAAAGGGCGGTGTTGAACCACAGTCTGAAAACGTATGGCGTCAGGCAGATACTTACAATGTACCTCGTATGGCATTCATCAACAAGATGGATATCTTAGGTGCAAACTTCTACGGAGCTGTAGAACAGATTAAGACAAGATTAGGAAAAAATGCTATTTGCATTCAGCTACCAATCGGAAAAGAAGATGAATTCAAAGGAATCATCGACCTTTTCGAAATGAAAGCATACATCTACAATGATGATAAGGGAGAAGATATCTCTATCGTGGATATCCCTGAAGATATGGCAGATGATGCAGAATTATATCGTACAGAGCTGGTTGAGAAGATCTGCGAATTAGACGACGATCTGATGATGATGTATCTGGAAGGAGAAGAACCTTCTGTTGAACAGCTGAAAGCAGCTCTGAGAAAAGGTACATGCGAATGTACAGCAGTTCCTGTATGCTGTGGTACTGCATACAGAAACAAAGGTGTTCAGAAACTTCTGGACGCAATCATCGAATATATGCCATCTCCAATCGACGTACCAGCTATCAAGGGAGTGGACTTAGACGGAGCAGAAGTTGAAAGACATTCTTCTGACGATGAACCATTCTCCGCTCTTGCGTTCAAGATCATGGCAGACCCATTCGTTGGAAAACTTGCTTTCTTCCGTGTATATTCAGGAACAATGAACTCCGGTTCTTACGTTCTGAACTCTACAAAAGGAAAGAAAGAACGTGTTGGACGTATCCTTCAGATGCATGCCAACAAACGTCAGGAATTAGACAAAGTTTATTCAGGAGATATCGCCGCAGCTGTTGGATTTAAAGTGACAGCAACAGGTGATACAATCTGTGACGAGCAGCATCCTGTAATTCTGGAATCCATGGAATTCCCAGAACCAGTTATCGAGCTTGCAATCGAGCCGAAGACAAAAGCAGGACAGGGCAAGATGGGTGAAGCTTTAGCAAAACTTGCTGAGGAAGACCCAACATTCCGCGCTCATACAAATCAGGAAACAGGACAGACGATCATCGCCGGTATGGGAGAACTTCACCTGGAAATCATCGTAGACAGACTTCTGCGTGAGTTCAAGGTAGAGGCAAATGTTGGAGCTCCTCAGGTAGCTTACAAAGAGACATTTACAAAAGAAGTCAGCGTTGACAGCAAATATGCTAGACAGTCTGGTGGTCGTGGACAGTACGGACATTGTAAAGTTATCTTCACACCAATGGATCCAAACGGCGAAGAAACATTCAAGTTTGAATCTACTGTTGTCGGCGGTGCGATTCCGAAGGAATACATCCCAGCAGTCGGAGAAGGTATCGAGGAAGCAGCAAAAGCTGGTATCCTTGGAGGATTCCCTGTACTCGGTGTTCATGCTAACGTATACGATGGTTCTTACCATGAAGTCGACTCTTCTGAAATGGCATTCCACATCGCAGGTTCCATGGCATTCAAAGATGCTATGAACAAAGGCGGAGCAGTTCTGCTTGAGCCAATCATGAAAGTGGAAGTTACTATGCCGGAAGAATACATGGGAGATGTTATCGGTGATATCAACTCTCGTCGTGGACGTATCGAAGGTATGGAAGACATCGGCGGCGGAAAAATGGTAAGAGGATATGTTCCGCTTGCTGAAATGTTCGGATATTCTACAGACCTGCGTTCTAAGACACAGGGACGTGGTAACTACTCTATGTTCTTTGAGAAATATGAACCAGTTCCAAAGAACATTCAGGAAAAAATTCTGAGCGCAAAAGCAAAATAATAAGATGATTCCGAAGGAATCTGAAAATATTTGCAAATTTTGAGTTAAGAAATAAAAATAGGCTTGAAAATATCTTTGATTTGAAATATAATCAAAGATAGCCTATGGAATAAAATAAAGCCCCCTGTTGGGCACCATATTTGTAAGGAGGACAATTCAAAATGGCTAAAGCTAAATTTGAAAGAAAAAAACCACATTGTAATATTGGTACAATCGGACACGTTGACCATGGTAAAACAACATTAACAGCAGCTATCACAAAAACTCTGAACGCTAGATTAGGTTTAGGACAGGCTGTTGATTTCGAAAACATCGACAAAGCTCCAGAAGAAAGAGAACGTGGAATCACAATCTCTACAGCACACGTTGAGTATGAAACAGAAAAAAGACACTACGCACACGTTGACTGCCCAGGCCATGCTGACTATGTAAAGAACATGATCACAGGTGCTGCTCAGATGGACGGAGCTATCTTAGTTGTTGCTGCAACTGATGGTGTTATGGCTCAGACAAAAGAGCACGTTCTGTTAGCTCGTCAGGTAGGTGTTCCATACATCGTTGTATTCATGAACAAATGTGATATGGTTGATGATGAAGAACTTCTGGAACTGGTTGAAATGGAAATCCGTGAACTGTTAAATGAGTACGAATTCCCAGGAGATGACATCCCAGTTATCCAGGGATCTGCTTTAAAAGCTCTGGAAGATCCAAGCAGCAAATGGGGAGACAAGATCGTTGAACTGATGACAGCAGTAGATGATTATGTTCCAGATCCACAGCGTGAAACAGATAAACCATTCTTAATGCCAGTAGAGGACGTATTCACAATCACAGGACGTGGTACAGTTGCTACAGGTAGAGTAGAGCGTGGTGTTCTGCACTTAAATGATGAAGTTGAAATCTTAGGTGTTAAAGAAGACAAACGTAAAACAGTTGTTACAGGTATCGAAATGTTCCGTAAATTACTGGATGAAGCTCAGGCTGGTGATAACATCGGTGCTCTGCTTCGTGGTGTTCAGAGAACAGATATCGTTCGTGGACAGGTTCTGGCTAAACCAGGCAGCGTTAACTGCCACAAAAAATTCACAGCTCAGGTTTACGTTCTGACAAAAGATGAAGGTGGACGTCATACTCCATTCTTCAACAACTACCGTCCACAGTTCTACTTCAGAACAACAGACGTAACAGGTGTTATCGAACTGCCAGCTGGTACAGAAATGTGTATGCCTGGAGATAACGTAGAAATGACAATCGAACTGATCCACCCAATCGCTATGGAACAGGGTCTTACATTCGCTATCCGTGAAGGTGGACGTACTGTAGGATCAGGACGTGTTGCTACAGTTATCGAATAATATAATCTGAATATAGATTTGTTATCGCAAGATAACATTGTGTCCAAGCGTAAGATGCCCCGGAACCGTAAGGTTTCCGGGGTTTTTCTGTTGTGCGAAAGATTAGAACCGAATAAAGCTATAAAGAATACCGAATAAATTAAAAACGGGCAGGTATGGAAAGAAAAGATGCAGGATCAAATGAAGAGGAGTAGATTAATGAATAATATCAAAACCAGTACAGAAGAAATTGCTTGAAGTGACAAAATAAAATTTTTGACATTTTCACAGATGCGTGTTAATATGATTATAGAAAAAGAGTGCTACCGATAGACGGTTAGTCCGATATATGATTTGACAAAAATTGCCGCTTAGTTTACCAGACCAGGGCGGCTATTTTTGTGGTTTATTATTATCCTTGCCAAAGGTATATCCAAGACCAAAACAGGTTAAGCCGAAGCTCACCACTGCTATAAAATCAACAATACTCATGGCTTAGCCCTCCTTTCCAGTGGATTCTCTTTCGAGTTTCTATGTAATCAGAGGGTCACAGTCCCTCTGATGAAGAACTAACCGCCTACCGTTATGGCAGCACCCATGTTTTGATTATAATAGCCAAGGTGAGAATCTGCAACTGAAAAGTTGATAGTCTATTTTTAGAAAATGAAATTTATGAGAGAAGGATGAATGTAACACTATTTAAGGAGGGGCGGCAGTTTTACTTACAGTACCTGTTGAATTGGTTCGACAGAGTTGGACTTTTTTGTGACAAATTTAGAACAGTTAATAAATAACTTATCATTTTCACATATTCGAGAAATTATAATGATTGAAAATTCGTTTGAAAGATTTTTTATGAAGATGGGGCTGTCGGGAAATAGATAGTTCTAAATAGGGGCAGATGTGACTCATGCGA
>JAUNDP010000058.1 GCA_030526005.1 Eubacteriales bacterium
CCATATGAAGAGCCATTATACGGACATCTGGCAGATGCAGTGATCCGTGAACTGGGTGTACCGTTAGTAACAGGAGACATCCCAGGCGTAGCTGTTATTTTAGGATCTGCACCGACAGCAGAAGAAGGCGTTGCACTTGTTAAGAGTTATCAGGCACAGGGTATCTTAGTAACTCTGGTTGGCGGAATCTGCGATCAGGTTGCAGAAGCTGGAATGTCCACAGGCGCAAATGTTCGCGTTATCCCTCTGGGAAAAGACGTTACAAGCGTAATCCACGTTGTATCTGTTGCTTTAAGAGCTGCTCTGATCTTCGGTAATATCAAACCGGGAGATGCTGCAAACTTAATGAAATATACATTTGAACGTGTGCCAGCATTTGTAAATGCATTCGCTCCTCTTGACGATGTTATTGTGGCATGTGGAGCAGGTGCAATCGCACTTGGATTCCCAGTTGTTACAAACGAAACAGAAAATATCTTCCGTGTTCCAAAGAGCTTAATTGTACAGACAGATGTAAGTAAATTTAATGCTACTTCTCTGGAAGCGCGCGATATTAAAATTAAAATTACAAATATTGATATTCCGGTTGCATTCGCATCTGCATTTGAAGGTGAAATCATCCGCCGCGGCAATATGCAGGTAGAGTTTGACGGTTCCAGAGTAGACTGCTGCGAGCTGGTACAGACAAAAGAAATGTCAGAAGTAGAAGATCACAAGATCGAAGTAATCGGACCAGATGTAGACGAGATGGAATTAGGAAGCAAAAACAGCATCGCTTATATCGTAGAAGTTGCAGGAAAGAGTATGCAGCCTGACTTTGAACCGGTTATCGAGCGTAAATTCCACAACTACATCAACTGCATCGAAGGCGTATATCATACAGGACAGCGTGATATGCTGCGTATCCGTATCGGAAAAGACGCATTCAATGCTGGATTCCGCTTAAAACATATCGGTGAAGTGTTATATGCTTCTGTAAAGAATGAATTTGAAGCTGTTGTTGACAAATGTCAGATTAAGATCTATACAGATCCGGCTGAATGTACAAGAATCCGTCACGAAGTAGCTCAGGTGACATTCGACAGACGTGACGACCGTCTGAAATCTCTGACAGATGAGTCTGTAGACGTATACTACAGCTGTATTCTGTGCCAGGCTTTCTCTCCATCTCACGTATGTGTTGTAACACCTGAAAGACTTGGACTTTGCGGTGCAGTTTCATGGCTGGATGCAAAAGCTACAAACGAGCTGGATCCAAACGGACCTTGCCAGGTTATCACAAAAGAAAGACCGATCGATGAAAGAATCGGTGAATACGAAGATGTCAACGAGGCAGTTCGCAAATTCTCTCAGGGCGCTCTGGAAGATGTATCTCTGTATTCCATCATCGAAAAACCAATGACATCTTGCGGATGTTTTGAATGTATCTGCGGTATCGAACCACTGTCAAACGGTGTATGTATCGCAAACCGTGAATATGCAGGAATGACACCAATCGGTATGACATTCCCGGAACTGGCTTCCATGACAGGCGGTGGAGTTCAGACTCCTGGATTTATGGGACATGGAAAACATTTCATCGGTTCTAAGAAATTCATGAAAGCAGAAGGCGGAGTTGCCAGAATCGTATGGATGCCGAAGGAATTAAAAGAGACAGTTGCAGACAGACTGAATGTAACAGCAAAAGAAATGTATGGAATTGACAACTTTACAGACATGATTGCTGATGAAACTGTTACAACAGATCCAGAAGAATTACTTGCTTTCTTAGAGGAAAAAGGACATCCAGCACTTGGAATGGAACCAATGATGTAAAACTGACTCAGACAGTCTATACTGTTTGATATAAATTCCGGCGCAGAAAGAGAAAAGATAATTGACGTGCACGGTCTTTTGAAACTTCTGCGTCCGGAAAAAAAGGAATGCTGTTTTGCAGACCTTTTTTCAAGGCTCTGTGCGCCTTGAATACTGAATTCTGTATTCTTCGGGGAGATGCAGAGATCAGTGACTTTATTGCGGATTTTAAAAATAAAAAATAAATCTAATATTTTTAGATGGGATTTTTCTGGGAGAAATTCTATGAAAACCCAAAGTTAAAGGAGGATTATTTAATTATGCCGTTTAATGCAAAATCAGGAAAATTTAATGCTAGCATCAACGCAGTTGAAATTGGCACCGGCGACAAAAAGATCACAATCGGCGGAGAAAACGTACTTCCATTCTACACATTCGATGCTCCGATCGAAAATGCTCCAAAGGTTGGCATCGAAGTGACAGACTTTGGTATGGATCATGAGCCAGACTGTGTAAAGAAATATTACGAAGGATGCACAACAGTTGTTGATATGGCAAAAAAAGCAGCTGAAATGGAAGGTGTGGATTTCTTAAGTATTCGTCTGGAAGGTGGGGATCCAAACGGCGCAAATAAATCTACAGAAGAGCTGGTACAGCTTGTAAAAGATGTAGCAGCAGCAGTTGATCTTCCATTAGTTGTATGTGGATGCAAAAATGCAGAAAAAGACGCTGAACTTTTAGCAAAAGCGGCAGAAGCTTTAGAGGGAAAAAATGCAGTTCTCTTAGCTTCTAAAGAAGAAAACTATAAAGCAGTTGGAGCAGCAGCAGGACTTGCTTACAAACAGTTAGTCGGCGCAGAATCAGCTGTAGATATCAACCTTGCAAAACAGTTAAACGTATTACTGACACAGTTAGGTGTTGATGGAAAGAGCATCGTGATGAACGTTGGTTCCGCAGCAGCAGGATACGGATTTGAATATGTAGTATCTACAATGGACCGTATCAAAGCAGCAGCTCTGGGACAGGGCGACGCAACTTTACAGATGCCAATCATGACTCCAGTTGCTTCTGAAGTTTGGGGCGTAAAAGAGGCTATGGCTTCTGAGGCAGATATGCCTGAATGGGGAGACCAGGAAGAGCGTGGTATTGATATGGAAGTAGAAACAGCAGCAGCAGTATTAGCTTCCGGTTCCAACGCTGTCATCTTAAAACACCCAGTATCAGTTGCAACTATTTCAAAAATGATCAAAGCGTTAGTTTAATACGCCCTGAAATGTGAGGAGGAAAAATTACTATGGCACTTAAAGGTCTTGATATTTTTAAATTATCACCAAAGAAAAACTGTAAGGAATGCGGCAGCCCGACATGTATGGCTTTCTCTATGAAAGTTGCACAGGGAGCAGCAGACATCAGTGCCTGCCCGTATTTCTCAGAAGAAGCAAAAGCAAGCCTGATGGAGGCTACTGCACCTCCAATGAAGACAGTAAAAGTTGGAGCAGGTGACAAAGAGATGAGCCTGGGCGGAGAGACTGTACTGTTCAGACATGAAAAAACATATGTGAGCAAGACAAGATATGCAGTTTCTCTGTGCAGTTGCATGGATGATGCTGCAATCGACGCAAAACTGGCAGCTATTCCAAAAGTTGACTATGATCGTATCGGTGAGAGAATGTATGTGGAAATGGTTTATGTAAACTATGCTCCAGAAGCTGGCGCTGACAAGTACTTAGAACTTGTAAAGAAAGCAGCCGGATTAGACCGCGTACTGATCTTAGGATGTGCAGATCCAGAAGTTGCTAAACAGGCAGTAGAATTAGTAAAAGCAGAAAAGCCAATCTTAAATGGTGCAGATGCTTCCAACTATGAGGCAATGAACGCAGTTGCAACAGCAGCAGGCGTTGTACTTGGCGTTACAGGTGCAAACATTGAAGATACATATGAGACAATCAAAAAACTGGAAGCACTTGGAAATAAAAACCTGATCATTGATGTCGGAGTATCTTCTGTAAAAGAAGCATACAAGACAGCTGTATTATTAAGAAGAACAGCAATCAAAGACGGTGACAGAACATGCGGATATCCTTCCCTCGTTCAGGCAAATGTACTGGCAAAAGGCGACAGCCATATGCAGGCAGCTCTGGCTTCTCTGTTCACAATGAAATATGGTTCTGTTGTTGTTCTGGAAGATATGACTTATGCACAGGCTCTGCCTCTGTATGGTTTAAGACAGAACGTATTTACAGATCCACAGAAACCAATGAAAGTAGAACCAGGCATCTATGCTATTAACGGTGCAGATGAAAATTCTATCTGTCTGACAACGGTAGACTTTGCTCTGACATACTTCGTAGTTTCCGGTGAGCTGGAAAGATCTGGCGTTCCTTGCAACCTGATTATCAGCGATGCAGGCGGATTGTCTGTACTGACAGCATGGGCAGCTGGAAAACTTTCTTCCAGCACAATCGCAAAATATTTTGCAGAAGCTGATATCGAAGGAAAGATCAAGAACAGAACACTTGTAATTCCAGGAAAAGTAGCTGTATTAAAAGGTGAAATCGAAGCGAAACTGCCAGGATGGAATGTTGTTGTAGGACCGGCAGAAGCTGTTCAGCTTGTAAAATTCTTAAAGGATATGCAGGGCTGATAAAAGAAAAAATACAGGAAGAGGGGGACTGCATGGCAGTTTCCCACTCCTGATTTGATTATGAAAAAAAAGGAGAAGAAACAATGGCAAAATTTGTTACAATCGGTGAAAGAATTCACTGTATTTCCCCAGTTATTCGTAAAGCTATGGCAGAGAGAGATCCAGAGCCAATCTTAAAACGTGCAAAAGAGCAGTTAGATGCAGGTGCAACTTACCTGGACGTAAATATCGGACCAGCTGAGAGCGATGGAGAAGATTTAATGAAATGGGCAGTTCAGTTACTGCAGAGCAATTTTGACAATGTTCCTCTGGCACTTGACACTGCAAACAAAAAAGCGATTGAAGCAGGTATCTCTGTATACAACCGTGCAAAAGGAAAACCAATCGTAAACTCTGCTGATGCAGGCGGAAGAATTGAAAACATCGACCTTGCAGCAGCAAATGATGCAATCGTTATCGCACTGTGTTCCGCAGAAGGTATTGCAGCAGACAACGACGAGCGTATGATGCACTGCCAGAATATGTTAGAGAGAGGATTAATGCTGGGTATGGAACCTACAGATCTGTGGTTTGACCCATTATTCCTGGTTGTAAAAGGAATGCAGGACAAACAGCTGGAAGTTCTGGAAGCAATCAAAATGTTCTCTGATATGGGACTGAACTCCACAGGAGGATTATCAAATAACTCAAACGGTATGCCAAAACATATTCGTCCGATTATGGATTCTGCTTTAGTTGCTATGGCTATGATGCAGGGACTGACATCTGCAATCGTAAATCCATGTGACTTAAGACTGATGGAAACAATCAAATCCTGTGATATCTTTAAAAATAATACTCTGTACGCAGATTCTTATCTGGAAATCTAATTTTTTCTGGAGAACGTATAGATAGGTAAGCTGTTATTACAGAAAGAACCGAACGACATGACAGAAGGGGTGCTGTACGATTGCAGCAGCCCTCCTTTCAGTCAGAAACTGAGGAAGCAGATCATAAAAATAAGAATAAACAGACGAGGTGGACGATGAGTATAGATTACGAAAAGGATAACAAGACGAGGATTCCATTTGAATATTATAAACAGGAATATGCAAAACTGGACCCTCTGGAGGTGAGTAAGCGTACTCATATTCCATATGATGAAAAAAGACAGATATTCACAATGAGAATGATGGGAAAAGAATATGAATTGTCTTTTCCTGAGTTTTCAGTGAAAAAAGCAGATGAGACGGACACAGAATACGGAGCGCTGGAGACCGAATACGCCGCGCAGATCTTAGCAATCCGGTATTTGCTGAGAGGAACAGCGGCAGATTCCACAGGGAATTTTAAAACATACCGGGACTTCCCTTGGGGTGAGACGTACTTCAGACAGTTTTATGGGCGATGTATTATGCGGCTGGCATTCAGTTATGGGAATAAGCAGGATCTTTTTGAAAGTGCAATGGAAAAGATCAAAGCGAAAAAGATTGAGAGCGGCGATACCGCATATGAATTTGAATTCATGAACAATCTGTATGTCCGCTTTATTTTGTGGGCAGGAGATGAAGAATTTCCGCCTTCTGCACAGATTTTATTTGCAGACAATATGTCTTTGGCATTTGAGGCAGAAGACCTTGCTGTCGTAGGTGATATTTCTATTGGAACGCTGAAAAAAATGGCATAAGATTCGTCTGGCACAATAGGATGGTCTTTCTTTAATAAGAAAAAAAGCTGCCGGGGAAGGCAGAAATAGAGAAGGTAGAGTAAATATAGTGCGTTAAGTGTCATCGGTGGGGAAGATAAGGCCGATGAACGAAGGACAACTGTCCGCGTTACGATATTGCTTCCGCTACTGCGTAAAGACAGAACTCAGGATTTTCTATCTGCGCAGGAAGCGTATGGAGAATCTCTGAACATAAAAGGAAAAAGGACGGCTGCAAAAGCAGTCTTATTATGAAAGGAGAAATTTTCTATGGGATATAAATCAGATATCGAAATTGCACAGGAGACACCAATGCTGCCAATCACAGAGATTGCAAAAAAAGCAGGAATCGATGACAAATATTTGGAGCAGTATGGAAAATACAAAGCAAAAATCGATTATAACTTATTAAGAGAGAC
>JAUNDP010000059.1 GCA_030526005.1 Eubacteriales bacterium
AAAGTACTCCCACTGGGATAGGGCTTTGTGAATAGCCATAAGCCTTCGTCTTTTTGTAGGAAACCCCGCCTAATGGCAGGGAATCTGACTTTAGACGGGGTAATTCATGCCGATACATTCGTCGCATTTTCTGTGATTGATTTGATCGTCTCAATCAAAGAATTTCTCGTCTTTGCGTCAAACATTTTTATAAAGCTGATCGGTTTGTCAAACGGCGGTTTTTGCAGATCTGAAAGGTTCTCCATATAGCCATTCTGCTCAATGTGATTGATAATTTTGTATACAAAAGAAATCTGTCTTTGATTCAAAGAGGCATCGTCAATAAACTTGGAAAAAGCTTTCATTGCCGCCTCATGATCCAACTTTGCAATCTGGCGGATCAATAAGCCAAACGGCATGGAGCCAAACTCTCTCTCATACTCTTCTTTGCTCCCCAGCTCGCTTGTGAGGATGCGCTCCAGTTCTTTGTAATCCCCTGACGACAGCGGAATGTTATGCGTCAGTTTATGAATTGCCAATATATTTCCATGTTCCTCCACATACCGGTTTACTTTTTTTCTGTAATCTTCAAAATCATATCCCGGATCTAATGCAGTTCCCTCTTTCCTTTCAATAACAGGATCTGACAATTTTGTAAAGATCTCCTGCCTTCCGGCTGTCCCCTCCGCCAGAAATTTCATCAGACCTCTCATTTCTTTTCGGACGTTCTCAAATAATAAAATATGATCTGCTTCCCAGAAGGCATCTGTCTGAATTTCTTTTATGAGAGAGAGCTTTTCTTTTACCTGCGGAATACTGACTTTTTTTGCCATCAGATCTGAAATCTCGCACAGCTGTTTTTTTGCCTTTTTAAATCCCGGCAGATCTTCTATTTCGGAAAGCATCAGTCCGAACATAAAATTGTCAAACCGTTTTGCCGCCTCATCCGTATCATTTGTCTTGACGATGGGAGCAATTTTTTTAATCAGTTCTCCTTTGTCCCCTTCGCTGATATCATGAAGCGCATTTTCTCTCTTATATTTTTCTACAAATTGTCTCTGCATTCTCACAGATATGAGATCCATATTCAAATCTTGTATCTGCTCTGTGCAAGTCTGTATCAGTTCTGCCCAAAACCGCTGATATTCTTCCCCTGCAAACTTACTGTCCTGCAAAGCGGCAGCAAGGCGAATCCGTTTCCCAAATATATTTTCCTGCAGTGTCTTTGTCTCTTTTCCTTCATAGCCGTTTGGCTTTTCCCGAAAATATTCAAAGTTTCCGCAATAATCAAAAATTAAAAATCGTCTCTTTCCTGTATATTCTCCATCAATCGAATCTACACAGACCAGATTCGGAGCCAGTCTCGTTCCTCTGCCAATCATCTGCCAGAATTTTGTTTTGGAACGCACTTTCTTAAAAAATACAAGATTGACGCACTCCGGCACGTCAATTCCAGTGTCCATCATATCTACAGAAACTGCAATATAGGGTTCTTTTTCCGGAACCTTAAAATCGTCAATCACTGTCTGCGCATATGCATCGTCGCAGATCACTCGCTGGGCAAATATCCCTTTGTATTTTGGATACAGCTTATTGAACCGCTCTACAATAAACTCCGCATGTCTCTTGTTCTGTGCAAAAATGATCGTCTTTCCAAGCCGGTCGCCGCCTGCTGTCTTTATTCCTCTCTCCATCAAATCCTGTAAGACCTGATCGACAGTTGTCTCATTGAATACAAATTTATTCAGCTCTGAGGATGAGATGGATTCCGGCATCTCTCCATCTTCTCCAAAGTCTTCTTCATACCGCGCTTTATCTTCCTCTGACAGCTTTTCGTATATAATATCTTCCTCCGAAAACTTCGTTTTCACTTCAAAATTGTAATAAGGGACGAGTACATGATCTTTGTATACAGCCGTCTCGTAATCATATGCGTAAGTAGGCACTCCCTGTTCCATCTCAAAGAAATCATAAGTGTTTCTGTCCACCTCTGTCTTCGGCGTAGCGGTCAATCCAACTACAAACGCATCAAAATATTCAAAAATCGTCTTATATTTTTTAAAAATGCTTCGATGACTTTCATCTACAATAATGAGTTCAAAATGTGCCGGGCTGAAAAAAGGAATGCCATCCTCCGTCTTGACAGCGTCAATCGCATTGAGCATCGTAGGATAAGTTGAAAATACAATTCTGGCATTTCGGTCGTCTTTATTGGAACACAGATTGCACAGAGACATATGAGGGAGATAATTTTTAAAATCGTCTTTTGCCTGTTTTACGAGTGCCGTTCTGTCAGCCAGAAATAAAACATTCGTCACATATCCTCCTCTGCTCAACACATCGACCAGGCTGGATGCCGTTCTCGTCTTTCCCGTTCCCGTTGCCATGACAAGGAGACTCTTTCGGAATCCCTGCGCCATGTGTTCTCCGACTGCACGGATCGCTTCTTTTTGATAGTAACGGTCTGTGATCTTATCATCAATCGCAATGCTTTCCAGATTCTTCCGTTCCTCTCTTCTGTTCATTCTCTTTTGCAAATCATTTTTGCTGAAGAAACCGCTTATCTTTCTCTGGGGTCCTTCCGCATCGTCCCAGAAATACGTTTCAAATCCATTCGATGTGAACATCATCGGACGTCTCTTAAATTTTCTTTCAAGACAATCCGCATAAAGCATCGCCTGTCTTCGCCCGATATTCGGATCTCTGCTCGCTTTTTTTGCTTCAATCACTGCAAGAGGCAATCCATCTTTTCCAAACAAAACGTAATCTACATATCCTTTCTGTCCCGCTGCTCCAGTCATATCCTGAACCGGATACTCCTCCCAGACATCAGAATCCTCACCGTCAAAATTCCACCCCATCGCTTTTAAGTCAAGATCAATATACTGCTTTCTCGTGCAAAATTCATTCAGATCCTGCGCATTAAATTCTCGCGTCTGCTTATGCTGTTCTTTCTCTGCCGTATATATTTTAGACATCTGCTCAATCTGTCTTTGCAGCGCTGCAATCTGCGCGTCCTTCTCCTCAAGCAAACTTTCCTGTTCCTTTATTTTTCTCGTATCTACAATGACCTTTTCAGACGGTATTTTCTTCTCGTCAAATTTCCGTTCCGTATAGTCTTCGCCATAGCAATAGTCAATCCATTCCACAAATTCAAACAGCCCCCGAAGCGAAGTCAGCGCATCCGCCGTCTGAACACTGCGCTCTGTGTGAACAGCAAGATTTCCAAGTTTTACAATAAAGAGAAGCTTTCCCCATGTTTTATAGTCAACGGCAAAACGAAACGTCGGCTCGTGAATCATGGACTGTAAGTTTTCTTTATATGGCATCTCAATCGTATTGTCTGCCGCATACACCCACCTTACCGCAAGTTCCAGCGCTTTTCTGCATCCCACTGCGCACATCGCAGGCGCAGAGGCATATACTTTTTCTGCTTCCACTGCCGCAGAAGCAAACAGAGCATATTCTTTTTTTGTTTTTAAAAATTCAAAATTTGTCATTTGATTCCCTCTTATATCGATCTTGTATCTGCTCCGTCCACAATCGTTCTGCTGCTTCTGTGCCGTTCTGTCATTCTGTAAAAATATTCCCTCGATCATGGATCGTGATCGTGTATCTATCGTTCATTCTTCTTTATTATTTTTGATCTTTCTTTATTTTTTCTCTGCTTTTCTTTACTTCTTATCTACTTATTTCTCCATGAAATATTCTACATATATTTTACTCTTCCGGGAAAAATTTGGCAAGGATATCCCCTTTTTCTTTCTTTTCCTGCAATATTTTATAAAATCATACTCCGAAAACCTATTGTCTTTCGGTGACGGGAAATACATCTTCTCACTTGTCTTCGCTGACAGAATAATTCTCGATTGATCCGATCATAATAAATACAAACCTTTTGTATCACTTATGTAGGATGAATCGTATGGAATTTATTCAAAAAACACTTGATTATATGGAGAGGAGGAAATTTATGGCAATGCAGCTAAATCAAAGAAAAGCAGCTATCATCGGATGTGGTTTTGTCGGATCTGCCACTGCATTTGCATTGATGCAGAGCGGTTTATTTTCTGAACTTGTGCTAATCGACTCTAATTTTGACAAGGCAGACGGCGAAGCAAAAGATATTGCACATGGAATCCCGTTTGCCGGACAGATGAAAATATATGCCGGCAGCTATGACGACATCGCCGATGCAGCAATCATTATTGTGACCGCTGGCGCAGCTCAGAAACCTGGAGAAACCAGACTCGATCTTGTGCGTAAAAATGTAGAAATATATAAAAAGATTATCCCAGAAATTTCTAAACGTGATTTTAAAGGTATTCTGCTCATCGTCTCAAATCCGGTAGATATTCTTACTTACACAGCAGTGAAACTCAGCGGTTTCCCCGAAAACAGAGTGATCGGATCCGGTACTGTCCTTGACACGGCACGACTGAAATATGTGCTTGGAGAACATCTTGGCGTCGACAGCCGAAGCGTCCATTCCTTTATTATCGGCGAACATGGGGACAGCGAAATCGCAGTCTGGAGCAGTACAAATATTTCCGGAATCCCTCTGGATGACTTCTGTGAAATGCGAGGTCATTTTAATCACGATCAGGCAATGGATCAGATCGCTGAAAATGTAAAAAATAGCGCATATGAAATCATTGATAAAAAACAAGCTACCTACTATGGCATCGCAATGTCAGTAAAAAGAATTTGCAAATGTATTACGCAGGATGAAAAATCGATCCTTCCTGTCTCATCCATGCTGCATGGCGAATATGGAATTGATGGAATTTCACTCAGTATGCCAGCCATTATCGGGCATGAGGGAATCGAAACCCACGTTCCGATTCAGCTCAATGACGAAGAATACCATGCGCTGAAAAAATCCGCACAGACACTAGAAAATGTGATACAAAGGCTTGATTTTGGAAATTCATGAGCAGATGAATTTCCTGATTATATTAAGCATATCTTGTTTTTTATTCAGGAAAGCAAATGCGAAAAGCAGATGCTTTCCTGAAATTTGAGTTGTTTCTTTACAAATGCTTCATTATAAATAATCATAGAAATCAGCTACATTTTTTACGCAAAAAAGCAAAAAATTTTCAAAAAACATAAATTCTGAGCTGTATTTATAATTCTTCAATAAAATGATTCTTTGATTCATTCCAATATTTTTGATATACAAATTTATTATTTCCATCAAGATTTAGCTGATACATTCTAAATATGACAGGAAAATTTTTTGGTTGCCATTGCTCTTCATAAGAATAGCAATATTTCATCCCCACTTTTCTCATCACATTTCCACTTCTTAGATTATTTTTGTCATGAGTCGCTGTAATATACGATAAGCCGTCTTTTTTAACTTGTTCCAAAATCGCCTTTACCGCTTCTGTAACAATTCCTTTGTTCCAAAATTCCTTGCAAAGGCCATATCCTAAATCATGCGCTTCTTCCATGTCAACGTTAGCATAACCTATGGGAAAATTATTTTCTTTTAGACAAATTGCATACGCATAACTTTGCTGTTGTTTATATTTTGATAAATACCTCTGCTCGTAAAATTTCTTTGTTTCTTCAATATCACGAACAGGATACCAAGGCAAAAATTTATTAACTTCTTCATCTTTAAGAATAAGAAAAAGAGCTTCCATGTCTTTTTCTGTAAATTTTCTTAAAATTAAACGTTTTGTTTCTAATGTAGGTGTATTCATATCATATTCTCTTCTCTTTGAAATTTTGATTTGTTGACTTG
>JAUNDP010000003.1 GCA_030526005.1 Eubacteriales bacterium
ATTCACCCACGTCCAATCCGTAGGTTGGGCGTGGTACTCTGCCTAAAATAATAGAATCAAAAAATCAGTGCCCGGCCATTTTGACCTGACACTGATCTCTATAGATGAATTTTAAAACTTTTCTTCTCTTTGATGATTCTCTTTGATGAGAAGCGCTATTTTTTAGTGAAGACTTTTAAATTTTTCCTTTAAAACATCAACTTTGTCCAGTTTCTCCCATGGAAGATCCAGATCATTGCGTCCAAAATGACCATATGCCGCTGTCTGTTTATAGATCGGACGGCGCAGATCCAACATTTTGATAATTCCAGCCGGACGCAGATCAAATGTCTCTCTGACAATTTTTGTCAGTTCTGCATCCGGAATGCTTCCTGTTCCAAAGCTGTTGACAGAAACAGAAGTAGGCTGTGCAACGCCGATTGCATAGGAAAGCTGAATCTCACATTTGTCAGCAAAACCTGCTGCAACCAGGTTCTTTGCAACGTAACGCGCTGCATAAGCTGCGGAACGGTCCACCTTTGTACAGTCTTTTCCTGAGAAAGCGCCGCCGCCATGACGTGCATATCCGCCGTAGCTGTCTACAATAATCTTTCTTCCGGTCAGACCACTGTCTCCGTGCGGTCCTCCGATGACAAAGCGTCCTGTCGGATTGATAAAGAATTTTGTATTCTCATCGATCATTTCATCTGGAATGATCTCATCAAATACATACTTCTTAATATCGGCATGGATCTGTTCCTGTGACACTTCCGGGTTGTGCTGTGTGGACAGGACAACTGCGTCCAGACGCGCCGGTCTTCCTGCTTCGTCATATTCCACTGTAACCTGTGTCTTTCCATCTGGTCTTAAATAAGGCAGCGTACCGTCTTTTCTTACTTTTGTCAGCTGACGTGCCAGTTTATGTGCCAGAGCGATCGGATATGGCATATATTCTTCTGTCTCATTTGACGCATATCCAAACATCATTCCCTGATCTCCCGCTCCAATCGCCTCGATCTCGTCATCTGTCATATGATTTTCTTTTGCTTCCAGAGCTTTATCTACGCCGAGCGCAATATCTTCAGACTGTTTGTCAATGGCAAGCAGAACACCGCAAGTGTCTGCATCGAATCCATATTTTCCTCTTGTATATCCGATTTCACGCACTGTATCACGCACGATTTTCTGATAGTCAATAGAAGCTTTGCTTGTGATCTCTCCCATCACCATAACCAGTCCTGTCGTTGTACACGTCTCGCACGCTACACGGCTCATTGGGTCCTGTTCCAGCAATGCGTCCAAAATAGCATCTGATACTGCATCGCAGACTTTGTCCGGATGACCTTCTGTTACTGATTCTGAAGTAAATAATAATCTTTCCATTCAAATTCTCCTTTTCTTTTGCTCTCTGTCTCTTCCTCTGCTATGTTCCTGGCATACTCCCAATTTGAAATTCATGAGCGTTCTGCCTTTGTCTCTGTAAATTTTCCAGATTTTTGACCTTCTTCTGTCCTTATGCCTACTGCGCCATCTGTTTTTCACAAATTGTGGAAATTTTTCCATACAATTAAGAAAAGTCCGCAATAAGCGGACTTCTTATCTTTGATAAGTAAATCCCTTATTGTTCGATCGACTCGCTCAGGTTGGCACCTTCCTATGCAGGGGTTGCCGTGACTTCACAGATCCTATGTATCTCCATCACTCTGAATAAGGTTGTTTCTCTATTGTTCTCTATCTGTTTGCTTCTATAAGATAACGCTTTTTCTCCTGTTCGTCAAGGAATTTTTCTAATATCTTTTCCGTTCTTATCTCTGCATCAGATTCCAAGCATGGATGCCACTCTGGATATTCCGCTTCCCTGCCGAAATCCCTGATTCAATTCCCCGATCTGCATCTGACTGCTGACGATATCGTACTCCCAGCTCTTTACTTTTCCGCCTGACTCCTTTAAAAATACGGCTTTATGTCTGTCCGTGCTTCGGAATGCATAGGTATTTCCATTTAAGAGCCCCGTATAAATATATCCAGACTGTTTGATCTTCCATACAGCATCCTTAATCGACTCGCCCACATAAACTCCATATAAGACAAGATTATCATATCCTGTGTTATAGATAGAAATATTGTAGACACCGCTTGAGACTTTTGCATTCTTTGCTGTCGCAAAGATCATTTCTTTGCCGCCTCGCACATAGTCGTAACCATTCTGATTATAATAAGTACTCATGCCGCCGATCTTTGCCGCAAAAGAGTCAATCGCCGCTTTTGCAGATGTATATCCGGTATAATTTCTGAATGTATCGGTCGCTTCTAAAAGTTCAATCTTAATTGATTTTACAGGTGAAAATGCTCCATATGTAAATCCGCTGCTTTGCTGTTTAAATGCCCGGATGCGATAGTAATACGTTCCGGCTGAAGGGACGGTATCCGTCCAGCTCACAGTCGAACCGCTCTGTATTGTTTTGACCTTTTTGAACGGCCCCGACGCACTTGTGCTGCGCTGGATCACATATCCCTGGGTTCCTGCCACTTTTTTCCATGACAGCTGTACCTGCCGTCCGTTTACGGCAGCAATTTTCTGAATGGATGTTCCGCCAAGCGACGTCTTTACAGGAAGTCCTTTTATATGACAGGAACTTAAAACCGTCTGATTTTCCCATGTACAGCTCGCTTTTACCGTATAATAATAGGTAATTCCAGGCTGCGCCGTCTTGTCTGTATATTTCGTTATGTCCCCAGAGACACGCGCGATCTCTTTGAAAATCGTATTCGATGTTCTTCTGTAAACCCGATAATTCATCGCATTTACAACCGGATTCCATACAACCTGAACCTGGTTGTAAGATAATGCCGTGACAGAGCGCATCTGCGGCACACTCAGACCAGTGATTGTGATCGCCACATCCGACTTTGTGCCCTCCACTCTGCGTCCGTTGACATCCTGATACGCCCGAACAATATACTCGTATCGTGTTCCAGGTTCCAGATAAATATTAGAATAATGTTCTTTTTCCCCGCCTGACAGTGTTTTGAGCACGCTCCACTGTCCCGTATTTCCCGGTTTGGAATAGACAATATATCCGTCTGCCCCGCTGACCGGTTCCCACATCACACGGATGCCTCTCGTTCCGCTCACCTTCAATGACACTTTGGGCGCAGGAAGCGGCTGTGCAGCTTCCGCCTGATTGGCTCCAAACGCACCGGAGAGAAACAGACACCACATTACAGTCAACAATATCATGCTTACATTTCTGATCCGTTTCTTCATTTGTTTTCACCCTTTTCTCTCTAAAATTCAAAAAAGGCGCCGCGCATCAAACAATATTTATAATGTTGCTCAATACGACAGTGCCCAATTAAAATCATCCAACTCTCAACTTAAACTTCTGAATCTCTTTCTCGCTGCTGACGCGTTCAATTTCCGCTCCCAGAGATCGGAGTTTTTCTTCAAAGTTCTCATATCCTCGCTGAATATACACAATATCATCCACAATCGTGTATCCTTCCGCTGCAAGCCCTGCAATCACAAGCGCCGCCCCTGCTCTCAAATCAGGCGCACTGACGCGTGCTCCGGTAAATTTCTCTACACCGGTAATAATTGCGCTGTTTCCTTCCACTTTCACAGTAGCGCCCATTCTCGCCAGCTCATCCATATATTTAAACCGATTCTCAAAAATACTTTCTGTCACGATGCTCGTCCCGGATGCCAGCGCCAGAGTAACACCGATCTGAGGCTGCATATCGGTCGGATAACCAGGATATGGAAGTGTTTTTACATTTGTACAGCCAAGACGTTTTGAAGCAACGACACGCACCGCATCGTCAAACTCCTCCACTTCGCATCCAATTTCCACCAGTTTCGCTGTTGTGGCTTCCAAATGCTTCGGAATCACATTTTTAACCATTACATCACCCTTTGTAGCTGCCGCCGCAAACATAAATGTGCCGGCTTCAATCTGATCAGGGATGATCGAATACTCTGTTTTATGTAATTTTTCCACCCCGCGGATACGGATCACATCGGTTCCCGCTCCTTTGATGTTGGCTCCCATACTGTTCAAAAAGTTTGCCACATCCACCACATGCGGTTCACGCGCAGCATTTTCAATGATAGTATAGCCATTTGCCATCGAAGCAGCCATCATGATATTGATTGTCGCTCCCACTGAAACGGTATCCAGGAAAATGTGACTTCCCGTCAGCTGATCTGCCTGAGCAATGATCGATCCGTGTGAGATTTTTACCTTTGCGCCCAGAGCTTTAAATCCCTTCAGATGTAAGTCAATCGGTCTGCTTCCGATATTACATCCTCCCGGAAGCGGAACCTCCGCTCTTTTATATTTTCCAAGCAAAGCTCCCAGCAGATAATAGGAGGCACGAATTTTCTTGATATACTCATAATCAACGCTGACACTTCCTATTCCTGATCCATTGATAAGGACAGCTGTTCTGTTGACCCGCTCCACTTTTGCGCCAATCTCGCTAATTGCTTCTAATAAAACATTGATATCCTGAACATCAGGAAGGTTTTCAATTTTAACCGTTTCATCTGTCATAATTGCTGCGGCAAGGATACCAAGTGCTGCATTTTTTGCTCCACCGATTTCGACTTCTCCAACAAGTGGATTTCCGCCTTTTATAATGTATTGTTCCATAGGACACCTCATACCATTTTTATTTATACTCAAGATTTCTTCTGTTTTCTCCTCTAAATCAACGGTCTGAAACTCTTTTTCATACCGTTCAGATCTCTCATCTGCAGTCAACTTATCCGGCAAAATTCCTCTCTTTATTCAGTCTTTTGTTTTGCCATCATTAAGGTATATTATATCACAAACAGGGAATTTGTAAATAAGAATAAAAATTTCAGCCAATTCTATCCGTAATTTTGCAAAAAAAATTTAATATTTATTTAAAAACTCTATATTCTCTTTTTATTATTCGGCTATTATATGGTATTTTCTTTCTTTTCCTCACAGAAACGCTGATATATTTTCAGAATATTCTGTAATGTTTCCTCCACACTCAGACCATCTTCTTCCACTGTCAGATGGGCATATTTTTCATACAAAGGGATTCGTTCCTCATATAAAGCTTTCAAATCCTGCCCTTCTCTCAAAACAACTCCTCGTCCGTGAAGATCTCCCAGTCTTTTTTTCAATGACTCATATCCCAGTTTCAGATAAATGATTGTTCCTGTCTCCGAAAAATGTTCCATTGCCTCTCTTCCATACACGACACTTCCGCCGGTCGAGATCACTGCTCTTTCTTCCTCAATCTGACTGTTGACACGGTTTTCCACTGTGAGAAATCCATCCACGCCTTCCTGTTCAATAATCTCATGCAGCAGTCTTTTCTCCTGATCCTGAATTATGATATCTGCATCTACAAAATGATATCCCAGTACTTTTGCCAGCACAACTCCGATTGTACTTTTTCCTGCGCCAGGCATTCCAATCAGAATAATATTTTCTTTCGTCTTCATAAATAAATCCCTTTCGCTTATTTTACGGTTTGTGTCTGTATATTCCGTTTTGTTATCCTATCACAGTTTTTTTTAGCTGTAAAGAATTTATGAACGTTGTCCTTTTCTTTTTTTTCGCTCTTTCTTTTTTACGCTGTATCCAAATGTACCCAATTTTTTTCCAAGCCCATAATATTCTCCATGTGAATAGACCATCGGCATGGAACGGCTCAGCTCCAGCTTTTGATTCTGATTCAACAAGGCTTTATCCACATTCACTCCCAGTACATCTGCTATAAACATATGATGAGATCCCAGCTCCACGATCTGTTTTACTTTACATTCAATGCAAACGGGACTCTCCGCTATTCCCGGCGCATCCACAAACTTTGATTCTAGCGGCGTCAGTTTCATCTCTTTAAATTTATCCACATCTTTTCCAGAACGCACTCCGCAGTAATCTGTCGCATATGCCAGTTTTTCCGTTGTCAGATTGATAACAAATTCACCTGTCTCTTTTATAATCTGATACGAATACCGATTCGGGCGGACAGAAATAGAAACCATCGCCGGTGAGCTGCACACGGTTCCTGCCCATGCTACTGTAATAATATTTGGTTTTTCTCCAGGGCGCTGACAGCTGACCATCACAGCCGGCAGCGGATATAACATATTTCCGGGTCTCCATATCTCTCGTTCCATATCTCTGCTCCTTTTGCTCTTCCATTTTTCTGCTTTTTTCATTTTTATGTTCTGCTTTTTTATCTTTTTTCTTTATTTCGCTCTTCCTTGGTTCCTGCTATTTTCTTTATTTCTTTCGTTTTTCTGTCTCATTTTCTTTTCTGTCTCGTTCTCTTTTGTATTAATTTTGGATTGCCCCCATAAAAGCAGGAATCAGTTGTTTTTTTCTTGAGACAATTCCTTTTAGTTCGACAGATCCCTCCTCACAAGCCACATGAAATGCTTCTTCAATCAGACTTTGCGCTCCTCTTCCATAATAGATTAATTCTGTCGATTCGTTCACAATATCCGTCAGCATAAAGAAAAGCATTTCCAGATTCTGACTTTCATATGCTTTGGCAAGATACGGAGCCAGTCTCTCTTTGATATTCTTCAGTTCTTTCTTATTCATTGAATTAATCTGTCCCACTCCAAATGTTCGATTGTCAAATTCAAATTTTTTAAAATCCTGATAAAAAATCTCTTCTGGCGATTTATTTTTCAGATCACTGCCAGCCTCGAACATCTCAGAGGCAAAACTTTCATACTCGATCTGCGCAATCTCTGCGAGATGCTTCACTGCCTCTCTGTCCTTTTCCGTGCAGGTTGGAGAACGAAACATCAATGTGTCTGACAGAATTGCCGCACACAAAAGCCCTGCAATCTGTTTTGGAATTTCTATATTTCTCTCCTGATAAATCTGATAGATAATCGTCGCCGTGCATCCGACAGGCTGATTTCTGAAAAAAACAGGCGCCATTGTCTCCAAAGATCCAAGACGATGATGGTCGATAATCTCCAGAATATCAGCGCTTTCAATGTTATCTACAGCCTGAGACGTCTCATTGTGATCCACTAAAATGACTTGTCTTCTCTTCACACTCAGCAAATTTCTGCGTGAAATCATTCCCACATATGCTCCACGGCAGTCCAGCACAGGGAAGTAACGGTATCGCTTGCTTGCCATGATATCTTTGATGGAATCTGTATAATCGTCCAGTTCAAAAGTCAGCAGTTTTGTCTTTGTCATAAAATGTTTCACCGGCATACTCTGATTAATCAGACGCGCCACTGTAAACGTGTCATGGGGCGTGCTGATCACAACACAGTTTTTTTCTGCAGCAAGATGCTGAATTGTTCTCGACACAGGCGCTCCCTCGCACACTACAATGCAACTGGCATTCATCTCGATCGCGCACAGCTGTGATTCGTATCGGTTTCCCAGAATCACCAGGTCATCCTCCTCGATATAATTTTCCATCAAGTCTGGATTTGCAGCCGCCACAAGCACTTTTCCTTTTACAAAATACGCATGCGGATTTCCTATAATCATTTTTCCATCCAGGGTTTCTACTATATTTTTATACTGCGTTCTGGCTTCTGAGAGAATGGCGCTGTCGTAAACATCCATATACGACTTCGTGATATCATTGCTTGTGATCACGCCCTCGAGCACTCTGTTTTCTTTTGTGATCGGCATCGTATTTACATGTTCCTCCCGCATTCTTGTCCACGCAGTTTTCAAAGAAATATTATTTTTCGCCCCTTCCACAAACCGGATATCCATATCACGGACCCTTGTTCCTACATTCTCAATGTATCCCGGCGCTTCCATCTGAAAATAATTCAGTACAAACTGTGTCTCTGAATTGATCTGTCCGGCTCTTTTCGGCAGAAAAATACGATGTTCGTCTCCGATTTTATTTTTTAATTCTGCATATGCAATCGCTGAACAGATAGAATCCGTGTCTGGGTTTTTATGACCGATAATATATACTTTTCTTTTTCCACTTTTTTCATCCATATCTGATTTCTCATCCTTTCCCTGTTGTCAAAGCAGCGCTCTGCCAAATCCAAGCGGCAGCAGATCTTTCAGAAAATAACTGTGATACTCCTCCTCAGAACGTCCCAGAATAACCCGAAAGCTTTCCGGATCGCAAAACTCTGCCATCACCTGACGGCACACTCCGCACGGCGGGCAGAAATCTCCCCTCTCTCCTTTTTTATTTCCCACAATCGCGATCGCTTCAAATTCCCGGCATCCCTCAGAGACCGCTTTAAAAAATGCGGTGCGCTCTGCACAGTTGCTTGGAGAATATGCTGCGTTTTCAATGTTGCATCCCCTATAAATTTTTCCATTCTTTCCTAAAAGTGCTACGCCTACCTCAAATCCGGAATATGGCGAGTAGGAATACTGCTGCGCCTCATATGCCGCCTTCACTAATTCTTTTTCGATATCCATTTTTTAACTCCCCCTCTCAATCGGTTCTTTTATCTGTCTTCTTCTCCATGTTATACGATTTTTCACAAAAAGTATAGATATTGCTTTCAAAATAAGATATAATAGATCATTATGTAAACAGGGGAGCGACACTCCCCGGAAATCGAGGTGCATTATATTATGTCAGAACATTTACAAACAGAACCATCTGCTCCTGTTGAAACAATGGAAGATTATGCTGCTGAGCTGGAAGCTTCTTTCCGTCAGATCCGTGAAGGGGATATCCTGACAGGAACAGTCATCGACATCTCCGAAAATGGCATTCTTCTCGATCTGAAATATTATACGGACGGTCTCATCCATTTAGAGGATTTCACAGATGATCCATCTTTTAACTTCAGAGAAAATATCCACCCAGGCGATGAAATCTCTGCGACGGTCATCAAAAAAGATGACGGGGAAGGTCATATTCTTTTATCCAGCAAAGAAGCAAACGAAGTGCTTGCATGGGATAAACTGAAAAAGTATCTGGAAGAAGGTACAAATCTGACCGTGAAAGTTTCCGGTGTCGTCAATGCCGGTGTCGTCGCTTATGTGGAAGGAATCCGCGGTTTCATTCCAGCCTCCAAACTTGCTCTGGAATATGCTGAAGATTTAAATGAATGGCTTGGAAAAGTAATTCAGGTGCGTGTTATCACTGCCGACGAACAGAGTAAACGTCTTGTTCTCTCCGCAAAAGAGATTCTGCGCGAGCAGCTGGCACAGGAACGAAAAAATCTGGTTTCCACTGTCGAGATCGGACTTGTGACAGAAGGAACCGTAGAATCTATCCAGCCATACGGAGCATTTGTCAAACTCAGCAATGGTCTGTCCGGTCTTGTCCATATTTCACAGATCTGCGAAAAACGTATCAAATCTCCATCCGCTGTTGTAAACGTAGGCGATACGGTAAAAGTAAAAGTCATTGATGTCAAAGATGGTAAGCTCAGTCTGAGTATGAAAGCAATCAACGATGTTGCTGCCGAAGAAATTCACGAAGAGACGATTGAACTTCCTGAGACGGAAGGTCTCTCTACCACTCTTGGCTCTTTATTTAAAAATCTGAAATTCGATTAAAAAATCAGGCGCTTCTCCAAAGAGAAGCGTCTTTTTTCTCTTGCTCTTTTCCATAACTAGAGTTACTCTATGAGTAAAATCCCATAAAATATCTGTGTGTTTCAAATATTTTTTGTATATTTTCACAATATTTTCATGTGTGGTTCACATTCTATTCATATTTAGATAGTATAATACCTTTATCTCTAAAAAAGAGATTCTATGGCTTATGGGGTAATGGTTTTCATTACACATATAGATAAATTTTTTCATAATAGCCCCGGTGACCAGACACCGGGGCACTCCTCATTTTTATATTATGGAAAAATTTATCTATCCCTTTTCATGGATCTTATAATTAACGCTATTCACCTAAAAAGAAGGGGATGTACCAAAGGTTATATCATAACTTTCGGTACATCCTCTTCTTGTATATGCAGTTGGAATTTTATCAAGTATTTTCTTACCAGATCTTTTATGGTTTCTTTCCCGATTTTTTAAATAAATTTTTTAAAAAGAGAGAAGACGTCCCCCTCTCTGATAGCCATCTATCATCGCTCTATGACGTCTTCTCATTTTATTTTTCTTTCTTTTCTCTGTTCCCTTTAAATCTCGGTTACTTATTCTAATCCTGTCTGGCTTGTTGTCTCATTTCCAGTCAGAACGTTCTGATACAGCAGATAGAATGCAGCTGCTGACCAGCTGAAGTTCTTTGTATGAAGTCCTTCACCTGTCAGAGGATTGTAATTCTCTCTGATCGGTCCATCGCTCAGAAGACCTTCTGCGTTTACGAACATCTTTAATACCATTTCTTTTGCTTCTTCATGGTATCCATAATTCTGCATTGCCTCAGCGCCAAACATTGCCTGATCCATCCAAACTGGTCCTCTCCAGTATTTGCTTGCTTCAAACATATCATTGTCTTTTGATGTTACGCCCAGCGGAACAACCAGATTGAATTTCTCTTCATCCATCATATTCGCAACTACTCTGTCAGCCTGTTCCTGAGTTGCCAGTTTTGCCCACAGAGGCAGCCATCCTTCAGATCCTTTTCCTCTGTTTACAAGCAGTTTCTTTTCGCTTCCATCTTCGTTGATCTGCAGATCATAGTAGAATCCTGTCTCTTCATCATACATATTTGTGTTGATGTACTCTTTCAGAGTTGCTGCTTCTGCCTCATATTTTGCTGCGTCTTCTTCCAGACCCAGTTCTTCAGCCATTGCTTTTAAGAATCCTTTTTCTGCATACAGATAGGAATTTAAATCAACAGATTCCTGATTGATTGTATATCCTACAACCTCTCCGTCATCATTTTTCACTTCATATACAAGTGTTCCAACGTCTTCCGGACCATTTCCAGAGATATCGAAACGAGGAGCGTTGTCCATACCGCTCTCCCAAGCAGCTGCTTCGATCACAGCTTCTGGATCTACAAGCGGATTTCCGTTTTCATCTTTTACAATATTTCCTTCTTCATCATACTGATAATGTGCATCATGAACCATTGCCCCGTACTCTGCAACACCGTTTCCATCAATATCGCGGTTTGTGTACCACCAGTTATGGTAAGCAACTAACTTCGGATACATTTCCTCTAAGAATTCTTTATCCTGACTTGCTTCGTAAGCATTATAAACAGCCCATGCTGCCAGAGGTGGTTTGGAGTTTCTTTCGTTCCAGTTTCCACCGTCTCCGCCTCTTTCAGGTCCTTTGTTGAAGAAGATACAGTCGATAATTGTACCAGCATCCTGAGGACGCACTTCGTCATCTGGCTGAATCTGATAGTCAAAGATAGAGCGAACATTTTCCATTGCGATTTCTGCATCGTATGGCGCCATACCAACTACCTGTTTCCAGGAATCCCATGCCCACAGTCCGATAAACCATTTATAGGACATGGATGGAACGACTCCTCCATGGATCAGATCGCCTGCTGCGCTCATGTAGTTTGTCATCATTGTCTCGATTGATTTTACTGCTGCTTTTTTATACTGGTGTGCTACGCCGTCTTTTTCAACTGTCTCTACATATCCATTCCAACGGTCTGCATTTGCTGTAAAGTAAGAATCGGAGTTAGCCAGCATATCTGCCGCTGTTTCTTTTTCCTCTGCCGCTTCTTCTGCTGTGAATGTATAAGTCTCTGTCGATAAGGTCTGGAAGCTCTCGCCTGCTGCGATAGTCACTGCATCTTTTGCCTCTGTCACATAGCTGTCTCCCTCTACTGTTGTTGTCACAGGAATGTCCCGTCTTACATTGAATTTTACTTCATCTGTCATCAGATAGTTCCATGTCTCGCGAATTTCTGTAAAGTTGACCTGAACGCCATCCTCAGTTGCCTCAAGGCTGTTGCCCATCACGCTTTCTTCGCTTCCATAGTTTGTATACATATCGCCGTGCCATTTCAGTTTCAATTCTACAGGCTCTTCTGTTTTATTTACGATCTCTGTTTTAATCAGCGCTGTTCTGTCGCTTCCAAAGATTAATTCCATCTTTACTGTGATGTCTTCGAACTCATATGTCTGTACCAGTTTTCCTGGATAATAAACGCCTGAAGCTTCGGCATCCTCATAAGAATATACGGTTCCGTCTGCTTTTGTAATCTCTAATTTGCTGAAAGCTCCTGATAAGTTTACCGGATACTCTTCTGCCACGATTACAGGTCCTGCAAATCCACCCTGAATATTAATCTCATCTTCCTCCGGAAGATAATATCCATGCCATGCTCCCATGTCAGAGAAATTGTTATATTTATTTGTGGAATAATCTCCATATAAATCTTCTGTAGGATTTGCATAGATATCCAAAGCATTTCCATACTGCATTCTCAATTCCTGTTCCGCATCCTCTGCTGCAAATGCTACGCTTGTAGCGGATAATGCCATTGCTGCAGAACATACTGCTGCACACGTTTTTTTCCAGACTTTTTTCATGTTGTTCCTCCTTCATAGCTCCAAAAAAATTGGACTGTCAAAATCTCTGCGAAAAACGCCTCTCTCTTTCGCTGTTTTTCACATTTTTGAGAGGTGTTTTTCTCTCTTTTCGACATTTCCTGTACACAATACTATCACATTTTTTTAATCTCGTCAATTATCTTTATAAGTTTTTCACATTTTTTTTAATTTATTTCCCGATAATATGTGCATTTTTGATACAATCGCCTTGCCGGAAGGATTTTTCTTTTTACATCTGATATTCGATTACAATCGCTTCATATCCTGCATTTATAATGCTTTCCTGTAATCTGTCCGCATTTTCTTTTTCTTTGAATGTTCCGCAGAAAACCATATAATATCCATTTTCCATCAGGGTAGCATAGGCGTTGATTCCCGCACGGTTCAGCTCAGCTGCATAATTCTGAGCATTTTCATTGTTTGAGAAAGCGCCTGCCTGAACGACAAAATAAGTCTGGAGCGTCTCCTGCCCGAACTCATCTTTTCTGATGTAGACCTCATATCCGTAAGTTTCCAGTATTCCTTTTACATACTCTGCATCTTCTTTCCGTTCGTAAGAACCACAGTATACCCGGTACAGTCCGTCGCTCTCCAGTTTAGAATATCCTCCAAATCCCTGACTCATCAACTGTTTCACATAATTGTCTGCATTTACCTGATCTGCAAAAGCCCCGACCTGCACAAAATATTCTACGCCGCTCATCGGAATGAGTACGTTTTTCTGTTCTTCCCGAATCCAGCAGTCATATCCGCAACTCTTAAGAAGCGCTTCTTTGTTCTGCGCATCTGCATACACTTCATATTCTCCAGAATTTACTCGATACAGATTGTCTGTCTGCCACTCAATATCTGTGTAGAAACCGTCCGCCTCCATCTGACTCACAAATTGGGCTGCATCCTGATAAGTATAAAATGCCCCTGCCTGTACAATGTATACGGTTCTCTCCTGTTCCTGGTACTCGATTTGTGCCCTCGGATGAATCATCATACTGCCGTCTGATTCCGAAGCCAGAACGGTTCCTCCTGTCAGACAGACAGCAAGGATTCCTGCAATGAGAAAATTTTTTTTGATTTTTTTCATAAAACTTCCTCCCTTCTCATCTTCTGTTTTTTCTTCTCTGTTTTGTTTTTCATTTTCTTTTTTTGTTCTGTTTTTTTATGGTTTGTTCCTTATTTTTTTTTAACTCTTTCCTTACAAGATTCAGCTCTGACCACATCGCTCTCACTGGAGCATATCAAAGCTGATTTACATGCCCCATAAACAGAATCAGATCATTTTCTTTATCCTGAATAGAAAACAGAAACGGATGATCCGCCACAAATTCCGGTTTTTCTTCCTCTTCTATGATTGCGGACATCTTTGACATGATTCCTGTCGCTGCCGAAGCCTTTGTATACTGTTCGCTCACTTCCAGTTTTGCCTTATGGAGCATACTGTCCACCTGAAGTCCCTCTGCCAGCTTGCCAAAATCTGCATCTGCCGAGTAAGCGTCTGTTATGCCGAGTTTCTTCATAATTCCGTCTAAATCCGGAATACTGCATTCCAGAGAGAATTTCGGAATCTTGACAACTTCCATGTCAGCGCTTTCTGCTTCATTTAATTCTTTCCAGATTTCATTCTGATCTTTGCCCAGATCTCTGTACCATTCTTCGATTGGTTTCTCTGTATCTCTCGGCAAAAGCAAATTCATCACTACGCTTCCATCTCCATATGGAAGCTGAATTGCCTGATAGTCCTCATTTTCTAAATAGAAGAAAGATCCTTCCTGCGCCATCATATCAATCTCAGACTCTTTTTCGCTTCCATAAAATGTGCTCTTCTCCGTGCGTTCTTCATCAAATGGCAGACTCCACTTGCCGTCAAAATAAACTGCATTGATCAGCATAGATACTGTTCCATTCGGCAGTTCTTCTAAAAATGGATCAATCATTCCATCTGTGTGATCGCTTACCCAACGGTTGATATCTTCTAAAACCTTTTCCTTTTCTTTTTCCATATCTGCCTGGGTAATTTCTCCCTCAAAAAATTCTCTCAGCGGATTGAATACATTTTTTTCTGCATCTTCAGAAAGCTGCAGATCTTTAGAGATCCACATTCCATTGGCTGTCTCTACAACAGCTCCATCTCTGTCGCTTTTCTTTCTATACTCTGATACTTGTCCGTTCCACTCGTCCATATCTTCGATGCCAAGCACATCCTCAATCTGTGCTTTTGTCTCCCCATCCGCCTCCAGATTCAGCATAGACAATGCCACACTGATGCTATATGGAGAAAAAAATACATTTTCTTCCGTATCGATCTCCCCATAAATGTCTGATGCCAGATGGTTCACACCATCTGAAAACATCGTGTTCTTCTGGTCTGTCTCTGCAAAAACGTTCATGTTTGACATTAATAATGTTCCGGCAAGCGCCGCAAGTGCAATTTTTCTCTTCATATAGTTTCCTCCTTATCTTCTGCAATATATTTATCATTCATACTTCTGAATCCGCTCCTGGTTTCAGATCTCCTTCTGTCTATTCTATCAGATTTTATCATCCGCTTTTCTATCTGTCAGAAAGTTCTCTTTTTATATTTTTACTTTATCATATTCTCCGATGATATGCTAATTATTATCTTTAAATTTTCTCTTAAGTTTTCCTGAATCCCATAATTTTCCGTCAAAAATGGTAGATTTTTTCATTAAACAAACAATTACAAAAAAAGCTTTCCTCTGAAGAAAAAAATTCCTCCATCGGAAAGCTCCTGTATCAAATTTCTGAATAAAATCAGCGTTTATTTTTCAATTCCTGCTCTTGCTTTCTGTCCTTTCTGATATGGATGCTTCACCATCCGAATCTCAGACACATAGTCAGCAAGCTGTATCATATTCTCGCTCGGTGTATTTCCAGTCAGAATCACTTCCAGATCCTCTTTCTTTTCCCGGAGAAATTTTAAGACTAATTCTTCATCCAGCAGTCCGGCGCTGACAGCATAAATTGCCTCATCCATAAACAGAACATCATACTCGTCTCTCTCCGCTTTCTCAGTGATTCTTTTAAATTCTTCCCCATAAAACGTTCTTGCTTCTGCTTTTTCTTCTGCTGTCATCTGGAAGCTGAATTTTACCTGTTCTCTTCCATTTTCAATCGTAATATTCGGAACGTGCTCCAGTATATTTCTCTCGCTTGTCTTATTATTTTTCATAAACTGGTACAGCAGCACTTTATAGCCATAACCGGCGGCTCGTGTAATCAGTCCCATTCCAGTTGTTGTCTTTCCCTTGCCATTTCCATAATAAATATGGATCAAACCTGTTCCTTTTCTCATAAATAAAATCCTTTCTTTTCTGTTTTTTATGTGAAAACGATTCTGTTTATAATTCTAATTTCATATCTCCTTTTTTAATCCAGCCGTGTTTTCTCATAAATTCAGAGATTCCCAAAGTGACTGCCGCCGGAAGTAAGAAGTGGATCAGCGCAATCTTAACCAGGACGACCACTGCGCCTTCTGAGGGAGCCATCGTCTCATATGTCATAATCTGTCCTACCAGTCCTGCTGTTCCCATTCCTGATCCTGTCGCATTGCTTGTCATTTTAAATACCATCGTTCCGATCGGTCCCAAAATCGCACTGGATAAAATCACTGGAAGCCAGATGATGGGCTTTCTTATAATATTTGGCACCTGAAGCATGGAAGTTCCGATTCCCTGGGCAAGCAGTCCTGCCATTTTATTTTCACGATAACTTGCTACCGCAAATCCGACCATGTTGCAGCAGCATCCGACTGTCGCTGCCCCTGCTGCCAGCCCGGACAGATTCAAAATAATTCCAAGCGCTGCGGAACTGATTGGAAGTGTCAGAATCATTCCCATCAGAACCGATACAATAATTCCCATCAAAAACGGCTGCTGTTCTGTTCCCCAGTTGATCATGACACCCAGACTTGTCATAAATTTAGAAATCGGAGGTCCAATCAGAATTCCAACCACTCCTCCTGACAAAATGGTGCAAAGCGGCGTCACCAGAATATCCAGTTTTGTCTTTCCAGATACGAGATGACCAATCTCAATGCCCACATAGGCAGCGATAAAAGCCCCCAGGGGTTCCCCCGGTCCGGCCAGCACCACTGCGCCTGTCTCACTCAAGATCGTCTGTGCCGTTATACTTCCTGCAAATCCTCCAATCATACCGGCTGTGGCTGCTGAGAGCACAACAAGAGCGCTTTCTTTAAACTTGCAGGCAACCCCCACACCAATGCCGGCGCCAGTCAGGGCAGCCGCAGCTTTTCCAAACAAGAACAGATAATTGCCGATATTCCCTCCGATCAGCTGTCCAATCTGCTGTATGATGGTTCCCACAATCAGCGTGCAGAACAGTCCCTGCGCCATACCGCTCAAGCCATCAATAAAAATATGATTTAGATACTTTTTGATTCCTTTCATCTTTCCTTTTCCCTTTCTTTCATTCCATCCGTCTCTGCTTTTCCCAGCCAGTCATTCCCTTTTCTTTCAGCCTGTTCTCTATTTCATCCAAAAGGTCTTCACTGTCTGCCTCGATCAGATGATAATGGATTCCGTCTGTCAGACAGTTTAAAGGTCTCATATCAGACTGCTCCACTCTGCGCATAAATTCATCTGCATCTTTTCTCGAAGAAATGAATAAATCTGCCGAAATCTGACCATAGATATCATGCTTTACAAAAACTTTTCTGACTCTGCCGCCAAGGTCAACAATGGTATACAATTCTTCCCTGATCTGTTCTTTCGTGTGGTAAGAACAGATCACACGCTGCGTTTTTTTGCTTTCATCTGAGTCAGAACAGATCAGATAACCTTTATTTGTCGATATAATATTTTTATTTTCTGCTCTGAGCAAGGCAATATCCTGTACAATCACCTGTCTGCTCACCGCCAATTTTTTCGCAAGAACTGTCCCCGAGACGGGCTGTTTACTTTCTTCTAAAATTTTTACGATCTGTCTTCTTCTTTCCACTTTTTTGTATAGATGCCGGACTGTTTTCCCGGCAAACCCTCCTTTTCCTGTGTATTAGTGCCTATTATATCATCTTCTGATCCCCTTTTCCATATTTACAATCATCCTAAAATATTGTATGATAGCAAAAAATAAATGAATGGATGTGATTGAAATGAGATTGTCAAAAAAGCACTGTTGTCTTCGCCTTGTTTCCGTTATCGCGTGTCTCTCCTTCACCTTTTCATCCCTTCCAGCCTCTCATGTAAAGGCTCAGGAAAGTCCACGATTTTGTCTCGTTCTTGACCCTTTTACACACTGTGTTGAAAAAGTCCAGATTAAAGATATCTTCTCGGTCATAGATCTTCACTTTCTGGCTGACCAAAGTCCTCTGACTTTTTCCGACCTGGTTTCCTCCCCTGAGACGGAACAAAACTGCGACCTGTTTCCATGGGATGCCAGCGCTCATTTTCATACTTCTGCAATTCCAGGCAAAGAGGCCGGAGTTTCTGTTCCGACGCTCTCTCATCAGACCTGGTTTGATCGTCTGATGCAAATTGCCTTTAAATACAAAGAATAGATCTGAACTACAAATGTTTGAAAGGAATCGATGTTATGTTTCAATTATGGGGAAAAGTTATTCACAATAACCGCATCTTATGCGACACCGTCATCTCTGATCCCACAGAAGATACCCGCACACACAAAATTTTTCACTGTCTTGAAAAAATCTGCTGCGAACTGGATCTGCCAAACCCGATCTGGCTTGATACCAACATCCGTCAGTTCCAGCGATACAAAAAATCAAAATTTTATCAGGACAGTTTTATAGAATCCATTGAATTCGACTATCTGGAAATCCAGATACTGGAAGAATAAAGAAGCTGCCGCGAAATGAATTTTCTATTTTGCGGCAGCTTTTTGTTTTAAGCTTCTTCGTTTCAAATCCTCAGACGATATTTCTCTTTTCGCCTCTCAAGAAAGCTTCTATGTTTAAATAGACTTCCCGCACGAGCCGCTGTCTGGCCTCTGTGCTTGCCCATGCAATGTGAGGTGTGACAACCAGTTTTCCACTGTCTTTGATCTTCATCAATGGATTCCCTTCTCTCATCGGTTCTGCTGAGATGACATCAAGCCCTGCGCCAGCAATCTCCCCGATCTCCAGCGCCTCCGCCAGATCCGTCTCATTTACAATCGGTCCACGTCCTACATTGATCAGCACAGCGCTTTTTTTCATCTTCTGAAATGCGTTTTTGTCCATCAGATTTTCTGTTGCCCCATTCAGCGGCGCATGAATCGACAGCACATCGGATTCCCGGCAGATCGTATCAAAATCCACTCTTTCATATTGATCATTCTGATTTTTCCCTGATGTAGAATAATAGATCACTCTGCATCCAAACACTTTGGCAATCTGGGCTACTTTTTTTCCAATATTTCCAAGCCCGACGATTCCCCAGGTCTTGCCGTCCAGTTCCTGATATGTCATATCCAGGTTCGTAAAAATATCGCTTCTGATATACTGACCGCTTTTTACATAAGTGTCAAAATAATTCATCTTATGAATCAGATACAATGCCAGTGCAAACGTGTGCTGCGCTACCGACATCGTAGAATATCCGCCTACATTTGACACAGAGATTCCTCTTTTTTCCGTATATACTTTGTCTATGATATTTGTTCCCGTAGCCGTCACTGCAATCATTTTCAGATGATCCGCTTTTTTCAGTGTCCGCTCATTCATCGGCACTTTATTCACAACAATAATGTCCGCGTCCTTTACACGATCCGCTGTGTTTTCCTCGTCGGACTGACCGTACTGCGTCACATTTCCCAATTTTTCAAAAACAGACAGATCCACGTCCGCCCCCAATGTATTTGCCTCTAAAATCACAACATTCATTCTGCTTTTCTCCTTATCGAAAAATTATTCTGACATACTCTTACGGCTAAAGCACAAGAGCTTTTTTGCAGTTTATTTGTAAAAAAAGCCTGCCGCGGCAGATCATCGCTGTCGCTGCAAGCTTTTCTTTTTCTGACAGATCCTGAAAATTACAGTCTCTTTAATAATTCTTCTCTTTCTTTTTCATAGCCCGGTTTTCCAAGAAGAGCAAACATATTTTTCTTGTAGCTCTCTACGCCTGGCTGGTTGAATGGATTCACACCCAGCAGATATCCGCTGACGCCGCATGCAAACTCGAAGAAATAGAATAATTCTCCCAGAGAATATTCATCCTGTTTTGCAATCTGAACCATCAGGTTTGGAACGTTTCCGTCTGTGTGAGCTAAAATTGTTCCATTCATTGCGCTCTTATTGACGAAATCCATATTTTTTCCGGCAAGATAGTTTAATCCGTCCAGATCAACCGGTTCTTCCCCGATCACGATTTCACACTGAGATTCTTCCACATTCAGAACCGTCTCATACATAATACGGCTTCCGTCCTGGATGAACTGTCCCATGGAATGCAGGTCTGTTGTCAGATCAACAGATGCCGGGAAAATACCTTTCTGATCTTTTCCTTCGCTCTCTCCGTATAACTGTTTCCACCATTCGGATACATAGTGCAGACTTGGCTCATAGTTTGCCAGGATTTCTACTGATTTTCCTTTCTGGTGAAGAATATTGCGGACTACTGCATATTTTACCGCGTCATTTTCTTCATATGGAGCTTCCAGAGCAAGCTTTCTTCCGGCTGCTGCACCCTCCATCAGTTTGTCAATATCAGCGCCGCTGACTGCGATTGGCAGTAATCCTACTGCTGTCAGCACAGAGAAACGTCCTCCTACATCATCCGGAACAACGAAGCTTTCATATCCTTCTTCTGTCGCAAGGTTTTTGAGAGCTCCTCTTTCTTTATCTGTTGTAGCATAGATTCTCTTCGCTGCTTCTTCTTTTCCATATTTTTTCTCCAGCATTTCCTTAAATACACGGAATGCGATTGCCGGCTCTGTTGTCGTACCGGATTTTGAAATAATATTTACAGAAAAGTCACGATCTCCGATTACATCAATCAAATGTTTCAGATATGTGCCGCTGATGCTGTTTCCGGCATAATAAATTTCAGGTGTCTTGCGGACTTCTTTTGAAACCATATTGTAGAAGCTGTGACGTAAGAATTCAATCGCTGCTCTTGCGCCCAGATAAGATCCGCCAATGCCGATTACCACCAGCACTTCGCTGTCTTCCTGAATCTTCTTTGCTGCTTTTTTAATGCGTGCAAATTCTTCTTTGTCATAATCAACCGGCAGGTCAATCCATCCTAAGAAATCATTTCCGGCACCACTTTTGGATACCAGAGTTTCTTTTGCTGCCTCTGCCAGCTTCTGCATATTTTTGATTTCACCTTCGCTTACAAATCCTGAAGCTTTTGAATAATCAAATCTTACTCTGCTCATAATCTCTTTTGCGCTCCTTATAGGTGTAATTTGTGTACGGATCTTATATCCATTTTACAAGTTTTGTGAGAAATCCTCTTTCTTGGATTTCCCATATGATCACCTATCATTTTATCAAATGTCGCATACTTTATCAAGCCAAAAATTCTTTCAATACTTCTCTTATAATGCGCTCCTGTTCCTGCGGGTCCATCTGTTTTAAAATCTCTGCATTTTCGTCGCTTATCTTTTCAGACTCTGCCGCCGCTTCCTTCAATCCATTTTTTATATTTTCTTTCAGCATCTGTTTCTCTTTGCCGGATTCTTTTCCTCTTCCCAAACCCTTTTTTTGTTTCGTTTCTTTCTCGTCTAAAATAGATATTTCTTCAAACTCTCTTCCGACTCCTGTGTTTTCCAGAAAATCTTCCAGCCTTGTCTGAAGATTTCTGTTTTTATACCGAAAATCCATTACGCTCCCAAAGACAAGAATTGCGGCGCAGGAAATGAGTCCGCCTCTGAGATATAAACTTCTGACTGCTGCCATCTCCGGAACGAGAACATAGCCTGTTCCCGCCAGCGCTGCACACAGCACAAACGCATAAGCGCTCACTCTCTGCCACTGATGCAGATTCATGTTCCAATAGCGGTACTCCAGCAACTGCCTTTTTATAAATGCAGATACGTTGGAAACCTCGTCATTCAGTCTCTGACAGTTTGCAAATCTCTGCCTGAGCTGTTTCATAAATCTTCCATGAGGCGCGCTTGTATTTTTCGTGTCTGCCAGAAGTTTCGCATAGATACGGTTCAGTATCAGCTGACTGAACACTCCTATCACGCATACGGCTGCCATTGTGTAAAATAACACTTTTTGTTCTGCCATTGTCTGTAACATCATTAAGAATCCCCCTTTTATTTCTTTCTGACTGATTTCAGCGGACCGGTCCATCTTCTGAAATTTTGTACCGCCATTATAGCCCATGATTTTCACTTTGAAAAGGAAAATCGTTCGACTAAAAAAGCCCAAAAATGTCTGATTTTCGGGCTTTTAGGGAATTTTATATTCACATTGAACAGGCTTTTATTTTGTCTGATCTTCAGAAAAACGCTTCATAAGACCTTGCACAAGGCGCAGACTGTCCGCTGCTGCTTTCGCCTCAAATACAGGATAATCCATCTTTGCGCTGTCGTCTGCTTTGTCGGAAATCGCACGGATGATCACGAAAGGAACTTTGTTCAGCCATGCTGTATGACCGATGGAAGCGCCCTCCATCTCTGTACAAAATCCTTCAAAAGTATTCTTAATCTGTGCTTTGATTGTTTTGTCGAAAATAAATTGATCGCCGCTTACAATTCTGCCGCGGAAAACCTTGATTTCCGGGTTGACCTGCTCGCTGACTTCTCTGGCAAGTTCTGAAATTTTTTCATCTGCCGCGAAAGAATGTACTCCCATCTGAGGCACTTCGCCTTTTTTATAACCGAAAAGAGTGGCATCCACATCATGGTGCAGCACATCCGTCGCAATCACGATATCCTCGATATTGATCTCATTTTTTAAAGATCCCGCAACCCCTGTATTGATAATCAGGTTCACTCCAAAATCATCAATCAGAATCTGGGTGCAGACTGCCGCATTGACCTTTCCCACTCCGCTGCGCACTACCACTACATTCTGCCCGCACAGTGTTCCTTCAAAGAATTTCATCCCTGCTTTTTCCACTGTACGGCAGACCTGCATTTCTTTTTTCAGGCCTTCTACCTCTATTTCCATTGCTCCGATAATTCCTGTTTTTCTCATAGAATCCTCCTGTATCTTCTGTTTCTTCCATGTTCCTTTGAGATTATAGCAGGTTTTTCTTTCCTGTACACAACAATTTTATTTTGTCTCTTTGCTTTTTTCCTGTGCAGATCATCTGAAAGATCTGTTTCTCTTGGGAACCTGTTTTCTTTTCCACTTGCAAGAAATGCAGAAACTATATATAATCGGTGTGCAGGATAAATAAAAATTCAGCTATTTTCATTTATGAAAGGAGATTTTAAAATGTTCAGTTATAAACCATCCGGCGTCTGCGCCAGAGAAATCCAGTTTGAATTAAACGGAGATACCATCGAAAAAGTACAGTTTATCGGAGGATGTCCTGGAAATACACTCGGATTATCTCTTCTGCTTCAAGGAATGAGCGTTCAGAAAGCGATTGATCTCTTAAGCGATGTAAAATGCGGAAGCAAAAATACTTCCTGTCCGGCACAGTTAGCGCGTGCGCTGAAACAGGCAACTTCAAAATAAAAAAGAAAAGGATGATAGGAAAGACAGATTTTCTTCTGTCCCCCATCATCCTCTTTTTTATTGTAAATTTTTTAAACGCTGATTTTTTTTATTTTCATCGTTTTTCCTCATCTGCTCTATCCTTATACAGGATTGCCGCATCCGTCAGAAACTGTGCGCATCCCGGCACTTCACTGTCATAATACTGTGCAAAACGCTCATCCATCGTATAAAGGGATACGATACCGATATATTTTTTCGAATCGTATTTCTCATTTCGGAAACACCATTTTCTGTGGAGTTCCACAATGTTTTTCCCTTCCTCGCTATCCGGTTTTTTCCCAGATAAAACAGCATCCCTCAGCATTTCCAGAATCTTCCTGCCCATATTTTCCCACTGCTCATACTGCTCCATTGACATTTTCATCGCCGCAGCATTTGCTTCATCCACAGTTTTGTCTCCATACTTTTTTCGGATTTCTTCGCCATATTTCTTTTCATTTTGCTGGATCATTTCCTTTTTGAAAGCTTCAAACTTTTCTCTGTCTGACATTTTTCTTCCTCCTTGCCGTTCTTCCAAAGTCTTTTTCACTGTGAGGATCAGCGCATCGATTCGTTCACGCCGTTTTGTCAGTTCCATCAGATGGCTCTGCAGCGCCTTCTGATCGTCAAAGTCCGGATCTTTTAAAATCTTTTCAATATCGCACAGAGAAAATCCCAGCTCTCGATAGAATAAAATCTGCTGTAATTTTTTCACCTCATCGTCTCCATAAAAACGATAATTCGCTTCATTGACACGATACGGTTTCAGCAATCCTTTCTGGTCATACCAGCGCAGTGTCCTTGTGCTGACCCCTGCCAGATCAGCCAATTCCTTGATTGTATATTCCATGTCACCTTTTCCTCACGAAATTTATTTTTTACAGGCATTTTTGATAATTGAAACACCCAGAACCAAAAGGAAATGTTTTTTTATGCGTCTGTCTCTTGCCTTGCTGATGCAAGATCCGCCTTTACACTGGTTATGGGAAGAATCGCCTTTCGCCTGCACCATGAAGTATACAAGTTGACGCTGCGTCAATGTCAAGTCTGCTTTTTCTTTTTTTATTTTTCTTTTTTAACGATCCCATTTATCACACAGGGATTCAATCTGGCTTGTGAACTTGGCAAGGTCTTTGTTTGCTCCATGCTCATTGTGTCGGATTACAGTCAGCAGACGCTGTCCTGCTGCGACAAGTCTTGCAAATACAGAATTTGCCTTCGCTGTCGATGCCGGCATATTCTTTGTCTTATCAATCTTGATTGGCTCTGCCTCTCTGATAAATTCTCCGGACGCCAGATCAAAAATTGTACCGCTGAACGGCGCATAAGCGTTCAGTCCCTTTTCTTTTCTGAGACGCTCTGCAAAACTTTCCGTGACTAAATCTTCTCCGTGGATCACAAAGACACATTTCGGCTTCTCTTCAAACGCTGAAATCCAGCGCATCAATCCCTCATTATCTGCATGACCGCTTATTCCTGTCAGAACAGCAATCTCCGCATGAATCTCAATTTCTTCACCAAACAGTTTTACCTCTTTTGCGCCTTCCACAATGGCACGTCCAAGTGTTCCGACTGCCTGATATCCAACGAATAAAACAGTACATTCCGGACGCCATAAATTATGTTTTAAATGATGTTTAATTCGTCCTGCCTCACACATTCCGCTGGCTGAGATGATTACTTTTGGTTTTTCATCAAAATTTATATTTTTGGAGTCTTCACTTGTGACAGATATCTTCAGTCCCGGAAAACTGATCGGGTTAATGCCTTTCTGAATTAAAGCTGCTGCATCTTCATCAAAGTCGCTGAACATATGCTTCATAAAGATTCCAGTTGCCTCAACTGCAAGAGGACTGTCCACATATACTTCAAAATCATCATGGCCTACAATTCGTTTTTCCTCTTTGATCTGTCTTAAAAAGTACAGCATCTCCTGCGTTCTGCCGACTGCAAATGACGGGATTACCACATTTCCGCCCCTGTCAAATGTTCTCTGAATGATCTGTGTCAATTCTTTGATATAATCCGGTTTGATTCCATGGCTTCTGTCTCCATAAGTAGATTCCATCACCACATAATCTGCGTCTTTGAGATATTCCGGATCTTTGATAATTGGCTGATGTGTATTTCCAATATCTCCTGAAAAGACGATTTTTGTCTCCTGTCCGTCTTCCGTGATCCACACTTCAATCGAGGAAGATCCAAGCAGATGACCTGCATCTACAAATCGAATCTTAATCTGATCACTGATCTGAAGGATTTCATGGTATTCGCATGAGACAAAACATTCAATGGCTCCCAGCGCATCATCCATGTCATAAAGAGGAATAACCTCTTCTCTTCCGGCTCGTTTTCCCTTTCTGTTTTTCCACTCTGCTTCAAACATCTGGATATGGGCGCTGTCACGCAGCATAATGTCACATAGATCTGTAGTGGCGCGCGTCGCAAAAATCTGCCCTCTGAATCCTCTTTGATATAAAAGAGGCAATTTACCGGAATGATCAATATGGGCATGAGTCAAAAGCACCATGTCAATGTCACTCGCCGGTACCGGCAGTTCTTCATTTTCATAAGTGTCAGGCCCCTGTTCCATTCCACAGTCAATCAGAATCTTCTTTCCGTCCGCTTCCAGATAGGTACAGCTTCCAGTAACTTCATGAGTCGCTCCCAAAAAAATAAGCTTCATATATATTCCCCCATTCTCTCAATACCGTGTCATCTTTACATCGTTACAACCCTCTTATCATACATATTTTCTGATATTTCTATTATACTATGTTTAATGGGAAAATAATATATTATCTGAAAATTTTTATGAAAATTATATTTTTTTAGAAAATCATCAAATTCAGGAAAATAAAAAGGCATCACCTTGCCTTTAGACAAAATGACACCTTTTTCTTGCTCCAAAGAGCCTGTGTTTTACATCTTCTGTTTAAGAAACTGCCGATGGTAATGAAGAAATGTGTTTTTATTGCTGTATTTTATTTTTTGCTGCTGAAAATTATCCGATATATAAGCCGTCTGTTCTGGATGTCATGCTCTCAAAGGTCTCTCCCTTAATTGCTATATGATTTGTCATAGTTCTATAATAATATCCAGGTGTTACTGTAATATAAAAACCATTATGTCCATAATAAGTATTATATTCCGAATCATATTGATATGTCACTGTTACCCATGTTCCATTTATCAACTTCTGTAAGTAAACATCTGTTCTTACTTCTTCAGCTGTTCGATAACAAGATGTACTTCCTGAAATATAAATTAAACCATTTCCTTTATCTTCAATATATGATGTTCCATCTGCTAAATAGTATCCCCTTATCGTTTCTTCTCTTGCATATCCGGTAGATTTATCTGCATCTGTGAGCACTGATCCATCCACAACTGTTCCCAACAAATCTTTCCAGTTTTCCTCTGCTGATGCTGTTACGCCAAAGCTTAACATAGTTATTAAAGATAAGATGATTGCCAAAAATTTTTTTACTAATTTCATTTTAAAATTTCCCTCACTTTATATTATTGTTTCTCCATTACAATATATATAAACGAGTTACTCATCTAAATTTGTCGTTTTAATTAGAAATAATTAAATTTTTTACAATTTTTTCAAATTCTGTTTGCGCTATAGATCCTCTCATGATATAGCAAGTCTCTTTTCCTTCCAGCTGTGTGGCATAAGTTTCTTCTATACCATCCATTTTCCAAATTGCAATTTTATCTTTTATACCTCGCATTTCAATTTCGTTTATTACTGTAGCATCAAATTCCTGAATGAATTTACTTTTAGACTCTTTTTTTTGCATAGAAATGGTAAATACTGTATTTTTATATTCATAAAATAATACTGCCTTCTTTTCTTCTTTTTCCAAGCTAAGATGTGAAAATTCCATACCATCCGGTCTATATACCATTTCTATTGGCTGTATTCCTAATTCTTCTTTAATTTTTTCTTTAGCATCTTCTTCAAGACTTACCTCTATCTCGCTATCTTTTTCATCTTCTACATTAATTTTAATTCTCAACTGGCTGTTTCCCACAATTTCATTCCAAAGTCCAACCATGTATTGTCTATTTGCTTCGCTTGTCATACTGACTCCAAAGATACAGATTCCCACACAGGCTACAATAGCCGCTCTTTTCAAAAAGATGGTTCTTTTATTGATTTTCTTTACTTTCTTTCCCAGTTCTAAAAATTCACGATCTTCCTTTGACAGCATATTATAATTATCAGTCTGGTCGTCCTCCGGATCTTTATCCCACTCGCCCCGATCTTTTAATTCTTTTATGATACGTTCAAGCAAATCATCAGAAGGTTTGATATCTTTCGTTTCGGGATTTTGATTTGCTTCCCTTTCAATGTGTCCGCATGATTCTTCCAATGACCAACGCAACATTCGGCCGATATTATCGTCGCTCTTAAAGTTTTCATCGTTTTGATGAGTTTTATTGTCCCTCTTTTTTTCTTCCATTTCTTCCTTTCTCAAAGTCTGTTCTTGACTTTTTACTATAAGAGTATACACTGTTAATATATCATTAATTTTGGAGGATAAACATGAAAAGAATTATTCTTACAGGCGGAGGAACCGCAGGTCACGTTACTCCTAACATAGCACTTCTTCCACGTCTGAAAGAGCTGGGTTATGATATTCATTATATTGGCTCTTATGACGGGATTGAAAAAAAACTGATTGAAGAACTTCATATTCCTTACTATGCAATTTCTTCCGGAAAATTACGGCGTTATTTCGATGTAAAAAACTTTACCGATCCATTTAAAGTATTAAAAGGCTACGTTCAGGCAAAAAAACTGATGAAGACCTTAAAACCGGACGTGGTTTTCTCCAAGGGAGGATTTGTATCCGTTCCGGTCGTTCTGGCTGCGAAGCATCGGCACGTTCCTGTCATTATTCATGAATCTGATATGACACCAGGTCTTGCAAATAAACTTGCTCTGCCATCTGCCACAAAGGTCTGCTGTAATTTCCCTGAGACTATTTCTCATTTGCCTGAAGGAAAGGCTGTACTTACAGGCTCGCCGATTCGTCAGGAACTGCTTCATGGCGACAGAAATGCTGCTCTTTCTTTCTGCGGATTTACACCTGATAAACCTGTTTTGCTTATTATCGGAGGAAGCCTTGGTTCTGTTGCTGTCAACAATGCTGTCCGTGAAATCCTGCCTGAACTTCTGAAAACCTTCCAGGTCATCCACTTATGCGGAAAAGGAAAAATAGAGCCGTCACTGGAGGGTACTCAAGGATATGTTCAGTATGAATATATTAAAGATGAGCTGGCAGACTTATTTGCTCTGACGGATGTCTGCATATCAAGAGCTGGTGCAAATGCTATCTGCGAGCTTCTTGCTCTGCGCAAACCGGCCTTACTGATCCCTCTCTCCGCAAATGCCAGCCGTGGCGACCAAATCTTAAATGCAGATTCCTTTAAGCGTCAAGGATTCAGCGAAGTTTTGACAGAAGAAGAGTTAAATCCTTCTCTTTTGCTTGAAACGATCCAAAAATTATATAGCAACAGAAATACTTATATTCATGCAATGGAAAACAGTCAGCAAAGCGACGGTATTTCCTCTGTCATTCAGCTAATCAATGAGGCATCCCATTTGAACGGATAAAAGTTTCCCCTGTCTTATGACAGGGGATTTTCATTCTTCTGTTGACTGTCCTGACCGATAGGAAGCGAATGTTCCTGCTGCATTTTCTACAGTTATTGTTATTCTGATCCGTTTTTTCCAATGTCCACATCACAGAGCTTTCGTTTGTCTCGTTTACGGCATATAAAAATACTTAAAGTATTCCATATACTGCTCCCCATATCTGTCTTTGATGTAGTTTTTTGCACGATATATTTTAGAATAAAGCTTACTGGTGGAAATTCCCAGACTCCTTGCCACATCCTCAGCGCTGCGTCCTTCTATATAAACTCCATACATAATCCGATACCACGATCTATTTCTTCTTTTCAAATCTCTCAGAATCTCACCTGATAATTCTTTCTCGACTTTTTCTTTCATCATCTCTTTGACGGTGTCATATCCATCTTTTACAGAATACTTCTCTTGTAACGGATTTTTATGTAATGCTTCATATTTTGTACTTGCCTTTTTCAAATAGTCAATCGTTAAATTTTTCGTTGTCAGTATCAGCCATGCTTTATCACATCTCGGCAAGATCTTATCCATATTTACGAAGTAGGAGAGAAAAACGTTTTGACAGATTTCTTCTGAAATATTAAAATCGGAAGTCTTATCAAACGCCACTTTCATCACTATAGAACTGTATTTGTGATAACTCTCTATAAAACGCTTTTGCTTCTCCGCCGTCTTCTTTGCTGAAACTCTGGATTTCATTCTGAAAATCCGACAAGAATTTCCGCTTTATCTTCCTCCGTTAATTTTCCAGGTGTCCATCCCAAACCTACATGGTCATTTTCATATCGAGGAATTAAATGAATGTGAAAATGAAATACTGTCTGTCCGGCACATACTCCATTATTCTGTACAACATTAAATCCGTCACATTTCAAAATTTCTGTCAGTTTTGACGCTATCTTTTTGGCAAGGACGAGCGCTTTTGCTGCTATTTCATCCGGAAGCTCATATAAATCTGCAAAATGTTCTTTCGGCAGAATCAGCGCATGACCTTTTGCTGCCGGGCCTAAATCTAAAATTACGCGAAAGTCGTCATCTTCATAAAGTGTTGCAGAAGGAATGTCTCCATTTGCAATCTTACAGAAAATACAATTTTGATCCTTCATAATTCTTCTCCTCTCAGATCCATTTATCTTTAGTATTATATAGAATTTTATACTATTATACACCTATTTTGTCAAATTATGTCAATAATATTTGTTTGATCTTTTTTATTTATGGTGATAAACTACTGTAAAGAAATACTAAGTTATTATTAGAAATATAAAGAAATACTAGATAAATTTTATTTCAAAGAAAGGATTCTCACTATGCTAAATGAACACGATCTAAAAATGATTCACACACTCTCTCAAAATGACCATGAATTTTCTGAACTTATGAATAAAATCAAAGAAGAACAGCGTTTCTGTCTTTCCAAAATCTCGCATGAAGTCCGCAATCCTGTGACTTTAATCAACAGTTCTCTTCAGCTGATTGAACAGCAGCATCCTGAAGTAAAAACATTTGCATTCTGGAAAGAAACGATGGAAGATCTCTCTTTTCTGCGCACGCTTCTCGACGAACTTTCCTCTTTTAACAATGGAGATATCCTCCATACCGAATCAAAAGATCTGTCAGAGTGGATTCCTCATTTTATCAGTACTATCAAATGTTCCCCATCTTTTTCAAACATTTGTCTGGAAATGTCGGAAAATCTGCCAACTGTCATCTGGGATTTCACCAAAATTCGACAAGTGCTTCATAATCTGATCCGCAACAGCTGGGAAGCTTCCCCTCAAGACAGTGACCTTATTTTCAAAGTTTCCTTTGAGGATCCTTTTATTCAGATATCCATTAAAGATCATGGATGCGGTATTCCTTCTTCCATCCATACTACTTTGTTTGAGCCATTTCAGACAACGAAAAGTAATGGCACTGGTCTCGGTCTTGCAATCTGTAAAAAGATTGTAGAATCACACCATGGAACGATTTCCGTATTTTCTCAGACAAAAAAGGGAACTACGGTTACAATCCGTATTCCCTCTAATCCTTTTAATATTTAGATGCGGCATTCTTTTTGCGATACAGCAGAACTGCAATCAGAAATCCCCCCAGCATTCCTCCGATGTGCGCGCCATTGTCCACGCCTGCCGATGTAAATCCCTGAAACAACATCAGCGCCGCCATAAAGGCCATCCTCTTTCCAAATGTCTCACCTAATCTGGCGCGATTTTGAAAGACAACATAGAGTAATGCACCGATCACAGCAAAGACGGCGCCTGATGCACCAGCTGATATCGCATAATCGCCAGTTCGAATCTCCAGAACCATGGACAGCAGATTTCCCAGCAATCCGCCGCCCATATAAATGGCGAGATATTTCCATTTTCCTACAATCTGCTCTAATATGTCTCCGAGAAAGATCAGACTCAGCATATTGTTTCCCAGATGTTCTATCCCAAAATGCAAGAACATACTGGTGATTAGCCTATAATACTGTCCTTCCAGTATAAACGGTGTGTAACTGGCGCCATTGCCCAGAAACCATTCCTGTCTTCTTGTAATTTCCATGAGGACAAAGATCAGAATATTGATGCCAACTAAAGTCAGATTTACTTTTTGTCTTGTCTTTAAAAATTTTTTTAATTCTTGTACCATGTTCTCGCTTTTCTTCTATCCTGTTTTTTTAAGATTATAGCTCAATTTTTTTCCAGATGCAATGAAAAATCTTATTTCCAGAACAGGGTCTGTTTTCCATGGCTATAAAAGTTTCTTATTCATGTTTCGTCTCATATTCATAGACTATGGATGCAAATGCAACTTTATCCAATGGCTGGAGTCTTCTTCTCTCATTTTCCTGCAGGCGTTCTCCATTCACAAATGTTCCATTTGTAGAGTTCAGATCCATCACATATACATCATCGCCATTTTTCTCAATTCTTGCATGGACTCGGCTGATATGTTCATCATCCAAGACAAAATCTGCCTGTTGTCTGATCTTCCCCACAATCATACTGGAACAGCTGATACAGATATCGGGAGATTTTTCTTTTTCCAAACTGACCAGTTTCTTTTCACTTTTTATTTTTTCTGTCTCCAACAGCACGGTCTCCCCAAATGTTAAAAGTTCTGTCTCTTCCTCATCTTCATCTTCCAGAGATCGGAAACTGTTTTCTGCCATCCACGCCTTGTTTTCCTGTTTTATAATTATTCCATTTTCTCCAGTATATCCTGCCTCCGTATTGATACCTCTCTTTTTTTCTTCGCAATTCTCTTTCTTTTGTTCCTGCTTCTTCCTGCGTTTTATATTTTCCCGGATTTTCTTATTGTCTGTTTCTCTTCTTTTTTCTTCTCTTCTTTTCTCTGTTTTTTCCTCTTCCTGCCTGCTTTTAATAAAAGAGACCGTGTAGGCGGACAACGCTATGAAAACAGACAGTGCTCCTCCTACTTTTGTCAAATCAAGCGACAGAGAATCTGCAGTCAGAATAATTCCTAAAAGCAAAAGTAAAATTCCTGCCGCTATTGAGATACGAATTCCCCATTTCTTTAATATCTTCTGTCTTTCTTCTCTTTTTTGACTTTTTCTGTCCTCTGAAGTATCTGCATTCTCCTCATTTCTGTTTTCTCTCTTATATTCTTTTTTTGATTCTTTTCCCTTATCCTGACACGGAAAATTTCTTTGCTTTTCTGTTCCGCAATTTTGTATTTCTTCATATGCCAGTTGCAGAACATCATCTATACTGCTGTTTTCTTCCATCACTCTGCGGTATACTTCATAGCCCAGGATAACTGCTTTCTCTTCTCCATGGTCCAGATTTTTTAATATATATTCCGCCAGATTTTGAAGTTCTTTTTGAAAGTCCCCTTTCCTTCCGGGAACGTAGCACAAAAAGACTTCTCCTGACTGTGTATCCATATAAAAATGTTCCGGATCTATCAGAAAACTATTTTCATCCAGCAGATATCCAGACGCCCCTTCCAGACCTCTTTTTATTCCAGCTAATATTTGCCGCACATCTTCATAGCTGATTCCGCTTCTCTCAAAAATGCGCGCAGCCGACTGTTTCGATGTGATCTCATAATAAAACGAAATACTTCCGTTCATCCTCCGAACATCACATTTTAACAGTCCGGGAATCTGATTATACGTCATCATTTTAATTGGATATTCATTCTCCTGAAAGTTTTCTTCCGTTTCCAGAATCAGATAATTGTGATGACTGTCTCTTTTATAAGATTCTTTCACCTGCTCTCACCGCTTTCACTGACCGTCCTTTTCTGAAAAATTTCTCTGAGTTGCTTTGCCGTGTCTGCCCAGGAATTTTCCTCGTGTACTTTCCAGACGAGCGTTCCATTGCGAAAAAAGACTGATGCTATTCCAGGTACTGACGCATTTCCCTCCCCTTCTGCAATCAGTTTTCGATCTATTCGTGTAAGCTTCAGATATAATTTGGCATTTCCAAGACTGTTTTTCTCTGGTCTACTTCCTCCTGTCTCTGTCTTTTTTTCTTCTTTCATATTTTCCAGCAATACACTCTGTGAGACAGCGCCCTGAAGCGCTCCCTTTTCATATAACAGCACGCACATCCATAAAATACCTGCCAGCACCGGCAGCAAAATCCCCATCAAGATTGCCGTCTCTATTGTGTAAACTGCTTTCCATCGCTTCCTCCCCATCTTACACTTCTTCATTTTTATCCCCCTTTGAATAATTCTAAAAGATATGCTGCTGTCAAAAAGGGCAGAAATGGAAATTCTGTTTTTCTGTTCCTTTTTCCTGTTATTAATACTGCGGCTGAGAAGAAAAAGGCAAAGACAAATGCGTTCATCCACACTCTGATGTTCTTCCATATTCCAAGATACAGCGTCATAATGCTCCACATCATTCCATCCCCATATCCGATGGCCTGTCGTGTCGCCCTGCATACAATCAAAATTGCTGCACTGCTGGCACTCCAGAAAATCCAGTACCATTTTTCTCGCCTTTCAAACAATGCATATAGAAATCCTCCTGATCCGGCTGTCACAATCATCCAAGACGGCACAGCTCTCCACTTTAAATCTGCCCAGGATGCAGCCGCTAAAAGTCCTGTCACAATCCATCTCTCCATTTTTCGCTTTTGCTAACTCCCTATTATTTTATAAAAATTGTCTGTTTTCTTTTTAAAAACATCTGGAACATGGCCTCCAGTCTTTTACCAACGCAATCGGAACTTTCACAATATTTCGTTTTAATCCGCTGCATTCCAGTGAAGAATGATATCTGTTTCCCGTATCTGTGATATAGACTTGTCCTGTCACGCCTCCACATTCTTCACAAGGATGATACTTTTCTCCATTTTCATTTCTCATTACGCTCAGTTGTGTTTTTTCTACGGAATGGATCGACAAATGAATATGGCTGCATCCCGGATCTCTATGATAGACCTCTCCATTTAAAGCGATATAAACCATTTGTTTTTCCTCGATCTCTCCATTCCATCCGATTGTCATTCCCGGATCTCTTCCAATCCATGGCTGTGCAAAAAAGCGCTGTGTCCATGCAGTCTCCAGCATAAATCCTGCCACTTCAAAAAAAGTCTGTTTTTCTTCCTGAATCATTTCCTGACCAGCCTGTCTTTCTTCCTTCCACCATTCAACTGAAATCTCTGTCACTTTTTGTTTCAGCTTATATACAAGCTCTGTCTGTGCGGAAACTGCATTTAAAAGTCCTGTTCCGATCTGTAAGAAGCTTGCCATACAGAATACAAAAACAGGAAGGACACATGCGGTCTCCACTGTCATACTTGCTTTTCTCTTTTTTTTGAAGAATGATAAGGATATTCTCTCGCCGCCCTTTTTTATTCGGTTCGGGAGAGAGCCTTTTTCCTTTCTTTTTAAATTTTTGCGGCGAAAGAACATCCCTATCACTCCCCCATTCCATAAAAAAATATGCCTTTCGTCGAATACTGTACTGTCTGAGATGAAATGCCTGAAAATGCAGATGCTATTTTAAAAAATACAGGTTCAATCTGCCACACTGCCTCTGCCGCTATTCCTCCTACGCAGCAGTCTGCGCAAAAATATTCTGTTCCTTCACATTTTTTCATCTCCCATTCTATTAAATCAAGCGCTTTCATAGGCAAATCTAAAATTTGATTTTTCTCAAGCAGCAACCACAGATAATCTTCATAGTTCCATCCATCTTCTGCTTTCTGAGCCTTTGCTCCGTTATCTGTCTTCCCAGATTCTGCACTTTGTACCTCCCAGTCCTGACTCCTTTTTTGAAATGGAACACACCCTCCAGAAAACAATTTTTTGACATCGTTTAAGCTCTCCTGATAGGACCATTCCAAAAGAATCATTTCCGTGATGGTCTTATCTGTTTTTTCCAGTTCTTTTTTATCTTCTTTTTCTTTTCCTGCATCATCTTTTTGAATCTCCTTTTCTATTTCTTCCTTCTCTTCTTTCTTTTTTTCTGCTTCACGTTTCTTTCTTGTGTCCTGTATTCTTTTCTCCACTTCTTTTCTTTTTTCCGGATCTTGAATGATACAGGAAAAGTTGTCTGCCCATCTTACGTTTAAAAGCTCTCTGCATACGAATTCTAAATTTTGTTTATCGCTCTTATATCCTCCCAGAACGTATTCTATTTCATATAAAAGTCCTTTTCTGTCTTTTTGTTCCAAGGCATTCCCAAATGTCAAAAATAAATAGTTTTTAAATATCTCTTTCTCGTTCTTTTTTCCATCTGGAATCGCCATATTCCCTTCATTTTTTGAGCGTTCTGACACTTTTTCAAGTCTTTTTGTCTCATGTGCAGATATCGAAAAAGAAGATGGTATCACCTGACTGAATACATTTTTTTCCTGATAAGTGTCCAGCCATGATATCGGATCAAATGCAAATATTTCTTTTTGGGGAATTCCACCCCATAAATTTCTGAGCTGTTTTTTTTTCTGATTTAAAATCTGCATTTTTTCCTCGATCTGCTTTGTTTCTTTCTGTACAGGATCTCTCTGTTCTGTTTTTTCCAGCCCCTCCATGAATAACAGCGCCTGATCTGAGAAAGCTTTTCCCCCTTCATCCGTTGCCAGAAAATATTCTTTTACATCGGTCTGTATATTTTGTACACGAAACCAATCTATCTCTGATCCTTTCTCTCTCACGTCTGCATTTTTGTTCAGAAAAAATTTCAGCCTTGCCTCCATTTTTTCTTCCGATAGATTTCCTGTCCCATAGCTGCCATCAAAAAATAATATATGATACTCTGAAAACAGATCTCTCTCATACTCTCCAAATATGGAAAACAATCCCAGATCCATACAGGCTGCCCCGCGCACTTTTGCTCCCTCTATTCGAATACTCTCCAAAACAGTACAGATCAGCGCCAGAAACACTGCTGCTATCAAACTTAAAAATACTGTAATGCTCCCTCGATACCATCTTTTTTTCATCCTATTATGTCTCTCTTCTTTCTGTGAACTGCCCGATAAGGAAAGAACTTAAAATTCCTGCTTATCATTCTAAATACTGCCGCTTTGGCTTGTAATCTTTTCAAAAATTGTTCCGATCAGGCTTGTCAGCTGACTCTTAAAAATCAATACTAAACCGATCAGCACCACCAGAATAAGAATCACCTCCACAACGCCAATCCCATCTTCTTCCATACAGAATCGCTTCCAGTTTTTCATTTTGTTACCCCCTTATCTTTAACCATAATTTTATCAAATTTATCTGTATTCTCCTGCCTTTCAACATACAATATGTCAAAGGTTTAAAAATGCCGGAATCACTAAAACTGCCAACACTACAATCAACATCATTCCCATGGGAATTAACAGTTTTACTCCTGTTTCCTCCCCCTTTTTCTTTGCCAGTTCGATCCTCTCTTCCTGTGCCTGCTGCATTTCCTGTCCTAAGATTTCTTCCAGCCCTTCGTTCCCTTTTTTCAAATGCTGTGCCAGAAGACGCCCTAATTTCAGATATCTGGGCTGTCCGCAGCGCTGTCCAAACTGTTCATACGCTGTCTCTTCTGCTACTCCACTTTCCATCTCTTTGCAGGCATGAACCATCTCTTCATATACATAACAGATTTCTTTTTTCCCATGTTCTTCATATTCGGCCGCAATCTTTGTAAATGCCGCGCGTATGGTCATGCCCGCTCCTAAGAGCATCCTCATCTTAAATATTAAAACTGCATAATCTGACTTTAATTGTTCCTGTCTCTTTTTGGCTGTTTTTTCCAGTTTCTGATCTCTTTGACTCCAAAAATAACAGGCAGATACTGCTCCTGAAATCAGGACAATTACCGCCGCTGGAATGTGACTTTTTTGCCATCTTATTTCCTTTCCGTCCAGTTTTTCAGGCAATGTTATTTTTTCTTTCTCACGCTCCTTTTCATCTTGTTCTTTCACTGCATTTTTGATTTTAAAAATCATCGCCTCCTCTTCTGTCCTGTCCATCGGAAAAACTCTTGCAAATGCGCTATAGCTTGCCTCCTCCTCCTGACATCGTATTTTCGCCTCCAATTTAATGACCTCGCCCTCTTCTTTTGTTTCTTTTAAAATTTCTCCCGTCTGTGATACAATTCCATATGGTATAGTTGTCCACTCAACCTGTACTGTTCCCTCCTGCATACTGGCAGGCAGCATCAAATCACTGCGCACTTCGTTCAGTGTTGTATTGTCGCCTTTTATCATCTCATCTAATTCTGCCAGTGCAGTTTCCACTTTCTCCCTCGCTTCCTGCGCAGAATATTTTCTTGCCTGAATTGAAACAGGAACTTTATATTTTTGTTTTTCTTCTACCCAAACTTCCAATTCTTCTGTTCTTCCAGCTTCTCCATATAAAGGACGCTTCAAAAAAGAAATGATTTCTCCTTCTTTTTTCTCAAATATAGATACCAGCACACTGATGCACAGCGTTCCAAACAGAATCATCAAGGTTACTGCTATCTTTCTTGTCTCATACTCTTCCCATGTAATTCGATGTGTGATCCAGAGAGATTGTACTTGTTGTTTTCTGATATTCTCTTTTGCTTTTCTCCTGCTTTTTTTCTTCAAAAACATGGTTAATTTATAAAAAGGAATCTCCCATTTTCTATAACGCTGTTCCAGTTTCATCTTTCGGGACATAAAAAATAAAATCCCATAAACTCCTAATATCATCACACTGATCTGCATCTCTTTATACCTCGATCTCTACTATTTTTTTCCCGATCACAAATGCAGTTATATATATCAGCAAGCTGATGCTCATCACGGTAACTCCAAATATATTGTGGTAAAGACTGTCCAGAAATCCAGGCGAAGTTATGCCAACATACGCAATCATTGCACATGGGACGGCGCTCATGATTTTCTGTTCTGATTTTTTTGCCGCTATACATGTTCTGATTTCTCTTTTTGTTTCATTTTTCTCTAAAATCCATTCGTTCGTATTTTGGATAATCTCCGAAAGATTTCCCCCCGTTCTCTTTGCTGCCCCAAATACCTGTGCAAAATCGGTGATTGAGTCCAATTCGCTTTTTTCTGCCAGATCGTAAAACAGTTTTTCGATTGTCTGATTCAATTCTAACTGCGCCCTGATGCGTGCAAATTCCTGTACCATTTTTTCCTGTTCCCCATACAGTTTTTCCAATTCTTTTGCCCCCTCTCCCATCGCATTTTCGATCGAATATCCTGCCGTCAATGCGCTGCTGACTGCACGCATTCCATCTAAAAACTGAGTCTCTGCTTTCTCTTTCTGACGCTCTGTCTGTGTCTTTCTTCGTTCTTTCTGATAAATCCATAATCCAGGTAAAAAGAGAATTGCCGGAATTATAGAGTCATAAAATAAAAAGCTGAGAATCAGATCAAGCAAAAGAAATTGTATTGTTCCTATTACATATTCTTCTTTTTTATATGGATAAAAATTTTTGTTCATTCTTCTGATTCCTCATCCATTTCCTTCCACCCGTATCGCTTCCATTTTTCTGTATTTTTTAAGTTTCCCTTTCGGACAAGACTGCCTTTTTCTTTCTTGTTTGTCTCTTCATATTCGTATAAAACCTGTGTCTGGATTTCTTCTCTCTCACCGTCATACCCTGTAATTTCTAAGATTTCCAGCACCTTTCTCGAATGGTCCCTTCTTCTTCCCAGATGGATCATGATATCAATTCCTCCTGCAATCTGCCTGCGGATCGCTGAAATCGGAAGTTTGATTCCCATCAGCACCATCGTTTCCAGCCTCATCATCATATCTCTTGGGTTGTTTGCGTGCGCTGTGCTAAGCGATCCATCATGACCAGTATTCATCGCCTGAAGCATATCGATCGCTTCTTCCCCTCTCACCTCTCCGACGATGATTCTGTCCGGCCGCATTCTAAGACTTGCTTTTATCAAATCTCGAATTGTAATATCCTTTTCCTTTGAAAAGTGACCTTTTCTGGCTTCCATCCGAACCAGATTTTCCACTCCCTGAATTTGAAGTTCTGCATTGTCTTCAATCGTAATAATTCTTTCCTGTTTCGGTATAAAATCAGACAACGCATTCAAAAATGTTGTCTTTCCGGAACCCGTTCCCCCGCTGATAAAAATATTGTATCCAGATTGTACCAGCTTTCTCAGGAAATCAGCCGCTTCCTGTGTAATGCTGTTCCAGGCAATCAGTTCCTTCATCGAAATCGGATTCTTGGGGAACCTCCTGATTGTCAGAATCGGTCCATTGACCGCTGCAGGCGGCAGAACAATGCTGACACGATCCCCATTTTCCAGTCTGGCATCTGCCACAGGATTCGACTCATTTACAATCCGATTGCATCTTCCTGCAATCTGCTGAATTAAATCCTCCAGATGACTTTTTGAAGTAAAATGGTTCTTCCATTTTCTTATCTCCCCCGCTTTCTCGATGAAAATCGCCTCCGTCCCATTTACCATAATCTCTGTGATCTCATCGTCATCGATCAGCTCCTGTAAAAGATCGAGACCTCTCACGGCATTAAATAAATTTTTTCGGATTTCCTGTCTCTGAGCCAGTGTGATATATTCTTCCTTGCTTTCCTGCAGAATAATCTGATCAATCTGGCTGTAGATTTTCTGATCGTTGATTTCTTTCATTTTCTCTATCTCACAGCGGAGTTTTTGTTTCATATATTCTGCCCTGATCGCTGTCTCATCTCTCATTTTTCAAAATTCCTCTCACAAACTGTCCCATTTTTCCAAAAAGCAGCCCCTCCGGATCGGACTGTTCCACATATGGAATAGAAATCTTTTCCGTCTTTTGCATCAAACTTTCCTTTTTGCTTTTCACAATCATTTTCTCATACTGCATTACCTTCTCCTGCGCTGTCTTTTCTTCTAAAACAGGCATATAGATTGTTTCACAGACATTTAAAAGTTCCGGCAGATCTCCCACGCTTTCATCCACATCCAGCACAACCGCCTCATAACTGCTGTAGGCAAATACTTCTTCAATTAGTTGAACCCATTCCTGCGTCTGCACCTTGCCCAGTTCCCATCCCATCCCCGGAAGAATATAATCCAGTTTTCGGAGTTTTCTTGTCATACTGCCCAGATGATATAAAAAATTCTGATGTTCCTGACGGAACAGATAAATCAAATCTGAAAGATCCGCCTGATAATTGTTTTCTTTCTCCCACAGAAATGCTGATACTGGTTCCAGATTCAGATACAATGTCGGTCTGCTCTCAGCCAGAATCTGCCCCAATGTCAAAGCAAAATTTGTTTTTCCGCACCGCCTCACCGGAGAATAAACAGCGATCAATTCTGCGTTCTTCTTCAGCGTATGTCCTCTTTTTTCCACCTCGCCCTTTTTATTTTTATATTCAGAATAAATCTGAATCATTTCTTCAAACGTCCTGTCACAGGATTGATATTTATATAATGCAGGATACTCCAAAAATTCCGATCGGATTTCTCCTTCTGACAAAAGTACCACGCATCCGCTGAAGCGTTCTATTCTCGTCTTTTCAGCCATCTCGGAGTGAATCAGCAAAAGATCAATCTGATTTTCTGATTCATATTTCCATAATGCTTCCATCTGAGTAAATACCAGAATCTCAAATGGTATTCCCTGTTTCTTTTTTAAATGCTGTGCCAGCCGTTCAGCATAACTCTCTTCTCTGTCACAGACAGCAAATACCATTGCTTTCAATAAAGCCCTCCTATTCCGCAAAACACACTGCATAAAATCGGAATGGACAAACGGATCGTCTTCTTCTTTCTGCCTGCCAGTCGGCAGATGGCTGCATAGAAAGCTCCAAAAAGCAGCGCGGCCATCATACATTCTAATATCCTGCCCATACCGAGAATACTGCCTAGTACAGAAAATAATTTGATATCCCCTGCACCGATCCAGCGCTCGCAAAATGCAATCCACAAGAGTACAAGCGGAACTGACATTCCAAGAAAAGCGAAGAGTAATCCATAAACTCCTTCCTCCAAAATGCGTATGCCGATACCAAAAAGAATTCCGCCGAGAATCCATTTGTTTTTTATTTTTTCTTCCCGAAGATCTGTGATCACAGCCCCTGCTGTCACTCCCAGTAAAAAAATATCTTGTATACTGATTTTTTCACTTCCTCGTATTATAAAGTAGTAGTGTTTAAAGACCCTCTCCAAGGTCTCTCTCCTGTTTTTCATTTTACATTTTCAATTTTTCACTTCATCATTTCTAATTTTTGATTTTTCGTTGTGATTTTGGGAATCATTTGCCGAACGGCTTGAAATTTTTTTGATTTGTTTTGTCTGTATTGTTATTATATATCATTTGTTGCATTTTGTCTATAGTAAGTGATATTTTTGTTAAATATTTTCTGCCCTGTCATTTTCTCTGTCTGTATTTCTGTGATATGCTCCCCAAAAATAAAAACATACAAAAATGATCGGGCAGTTTACAATGTTTACAAATGAACTGCTTTTCTCCCATGTGCATCAGCCATGGGAAAATGTCAAAGCAGCTGCTATTTTTCCTCTCTTTTTCGATATTCCAGAGGTGACATCCCTGTCTCCTTTTTAAAGGCTGTGGCAAAATGAGAAGCGTTTGTATACCCTGTCTGCATTGCGATATCACTGACAGATTGATCCGTCATCATCAAAAGTTTGCCTGCCAGATGAATCCGTTCTTTATGGATATATTTCAGCATGGAGATCCCTGTCTCTTTTTTAAATAATTTTGAGAGATAGTCAGCATCCAGATGAACCGCATCTGCCACGTCCTTACAGTTCATCTCCTCATCGAGATGTTCTGCAATAAAGCATTTTGCCTGACCAACAGGGGTATTTTCGTCTCTCCTCTCTGACATAAGCTCTTTTGCTTTCTTTAAAAGCCACAGCAGCCATCTCTCAAAATCTTCCAAAGTCAGAAGGGACTGTTCCCTCAATTCCTGATACTGTCTGGATGTAAAAATCTCATCTCCTGTCTTTTTTGTCTCATACAGCATCAGATAAATCTCCTGTACGATCTGATTTTGGAATTTTTTCAGCATTTTTCCATCGAAATTCGATTTCATTTTGTATTGATTCAGTTCATCCACAACCACTGCTGCAGCGCTCTGAATTTTCCCGGCAAACATCTGAAACCTGAATTTTCCAGAATCAAATGCCGCTGTTTTTTCTCTCTCTTCTTCCTGCTTTATCTCTCCTGGAATCAGCTGATTTTCATGAGTCAGATTGTTTTTCTCTGTCTGAACAAGACTCTGTATTTCCTGCCTCAGTCCTTTGATATCTGTCTGTTTTCCAAGATATCCGCAGAGATATTCTCCATAATAATCATGAAATGTATTCATATACTCCATGCCTGCTTTATGGATTTGTTCCTGCTTCGTCTCTCCACAAAAGATCACCCCGATTCCTCTGCTGTGAATGTCAATACACACAACCTGTTTTGTGATATTTTCAAAGATTTCATACGCAATATTTTTCATGATAAAATGCCGAAATTTTTGATCATACTCTGCCAGGAGCGGAGGCCATTTTTTCAGGCAGAATAAAACAGGCAAGTATGTCACATTGATCTCCATTTCAATTTTTCTAAAATCTGCTTCTCTTTGCAGCACACGCCCGTTTTCTCCGATGATCCCATTTACGATTTCTTCAAAAAACAGTTCTCTGTTTGCCATCATCTGCTTTTTTCCGCCGCTCAATGTCTGCTTCTTCCGGATTTGTTCTTTCTGTATGTCAACCGCCTTTTTTAACACTTGGTTGAGCTGATCATCTTCCACAGGCTTTAAAAGATAATCCATCGAACCTGCCCGCATCGCCCACGTCGCATATCCAAATTCTTCATATGCAGTCAGAACAATTTTGCTCGCCGTATGTTTTTTCTCCTGAAGCCAGTCTAAAAATTCCAGTCCGTTTCCTCCCGGCATCTCGATATCGCATACAATAATATCTATCGGATTCTCCTCCACTATATTTTTTGCCTGCGCCGTCCGGTATGCGTAAAAAATATGGTCGATTCCAAGCTCTTCTTTCTTTACAATCCCACAGATAATCTGGACTTCCACGGCATCGTCATCAACGATCAGTAAGTTCATTTTTTTCTTTCACCTCCGCTGGTATAGTGATTTCTACTGCTGCTCCGCCTTCTTCCCGATTATAAAACCGCATCTTGGCAGCCCCTCCATATAAAATTTTCATACGGTTTCTCACATTCTCAATTCCCACATGGCGCCCCGGCTGGTCTATAATCCGTTCGCCTCTGTTCAGGCGCATCAGCGTCTGTTCACTAAATCCATTTCCGCCGTCCTGAATCAAAAGACGGATCATTTGATCTTCTCTTTTTTCTGCTGTCACTGTGATCTCTGTCTGATTCTGTTCATTCTCTCCGAATTTAATGCTGTTTTCCACAAACGTCTGAATGGCTAAAATAGGAATCGGTATCTCCTGCATTTCTTCCGGAATATCTGAAATAAATTTTACGAGACAGCTGTCTTTATTTTTCCATTCATTGATCTGTAGATAGTTTTGGATAAATACAATTTCCTCCCGTATCGGAACAAGATTTTTCCCATACAGTGTATAGCGAAAATGACGTACCAGATTCATTGTAATGGATTTGACCGCTGCAATCTCATCCATTCTGGCATAGTTAAAAATCAAATTTAGCGCATTCATAAAGAAATGAGGTTTAATCTGGATCTTTAAAAATTCCAATTCTGTCTTCTGTCTCTGCACAATCTCCTCATACACCTGAATTCTCAGATTTTTGATCTCCTGCACCATGCTGTTGAAACTCATATTCATCTCAGTAAATTCCCAAATCTGCTCCTGCGCCGGCAAAGTCACCGTCAAATCTCCTTTTTCTACCTGTCCCATTTTTCGTGATAAATTTTCAATCGGTTTTCCAATTCTCTTCTTTGTAGAATTTAAAAATACGATCAAAATCAACACAGAGACCGCCAAAAGAACTGCCATGTTCTGAATCAAAGATTGAATACCATTGTGAATATCCTGATCTTTTATAAAGATCGTCAAGTAATATGTATCTTTCCATATCGGTTCACTCACAATCATATAGCGGTGATTTTTTCCATTCACACTGTAACTGGAAGCTTCCTTTTTTAATTCTGAGATCGTTTCTAATTCTTCCCACGAGCTCAAAGGATTTCCATCAGAATCTAAAAGCAGAATTTTCTCAGAATCTTCAATCTGTATGCGAACGAGATTTTCCAGTATCTTATCGACATTGCACCAGCTTCCGTAATAAATTCCTTTATAGTTGTAGATCCGAAATATGTAATATTCTTCTCCGATTTCCTCTGCAAACCACTCGGCAGTGATGGAGCGCTCACTTTCTTCAATTTTGCTCACTACCGCTTTTATCCTCTCCTCGATTGCTTTCTGCTGTTCTAAAGTCTCCACCGTATTTGTATATTTCATCAAAATTTTGCTGCTTTTACTGTAAAAGAAGATACTTTCTGAGATTGTCTCATACAGAGATTCATCACTGCTGACCCGGTTTTTCAGTTTGTTTCCCGCAAGCCATGCCTCCGTCTCATTTTGAGCCGAAGCAAATTCTGAAAAGCTGACGTCATTCATGCCCAGATTGATCAGATAATGATCGAGTGTTACCATTTTCTCGTCCAGATACTGCGCATACAGCACTGCCGTACTTCCTATGGAAGCCGCTATTTTTTCCATCATCAAATGCGCCGCAAACAGATTGCTGACTGCCATAAAAATGATAATCGGCAAGACAAAACACATTGCGCAGAAGATCAAGTATCTTTGAATATTCCATTTTTTTCTTTTTTCTGTCCCCCGTTCCATTTTTCTCCCCTCTTTGTTCTGTTTTCCATATTTTCTAACTGTATTATCGTGTGTTTTTCAGAAAAAGTCCAGTTTTTTCAAAAAAGGGAAAGCCTCAGGAATCCCCTTTTCCGGACCCCGAAGCTTTCCCCTGTTTCTGTCTTATATTTTCTTTTTTATTCTGTTACTGTGACCGTATACTCTGCATATTCTGTCTCAGACAAAGCTGCTCTGATTGTCGCAGAACCTGCCGCAACTGCTGTCACTGTTCCTTCTTCGTCTACAGTCACTACGGCTTCATCGCTTGATGTGTAAGTTACTTCTGCATTCTCATCTGTTGTTCTCGCTTTATTCTGAGCAGTGCTTCCTACTTTCATTTCAATCGCGTTCACAATATTGTTAAACTCATCTGCAATCTCAAATGAAATCTTTTTCTCTTCAGAAGTTTCTGCCGGTTCTGCTGTCAGGGAATTTTCAAATTCCACTGTATCCATTACCGTATTCAGAATGTGCATTGCGCTCTTCTGTATATCGCCGATGCTGACACGGATTGCCGGTCCTTCCTGTTCTTCCTGTTTTCCGGTTCTCAAAGCGGTTCCTTCCAGAGCAGTTGTAATCACCTGCGGCGCTCTTCCCGGCATTACGAGATCATTTCCTGCGTGCATCATGATACCAGGCGTAGCGCTTCCGCCGCCCCAGTCAGTCATGATTAAACCGTCAAATCCCCACTCTTCTCTTGGGATTGCAGTACAAAGATCATAATCGTCTGCTGCCGGAACGCCCTGATTTAAGTTGTAAGAAGTCATAATTGCAGCTGGTTTTGCATTTTCCACTGTCATCTGGAATGCTTTCAGATAAATCTCGCGTATCGCACGCTCTGTAATATTGTTGTTTGTAAACTGACGGAATGTTTCCTGCTGATTTCCATAATAATGCTTCAGTGTAACACCGACGCCTCTGTAATTTTCATCTGTCGCCTCTTTGTCAATTCCATACTGAACGCCCATTGTGATGCTGGAAGCTGTTTCCCCTGTCACTACAGGATCTTCAGAATAGTATTCAAAGCCACGTCCGCACAGCGGATTGCGGTGGATATTCATACCAGGAGCAAGCCAAAGCGTAGATCCGATTTCCAGCATCTCTTCTCCAACAGAAGCTCCCATCTGACGGATCAGATCTTTATCCCATGTCATCGCAACAAGCGCCCCGATCGGCCATGCGGTACAATACTGATAATACGTCTGACCGTCATTCTCATCCTGATATTCCGGTGTGACACGGATTCCTGCCGGTCCGTCTGTAAATACCATTGGCGTGATGCCTTTTTCAGCATTCTGATATGTCTCTCCTGCTGCGCCCTGAACAACGGTACCTGACTGTCCCACTAGAAGATTCGACAGCTCTTCCACCGTCATGGCAGATACAAACTCTTCCAGGCTGATCGTTCCTTCTTTTACATCTTTCAATGTATACTGGCTGTAATCTCCATCAAATTTTTTCACATTTACTTTATAAGATGTCTGAGGTCCGGCATACGTCTCATAAGAAACTTCTCCGACTGCGCCGTCCGTAATCTCTTCAATTCCGTCAAGCGCAAGATATTTTGCATATTCTTCCATTGTAGAATCAGACACATAGACCGTCACATCCTCAGAAGCATATTCTACCGTCGGCGTTTCATATCCTTCTTCAAAAGTAATCTCGATTGTCTCCAGATCACTTGTGTCCTCTCCTGCATAGATTGATTTTGAACCATCATTTTGCAGAATACCATCTACTGTTTTCAGTCCGCCTTCTGCTGTTTTGAGCTGCTGCACAGCCGTCGTCTCGCTCACGCTCAGTTTTCCGACTGCTTCCAGATTGTTGTAAGCGTCCTCTTCCTGTTCTCTTGAAGAATTTCCGACACGGATCACATATTCGCCTTTCGGAAGAATATAAGAACTTGTCTCCATATCGTAGGAAGCCATATCAGCGATATCAAAACGGATCTCCACCGTCTGGCTCTCTCCAGGCTGCAACAGATCGGTCTTCTCATAGTCAGCCAGTTCTTTTGCCGCCTCATCCAGCTCTGTCGATGGAACAGAATAATAAACCTCAACGACTTCTTTTCCTGCTACCTCTCCTGTGTTTGTCACGGTTGCAGTAACTGTGATTTCTCCCGCTGATTTATTTCCATCTGCACGGACTTCCTCCGCTGTAATGCTGTCCACTTTCGTCTCAAACGTCGTATAAGACTGTCCATATCCAAACGGATAAGCCGGCTCCACGCCGAATGTATCAAAATAGCGGTATCCGACATAGATATCGTCGATATAATTTTCATCTGTCGCAACTCCGTCATTGTGAGCAAAATACTGGGAAGAAGGCAGATCATAATAATCAACCGGAATCGTATCGGTCAGTTTTCCTGACGGATTCGTCGTCCCATTCAGAATATCAACGATTGCCTGTCCTCCGTTCTGTCCTGCCTGAGATACATAGACGAGAGAATCTACGCCTTCGATTTTACGAAATACATTGTACATATAGTAGTCTGTATTTTTATCATAGCGGGCATCTTTTGCTACCGGCTCATATGTATCGGTCTCACTGTTATAAGTGTAGAAGAAATCCTGATAGTGATTAAAGATCACACTTCTGTAGCGCGGCGCAGTGAGCGCTGTATTTTCTGTGCCATACTGCGGATCCCAGTAATAATATCCTGCTGTGGAACTGATACTTGTCTTGTCTGTAATCGGATCTGCCAGTTCATAATCAAACGGCGCATCTTCCGGAATTAAGGTCATAGATACCCCGTTTACAATTCCTGTGCCTGCCGCCGACTGCACTTCTCCCTCTTCTGGATCTGGGATATAGTATAAATGTTTTTCTCTGTCAAACTGATCTGCGTCGAATGCAAAATTGTCCGGCAGATCCATCTTCACATATTCTGCTTCTTCCGTGCTGTACTTTGATTTTCCATTGAAAAAGTTTGTGTCAAGCGCATTTCCTGTGTTGAACAGTACAATCACATTTTCAAAATTTTCGGCAACCTTTGTCAGATTTTTATATTCTAACTCAGACAGATAGTAATCGCCCGGAACGTTTGCTTTTTCGCAGTTTTCTCCGGAGTCTCTTGCTACAATATAAATTGCCGTATCGCAGTCTTTCTTTCCTGCCTCAATCATCTCATCTGTAATTTCGGTTTCGATTGCTCCTGCAACCCCCATTCCGCCGGCTGCGATAATATATTGACCGACTCCATTTTCCAGCTCAGACTGTCTCTCCAGTTCATCGACATATTTCATGATATAGTCGCCCGGATCAGACGAATCTTTTCCGGCAGTTGTCACCGTATATCCGTTTTCCAAAAGCGCTTCGTATAAACTCTGGGTATTTCTGTTGTTTACCGCTCCTGATCCTCTTCCGCCTTTGATCGTTGCCACCGCTCCTGTTCCGAATAAGGCAACTGTTTTCGTACTAATCGGAAGTGATTTCGTACCGTCACTCAGATTATTGTTTCCCAGAAGAACCATGCCCTCGGCCGCAACCTGCGCAGAAAACTTTGAATTTTGTATTTCACGCTCTGAAATTTCAGGATCTGTCGTCTTTGCGAAAGCTGTCATTCCGGACAGTGAACTCATTACCATGGAAGCAGCCAGCACTGCTGAAATATATTTCCGTTTCATTTTCCATTTCTCCTCTCGTCTTTGAATCGCTCATGATAAAACTTATGAGTGTTTTCATCTTATTAATCAATCGCTTTTTTGAAGTTGTCTTTATTATATCGAAAGGAAAAAATTTTTTCTTTTAAAAAACCGTCTATAACTTTTCAATTTCCGTCATGTTCGTTTTTTGTTTTTTCTGACTGCCAGATATCAAGCTGCATCTGCATTTCCTCTATGATGCGGTCAATTCCGGCATTTTCTAACTCAGAAAGCATTCTGGGAATCATCTCATCCGGATCAAACTTTCCGCAGATAAATCCGCTCAGATAAGCTTCGATTATATTCTGGCAGCGCTCGATATCTGCCTGCACTTTTGCTGTATCAAACCAGAATCCAAAATCAGGCGCATACTCAGCCTTCGCGTCAAATGCTTCCACTTCTCTCCAGAGGTCAGGCAGATCTCCCTCCCACGCATCAGCGCTGTATCCGTTTGGCATCATCCAGTTGCGATTGAAAAAATATGGCATCTCTGGTTCTTTTTCCGGCGGGATCAGTCTGCCCTCCTCATTTTTTAAATAGTGTTCTCCTTCAATCCCCCAGCAGAAAAGATTATTAATTTCTTTATCTTTATACAGAAAATTCAAAATCTCCATCGCTTCCTCCGGGTGTGCGCTTCCGGCGTAAATTCCCCATTCCTGATAGTATCTGCTTGAAATAACAGCCGGTGTAATCTGCACTTTCGTCATATGGATTCCATAGTTTTTTGATTCCTGATCGGCTATTCCGGGCTTGTACCGGACAATATAAGAAAACAGCTTTCCTTCCCGCATCAGCTCGTAAAGCAATTTGCGCGCCGGTCCCGATCCATAGTGGTAATTGTCTAAATCATACAGATATCCCTTTTTTCCCCACTCATACATCCGCTCAGCCCATTCTCGAAAATCATCCGTCTCAAAATAGTTGACCGCTTCCAGCTTTTTATTTTTTTCCTCAATCACTGCAATCTCATTGTTTAAAATAACGGGAAGCTCTGCCACAATTCCATAGATGTCCGGCTCATTTGCTGTCACCGTTTCTAACACTTCTTCCACATCTTCCCACGTCTGAATCTCTTCTGCATCGATCTCATACTTTTCCAGCAAATCTGTCCTCATTAAAACTCCCCATGCAGCTGCCATCTCAATTTTAGGCGGCAGTCCATACAATTTTCCATCTCTTCGCCCATACTCCAGATATCGCTCTGGCAATATAGACAAAATATCTTTTCCATGACTTTCGATCAGATCATCCAGAGGCATGAGCAGCTTTTCATTCAGCGCCTCCTCGAAATCTCCCATATAAATAATATCTGCATCCGGATTATCAATCAGATATTTCATCAATTCTTCCTTTCCCGAATCAACTGCACTGATCTCCACTTTCAGCTGCAGTTGATCCATCAGGCGCTCGTTAATTTTTTCCGATACATGATGAAATTCTTCTTCTGAGCAGTAGGGTTTCCATATCATCATCTTTACTGTAGTACTCTCTGCGGCTGACACCATCCATTCCTGATGCGTTCCTATCCATACGCACATCAAAGCAGCAGCCACGCCGCCAATCTTTTTTAAATATTGTCTTTCCCCCATAATCATCCTTTTCCGATAAGTTATTCTATTTACTGACGTACTCTGCTGTCGAATAACCTATCACAGCAATCGTTCTCTCGTCTTAAAATTTTTCTTTTATTATAGAACCTTTTCGTTTGGTTTCACAATATGTTCTTTCACCTGTTTCTTCTGTCCATCATCTTGCAAAATAAAACCGCTACCCCTGTGCTGACCGCTGTTGCTGCAATCGCCGGTCCTAGAATTGCAGTCGGATTCACGCTGCCGTACTGGCTTCGGTATGCAATGATATTGACCGGAATCAGCTGCAGCGATGAGATATTGATAATCAAAAACGTACACATCTCATTGCTTGCAGCATTTGGCGTTCCTCCATATTTTTTACACCGCTCTTCATTCATCTGTCTCAGCCCATCCATCGCACGCAGTCCTGCCGGCGTTGCGGCCCATCCCAGACCTAAAAAATTGGAAATCATATTGACGGAGATATCCTGAAGAACGGGATGATTCTTCGGTATCCCAGGAAACAGAAATCGCAAAATTGGTCTCATCTTCTGCTCCATCCATGCAATCAGTCCCGATCTCTGTGCGATCTCCATAATTCCGCACCAAAGTGCAGCGATTCCAGCCATTGTAACGCAAAGCGAAACGCCTTCTTTCGCAGAGTTGAGCAACGCCTCCGTGATTGCCTGCATCTTTCCCTGAAAAGCCCCATAGGTAATTCCCGCCAAAATCATAAATCCCCACAGATAGTTTAACATTGCGCCTCCAAACGACCCTCTGTTTTAAAAACTATATGCGGGGATTTTTCTTTTCATGATTTTATGATCTTTTATCTTCTCTTACTGCTTTATTATCTCTCATTCCTGCTCTCCCTGAAGCAGTTCCTGATAAATGTCTCGCTTTGAAACGCCGCGGTCTTTTGCCGCCTGTTTCATCGCTTCTTTCTTATCCATTCCCTTGTCCAGATAGTAGTCCACATGCTGTTTCACAGAAAGCGTTTTCCACTCTTCCTGTTTTTCCTGTTTCATCTGCTCACGGCATTTTCCTTCAATCAGAATCACACATTCTCCCTTGGGATCTTTTTCTTTATAAAAGGAAATGGCTTCCTCCAGACTTGTTCGGAAACACGTTTCATGCTTCTTTGTCAGTTCTCTGCACACAGTGATTCTCCGATTTCCAAGCGTATCCTTTAATTCCTCCAGTGTCCGCACCAGACGATGCGGCGCTTCATATAGAATCATGGTTCTTGTCTCTGTCTTTAATTCTTCCAGAATTTCCTGCTTTTCTTTTTTATCGGAAGGCAAAAACGCTTCAAAACAAAATCTTCTCGTCGCCAGCCCTGACATCGTCAGCGCCGTCACACAGGCAGATGCTCCCGGCAGGGAAGTTACTTCAATTCCCTCCTCATAGCAGATTCTGACAAGATCCTCTCCCGGGTCTGAGATTGCCGGAGTTCCTGCATCCGTGATCAAAGCAATATTTTTTCCTGCTTTCATCTGATTCACAAGATCATATGCTTTCTCAATCTTATTATATTCATGATAACTCGTCATCGGAGTCTTAATCTCAAAGTGGTTCAGCAGCTTAATACTGTTTCTTGTATCCTCCGCCGCAATCAAATCCACCTCTTTTAATGTTCGGAGCACACGCATCGTGATATCTTCCAGATTTCCGATCGGCGTGGCACATAAAAATAATTTTCCCTGCATACTGTCTTCCTTTAATATCTTAATATCCATAGATACTATAGATTTCATCCGTATAGACGCCTGGTTTCTGGTAGACGATCAGCGGTGGTTCCACGGTGATCCTCGGTTTTGCCCCGCGTATCGCCTCAAGCAGAACCATATTTGGTTCTTTGTCGGCAAACGGATGCACCAGTTTCATTCTCTTTGGCTCCAGATGATATTTCGATAACGTTACAATCAATTCAGCAAGGCGGAACGGCCGGTGAACGAGATAGAAACGTCCGCCCGGCTTCAGCAGTCTGGATGCCTGCCTTGCCACATCGTCAAACGTACAGAGCACTTCATGTCTGGCAATGGCCTTTGGCATCTTAGGATTTACCAGTCCGTGATTGCCTGTCATATACGGTGGATTGCTTGTGATTACATCAAAAGAAGCCAACGCAAACAGACGGTCAGCCTCCCTGATATCTCCCTGTACGATTGAAATCTTCTCTTCCAGATGATTATATGATACGCTTCTCTGCGCCATATCTGCACTTTCTTCCTGAATTTCCAGCCCTGTAAAGTGTTTTCCATCTGTCTTTGCCTCCAGCAGAATCGGAATAATTCCTGTTCCTGTTCCAAGATCAAGCACGTTCTCTCCCGTCTTTACTTTTGCAAATCCGGACAGAAGTACCGCATCCATGCCAAAACAAAATTTTTCCGGATTCTGAATGATTTTATATCCGTTTCTGTTCAGATCATCGAGGCGTTCTCCAGGGCGCAGTTCATTCGTCATTTAATTTCGATTTCCCTTCTTTTCTCTCCAGAGCTTCCAGCTGTTTCAGCTCTTTGTCTGCGATATTTACCTTTTCTTTTTTCTTCTTCGGTTTAAATCTCAGCTGTCTGACCGGATACTCTTTCAGTTCCTTTTCATCGTCAATATCGACCAGCACTTTCACTAACTGGCGAAGCACATTGACGCTCTGAACCTCTCCTTTCAGCCCGTCATCTGTCGTCACATAATCCCCGATTCCAGGAAGACGGCTGTTTAGAAACTCATACGTCTCCTCCTCATTTTTCAGACAGCACATCAGTCTGCCGCAGACACCGGAAATCTTTGTCGGATTTAATGACAAATTCTGTTCTTTTGCCATTTTGATCGAGACAGGCGCAAACTCAGAGAGATAGGTGTGACAGCACAATTCTCTGCCGCAGATCCCGACTCCGCCTATGATTTTCGTCTCATCCCGAACTCCGATCTGTCTCAGCTCAATACGCGTCTTAAACACCGCGGCAAGATCTTTTACCAGATCTCTGAAATCTATTCTGCCGTCTGCGGTAAAATAAAAAAGAACTTTATTGTTGTCAAATGTATACTCCGCATCAATCAGTTTCATCTCCAGATTATGCTTCTTTATTTTTTCAAAGCAGATCTGTTTTGCCACTTTTTCCTTTTCCCTGTTTTCTTCTGCTTTGCTGTCATCCTCCGGTGTTGCCACTCGGATCACAGGTTTTAACGGCTGTGTAATTTTGTCTTCTTCTACTTCTCTGATATCCAAAACTACATAGCCATATTCTATTCCTCTTGCAGTCTCCACAATGACATGGTCTCCTCTTTCGATCTCATAATCTTTTGGATCAAAATAATAGATCTTGCCCGCATTCCGAAACCGCACACCGATCACTTTTACCATACTTAAAAATTCTCCTTTATCTGAAGAAACAGAAGCTGCATTGTGAGATCAAAATTCACGTTTGCTTTCAGACGGATATTCGCCTTTTTGATTCCTTCTACAATCTCCTCAATTCCTTCATATGAACTCTCATTTGCCTGCTGCATGATATCCTTGTACTGATCCTGGAAAACGAGTCCATTGATATCCTTTGTCGCTTTAAAATAAAGAACATCCCGATACCACACGGCAAGAAGATCCAGATAATCCTGGATATCGATTTTATATTCAGAAATCGCCTTTACAGCGGCGATAATATCGCTCATCTCCATCGTCTTTGCATTTTTGAGCAGATGAAGAGCCGCAGATTTAATTTCATTAAAATTTTCTGATGTGGCAAGACGAACTGCCTTTCCCACATTTCCCTGTGCAAATGCCACGCACAGATCTGCCTGATAATCTGGAATTTCCACATGTTCCATCAAATATTTTTTTACCAGATTGTCAGCTGCTGGTTTCATGCTCAAAACAACGCAGCGCGATAAAATTGTAGGCAGAAGAGCAGAAGCATTGCTTGTCAGCAATATAATAATTCCATATGACGGCGGTTCCTCTATTGTTTTCAGCAGAGCATTCTGTGCCTGTGCTGTCAATTTTTCCGCCTCGGAAATAATATAAATCTTATACTTACTGCTGTACGGTTTAATCAGCATATCATTTACAACTTGTTCTCTGATTTCTTCCACCCCGATACTATTTGGTTTTTCATGAATAATATGAATGATATCAGGATGGTTTTTACTCGCTGCCTGTCTGCATGATTTACAGGTACCGCAGGCATCCGTTCCCTCTTTCTGATGTTCGCACTGAAGTGCAGCTGCAAACGCCTCTGAAACTGTCCTCTTTCCACATCCTTTTTCTCCCTCAAAAATATACGCATGGGAAACTTTTTCTAGCTGAATCGCATTTTTTAAATGTTCTATCATCTGTTTATGACCAATAATTTCTTCAAAATTAGGCATATTCTCACCTGCTTTCCTATAATTTTTCCTGCCATATGCTTATTATATCATAGTCTGATACAAATTGGCTTCCTTTATTTTTCTTTTAATTTTTCACCAATATATTCTAAGATTTCATCTGCGCACTGATTGAGTGTTCGATTATTCTGGAATCTTTTTTTGATTCCGGCCGCCTCTAAATTTTCCTCTGAAAAATCAAGACTGTCAGCCAGAAAACGGCGGCACAGTTCTTCATATCTTGGCTGCGTCTGATTTTTTTCTCTTTTCAATGCGCGGGATAATCGCTCTCCATCTTCTACTTCAATATATATCGGCACTACTTTTTCCGAACCGAAATGCTCCCGGATCTTTCGGTATGATTCCAGAGTTCCGATCGACAGATAAGAATCTTTTTTCAGATCAATTTGACCGCTGTCTGCTGTAAAATATTTCCAGACTCCATGGATTGTCTGATATGCTCTCAGCTCGATGACCTGTCCTGCTGTTTCCATTTCTTTTAATATTTCCTCATTTACAAAGTAATAGTCCTCGCCGTTCTTCTCATCGGCGCGGGCAGGCCGTGTTGTATAAAGAATGATCTTTTTTAAATCCCACGTCTGCTGCCGGAAAATTTCCTGAAAAATCGTATCTTTTCCGGAAGAACTCTTGCCCATCATATAAAAAATTTTGCCCATCTTCTGTTTTTCCTTTTCACATTCTCTTTAACGATACAAGGAGCGTATTTCCGGAATCATCTGACAGTCCCTGTATGCGGAACTTTCTTTTCCGATAGTATGTAATCTGCTTTACCAGCCCCTCTGTGACGATTTCACCCGGAACAAGCAGCGGAATGCCCGGCGGATACAAATAGGCATACTCGCCTGCCACTCTGCCGACGCAATTCTCCCAGGCAACTCTTTCCGTTTCTTCCTCTTCCATCTGACCAATCCGCGCCGCACATTCCATCTTCTGCAGAGAAAACAAAATCTTTTCTTCTTTCTTATTAAATATCTCTTCTCTGGACTTTTCTTTATCGGACTCTTTTTGATTTCCAGTTTTCTTTTCTTCGCACAGCTGCAGATCAATCTGATGCAGAGCATGGGAAAGACGCTGAAACCCTTCTTTTCTGTCGCATATGGAGGTCATTGCCAGAGCATAATCGCCACATGCCATTTCCAGTTCCAGATGAAACTCCTCACGCAGCCTCTCCATCAGCCACTTTCCGCTCTTTTTACTCTCTCTCACCGACAAAATAAGTTTGGAAGGATCAAAGTCAAAGACGCCATCTTTTCCCTTTAACTCCTCCGACGGAAGATGAATCATCTTCAGCCCTTTTGTATCCTCTCGAAAATCAGAAAGGTTCTTCTGAAAATCCTGAAACATCCCTTCCCTGTTTTTTGCCATCTGCGTCAGGCATTCATCCATCGCCGCCATAAAAATATAGGAAGGGCTGCTCGTCTGGTAAATCTGCAGATACTTCATCAGTCTTTCCCTGTCAATTCGGTTTCCGTTTCTGTGCAGAATAGCGGTCTGCGTCAGAGAAGGAAGCGTCTTGTGAAGACTCTGGATCACAAGATCCGCCCCATTTTCCACAGCGCTTTTGGGAAATCCTTCTGCCATTCCAAAGTGAGCGCCATGCGCCTCATCTACAATGAGAGGAATCCGGTGGCGGTGAACAATCTGTGCAATCTCTTTGATATCTGATACAATGCCATCATAAGTAGGGGAAGTCAAAAACACGGCCTCGATTTTATCGTCCGACTCCAAAATTTTTTCAATTTCTTCCGAATCATATCCTCCATTAATTCCATACTCCTTAATTGTTTTCGGATATAGATATACAACGTCCAGATTTCTCAAAAAGACGGCATGATATGCCGATTTATGGCTGTTTCTCGCCATTAAAATTCTTCCGTCCTTTTTCACACATGATGAGATGGCGCTTAAAATTCCGGCTGTACTTCCGTTCACAAGAAAAAAGCTTTCCTCTGCTCCATACAATTTAGCCGCTCTCTTTTGCGCCTCCAAAATGATTCCCTCTGCACAATGCAGATTGTCAAATCCATCGATCTCCGTGATGTCAATCTGAAATGGATCGGTCAGCCATCCCGTCGTTCTTTTATGCCCCGGCATATGGAATGGATAGGCGTCGGAATCTGCATATTTTCTCAATGCTTCATATATTGTCTCCACTCTGTTTACTCCTGCTTTTCTTTTACAGCATGATCCTGATTGTCTGTTTCTGTTTTCACGAACTTATGTTCTTTATCTTATCATATCGCTCTCTCGCTGTAAAGCATCTTTTCTGTCTTTCTTTTTTCGTTTCTCTTTATTGTATCATAAAACGGAGACACCGTAAGTAAGCATCTCCGTTTTTTTCATTTTTTATCTCTTTTTATTTTTTATCAACAGCTTTGAACACCTCATCCATTTATTCATGAGAAGTTCTATTCTTTCTTATCTTCCTATTCTCTGCCATTTTGCCTGTTTTTCTTGAAATATGAGTTACTTCCATATTATGAGTATAGAAAAATTCTTGCTCACAGCTTATTAAAATTTAAACACAGCGACACCGTATGCCGGCAAATCATATGCAAAGGAATACGGTCTGCCATCGCATTCTGCTTTCACTGCTTTATAGACCTCAGGCTGTACTTTTCCGCTTCCTCCAAATTCAATATCATCGCTGTTCAGAACCAGTTTATACTGTTTTTTTCTGGAAACTCCAACACGATAATCCGGTCTTGCCACAGGCGTGAAGTTGATGACAAAAAGAAGATTGTTCTTCTTGTCTGCAGAGTGACGGATAAAGCTGAAAATGCTTCTGGTATTGTCATCCGCATTCACCCATTCAAATCCAGCCGGATCATTGTCGCATTCATACAATGCTCTTTCTTTCTGATATAAGTGAAGCAGCTTCTTTACATAATTCTGCATCTGTCTGTGTTTCTCTTCTCCGAGGAGATACCAGTCGAGTTCTCTTGCCTCGCTCCATTCCTGAAGCTGGGCAAATTCCTGTCCCATAAATAACAGTTTCTTTCCCGGATGTCCCATCATGAAAGAATAACCGGCCTTTAGATTGGCAAATTTATCGTCATACAGCCCCGGCATTTTATTCAGCATCGAACATTTCAGATGGACAACTTCATCATGCGACAGCACCAGCACATATTTTTCAGAATAGGTATACGTCATCGTAAATGTCATTTTGTTGTGGTTGTACTGTCTGAAATAGGGATCCAGTTTCATATATTCCAGAAAATCGTTCATCCATCCCATATTCCATTTCATTGAAAATCCAAGGCCGTCTTCTTCCGGTTTTCCTGTAACTTTCGGCCATGCAGTCGATTCCTCCGCAATCATCAGCGCCCCTTTATTTCTTCCAAGGACAACACTGTTCAGATGTTTAAAGAATTCGATCGCCTCCAGATTTTTATTTCCGCCATAGATATTTGGAACCCACTGGCCATCCTGACGCCCATAATCGAGATATAAGATAGAAGCGACCGCATCTACCCGCAATCCATCTACATGGAACTGCTCCAGCCAGAACAAAGCATTAGCAATCAGGAAATTTTTTACTTCATTTTTTCCAAAATCAAATACTTTTGTTCCCCAGTCAGGATGTTCTCCCTTTCTGGGATCTGCATACTCATACAGACACGTTCCATCAAACTCAGCCAGTCCGTGTGAATCCCGCGGAAAATGTGCTGGAACCCAGTCCAGAATTACCCCGATTTTTTTCTTGTGCATATAATTAATAAAATACATAAAATCTTCCGGTGTTCCATATCTGGATGTCGGCGCATAGTACCCCGTCACCTGATATCCCCAGGAACCGTCAAATGGATGCTCCGCAATCCCCATCAGTTCCACATGAGTATACCCCATATCTTTTACATAATCTCCCAGGGCATGAGCCAGTTCTCTGTAATTATAAAATCCGTCCGGATCTTCCTCACTCACCTGATGTTTTTTCCAGGAACCTGGATGTACCTCATATACAGCCATTGCGCTCTTATCGATGTCCGTTTCTCTTCTCTTTTTCAGCCACGCCTCATCACTCCAGTGATATCCAGTGATGTCTGTCACAATCGAAGCGTTTGCAGGTCTCATCTCACAGTAGTTTCCAAATGGATCTGCCTTGTATGTCTTCTTGCCATTTTTTCCGACAATCAAATATTTATAGACTTCTCCCGTCTGAAGTCCAGACACAAACAACTCATAAATTCCAAGTGGCTCTAACCGTTTCATCGGATGGGAATTTTCATCCCATCCATTAAAATTTCCACACAAATATACTTCCGCAGCATTCGGCGCCCACACGGCAAAATAAACGCCTGACTTGCCATTTCTTTTCGTAGGATGAGCGCCCAGTTTTTTATAAATATCATAATGGGTTCCCTGACCGAAAAGATATTGATCCAGCTCTGTGATACAGACGGTCTCCTCCATTCTCTTCTGCGTCTGGTCTTTCTTTTGTGCAACGGTACTTTTTCTTTGTTTCTTTTTATCTTCTTTTGCTGCTGCCATATTTTTTCTCCTCATCTATTCCTCGGCAGATTTTTTTATCTGCCTGCGCATTCTTTCTGCAACCTGTATCACATTTTTTCTATCTGTCTTCTCTGAGCAGTCTCCATATTTTGCTGCCAAAAGCCGGCAACTGAAGATGAATCTTTCCATTCTCAAGATTCATCTCTTCCTGTGTCACAAGATCTCTGCATCGCTGTGCCCCAACTGGGACAGGAATCCACAAATCTGCTTCTTTCTCATCGTTGTTCACTGCAATAACAACAGCATCCTCATCCATCACTCTCGCAAAAGCATACTGACGGTTTGTGAGCAGCAATTCTCTGTATTTTCCAAAGGAAAGCTCCTTATTCTGCGCTTTTATCTGTCCAAGCTGACTGATCCACCGGATCAGTTCTGGATTCGCATTTTGCTTTTTTAAAGTGTCCAGATCCACTTCCGGTCTGAGCGGATCATCATTCCCGCCTTCTTTTTTTCCTTCTATTCCAAACTCTGATCCATAATAGACCGAAGGAATGCCAGGAAGCGTATACAGCAGCGTATGAACTGGGAAGATCTGTCTTTTCTCATTCAGCTTGCTGTAAATTCTGTCTACATCATGATTATCCACGAAAGAATACAGTTTTCTTCCCCTGTAGATTCCTCCGTTTTCATCAAACTGTCTTCGTATGGTATGAGCGATCTCAAAATAATTGTGATCGTTATGACCGGAATACAGTCCTTTGTGCAGTTCATAGTTTGTCACGGAATGCAGCATTTCTTCATTTGCCCATCTTGCATAGTCTCCATGAATCACCTCACCCATCAGCCAGAAATCCTGTTTTTCCTGTGTTGTCACTGTCCGCATCTCTTTCATGAAGTCAAAAGGCAGACAGTCGGCACAGTCCAGTCGGATTCCATCAATATCAAACTCATGAATCCAGAATCGAATTACATCAAACAAATAGTCTCTGACCACTCTCTCATTCAAATTGAGATTCACAAGTTCAAAACAATTTCTCCATGCCTCATATCCAAATCCATCATTGTATGGCGTATTCCATCCAAAATTGATTCCTTTATACCAGTTGCAGTAAGCAGAATGTTCTCTGTTTTTCTGTATATCCTGAAAAGCAAAAAATTCTCTTCCTGTATGATTGAACACACCGTCTACAATGACACGGATTTTCTGTTCATGCGCCTTTTTTACAAACTTCTTAAAATCTTCATTGTCCCCCAGCCGTCTGTCCACGATTCTGTAATCTTTTGTATCATATCCATGTGTGCTCGATTCAAACAGCGGTCCAATATAAATTGCATTGCATCCAATCTCTTTTATGTGAGGAATCCATTCCATCAGCCTGTCAAAACGATGAATCACTTCCTCCTGTGTATTACATTTTGGCGCCCCCGTCATTCCAAGCGGATACATATGATAAAAAACGGCTTCCTCATACCAATCATTCATGCCTTTTTCCTCCAGTCCATTTCTGTTTTATATAGTTTTTGTATTATAAAAATTTTCTATCCGTATAAATATATTTCCCTTCTATTGTGCGACAATCTTTACGAATTAATTCCATGCATAAACTGATGAACCAAAGATCGGATCGTCTCGTCTGAGATACCGATCTGTTTTCCGTCATTTTCTTCGCATACCATAATCAGATAATAGTTCAGCAGTCCGATAAAGCCTATTGCAAACTGCTTCTCTCTGTTATTCATATTTCCAAGCTGTTCTCTCGCATCCTCGAATACTTTTACAATAATTCTGAAAAATTCCTTTATCAAAGGCTGTGCCGCTTTATACATTTCATTTTCTCTTGGAAGATAAAACATCGACATCAACAGCATATAAAATTTCTGATCGTTCACCGCATAGTCCACATAGTCCGCTGCGATGCGGTTTAAAGTTTCCGTGATATTTCCGTTGTAATGCGCAACACGCTCAAACCGTTCCCGAAACACTTTAAATTTTGTTGTAAGAAGAGTTTCCAGTAATCCATATTTACTGCCGAAATAATAATAGAGCGTCGGTTTTGTGATTCCGGCTTTCTCTGCAATTTCCTGTACGCCAACAGCGTCATAACCTTTCGCATAGAATAAATCTAAAGCACATTTTAAAATATTTTCTTTATTTTCCATTCTTGGACCCCCTTACACGATCATTATACCGCTCGGTATACAAGCTGTCAATATCATAAAAAAGGTATGCAGTCCGCTTTCTTTTTCCTGACCGCATACCTTTTTTCTTATCTGATTACTTTTTCTTTTTTGCCTGATATCTGTACATTTTCCTGTGCTGTTGCACCGGTTTTATCTGAAGTCTTTGTCAAACAGAAGGACTCTGTCCTCCTCATCGTATCTTTTTTTGGAAAATCCCATTTTTATCTTTCTCAGACCGCCCTTTTCCACTTTTTTCATCACGCCGTCCAGAATCTTCTTGACATTCTGAATGGTGCTTGGCTGTGTCGGGTCCGTCTGTCCTTCACGGATTCGATTATACAGTTCTTCTTCTGCGCCATCAGCAATGCAGTAATCATGATCCAGCGCATAAATTTTCCCAAAAAGCAAAAGTTCTTCGTTTGTGAAGATTGGAATTACAATCTTTGAATTGAACTTTTCTGCAAAGTCAGGATGATGTTTCAGCATATCTGAAATATATTTCGGCTCATCCTCCAGAATAATGACAAGCCCATCTGTCCTGAAGTCCATCGCTTTTGTCAACGTTTCAATTACGGTATCATTCAGGTCTCCTGCTTCCTCAATAATCAGAACACCCCCTGCAATTTTTTCAATCGTTGCCGGAATATCTTTTTTATTTAAATCTGCCGCATAGATCTTTGCCACTTTAACAACGGATACATTTTTCTCTGCGCTTAATGCCTTTGCAATGTCAAAACCGATCGTGCTTCTTCCGCTTCCGCGATTTCCTAAAATAATAATATTTCCTTTTCTGGAAGTCTTATCATTCTCCAGCTTTTTAGCATTATCCAAAGCTACCGCAATCTGTTCATTGAGCAATGGAATTTCGCTGAAAAACGGGAAATAATAGCGCTGCATACTGTTGAGCTTTTTCGGCGCTGTATTTCCAGAAACTTTAGAAGCTGTTTTTCTGGAAGATGTCTGCTGTGGGATTCTCTCCTGTTTTGCAGCCGCTTCTTCTCTTGCTGTTTTCTGAATGCGCACCGGTTCTGTCTCATTTTGGTGTGCATTCTTCTGTGACTGCTGTCTTTCCTGTGCCGGCTCCTTCTGTCTGAGATTCAGAACTCCCGCTGCCGCCTCAATCGCAGCGGACAGGTCAATTTCTTCACTGATTCTGCCGGTCGTTTTTCTCTCTTCCTTTCGGCTTTCTTCTTTTGCCTCTTCTTTTACTTCGTTTTCTGTTTCTTTTACCAGAATATTTTCTCTTCGCACCGGCTCAAATTTTTCTGTTTTATCTCCAGCGCTTCTTCTGCTCTGAGGCTCTGGCTTCGCTTCTTTTTCATGGATTTCTTCCTGAATCTTGCCATCTGTTTCTGCCTCTTCTTTTGGCTCTTCTATATTTTTATATTCTCTTTCTTTCTCTTTGTTTAAAGACAGAGTCGCTTCTTTTTCTTCCTGATCTTTCTCTTCTTTGCATTCTTGTCTCTGATCTTTTTTCTGTTCTTCTTCCTGTGTTGCTGCCGCTGTCTCCTCGCTGCCAAATGAAGTCAGAATATCATCAATAGATGCCGCTCTCTGTTTCTGCTCCTCCGTCATCACCTCAGCTTCTTCCTGCTGCATGACTGGCTTTTCAGATGGCTGTACAATATTGCTGCTCTCGACCAGGTCTTCCTGTTTTCTTCCAATGCCCGCTACGATCTGGCGCATACTTTTTGCCAGCTCTTCCTGCAGCTGCGCCGTGTTGAAACGTCTCGCAAATTTTTCACGTTCTTCCTGTTCTCTCTTTGCCGCATCCTCCAGCACTTTATTTACTGTCTCTGTGTGGAGTTTTGCACTTTTCTGAAGCATATCCCAATCCTGAGATTCGCTCTCTGCTCTGAAATTTTCCTGTTCTGCCGCACTTTCCATCTCTGGATTTTTCGTCTCTGCCGTATGGTGCTGCATCACAGTCTCTGCAATCTCTTTTTCTGTCGCTGCAATGATATTGTCTGCCAGATTCTGCCCTGTCACTTTCTTTACAATCTCTTTTTCCAGTTTCGGAAGTTCCTCTTTCTCACGCTGTTCTCTCAGCAGGGCTTCTTCTATCACTTCTTCATCTTCCTGCATATTATTTCTCTGGTCATATACATGCTGCTGCTCCGGTGTCAGTTCGGCATAATTCTTCTTCAGTTCCAGAGCCTTTATCACATATTTTCCATTGTGAAACCACAGCGCTAAATCATCGCACGCCTCCACGCATTTCTCTGGCATATCTGCTCTTTGATATAATTTCGCCAGCTCGTATGCCCATTTTTCTGTATATTCTTTATTTTTATATTCTTCCAGAATATTGATCTGATCTTCCAGAGAAGACCCTCTCCCTTTATAGATCTTATATTTTAAGATATATCTGCTGTTGTCATTCGGAGCGCTCTGCACATACTGTGTATAAAATTCAACAGCGTCATCAAATTCTTTTAGTTTTACGCAGATTTCCACAAGACGGTATAAGATTGCTCTTACATTTGGGGAGCGTCTGTAAGCTCTCAACAAAATCTCTTTGCTGTCCTCCAGTCTCCCGTCTGCCTCATAAATCTCACTGACCATACACAGTGTTCTTACGTTTCTGACTCTTTTCCATTCTATTGTATCTGCAACTCTCGCAGCCTCTTCATAATTTTCTTCATTTACCAACTGGTTGATCTCTTCCAGTTTGACATTGTATTCATATTTATCCAACGTTATCCACCTCTTATTATCCCATCTTGCTGTCTGACTTCTTTTATTCCCCTGTACTCTCGCTATTTTCTCTGAAAACGGGAATATATTTATTCTCATTTCAACGAACTTTTCTTTATCCGTTTAAATATAGAATTAGTGTATCATACCTCCCATTCCTTGTCAAAATGAGATCACAAAAAAGATATGTAAGATTTTACCGCAGTCTCTCTTTTCTTTCGTGTATACCATCATCACTTTTTGTTTTCCAAAAATTTTGCATACAGAAAAACAGCCATTATAATCTCTTATAATGGCTGTCATTTTATCTTAGGTATTTTTAATAGGATTTTCTTAAGTATTATATATATAAAATTATCTTAAGTATCCCAAATCCACTATTCAGTTTTATTTCAGGATATAATCAGAGGCTCTTTTTCTTTTTTTATTTCCTGCCCGTATTTATATAAATATATTCTTGAATTCCGATTTCTCAAATATATAACTTTTCAAAGCGAATGATAGTATTCTTCGTAAATATTTATCTTTCATATTTTCCACTATATAACTTCTCTCAATCAAATATTTCAATCTTTTATTTCCACATTTGATTTTTGATGATTATACAATCTACTCATATTTTTAATTTCCGTTCTTCTGTACTTCAATTAAAATTCTTTGAACTTTTTTGTGGTAAGTCCTTCAATATGGTGATAAAATTTACTTTATCTCTGATCCAGGATGATTTCTTCTCTGATTATTTTTTCTATAATAATTTGTTCTGGTCTTTTTTATTTATCTGAGATAAAGGTCTGATCGCAGGAAATATTTATCATACCACATCCATATTGAATTGTGTAATGAGTTTTCATGTCCATTGGATTCAACCTCCATTCCTTTCTTTTTTCTCCTAAACTTTTTTAAGAGAGCGATAAAAACAATTTTTCTTGTTCGGTTCATTAAGCTTTCTCGTCACTTAATTACTTTTTGAAATATTGTTTTCTTTATATCTGTATACTACCACCTGATTCTTATTTTGTCAACACTTTTTTTATTTTTTCTCCATTATTTTTTAAATATCATTTTTATTTGTTTGAAAACTGTTATTTTTTGAAATTATTCTGTATTTTCAGAAAATTATATCAAAAAAAATACCTGGATTTCTCTTTTGAAAAATCCAGGTATTGTATTCTTATTTTGCTTTTATTTCATTTCTTATTCTATATCTTTCTATATCTGCCTAATGCCTGGCTTATCCTCTGTAGTAATTGATCAGGCATCCTTTCAGGATGATTGTTCTCTCATCGTCTGTCAGTTCTCCCATCTTCAGGGTAAACTCTTTTGCCTTTTCTCCTATCACATACGCTTTGATCTCTGTCTGTTTCTCTTTTACAGCTTTGCAGATATCAGGCACAAACAGATAATCCCCATTCTTAAATGGCAGTTCTCCCTCTTCAATCAGGAATGGAAGCATTCCCCAGTTGATCAGATTCGAGCGATATCTCTTTGTCGCATAACTGTTTGCAATATTTGCCCATCCTCCCAGAACTTTCTGGCAGGATGCAGCCTGTTCACGTGCAGAGCCGTCCCCAGGTTTCACTGCAAAAATCGTGCTTCCGATTCCAGTATTGTTAAAGTCAGCATCTCTGCAGACGGTTTTGACTGTATCCATCACAGCGGAAAGCTCTTCCAGTTCTTTTCTTGGATCTTCGCCGGCTGTTCTTGCTTTCTCTGCCTTCTGAACTTCTTTTGCACGTCCCACATAAGCCGGATCTTTTCTGGACAATGTAAACTCTGCCAGTCCGATTGGATTGGAACGGTAAGAAGATGTTTCTCCGGATGGAATTAGCTCATCTGTCGTTGTGACAGGATCGTGAATCTCGGAAACCACTTTCAGAATCAAGTTTTCTGTCAGTGCAGACATTGCCGGCCAGTCCTTGATATTTGGACCAAATTTGATCTCTACGCTCGGATCCGCCTCTCCCTTGCTGTCAAATACACGATTCTCATAGATGGTCTTGTCAAAGAAATATTTCGGTTTTGTATAATTTGCATCGATGTCAGTAGCCGCTGTCAGATATCCTTTGTTTGCTGCTGTCGCTGCGATGGAACGCGCATCCATCAGCGCTACCGATGCAATCTGACCGCTCTGCAGTTTTGATCCCTCTCTGTTCGGGAAGTTTCTTGTAGAATGACGGATGCTGAACGCATTGTTTGCCGGTGTATCGCCTGCTCCAAAGCACGGACCGCAGAATGCAGTCTTCACAATCGCGCCTGTGGCAATCAAATCTGCCAGTTTTCCATTTTTTGCCAGTTCCATATAAATCGGCGTACTTGCCGGATAAATGCTCAATGTAAATTCATCCGCGCCGATGCTGGCTCCTTTTAAGATATCAGCAGCATCACAAATATTCTCGAATCCGCCGCCGGCGCATCCTGCGATAATACCCTGATCCACATACAGTTTTCCATTGCGCACTTTATCTTTTAATGTGAAATTGACTGCTCCGTCAAGGCTGACAAGGGCTCTCTTTTCCACATCGTCCAAAATATCCATCAGATTGCTGTTCAATTCCTCAATCGTATATGTGTTGCTTGGATGGAACGGCATCGCAATCATCGGTCTTACTTTGCTTAAGTCTACATAGACCATTCCTGCATAGTAAGATACTGCGCCTGGTTTTAACTCTGCATAATCCTCGCTTCTTCCATGAATGTCATAGAATTCTTTAATCGTATCGTCTGTCTCCCAAATAGAAGAAAGACATGTGGTCTCTGTTGTCATGACATCAATACCGATTCTGAAATCTGCGCTCAGGTTTTTCACGCCAGGTCCTACAAATTCCATCACTTTATTGTTGACATATCCGTTTCCAAATACAGCGCCGATGATTGCCAGCGCCACGTCCTGAGGTCCTACTCCCGGAATCGGAGCGCCGTCCAGGTATACGGCAACGACGTCCGGCATATTGATATCATACGTCTTGGACAAAAGCTGCTTTACAAGTTCCGGACCGCCTTCTCCCATTGCCATTGTGCCGAGCGCTCCATATCTTGTATGAGAGTCGGACCCTAAGATCATTTTTCCTCCGCCTGCAAGCATCTCTCTCGCAAACTGATGAATGACTGCCTGATGAGGCGGAACATAGACACCGCCATATTTTTTTGCACATGTCAGTCCAAACATATGGTCATCTTCATTGATCGTACCGCCGACTGCGCATAAGCTGTTATGGCAGTTTGTCAAAACATATGGAACCGGAAATTTCTCCAGGCCTGACGCTCTGGCGGTCTGAATAATGCCTACAAATGTAATGTCATGGGATGTCAGCTTATCAAATTTGATCTGCAGTTTTTCCATATTTTCTGAAGTATTGTGCTCCTTCAGAATACGATAAGCGATCGTATTTTTCCTTGCTTCTTCCTTTGTCGGAACACAGTCTCCCAGTCTGCTGTGCAGAACGGCTGCCGCATCCTGATGATCTTCTACAATCTCTGTTCCATTCAGCAGATAAACACCGCTGTCATATAACTTAACCATACTTTTTCCTCCTGATTTCTATTGTTCTTCCATATATTTCATATAATTTACAACCATTAAAGCGATCTTAAATGTCAGTGCATCGTCAAACACTCTGATGTCAAGCCCTGTGCTTTTCTGGAATTTTTCCAGACGGTAGACGAGCGTATTTCGATGAATATACAGCTGTCTCGATGTCTCTGAAACATTCAGATTATTGTCAAAAAATTTGTTGATCGTTACCAATGTCTCTTCGTCAAACGTATCCGGCATATGTTCTCCGAAAATTTCCTGCATAAACATCTTACACAGAGGAATCGGAAGCTGATAAATCAAGCGCCCGATTCCCAGCGCGCTGTACGCAATGATATTTTTCTCTGTGTAGAAAATTTTTCCCACATCGAGAGCCATCTTTGCCTCTTTATATGATTTTGAAACCTGCTTGATCTCATTGACAATCGTTCCATAGGCAATGCGTACGCTTGACATTGCCTCTGTATTCAGCATATCCAGCATCACTTTTGCCGTCTCTTCTATTTCGGGATAATCCTCCCCTTCTTTTAATTCTTTCACAAGAATAATATTTTTCTCATCCACCGCTGTGATAAAATCTTTTGTTTTCATCGCAAACAGACTCTTGATCGTCTCCATAGCCAGGTTGTCCTTCTCATACTTTGTCTCAATGATAAAAACAATGCGGCGTGCTTCCACATCAATATGAAGCTTTTTGGCGCGATTATAGATGTCCACGAGAAGAAGATTGTCAAGCAGAAGATTCTGGATAAAATTATTTTTATCAAATCTTTCTTTATATGCAACAATTAAATTCTGTATCTCGCTGACTGCTACTTTCCCAATCATATATACGTCTTCACTGGACCCTTTGGCGATCAGAATATATTCCATCGTCCGATCGTCAAACACTTTAAAGAAATGGTATCCCTGAATCACCTGACTGTCTGCCATGGAATCGGCGAAATTACGCACAGTATCTTCCTGTATATTCATATCAGAAAAAGTCGCAGCAATCGCGTTTCCTTCCAGATCCATGACACACAGATCTATTCTTGTAATTGCCCGCAGCTCATCCATTGCCGTCTGTAAAACCTGACTAGAAATCATCCGTTCACTTCCTCTTCTTTCTTAATTTTTGCATTGTGTCTTTCTCTTTTTCTTTTTTCTGTCACCATTCAGAAATCCTATTGCGATAATGATAAAACAAAACAGAAAAAAACGCAAGAAAGATTCCCCGTCTGCATAAAAACTTTTTTTATATATTTTCCTGTATCATATAAAAAAGAGGGGACTCCTTTTGGATCATCCCCTCGCATATTTCTGTGTGAATGCTATTAATTTGTGATACATTTTTCTGTTTCTTTGTCAAATACATGGATCTTTTCAATATCCATAGCAAATTTTACACGATCTCCCGTTCTTGCTGTCGTACGCGGATCCACTCTCGCTGTCATAGGGAATCCTTCTACATCAAAGTACAAATATACTTCCGCTCCCAGCAGTTCGTATACTTTGATCGTGGATTCGATTACACTGTTCGGAGAAGCTTCGATATACATCTGTGAATCGTGTACGTCTTCCGGACGAATGCCAAGTACGACGGTCTTTCCTGCATATCCTCCTTCGATCAGTTTTTTCGCCTTTGCCGGAGGCAGTTTAATTGAATATGGGCCTACCTGTAATTCTACGTCGTTTCCTTTTACAACTGTTTTGGCATCCATAAAGTTCATCTGCGGAGATCCGATAAAGCCGGCTACAAACAGATTGCATGGCTCATTGTACAGTTTCAACGGAGTATCTACCTGCTGAACAACGCCGTCTTTCATAACTACGATTCTTGTTCCAAGCGTCATAGCCTCTGTCTGGTCATGTGTTACATAAATAATGGTAGCTCCCAGTCTCTGATGAAGTTTAGAGATCTCGATACGCATCTGAACTCTCAGCTTTGCGTCCAGGTTGGATAAAGGTTCGTCCATCAGGAATACTTTCGGATTACGCACAATGGCACGTCCCATCGCTACACGCTGTCTCTGGCCTCCTGATAAAGCCTTTGGCTTACGATCCAGCAGTTTCTCCAAATCCAGGATCTTTGCCGCTTCTCTTACCTGTTTGTCAATCTGATCTTTCGGAACTTTTCTCAGCTTCAGACCAAATGCCATATTATCATATACCGTCATGTGAGGATACAGAGCATAGTTCTGGAATACCATAGCAATGTCTCTGTCTTTTGGTTCCACATCGTTGACCACTTTATCACCAATTTTTAATGTACCGCTTGAGATCTCTTCCAGTCCTGCAATCATACGCAATGTTGTAGATTTTCCGCATCCTGAAGGACCTACAAAAATGATAAATTCTTTATCGTCTATTTCCAGATTAAAATCTTTAACAGCTTCAAATCCGTTTGGATATGTCTTATTAATATGCTGTAATGATAAACTTGCCATAATAATCCTCCTATAAAGTAAAGCGAATTTTAAAACTCTCTGCCGGTGTGTTTTCCCCATTCATACCTGCAGGCAAATTCTTTATTATAATATGAGTTTAGTATAATCGAATTTTTTCTGCAATGCTATACCATAAATAAACAAATATTTGTATAAACCTTGTACGTTCTGCTTACAAACGATTTCTTTTCTTTTTTCTTCTGTTATTTTGTACATTTCTTTTTCTATTTCATGGACATATTGACGAAGTGCCTTGTTTTTTTTGTCAAAACTGTGTATACTCTTATCCGGGTGATGATATGAATTATATTGTTTTAGATCTGGAATGGAATCAGTCTCCAGATAAAAAAGTGCATGAAGATCCTCATCTTCCTTTTGAAATTATTCAAATCGGTGCAGTGAAACTGGATCAGAATTTCAATATCATTGATCAGTTTTTTGAGCGTATCCGCCCTGTTTTATATCCTGAAATACATTATAAAATTCAGGAGATTATTCAGATTAATTATGCTGATTATAAAAATGCAAGATCATTTCCGGAAGTGGCAGAAGATTTCTTTTCCTGGTGCGGTTCTGACTGTTCTTTCTGCACTTGGGGTCCATGCGATCTGACAGAATTGCAGAGGAATTTAAACTATTATCAGATAAAATCTCCTTTTCCTTTTCCTCTCTTCTTTTACGATATTCAGAAAATTTTCAGTATTGTCTACGAAGATGGAAAAATTCGCCGGAATTTAGAATTTGCCATTGATTTCCTCCTGATCTCAAAAGATCGTCATTTTCATGACGCATTGTGCGATGCTTTTTATACGGGAATGGTGATGCGCCATCTTGTAAAAGAGGAAATCTTTAAAAATTATTCCATCGACTGTTATCAACCGCCTGCAACAGATTCTGAACAAATCTATGCTGTGTATGAGACATACTCAAAATATATTTCCAAACCATTTGACAGTCGTCTGGATGCCATGCAGGATAAAAATCTGACGGCAGTTCCCTGTCATCTCTGCCAGAAAAATGCTCATCTGGAAATTGCATGGTTTGTTGGTCCCTCCAAGAGTTATTACTGCCTTGCCAAGTGCAAAGAACACGGATATCTCAAAGGAAAAATCAGATTCAAAAAGACAGACAGTGGAAAAGTTTTCTGTATCAGAATTTTAAAACAGGTCAGCCCGGAGGCAGCATTAAAAGTAAAAGAGATGCAGAAAATGATGCGCGAAAAAAAGCAGTTAAAGCACAGAGAAGAAACGATTGTAAGCCACACTTTTCATTAGATTCTTACAAAATTCAGCCGACAGAGCTGAAAAAGACATTGTCAGATGACTTCTTGATCCTATCTGATACAAATCAGATTCCTGTATCAAAAATGTCATCTGTACAATGCCTTTTTTATGAGAATATTATGAATTTAAACCTTTAAAGTTGTCAGCCAGCGACTCACATTCTGTCAGAAAACAGTCCACTCTCCCATAATACGCATCATTGTTTGTGGGATTGTCCATCTCTTTCTCAATCTCATCGAGTAATTCTTTTAACTTTTGGATTCTCTTTTTTCCATTGCCGTCTTTGTATAAGAGATAGCGGCTTCTCTCATTTTCCTCAGCAGTCATTTTTTTCAGGACAATATCCACATCTGGTCTCTCTCCGATATAGCGGTAAGTTATGGAAGGAGAAGCATGATTCAGCAGTTTCTGTAAATAATAGATATCATTTGTAGCTTTATAATATTTCCATGCAAATGTCTTTCGCATCGTCTGAGCGCCGACTGAATTTAATCCGATCTCTTTTCCGACACTTTTAAAGACACGATATGCCTGTTCTCTTGAGAGAGGAGCCTTGGAACTTGCATGGCCAATAATCAGATAATCTTCTGGATCTTTTCCTTCTGTATAATTCAGAATAATCTGCTGCAGATTTTCAGGAATCTCAAATACTTTTTTTACGTTTTTCGATCCGATATAAGCTTCGATACTGGATTTTCCCCGAATATCTTTATTTTTAAATTTCAAAATTTCCTGAAGCTGTAATCCTGTTCCCACTCCAATCTCAAACATAATATAATACTTGTCATCCACTTCCCGCAATTTTTGCTTGAAATGCTCTAATGTCTTTTCGTCTTTAATAGGTGACACCCAATTCATTCTTATTCCTCCTCATGATCCTGCTGTCTGTCTTTTTCCTCCGGTATGTCATATATCTTTGCAGTACTGTCATATATGTCTGGATTATCATCCTCGTCTGACCAATCATATTCCTGGCGCCTTGTCTCATTTTCTTCCTGATCCGTCTGAGCGCTCCAGGATTCCTCTGTCTCTGCTCGTCTCTGTCTTTCTTTTCTCATTTTGCCGCGCAGTTCCATCTCTACTTCTTCGGCTGATTTTTCGTTGATCTCCCGTTCCATTCGAGCGATCTCTTCTCTCTCCCACTCCATTTCTTTCTGTCTTTTGCTCATTTTTTTTGCACGCAGGTAAGTCAGAATCAGCATCGGCACAAAGATCAGAAGCAGTATCACGCAGATAATAATGCAGAATGCTTTATGGTTTAAGATATATTCATCTGCCTTTTTCACCAGTTCTCCCGCCTTATCCACTGCATTGTTCAGCGCCCCGAAAATGGTCTGCTTCTCCTCTTTCTTTTCTATCTCCTTTTTTTCGGTCTCCGTCTGCCCGGTCTGAGGCATCACATTTACTGTCTGAGGCTCTGTCTCAGGTATTTCCTGAAAACTCAAATTGACAGTTCCGACAGGCCAGTTGTTGTAACGATATGTCAGTGTGCCTGTGTCGTTCTCTTTTTTTGTGATTTCCGGTTTTAACTTTGACAGATCAAGCCCCTTCGGAACCATCACCGTCGATGTCTCATCCATCTGAATTTCCTTTGTTTTCATTCCTTCTAAAAGGCTATTCTCTTTGTCTGCATCTGACTTAGCGATTGCAGAAAATGTCGGATCTGTACTCTGATTGGCAAATGTTTTCTTTTCAAAATTGTCATATCCATAGTCCAGCAAAAGCGCTGATTCCTGAAATGTCTTGTAGGAACCGTTTAAATATAAGATTACGCTGATTAAGACAGTTCCATCACGATCTGCATACGTCACAAGCGTATTTAAAGCTTGATCTGTAAATCCTGTCTTTCCTCCCACACATCCTTCATATTTAAATTCTTCATCATACAGCATCTTTTGATGATTGATAAAATAACGTGTTTCATCTACCACATTTGTAGGCGGGAAACTGCACTCTACCGTCTTTGTGATCCTCCGGAACGACGGATATTTATAGACCTCTCTTGCAATGAGCGCCATATCGTATGCACAGACATAATGATTGTCATCATGCAGTCCATGTGGATTTGTAAAATGCGTATTAATGCAGCCAAGTTCCGTTGCCTTTTCATTCATCATCTCAACAAAATGATCGATACTGCCTCCGATATGCTCGGCAACGCCATTTGAAATCTCGTTTGCCGAGGCAAGCATAATCCCAAACAGAGACTGGCGCAGACTCAGCTGTTCCCCTGGACGTATGCCAAGATGACTGCTTCCCGGTTCAATGCTGTATACGGCTTCTTCTGAAAAAGTTACGGTGTCATTTAAATTTCCATTTTCAAGCGCCACCAGAACGGTCATCAATTTTGTGATACTCGCCGGGTATTCTTTTGCCTTTATATTTTTAGCATATAAAACCGTTCCCGTCTCCGCCTCCATGACAATCGCTGCTTCGGCTTCGATTTTCGGTCCCTGAGGCCAGTCTTTTGTATTGTTTGACTCAATCGGCAATGTATATGCTTCGATCGTTTCAGGTTCTGTTCCATCGTCCTGCATTTCCTCGGCATACAATATTCCTGTGTTGAGCATCAGTAAACTGAGTGCCAGAAAAAATGCCAGAATTCTTCTTCGACTCCTTATTCTCTTCATTCTTCTCCCTCCTGAATCATATGTTAAAAGAATTTTACACCACTGTTTTTATTATATTCTATCCCCATCTTATTGTAAAGCAGGGTTTCCTTCCATGACGTCGAAACAGTTTTTTCTATTCAGAAAAACTATAAACACTTTATTTAAGAGAAAACTAGTGATTCTTGTATAACGGCTCCAATTAAATGATATGCAAATTTTAAATATTTTTCTTGTAATATTACTCTTTACTTTTTAGAGCGATTATATTATCATGAAATTCCAAATATATATAGATTATATGTGAATATGTATGTTATAATAAATTAATGGAATGCTCCATATTATAATGAATAGCAATATTGAAAAAATAGAAAAAATGGAATTAGTTAAAGTTGATGCGGCTCGTATAAAACAAGTAGTAGATACATATTTCCATTGGAAAACTCTTGACGCAGAAATTAAAACCCTATCTGGAACACGAGGAATAAATTTTCCTTCAGAGTTATCAGAATATATGGCTTGTTATGCTTTGAATATTATGGTAAATAAAAAGGGGAGTGAGGGTGATGCTGTTGACATGACTGACCCAAACAATCCTTTAATTATTGAGATTAAAGGAAGCAGTGCTGAGAAAACTTCTGCTCCTAATAGTTTTAGTCCCTCTGAACATTTTGATGATTTAGTTTTCGTTAGACTAGAGAAATATGATGATGTATTAAAAATATATCGTACAGGGATTAATTCTGAAAAGTTAAAAAGTATAAAAGTCAGTTCAACCCAAACTGTTGAAGACCAACAAAAACAAGGTCGCAGGCCGAGATTTTCAATTCAAAAAATGATTATTGAAGCATATCAGCTTGAACCAGATGTGATTTTTAACATTCGTGATAAAACTATTGAACGTAAAAAATAAGAGAGAGGAGAAGGAGCATTCCTTTATTTTTTCCGCAAAAAGTGCGGCGTGCTGCAAATAATTCAATCAAGGAGGAAGTATATGAAAAAATGGACCATAGGCAGTTTTTTTGCAGGTGTAGGAGGGATTGAGTTAGGTTTTGAGAATACTAATTTTTTTGAGGTTGTCTATGCAAATGAAATTGATAAATATCCTGCGATGACATATGAAAGTAATTTTAATTTAAAAGTTGATGTAAGAGATATTAACAACGTTAAAGGAACAGAAATTCCTGATTTTGATATTATGGTTGGTGGTTTCCCCTGTCAGGCTTTTTCTTTGGCTGGATATAGGCAGGGATTTGATGATGAAAAAGGTAGAGGAACATTATTTTTTGAAATGGTTAGAATTTTAAAAGAAAAAAGAAAATTAAATAAACAGCCTAGAATAGTTTTCTTTGAAAATGTTAAAAATTTGATAAGCCATGATAACGGAAATACATTTAGAGTGATTTTAGAAGAATTAAATAAATTAGGATACAAAGTACAACAGCAAGTTTTAAATGCTTGTGAATATGGAAATATTCCTCAAAACAGGGAAAGAATTTATATTGTTGGATTTCTAAATGATTTAGAATATGAAAAATTTCACTTTCCTTTGCCTATAATAATGGAAACCAAATTATCTGATGTTATCGATTTTAAACATAAACAGGACAATAAATATTACTATACTAACGAAAATTGTAAATTTTTCAATGAGTTAGAAAGTAACATGAAAACACCAAATACAATTTATCAATGGCGTAGAGTTTATGTAAGAGAAAACAAAAGCAGAGTATGTCCTACTTTAACAGCTAATATGGGAACAGGTGGTCATAATGTTCCTCTAATAAAATGTAATACAGGAATAAGAAAATTAACACCTCGCGAGTGTTTTAATCTCCAAGGTTTTCCTAAAACATTCAAATTGCCAAATAATTTAAGTAATACTAGATTATACAAACAGGCTGGAAATAGCGTTGTAGTATCTGTAATAGAAAGAATTGCATTTTGTATAGCAAACTCTTTATCTATTTAAATGAATACCGTTCCACACTAACGGATTCAACCTGTAGCGAGTGAATATTAAGCTCCCGTTATATAATAAGAGTTCATAAAAATAGAAGACATTATACATTGATTAGTCCCCTGTCAAGTAGACAGGAGACTAATCTGTTTACTCATCCAGCAACATCAGATTTGTCGTAAATGAATTTTCTGTGCTTAATATATGATATTGTCCATTATATTTTTCCGTGATACTTTTTATAATCTTGATTCCAAGTCCGTGAAGCTGCGGGTTGCTTTTATGTGTCCGAAATTCAGGGTTCGTCTTCTGTACGTTATTCCTCGCTGTATTTGTAATCTCAATGATCAGATATGCCTTCACTTTATGAATGTCGAGAGAAATTCTGGCATTCGGCAAAGTAGCGCACGCTTCAATCGCATTGTCGCACAGATTGACAATCAGAGAATTTAAATCACTTATCGCAATTTTCCCATCTGTTGGAAGCACAATATCCGTTTCAAACTGAATCCCATATTTTTCAGCGACCGTTACTTTCTGATTTAAAATAATATTCAGGCTCTCGTCATCCACAAAACGTCTCAGATGAATGCCTTCATACTGATACTGATGGAAAGAAAGCAGATATTGGTGCAGCTCTTCATATTTCTTCGCACTGAGCAGCGTGTCCATGCAAAATAAGTGCGCCTTGTAGTCATGGCGAAATTTCCGCAGTGATTCCACCATATCCAGCTGTTGTATCAGATACTGATTCTGTATCTTTGCCTGAGAAATCTGAGCGCTGATAATCCGGTTTTTCTCCCCTGTCATGCAGAGATATTTTACGAGCAGCAACAGAAATACAGGCAGTATGACAAGAAAAATCAATGTAATCAGCTTCACCGCATATCCGTCCACTCTCCGCGGGATTTTAAAAATCACAAGCAGAAGGTTTCCGAAAACAGACATACTCAAGATCAGAAACCAGCACGGCGTGGGCAGTTCAATATTGGACTGTTTCGGCCAGAGAAGCAGTTTTTTTATGATCAAAAACATCAGCGCTTTCAGTCCGATTCTCTGGACAAAAAAGCGAAAGACGTATACGAAACGGTTTGTCTCGATCAGATTTCTTATCGATTCCGTGTGCGGGAACTGAATCACTAAATTTTCAAATGATAAAATCAAACTTGTAAAAATGGAACAGATGATGATCTTCGTAATCAGTTTCTCATTAAAAAAGATCATACTGTACACAAGCGGCAGCAGAAAGATCGCCGCATAATAAGTATAAAAATTATTGTCCGACAGAAAGTCTGCCAGAAATAAAATCCCGGCAATTAAGATCGTCATCCCAACCGTTTGGCGCCGCGTAACTACACTTCCTTTTTTCGGATGGAAAAAACCATTGATCAGATAAATAAAAAGATAGGCGTCGATAAACTGTCCGGCTGTATTTAGAATCATTCCCTCCGGCATTGAAAAAATATGGTAATTTTGCATAACTTCCCCCTCACAGAAAAACCTTCTTCTCTTGCTTCGTCCACATTAAAATCCGATTTTTGTGTGAAGCATCAAAAACTTTTTTCTGTCCGTGCATATTCCAGAAACAGACGCTGGACTTCTTTTTTTCTATGTCTGCTCAGAGGCAGCTTCTGACCGTCATCCAAAATAATGGAGTTCGTATCGATTCGATAAATATATTGAAAATTCACAAGGTATCCTCTGTGAATCCGAATAAATCGGTACGGCTCCAGTGCATTCTCCAGATCGCTGATCGCACAGCGAATCATCTTGTAGCTGTCAATACTGATAATATCCTGATATTTTTCCTTTGCCTCCACATATGCAATGCGATTTACATTTAAAAGAATCGGATGGCCCAGATCATCATAAAATGTTATCTCTGTATCGACAGGTTTTCTTAAATGTTCCATGATATTTTCCATTGCCTTTTTGATATCCCGTGAAAAGCAGGATTTGCGCACAAATGCAAGAGGCTGAACGCGAAAGGTATCATATACCATCTCTTCTTTCGCTGATATAAATACAATCAATGACTGCGGATTTTTCGCCCGGATCTTCTCCGCCAGCGTAATCCCATCCTGTTCCGGAATATCAATATCCAGAAAATAAACGTCATAGCATTGTGACTTATACAGTTTTGCAAGCAGTTCCGCCGAAGATGAAAATGTGTCGGGCTTCGCCTCCAGATTCTGCGTCTGAAAAAATCTTTTGATCACAGCGGCAAGCTGCGGCAGCAGCAAGATCTCATCGTCACAGACTGCAATTTTTACTTCCTCCATATATCCCCCTCCTGATATGGACTCTTTTACCAGTAAGTATATCATCACGGCAGAAGATATGCAAATTACATTCCATTTGCAAGATGTTTTTCCGAAACCTTTCATTTAAAAGCTGCCAAAGAAGACAGCTGATCTTAGATCGGACAGAACAAAAGAAAAGCGCTCCTTTTTCAGAAATTTTTTCTGTTTTCCAGAACGCTTTTCCTTTTTTATTTCTGTACCATTTTTAGATTATTTCGACGTGCATTGGAGGACTGCACAGTCTGATTTCAGAAATTTTCTCTCTTTCTTATGTTTCAGCTATTATTCTTCTGCATTCAGAATCTCTGTGTAAGCTGTTGTATCATGATCCACACAACCGCTTTCCACATTAAATTTCATCATCTTATGAGAACCGCTCTCATAAGCTTCCCAAGGCAGCTCCTCTGTGCTCGGAGTTCCTGTATATGCCAGCGAGATAAATGCGTCTGAAATGGCATCCTGCACGATGTAGGCATTCGGATCTTCTCCGTAAGCGATGTTGACCATCGGCTCGTCCAGATTGTGGAAGATAAATGCCAGATCTTCGCAGTGGAAAGCTGTGATGCCGCCGTTCACCGGTGATTCATAATCGAACTCATACAGATAAACGGTATTGCCCAGCTCTGTCAGAGCTTCTGCAATGTCCCATTTGCCGCTCATCGTATTGTTGTAGAAATACATCTCACGGTCTTCCATTTCCGGATACAGTTTGTTAAACTCAGCTAAAAGTTCATCTGCCTTGTCTCCAAAACGCTCTTCCAGTTTTTCTGTCGTCTCTTCCTCATCCCATTCATGATGGCGGAAATCACCATATTTATAAGAGGAAACAGCGCTCTCTGAAAATACGCCGGAAACGATGACCGGAATATCGGTCGTCACAAATTCATCCATAACGACTACGCCGTCGGCTGTCGGTCCCCATCTTGTCTCGATTCCTTCTTCTTTCAGTTCTTCCTGCGCCTGTGTCGCAGCTGCAAGCAGTGTGCGGTAATCGATTGTCTGAATTTCATCAATCGTCTCCTCTGTCAAGCCAAGGATTTCCACTGTTCTCTCACCGAGCAGCTTCGCATTTGTATTGTCAGAAATTGTGACGCCGCCGCCGGAAATCATGCCTGCCGCATCAAACAGCCCCTCCGTTGCCGGCTGACGCATCAAAGTAGCAACCTTGCTGCCGCCGCCAGACTGTCCGAAGATTGTTACATTTTTCGGATCTCCGCCAAATTGAGCGATATTATCATGAATCCACTGCAGCGAAGCGGCCAGATCTGCTGCACCCGCATTTCCGCTTCCTTCATATTTGTCCCCAAAGGAAGACAGATCCAGATAGCCGATTGTATTCAGACGATGATTTACCGTAACGACAACGACGTCGCCATATTCTGACAGCGCCTGTCCGTCATAAGCAGTAGACTCGATAGAAGAACCGTTTGTATGTCCGCCGCCATGGAAGAAGACGATAACCGGCTTCTTTGCCTCCGGATCAAGGCTCTGTGTCCAGATATTTAAATTCTGACAATGATCGCTCTGTGTCCAGTAACGATGCGGCCAGACAAACTCATCTGCACCGACAGCTGTCTGATCCGGAATATAGGAGATTGTGCCATAACTCTGCGCAAACTGGTAGCCCTCCCAAGGCTCTACTTTTTGAGGCTGCTCAAAGCGGTCGGCATAAGCGTAGTCCACGCCCCAGAAACAATACGTATCATCACGCGTAAAACCAATCAGCTTTCCGCCCTCAACTTCAACGACCGGCTGAGTCTTTGCTGCCGCTGGATTTTCGGCAATCAGTCCGCTGGCAAATGCCGGAATCGAAGGAACCATCATCAAAGCGGTTGCCGCGCAGAACAGTTTTTTCATACCTCTTTTCATACTTGCACCTCCATAAAATCACGAATTTCTCAAAATCACGGATTCCCCCAAAATAAGAATCACAGATCCTCCATTTCTGTCTTTTCTTATATAATCCGTCTTATTTTTTGATAATTTTATTATATCATTCTTATTTCCATTCATCATTTGAAAATTCTTGATCTTATCATGCTTTTTCTTGACTATCGCTCTGCATTTTATTGACTTTATTCTCTTTTTTTGTCCTCATCCGTATGGCACATTTTATATGCTTATATGCTGAAAAATCGATACTCCCTTTGCTTTCACCATTCCTCTCTCCTGCTGTTCTTTTCCAGATATTCTGCCAGTTTTGTATTTCTTCCTGTCGTTGTCTCATTTCCAATCGCATAAAAAACAGCTCTTTTTTCGCCAATCAAGACTAAGATTTTTTTCGCCCTTGTCACACCTGTATAGAGGAGATTTCTCTGCAGCATGACAAAATGGCTCATGGTAAACGGCATCACGACAATCGGATATTCGCTTCCCTGTGATTTATGAATCGTGACTGCATATGCCAGCGTCAATTCATCCAGTTCACTGATATCGTAGGTCACATCTCTACCGTCGTAGCAGACAGCCAGCTCCCGCTCTTCCATATCTACTCTCGAAATCGTCCCGATGTCCCCGTTAAATACTTCTTTATCATAATTGTTTCGGATCTGCATCACTTTGTCCCCCAGGCGGTACTGCGTTCCGCCTCTTCTCAGAGACAGGCTGCACGGATTCATCGCCTCCTGCAGCAGCTGATTCAGATTTGCGGCGCCGCAGATTCCCCTCTGCATCGGAGTCAGAACCTGTATATCCCGAAACGCATCCACATGGTAATAGTCTGGAAGATTTTTTGTACAGTAGCGCACAAGGGTATCGACCACTTCCTCATTTGTCTCCTTTTGTGCAAAGAAAAAGTCGGAATCTCTTCCTCCCCGCATATCAATCGCTTCTCCCCGATTGATTCTGTGCGCATTCATAATAATCCGGCTCCCCTGCGCCTGACGAAAAATTCTGATCAGACGAATCACCGGCACAATCCCGGAAGCAATCACATCCTTTAATACATTCCCCGGTCCCACACTTGGAAGCTGATCTGTGTCTCCTACCAGAATCAGAGACATCTGCGGCGGCACTGCCTTTAAAAGATTGTACATCAGCATAATATCCACCATCGAGCACTCGTCCAGAATCAGAACATCTCCCTCCAGCGGATGTTCCTCATTTTTCTGATATCCGTCCGGCATTTTATATTCCAGCAGACGATGAATCGTCTTCGCTTCCATTCCAGTTGTCTCTGCCATTCTTTTTGCCGCCCTGCCAGTCGGCGCAGCCAGCAGAATCTGGTATCCCATCCTCTGAAGCGCCGAAATAATTCCCATCGTCGTCGTCGTTTTTCCTGTTCCCGGTCCCCCTGTCAGCACCATTACTTTAGAAGTGACTGCTGTTCGGATTGCTTCCTCCTGTATTTCATCATAAGCGATCGCGCCATTTTGAATTACGCTCTTTACTGTTTTTTCTGCATCCGCCTTTGTCTCCCGCTTTGTCTCAAGCAGTTTCAAAAGCCGTTTGGCACATCCTGTCTCTGAGTAATAAAAAGGCGGCAGATAAATTGCCTCCTCATATCGAATGACGTCCCCGGCGCGCATCATCTCATCCAGTGTGATTTCCAGTTCCGGGATGTCTGTCTCCAACAGTTCTTTCGCTTTTTGAATCAGCTGATCTCTGACTGCAAAGCAGTGCCCATTCTCAGCGAGTTTATTGAGCGCATACAAAATTCCGCTCCGCAGACGGATAAAACGATCTTTCTCAAATCCCATTTTTTCAGCAATTCTGTCGGCTGTCTTAAATCCGATTCCCCAGATATCATCTGCAAGGCGATATGGATTTTCCTGCACAATCTGAATGCTTTTGTTTCCGTACGTTTTAAAAATCCTTGTGGCATGGGAAGTGCTCACTTCATGGCTCTGCAAAAAAAGCATAATATTTTTGATCTCTTTTTGTTCCTGCCAGCTCTTTTTAATCCGTTCCACACGAACTTTTCCGATGCCCTCCACACCGATCAGAGCATCTGGATTCTCCTCGATGATGTCCAGCGTATCTTTCCCAAATTTTGATACGATTCTCTTTGCGAACTTTGGCCCCACTCCTTTTATCAGTCCGGACCCCAGATACTTTTCGATTCCATAGACGGTGGCTGGAAGAGTTTCCTCAACCTTTTCTGCCGAAAACTGCCTCCCATATTTGGAATCCATCTTCCACATTCCTTCCAGAGACAGCACCGATCCCACATGAGTTTCTGGCATAGTCCCAACGACAGTCACAAGATCCTTATAATTTTTTGCGGCACACTTTAACACAGTATATCCGTTTTCTGTATTCTGGTAGGTAATTCGCTCCACTACACATCGCAGATACTCCATCGTTCTTCCCCTTTCATCAGATATCTCAGCAGCCTTTTTGGAAAATAAAAAATATGATTTAGTATATCACAAACTGATGCAAACTCCAATCCCAAACTGTCCTTGAGCTTCCACAGTTCTGTCTATAAAACTCCCCATCTGCCTTACTGATGAAACAAGCTTTTCTAACTCATTTGACCTCAGACACTCCCTGAGCAGATACTCAGGCACTGAACTTTTCACCCTCCATGTTCCTTCTCCATACATTCTTTTATTTTCCAAAACTTTTCCAGATCAAGTGAGGCCGCAAACAGCATCTTTGTAAAATCATGTTTGGGACATTCGCACACTTGCTCTTTTTTTCCATGTTCTATAAATTTCCCTTTATTCATAATATACAACTGTGTGCAGAGAATCTGCGCAAATTCTATATCATGTGTTACCAGAACCACTGCCAGATTTTCCTGTTCAGAAATATTCAAAATCTCTTCTCCGATGCTCTTTTTTACCTCATAATCAAGCATCGAAGTCGGTTCATCCAGAATTAAAATGTCCGGGTTCCTAATCAGCGCTCTGGCCAGACTGACTCTCTGACGCTCACCGCCACTTAACTGATGCGGATAACGTTCCATAAAAATTTCCGGGTCCAATTTCACCTGCTGCAAAACAGATCTTACTTTTTCTTCTATCTGCTGTCTGCTTAATTTCTTGTTTTCATAAACAAGCGGTTCTGCTACAATCTTTTTCACAGAAAACCTCGGACACAGAGAGCTGTATGGGTCCTGTGCGACAAATCCTATTTTTCCGTTACAAATAATTCTTCCGGTATCTGCTTTCAGCAATCCCAATATCATTTTTAATAATGTCGTCTTTCCACATCCGCTGGCTCCTATAATTCCTATTCTCTCCGCTTTCTTTACCGAAATAGAAATATGATCCACTGCCTGAATAAAATCTTTTTTTCCATCTTTTGTGACAAAAAAGCGTTTAGAAATAGATTCTACTCTCAAAATTTCACTCATAAATGAATCCTCCTGTCACAAAAAGCATTAGCAATTCTGGTATCATGGCTAACCACCAGCATCGACATTTTCTTTTCTCTTCGGATTTTTTTCAGTGTCCACAAAATATCCGCTTCCACTAAAACATCCAGTCCCGTTGTAGCCTCATCTAAAATCAAAAGTTCCGGGTCCAAAATCAGCGCTAATGCGATTGCTGCCCGCTGGCGCATACCGCCGCTTAGTTCATGCGGATATTGCTCCAGAACGTTTTCTTTTAACTGTACAATCTCCAGTTTTTCCCGAATCAGATTCTCTTTTTCTTTGCCAGTTAAATTTTTTCTCTTCAAGTTTAAAAGTTCCATATACGTTTTTTTCATCTTATAAACCGGATTAAAGGCGCTCATAGATGACTGCGGAACAAGAGCGATCTTCTCCCAACGCGCCGCTTCCATTGCTGCCATATCATTTAAAATATCTTTTCCTTCATATAAAATTTTCCCTTCTGAAAATCCGCCAATTCTGGAAAGCTTGCCCATAATTGCCCATATAACCGTACTTTTTCCACATCCGCTGGACCCATGCAAACACAAAGTTTCACCTTTTAATATCTGAAAATATAGATTTGAGACAATCGGCGGCTTACTGTCGTCATACCCCAGCGTAAGCTTTTGTATATCAAGCACTACTTTATCCATTTTTCTCCTCCAACCGCTGATTTGCGGTTCCTTCTATTCCATAAGCAATCATCATAAGACCAAATACAAGCAAAATGATCATAATTCCCGGCGGTAAAATCCACCATATCCAGGCATCTGTCAAAAATGCATTTTTAGCTTGTGCATAATATAAAATCGTCCCCCAACTCTTATTCACTGCAGAGCCAAGTCCCAAAAAGCTTAGAGAAGATTCTGATAAAATTGCTGATTTAAAACGCATGATCACATTATAAATCATCAGCGGTAAAATTTCTGGCAATACATGATGTATAAGTAAATACCGGTTTCCAGCTCCCATCCCCTGAATTGATGTAATATATTCGCTGCTTTTAATTTTCATTGTCTGCGAACGGAAAACTCTTGCCATTCCCGGCCATGAGGTAATTCCAAGCACAAAAGCTGTTGTAAACAAATTTCCTTTCATAAATGCAGAAAGTACAATAACCAGCGGAAAATATGGGATTGTAATCACAAACGTCGTAATCTTCATTAAAATATCATCCACAACGCCCCCAAACCATCCGGATACAATTCCCACAACAGATCCAATTAGCCAGGATAACGCTGCTGCAAGAAACCCAATCAAAAGAGAATAGCGGGTTCCATATACAATCTCGCTGAAAATATCCTGTCCGATATCATTTGTTCCCAAAAAATGTTCTTTACAGGGTTTCATAAATGAGCTTCCCACAATTTCTGACGGGGAATATGAGGTAATCCACGGCGCAGCTGTTGCCAAAATTAAAAAAAAGCCGACAATACCGATTCCAATAAAAAAATATCTCTTATTTTTCAAGTACGCTCACCATCCTTGGATCAATTTTTGCATAAAGCGCATCCGTCAGACAAGAAGCGAGGATGACCATTATGGAAGTCAATAAAAAACCATACTGCATCAACGGATAATCTCTTGCTAATACTGCATTATAAAGAAGATTGCCGATACCCGGATAAGAAAACAGACTTTCAATTACGACTGCACCACTAAGCACATATCCGACTTCCAACATAAAAACAGTAAATACTGGAATCATAGCATTTCGCATAATATAAAAAAGGCGGATTCTTTTCTTCGGAATTCCTCGCATTTCTGCCAGAATTACATAATCTTGATGAATGGTCTCCAGCACACTGACTCTGGAAGTCGTAAAAAATCCCATTAAAGATACGAGCGTCATCGTAATTGTCGGCATTACCAGATGCTGCAGAATATCCAACAGTTTTGCCGCACCTGTATATTTTTTCACAACAGAATATGCCCCATAGATTGGAAACCATCCAAGTTTCACGCCAAAAAATGAAATTAACACCATTCCAATCCAAAACGAAGGCAGAGATCCCAAAGCCGCCATCAATCCCACAATCTTAATATCCTTTTTCTTTTTTCGCAGCATTGCTGACAGTGTACCAAGAAATGTTCCAAGCAAGGTTGATAGAATCAGATTTGTTCCACAAAGTAAAAGTGTCCATGGAATTGCCGAAAAAATCAAATCTTTGATCGGCTGTTTCTTAGAGTAAGAGATCCCCCAATCTAATGTAAAAATATTTTTAATATACATTATAAACTGTTCCCCAAGGGAATCATTCAGATGGTATGCTTCCAAAATTCGTTCTCTTTCTTCCGGAAGCATTTCTCCTACATTTTCTCCGATAATCTGAGCAACCGGAGATCCGGGCAGCCATCTCGGCAAAAAGAAGTTCAGGATAATCACTGCCGCTATTAAAATCAGATAATATGATATTTTATGTTTCAATTCTTTTCCCTCAAAAAGGCTGCTCCCTCAGAAGCAGCCCACTTAATCTTTCTTTTTTTATGTAATTCGATAAACTTATCATGGCAGGAAGGAAAATACGTTGAATGCATAAGTACCTTTTGCTTCTTTCCATCCATCGTACTGCTCCTTATTTACCGCGCTTATTGTATCTGTAAAGAACAGTGTCATAAACGGCGCTTCAGATGCTGCCAGCGTCTGCATCTCATGTGACAGCTCTGCTCTTTTATCTACATCTTCACTTGCCAGATATTCTGCTGCAAGTGCGTCAAACTCTTCATTCTTATATCCGCTAAGGTTATCTCCACCTGCAACAAAGTCACTGTAACATGCCGCTACAATCGCCCCTGCTTTCTGGATTACCGGTGCAGACCATCCCCACATTGCCATATCATAATCACGACCTTTGGAAACATCAAATTCAGGCCATACCTTATCATCCACAGAGCCAGATTCCATAGAGGTGACAGTCACTTTTACTCCTATTTTGCCAAGCTGTTGTGCAATTAATTCTGCTGTTCTTGTTCTTGTAGTATTGCCAGACTGAACCAGAAGTTCTAAGTCCATTTCTTCTCCATCTTTTCCGAGGCGCATCCCATTTTCATCTTTTTCTGTATATCCAAGTGCATCCAGCATTTCACTTGCTTTTTCAGGATCATATACATAATCAAGCCCCTCTGTATATTCTGCCAGCCCTTCTTTTACATATCCTGCACTTCCTTTATCTGCTTTTCCAAGACAAACCTGTTCAATAATTTCATCCAGGTTAATTGCCTGTGTCAGCGCTACACGAAAATCAGCCTCGTCAAACGGCGCTCTTTCACAATTAAACAGCAGCAGAGTGGAAACATATCCTTCTGTAGAAATCAGCTCTATATTTTCTGCTGCCTCATATGTTTCAATCAGCTCAGGTGAAATACTGCCAGTGTACGCCGCAATCTCGCCGGAAATCAAAGACTGCTGCATTACAGAATTATCGGAGATGATCGGAAGCTGCAGGGTTTTTACAGTCGGTTCGCCTTTAAAATAGTCTTCAAAAGCTTCCAGTGTATAATACTGATCTGCCGCATAATCTGTCATTTTATAAGCGCCGCTGCCCATGCTCGGTACAGCTGCCGCATCTTCCACGCCTTCATAAACATGTTTTGCAATAATTCGCATATCTGCAAGACCAGAGCGGATAAAATCCGGATTAGGATCCGTCAGATGAAATGTAATCTTATTTCCGTCTATATCTATAGATTCTACACCAGATGCGATCGTGATCCAACGACCCACGTCCTGTGTCAGCACATATTCAAATGTAAATTTAACATCTTCTGCTGTTAAAGGTTCTCCATCGTGCCATTTCAGACCATCCAAAAGTGTTACTGTATAAGTTTTATAATCGTCGCTTACCTCATATTCATCCTCTACCATCCACGGAACTGCTTCGTTATTCTCATCAATAGTAAAAAGACTGTCATAAATAAATCTCATGACATCAAATCCAGGTGTTCCATTAATATAAGTGAACGGAGTAATCGTACTCTGATCTTTTGACATACCAATCGACAGAGTTTCTACGGATGTTTCTTCTGCTAGTACCTGTATCGGATAAACTGCGGATGTCAAAACCATCCCTGCCATCATCAGCGCTGTAAACGCTTTGTTTCTTGTTTTCATTTTTTCTCCTCCTTAAGGTTATTCATACAATTTCAGATATCTTTAAATCAACTGCTCAAAAACAAACATTCCGTCTTTTCTGTAATTTTCAGAAAGCAGTACATGGTTATGCCCAGTTGAGCCAAAATACAAATGATACGCCTGATCCATCAGACGTTTCATAGCCCGCCCACGTTCCAAACGCGTTTCCATCTTTGAAAATCCAGGGATCAGTTGTGTATATTGTTTTTCCTCTTCTGTTCCTTCTGCTAACTCTGCAATAAATTCCAGCTGTGTTTCCAGCACATCCATTGCTTCGCATTTTTTCTCCCATGCTGAAGCAATATCCACCAGACAATTAGGATGTTCCGGCGTCATATAATAAACGCTGAAATGGCGATGTGGTTTTAAATCTGGCATCTGATCCAAGCCAAAATCACGTCCAGCCAGCGCCATTGCCTCCAGAATTAGCGTCATTGCCGGTCTTCTTCCTGGATCCAGATCGCTGATACAGTGCTCCGGATCCTGTGTAATAATCACATCCGGTCGAAAACTGCGGATTACACGAACCAACTGCATCTTTTCTTCCAGTGATGCAGAAATCGTACCTGTATCCATTCCCAAATACTCAATGCTGCATCCAAGAATAGCAGCTGATTTTTCCAGCCCTTCCCTCATCTTCGAGCCTGCAAACAAAATACTCGCATGTGATACGCCGCCTGCCATTACATTTTTATGCAAAGCGCCGCCGCATTCTACCATTTCCATTCCATATACGCCCAAAAGCAACATTCTTTTTCCTGCTATGCTCATCTTCCGCTCCTTCCCCGACTCCCTCTAACCCTTTTAAAATATCTGACAGGAATCATATAATTGCTATACTACTTCATCCAAATAAGCTTCACAAGCCCCCCTTGGGGATATTTCTTTCAATTTTTCTCATCCCTGTTGCACCATTCAAATCTATCCCTCTGAGATTTTTGCTTTCGTTTCCGCAGTTTTGTCCTAGAACTTCTTATCTGCCTTACTGATGAAACAACACTTCCAAAAGATGCGCAAAAAAATATAAGGAATCTCAATCCTTTTTGATATAAAGTAAAGTCGCTGCAACGATACTCCAATAAGCAAAAAGAGAAAGGATTCCTTATGCTGCTTTTAAATATATATAAATCGATCTTCTATTGTCTGCTGGCAGTTTTTTATTATGCCAGTTCCAGCGCTTCCCCGATTCCCTCACTGAATGTCGGATGCGGATACATATTCTTTTTCATGTCTTCCACAGTCAATCCATTTGCAATAGCCGTTCCAAAAATTGAAATCATATCCGTAGCTCTGGCACACATCATCTGAGCGCCGAGAACCTTGCGTGTCTCCTCATCGAATACAATCTTTACAAATCCTCTCTCCTGGCTGGAAAGGAGCGATTTTCCATTGGCAGACATCGGATATTTTACCGTTTTTACTCGTATCTCCTGTTTTTTTGCCTCATCAGCCGTCAGCCCGATGGAGGCAATCTCTGGATTTGTATAAACGCAGGAAGGTACAAAATCCAATCGGACTTCTTCTTCTCTTCCCGCCATGTGCGCCACCGCATGAAGTCCTTCCGCCGAAGCCACATGAGCCAGCTGAATGCCTCCTATCACATCTCCTGCCGCATAAATATTTGGAATGGACGTCTGAAAATGCTCATTTACAACAATGCGTCCCCGTTCCGTTTGAATCTCGATCTTTTCTCCAAACAGCCCATTCGTGCACGGCTTTCTTCCCACGGCAATTAAAATACCGTCCGCAAAGACAACCTGCTCTTTTTCCTTCTCCTTGTAAACGCATGAAAATCCTTTTTCGGTCTTTTCAATTTTCTGAACCATAGCGCCTGTGTGCATATCCACGCCGCGTTTTTTCATTACCATCTTCACGCTCTGACCAAATTCCTTATCCATTGTGGCTAAAAGTTTATCAAGCGCTTCCAATACCGTGACTTTTGTTCCCAAAGCCTGATAAAGAGAAGCAAATTCCATGCCGATGACTCCGCCTCCGATAATAATCAGACTGTCAAATGGCGCTTCTCCTCGATCCAACAGCCCGTCGCTGTTCAGAACTCCAGGAAGATCTGCCCCTGGAATCGGCAGACGTGCCGGTTCCGAACCGGCTGAAATTAAAATTTTATCTGCCGTATAGACTTGGATGCCATCTTCTCCCTCCACAGTCACTTCATGTTCTCCTGTGATCTTTGCCTTTCCTTTGATCTGTGCAATCTTTGCTTTTTTCAATGCCCCTTCGATTCCTTTTCTGAGTTCCTCTGTCACCTGAATTTTCCGATTTTTCAGCGCTTCCATCGAGATGGCTGGTTCTGCTGTAGTGATTCCAAACTCTTGAGCACGTTTGATTTCTCCATAAAGCTCCGCTGAATGAAGCAATGTTTTTGTCGGAATACAGCCTCTGTTCAGGCACGTCCCGCCCACAAAATCTTTTTCTGCCACTGCTGTCTTCATTCCATAGCCAGCTGCTCGAATCGCCGGCACATAGCCGCCAGGTCCTGCCCCGATTACAAATAAATCATATTGATAATCCATTTTTTCTTCCTTTCCGCTTCCTTCGCTTTTCTCTATAATTCTTCCTGAATCAGTTTTATCAAATCCTCTGCAATATCTGCGCCTGTCACAGTCTGAAATTCCTGAATTCGCTGTATGACAGCCGCTCTTTCATACGGACATCCCAAAAGCTTTTCTCCGATCTGTGACAATGTTGTATCGAGCGCATCCGAATACAGCGCTGCCTGCCAAATCCGTCCCTGATTCACAAAAAACTCAAACTCTGCACTGCCCCAGGAATATCGCCTTGAGAAACAATGTGTGAATGCAATTCTTCTTCCGTATTTCCAGTCAAAAGAATTATATTTTTCTTCCAGATCTCTCAACTTCTTTTCGTCCTTTTCATTCACTTCTCTTCTCTCCGGAACTACTCCATAGACGTGTGCAAATGCTTTTTCCATCGCCATTTTCATCCGCTCCACTGTGATTTCCGGGCAGAGATCTTTTAAATTTCCGACTCTTGAGCGCACAGAGTCTACACCTTTTGATTTTAATTTCTCTTTCGACACTGTCAGATAGCGTGCCATTTGCTCCTTATCTGCATCAATCAGGATGGTGCCATGATGATACGCGAACTCTCCGCTCTCATAGTACGCATTGCCTGAAAACTTTCTGTCTTCTGCCAGAAGATCATTCCGCCCCGACTTTTTTACCGGAATCCCAAACGATTCCACTGCTTCCTGTATGACGCGCAGCTGTCTCTCCAGATCATAATCTTCCTTGCGGACTAAAAATGTAAAATTTAAGTTTCCGAGATCATGATAGACTGCTCCTCCGCCGGACAGACGCCTCACAAGATGACCGCCTTCCTCTTTCAGCCGGCTTACATCGCACTCTTTCCAGCAATTCTGGTTTCTGCCGACTACTACCGTGCGTTCATTCTGCCAAAGATAGAGCAGGCATTCTCCAGGCTCTGTGTGAAAAAGCAAATACTCCTCCAAAGCCAGGTTCCTCTCCGGGCAAGTGCCTGATGCGTAAAAAATTCCTGTCTTCGTGATCATCTCTCTCGTTCCTCCCCGTTAAATGTTTCTCTTTTGATATTTCTTTTTTCAATTCCTGTTTCGCATTTTCTGTCGAATATTTCTGTCAATGAAATCGATACTCCTGTTTTCCGATATCCGCTGACGGAAATGCCGCGCCGGACTTTTTCCGGCTCCGGCGCGGCATCAACTTTTTTATTTTGTTCAACTTTTTATTTTATTTTTTTCTTCTTTTAAAATTCATATCTCAGCACCGGTTTTCTGGCTGCCTGAACTTCATCCGGGCGTCCAATCGGTGTCTTTTTCGGTGAATTCTGAACATCCTGCGGATCTTTTACTGCTCTTTCATAAATCTCCCGGAACACTGCAATCGCCTCATCCAGCGTCTCCTTTGATTCTGTCTCTGTAGGCTCAATCATCAATGCCTCATGCACAATCAGTGGAAAATACATGGTAGGCGGATGGATGCCATAATCTAACAGTGATTTTGCAATGTCCATCGCTGACACTCCTTTTTCATGTTTCATTTTTTCCAGAGACATGACAAACTCGTGCATACAGATTCCCGGATATGGCATATCATACAGGTCTTCCAATTTTTTCATCATATAATTTGCATTTAATACTGCATTTAATGATGCTTCCGGAATGCCTTCTTTTCCAAGCACTAAAATATAGGTCAGCGCTTTGACAACAACCAAGAAGTTTCCATAAAACTCTTTGACGCTGCCAATCGAATTTTCTGCTTTTTCTGTGGAAAGTACACCGTCTTTTTCAACGATGCGGATTCCCGGCAAAAATTCTTTCAGGATTTCTTTGCATCCTACCGGACCGCTTCCCGGTCCTCCTCCTCCATGAGGTGTGGAGAATGTTTTATGAAGATTCAGATGAATCACATCAAAGCCCATATCTCCCGGACGTACCTGTCCCATCACTGCATTTAAATTTGCTCCGTCATAGTAGCAAAGACCGCCTGCTTCATGGACAATTTCTGTAATCTCTAAAATATTTTTATCAAACAATCCAAGTGTGTTCGGATTTGTCAGCATCAGACCTGCCGTATCCTCTCCCACTGCCTCGCGCAGTTTTTCCAGATCGACGCATCCGTCCGGTGCAGATGGAATATTGACGATCGTAAAGCCAGCCATCACAGCGCTCGCAGGGTTCGTTCCATGAGCAGAGTCCGGAACAATAATCTTTTTTCTGTTTGTCTCGCCGCGTTTTTCAAAATAAGCCTTGATTAAAAGCAGACCTGTGTATTCTCCATGCGCCCCTGCTGCCGGCTGAAATGTCATGCCGTCCATGCCGGTAATTTCACACAGTTCTTCCTCTGCCGTTTTTAAAACTTCCAGACATCCCTGAACAGTTTCTTCCGGCTGAAGCGGATGAACTTTGGCAAATCCAGGAAGCGCAGCCGCACTCTCATTTACTTTCGGATTATATTTCATGGTACAGGAACCAAGCGGGTAAAAACCATCGTTGACTCCATGTGTCTGCTTTGCCAGCTCTGTATAGTGACGGCTCAGTTCATTTTCAGACATCTGAGGCAGATGAAGTTTCTTTTCTCTCAATGGCATTTCCGGAGTATAAACCGGAACATCGCACGATGGCAAAATAGAAAGATTTCTTCCCTCTTTGCTTCTCTCAAAAATCAGTTTCATGCTCCGCACACCTCCTTTAATGCCTCAATCAGCTCGTCCATCTGAACTTTTGTATTCTTTTCTGTCGTACACCAGAGCATCTCTTTTTCTCCAAGTGGCAGACCGGAAAGAATTCCTTTTTTCATCAATGCTTTTTCAATTTTCTCAGCTTCCACAGGCGTCTTTGTAACAAACTCATGGAAGAATGGTCCGTCATATTTCAAAGCAAAACCGATTTTCTCCAGTTCTGCCTGTAAATAATGGCTTTTTGAAATGCAAAGCTGCGCCGCTTGTCTCAGGCCGCTCTCTCCCATTGCAGAGAGGTATACTGCTGCTGTCATCGCACACAGCGCCTGATTGGAACAGATATTGCTGCTTGCTTTTTCTCTTCGGATATGCTGTTCTCTCGCCTGAAGAGTCAAAACAAAAGCTCGTCTTCCTTCATGATCGGTCGTCTCCCCTACAATACGCCCTGGGAGTTTTCTCATCATCTCTTTTGTCGCCGCCATAAATCCCAGATACGGTCCTCCAAATGAGAGTTCCATTCCAAGCGGCTGTCCCTCGCCTACTGCGACATCAGCACCATATTCTGCCGGCGTGCGGAGCAAGCCCAGTGAAATCGGATTGCATCCCAAAATATATTTTGCTCCCGCTTCATGTACTTTCTCGCCAAGAGCAGTATAATCTTCAATGATTCCATAAAAGTTTGGAGCTTCTGCATAAAAGCAGGCTGTTCCGGCATCGAGAAGAGCCTCCAGCTTCTCCATATCTGTCTTTCCGTCTTTTTCCGGAATGGGCAGAAACTCCATATTATTTCCAAAGCAATATGTCTTTATGACCTGAATCGTCTCTGGATTTGCACACGCAGAAACGAGAACTTTATTTCTTTTTCTGTCACGGCACATCGCTGTCGCCTCTGCTGCCGCCTCTGCCCCGTCATAGACGGACGCATTGGAGACATCCATTCCTGTCAGTTCGCAGATCATCGTCTGATATTCAAAAATAGACTGTAAGACACCCTGACTGATCTCTGCCTGATACGGCGTATAGGCTGTGACAAACTCTTCTTTTGAGGTCACACTCTTTACAATTGCCGGAATATAATGGTTGTAAGCGCCGGCGCCGCGGAAAATACTGTGGAATACTTTATTTTTTTCTGCCATGCTCTGCATCTTTTCCAGCGCTTCCATCTCAGACAGTCCCTCAGGGAGTTTCAGCTCACCGGCACGAACATTTTCAGGGATCTGAACAAAAAAATCTTCAAAACCGGACAGTCCAATTTCATGTAGCATGGCTTCCTGTTCTTTTTTTGTAGATGTTACATAAGAACCCATGATTCTCCCCCTTTTTAGATTTCTTCTGAATTTGCGTGCTCCTCATATTCTTCTGCTGTCAGATACTCTTCCTGTTCTGAAATCTCGCCCACTTTGATAAACCATGCCTCATATGGCTCTTCATTGATTTTTTCCGGGCTGTCCAGCAATTCTTCATTGATCTCCAGCACAACGCCTGTCACTGGTGAATAGACATCGGATACTGCCTTTACGGATTCCACATCTGCAAATGGCTCTCCAACTTCTACTTTATCGCCAACTTCCGGCAGATTTACAAATACCAGATCGCCCAGCGCATCCTGTGCAAAATCTGTGATTCCAATATATGCTGCGTCGCCTTCTTCTTTTACCCATTCATGAGATTTTGAATATTTTAATTCTTCTGGATGTTTCATTTTATTGCTCCTCCTGCTATTTTTATTGTAATCGTTCTTTTATTTTTCTTTCTTATTTCTCTTTTTTTATTCTTCTTTTTCTTTTTGGTTCTGCCTGTATTTTTGTTCTTTCTTAATTTTATTTCTTTCTTATTTTGACTCTGTCTTATCTGGCTTATGTTGCTTCTGCCTGTATTTTATTTTTTATTTTTCGTTCTGTTTTTTAGGAATGTTTGTAAAATGGCAGTTTTACAACTTCGGCATCGACTCTTCTTCCTCGTACCTCTGCCTGAAGCTTTGTTCCGATCTCGGCATATTCTTTTTCAACAAGCGCCATTGCTGCCGGATATCCAAGATGAGGACAGTGCGTTCCAGATGTAGAGATCCCTACTTTTTTCTCTCCTGCATAGATATCCATATGTTCACGGATAATTCCTCTTCCTGTCACTTTAAGACCAACTCTCTTTTTTGTGACTTCTCTCTCTTCGAGCGCTTTCTTTCCAATAAAATCTTCTTTCTGCATTTTCACGAAAATTCCAAGCCCGGTCTCTCTAGGACTGATTTCATCATCCATCTCATGACCATAAAGCGGCATCCCTGCTTCCAGACGAAGCGTGTCTCTTGCACCCAATCCACACGGGATGAGATGTTCCTCTTTTCCTGTCTCCAGAAGCAGATTCCAGAATTTCGGCGCATCCGCTGCCGCCAGATAAAATTCAAATCCATCTTCTCCTGTATACCCTGTTCTTGAAATGATGCAGTCCATTCCGCCAATCGTTTTGTGAAAATGACAGCTGTAATATTTCTGCGGAATATCTTCCTCATCTGCCAGTTTTTTCAAAATCGCTTCCGCCTTTGGTCCCTGAAGAGCAATCTGAGCAACCTCCTCAGAAATATCAGTAAAGACAGCATCCCCGAAAGCGTGTTCTTTCATCCATGCAAAGTCTTTATCCTTATTCGCTGCATTCACAACGATAAAATAATGGTCATCCCGTACTTTGTATACAATCAGATCATCGACCACGCCGCCATTTTCATTGCACATCGGACTGTAACGTGCCTGTCCGTCATACATCGTTGTGTAATCATTCGTCAGCAGATGATTCAAATTTGCCAGTGCATCTTTTCCTGTACACATAATCTCTCCCATGTGAGAGACATCAAAAAGTCCTGCCTCGTTTCTTACCGCATTGTGTTCTGCTATCACGCCCTGATACTGTACAGGAAGCAGATATCCTGCAAAGGGAACAATCTTTCCTCCACATTCCACATGCGTATCATAAAGCGGTGTCTTCTTTTCCATTTTAAAACCCTCCTTTTTCCAATTTTATTTCACTTGTCCTTTTTTTCTTCCTTTGTAAACGTTTTTTTAATTCCTGCAATAAAAAGAGACAGAAAAAGAAATACCAAAACTGGTATCTTCTCTCCTGTCTCTGTCCATTTACCTGAAAGATTTTCTGGTTGTATCAACCATCCTCGTTGGTGCTGTTCGCTCTCCAGAGTTTCGTCCAGATACGGTTCTTTTGCCTGAGAGTTTAGCCATACAGCTTTCCCCTTCGGCGGCGGTTCCCATTCCGCTCTCTCCCGAATCCTTCATCCGATTTTTCTATTTTATTTATTTTTCTATCGTAAAACATTCTTTTATAGTTCAAATATACCATATGATTTTTGAATTGTCTATATTTTTTTGATAAAATTATATAATTTAAGCTGTTTTTTCTGAAATTCTTTGTTAATTTTTTAATTATCAATCATTTCTTAAAAATCCTCTCTTTTTCTCGGTCTCTCTTCTTTTCTAGTATATCTTTTCCAAAATATCATTTTCCCCTTAAAACAGCTGTTTAAATGATCACACTTCCGCTCGCTTTCTATCCTGAATTGAGGTAGCCAAAAACTGTCGTCTGTGTTATATTTTTTGTATTGGACAATCGGAACTAAAATCAATCGAATTTTCCATTTCCCTTCTTTTCAGGCTTCCCCATCGTCCATAAACCACGCATCGTATCAGATGCAGAAGAAAGGAGATCTGAACAATGAACACACCTTTTGGAAAATTTCTTGAAAAAAATTTTTTCAAAAAATTCTTTTCCATCTTTATCTTATTCAGCGCAGCCATCGGCGCCGTTATGAACACCCATGCCATAAAAATACTGTTTCAAAAAGACTGGCCAGCATATTTGATTGGCATTCTTTATCTTGCCATGGGAATTTCCGCCTTAATTCAAAATGAAATCATGAAAAAATGGCACAGTAAAAAATTAGAAACCATCATGGGAATTTACAGCTGTTTTTTTATCTATGATTGTATGCTGCTGCTTTTCTGGCTGATTTTTTCCTGCCTGCTTTCCATCTCTGGTTCGATACAGACCATCGGTATTTTCTGTATTGATCTTATCGCTGTAATAATTGTAATGGCAGGATATTTCCATGCAAAACAGATAAAATATACCTCCTATTCCGTTCCCCTTGGTTTAGAGGAAAACCCTTATCGAATTGCCATGTTGAGCGATATCCATCTTGGTGTTTATGTCGATGAAAAACATATCCAGAAAATTACAGATAAAGTAAATCGCCTGAATCCTGATCTCGTTGTCATCTGTGGCGATCTCATTGACGTCAACAATCACATACTGGAAGATGATGAAGAGCTCGCCAAAATCAGTTCTGTTTTTCAGAAAATAAAATCAAAAGACGGCGTATTTGCCGTGTTGGGAAATCATGATCCAAACATAGAAAATAAAAGATTCCATGATTTCTTGCAGGCCTCTCACATTCAGCTTTTGCACAATCAGGTGCTTCAGATTTCAGGCTTAAATCTAGTTGGAAGAACGGATGCCAGCAACAATGAGCGCTGTTCAATGGAAATCCTGGCAGAACAGATCAATCCAGCTCTTCCAACTATTGTTTTAGATCACAACCCGGCAGGTATCCGGGAAGCCGCTCCATTTCAGGCAGATCTTGTTCTCAGCGGTCATACCCATAAAGGTCAGTTTATTCCGGTGACCTATTTTACAAAATTAGCAAATGGAAAACATTATTTTTACGGTCATGAACAGTTTGGAAAAACACATGCCATTATCTCTTCAGGCGCCGGTTTCTTCCAGCTCCCTGTTCGGATCGGAACAAGCAATGAAATTGTAGATCTTCATCTTATATAAATCTCCTGTTCTACAAAAAAATAAGTCAAAAAGCACCTTTTTTAAAAACTAACGCTTTTTGACTTATTTATTATATTACTCTGTCAATAGGAATCAGATGATGCTTTCCATTTCGATCTGCATACAGCTCTGCTTCAACATGATAGACATCTCTAAGCATTTCTGATGTAAAAACTTTTTCTGGTATATCATCCTGATAAATATCACCTGAATCAATAACAATCACATGGTCAGCATATTTCGCTGTGATATCCAGATGATGTAGAGTCACTACTGTTGTAAATTGTTTTTCTTTTGTAATTTTTTTCAGCAGATCCATAAGGTAAAACTGCCGATTTAAATCTAATGCACTGGTAGGCTCATCCATAAGAATGATTTTAGGATTTTTTATCAATGTCTGTCCTATAAATACCAGTTGTTGCTGTCCCCCTGATAGTTCTGAAATCTTTCTTTGGGCAAAAGGGGTAAGAGACAAAAGTCTCATCATTTCCTCCACTTTTTCCATATCTGAGTCTGTAACTTTAAATTTTAAATCGTTCAAAAGTCCCAACAAAATTATTTCATAAACATTTAACTCTGCTTCACAGACTGTGTTTTGATTTAAATAGCTTACCATACGCGAAATCTCATCAGAGGATAACGTATTGCGGTTTTCTCCGCAGAATAAAACGTCTCCATTCCCTTTATTTAATCCTGCAATACACTTTAAAATTGTACTTTTTCCCATACCGTTTGCGCCAATAATAGCTGTAATCTCACCAGGTTTGGCACAAAAACTGATATCATTTAGAACACGGTTTTTTCCATAACTAAATGATAAATTTTTTACTTCCAACATGTACTTTACCTCTTTCTGAGAATCAATGCAAAAAATACTGGTACTCCAATCAGAGACGTTAAAATACCAATCGGAAAAACAGCTCCAGGAACTACTATTTTAGAAATAACAGATGCGATTGACAAAATGGCTGCTCCGCCCAGCGCTGACATTGGAATAAAAAATCTCTGATCCTCTCCTAACAGGATTCGTGCGATATGGGGTCCCACAATTCCCACAAATCCAATACTTCCGACAAATGCTACTGCTGTGGCTGTGAGCAGTGAAATCACAATAAACATTCCCATGCGCAACCGCTCTACGTTAATTCCCATACTTTTTGCTCTCTCATCTCCAATACTCATCGCCGTCATTTTCCATGACTTTGTAAAGACAAAAACAAAGGCAAATAAAAATACAACTGTAATAATTGCTACATTAGACCATTTAGCTTTCGCAAGACTTCCAAACGTCCAGAAAACAATATTAGACAGCTCTTCTGGTGAGGCCAAATACTGTAAAAAAGACTGACCCGCTTCGAAGAAAAATACCATACCAATTCCGGCAAGTACCATAATTCCTGATGTAAAACGTTTCTTTTTACTGATAGTATAAATTCCCAAACACGCTATAAGAGAAAAAACAAAAGCAAACATCGGAACAAGAAAATTTCCAAGAATAGTAAGTGCTCCCAGACCTATTGTCAATGCAATCGACGCTCCAAATCCTGCTCCAGCAGATAATCCCAATGTATAAGGACTTGCCAGAGGATTATTCAATATTGTCTGCATAACTGCACCAGATAATCCCAAAGAAGCTCCTACTACAATTCCCATTACAGCCACTGGGAGACGCATCTGCCATATAATTACTCTGGAAATTTTATCTACACTGGTTGGCTGAAACAGTGCTTTAAAAATTTCTGGTATTGTCATCCCAGAAGCTCCAATCATCACTTCCATCAGAAAACTGACTATACAAATGCAGATTCCACTAAAAATAATAAAAAGTTTTTTTCTGGTATTGGCTTTGTAAAAAAATACTTCTTCTTTTTTAGATTGTATATTCATATTTGTTAATACCTCATGAACCAATTACCGCCAAATGAAAACGGAAGAAATTCTTCAAAGAATTCCTGCAATGTGGCAGTCGGATCAAGATCTGCAAAAGCTTCTGGCCAAATATCCTGTGCAAGTGCTTCTATTGTAGCGCAGTCAAAAATATCTCGTGAAAGAACCTGCTGAACAATATAAACTTCATTATTTTTATATGCAGTCAGTTCTGTCCATCCCTCTCTCTTTGTAAAATAGTCATCAACCAATTTTCTTGTTTCTTCTTCTGTACTGTCATATCCCATACGAATAGAGCCTGGCGTTTGCGGTGCGTACAATCCTGCAAAAATGATTTTATCCGGATCTAATTTAAGCAAAAACTCCGGCTGAAGATCACCTCTATGTTCTACAACTCCTTCACCACTTGGTATACCGCCTGCAAGATAGACTAATTTTCCCCACATATAGTCACTTGCAAAACTGTCCGGTAAACCTTCCGGTCCCTTATATCCCACCTCCATATGAACGATAGGTCTCTCATTCGTCTTCAAAAGCTCTTCTACTTTCTCATACACAGGAGTGACATGTGAACTATAAAAATCAATTAATTCCTGTGCTCTTTCTTCTTTTCCAAACATCTGTCCCATAATTTCTATAGACTGTATATGTTTTTCCAGTACTTCTGCATGAAAATCAATATATACAATTGGAATATCTACTGCCTCAAACTTGTCCTGATAGCCTCCATCTATAATCGTTTCTTTTAGTCCTAAAGGAACTAAAACTGCGTCTGCATCGCTGGAAACAGCAGCCTCCATATTAAATGTATTATCACCAAAAGATCCAAAGTCTGGCAATGACTCCAGTTCCGGCACATCCTTGACAAATACTTCCCACATATCTGCATTCGTCTCTTGTAGTCCAGAATCCAGGTTTACCATATGATCTGTAAAATCTTCACCAAAAAGAGCTGCCATTGTAAAAAATGGGCCCCCTGCTGCTGTCCACTGAATAATCACTTTATCTACAGGTTCCTCAAATATATGCTCCTGTCCATCAAGATCAGTAAATACAACTTTTTGCTCCTCTTCTGCACAAACGGTCATTTCCACTGAGTTGAGTATAACTGTGCTAAAAACTCCTGCAACAATTAAACCTTTCCATAACATTGTTTTCATCTCTTTCTCCTTTTTTATAAGTATTTTAAAATTATTTATTTTATCCCCATTACGCAGATCCAGTTTTTATCTTTGTCTTTATAAATTTTAGTTTTAGAAAACCCTGCCTCCTGCAAAAATTGTGTCAGTTCTTCTTCATTATATAAACACATTCCATCAATCATTTTCACCCACTGCTGATCAATTTCCTTTGTGCCGTCTGTATCATTTACAATCATAAAGCATCCATTTTTTTTTAACACTCTAAAAACTTCCTGAAAGCTTTTTAATGGTCCTGGCCAGAAATAAACCGTTTCAAATGCCGTCGCCAGATCTATGGTCTCGTCTTGTAAGGGTATTGCTGACACATCCCCCTGTATAACTTTACATCTTCCTTCCTGTATTTCCTTTTTGTTCATTTGATTTGTTTTTTTCACAGAAACAGAAGAGTAATCCAATGCCGTTACTATTGCTTTTGGATATTTTTTTAGCAATTCTGCTACATTTCGTCCACCGCCACATCCTAATTCTGCAATTTGATATGGACTTAAATCTTTCAAATGAGAAATCCCCCAATCTGACACTTCCGCATGACCTATGTTCATATTATTAACCATACATTTTCCCATAATCCCCATTGGTTTTCGGGTATTATTATAATATTTTTCTTTAATTCCCATAATTCTATCTCTTTCCTGTTTTTTATAGAATAACTAAATTTTTTTCAGAAAATTTTCACCGGAATTTACTATATCATACCCTTAAAATACCCACAAGCCTCCCTAGGGGATATAAAATAAAAAAGCCGAAATCCCTTATATAAAAAAGACTTTCCTGCTTCTATAAGTATTGATACCACCATGTTTATGATAGATAGAGCTGATTTCGTTTAGTACTTTCTGTTTTTGGGTATGAAGGACTTATTCTATTGTCGAGGTACAACCAGCTAAGTGTTCCTTAACCTTGATTAAATTGTACCGAGAGATTGTCAAGACCAAAATCTAAGATTTTTATAATGAGCTGATATGATTATTTCTTATAAACGCAATTTTCTTCTCCCAGGCTATAACCTATTTTATAATTCTTCCAATAGTTACAGTAGCGACAGCTTTTTTGATTAGCAAGCATTTTTTCAAATTTGATGTCAGTTCGATATTGGTTGCAAAAGATAAAATATTTTTTCGTCTTTCAAATTTCATCTTCCTGGCTTATTTTTGACTGAAACTCTCAAAGAATAAAAAAAGCCGAAAACCATTGAGAATAAAGGCTTTCGGCGTTGTTAGCTGGCGTCCATAAAAGGATTTGAACCTTCGACCTATCGCTTAGGAGGCGATCGCTCTATCCAACTGAGCTATATGGACGTATGTAATTTTGGTGTATCTCTGGACGAATATTGAACTCCAATCCTAAAGTATGTTTCCACAAGGTGAATGTTATAACGTGACCTTAGAAGGACCCTGTTATATCCATTTAACTAACGAGACAAATTTCAATTTTTCAGTTTGATTTCAACCAAGATTCCCCTCATTTTCAGGGTTTTAGAAACGGGCTTTCTTTTCGGATAGCTGTCACCGAAAAATCCTGCCCGTTTTCTTAAATTATACTTGTTCTATAAATTTTTGTCAATTATCTTTTTGACTAGTACATCAGCGCTGTCTTTTGGGGTCACAACGATCTGTAAAATTCAAATCTTTTTAAAACTGAACTCTTCCTTGAAGCCATACAATTCCTTTAAACCGTCGTCCTCTCTCTGGCTCTCCTAGCAAGTCTTTGCTGTTCATGCACACTTTCAAAATAATATCATTGCATTCAACGGTCATCTGGTACAACTTTTCTTTTGTATATTCATTTTCTATTTCCTGATATTCCAAAATGCGCCCTAAAATCTGATATTTGTCACATTCCATTCCATATGGCATAAAAAATGTCTCTACAATAGAGAAGACATCTTCATTTTGTATTCTCTTTGAGATCATAGAGTAAGTATCCATATCTTCCAGAGTCAGACTTTCGATTGCCTCCGCATTTCCCTTTCTGGCATCAGCCAGAAGATCTTTTCGCTTTGATGCGCTTTCCCTTTCATATGCCATCTGCATCGAATTCTGATATACAGGAAGTAATATCTTTCCTTCCAGAGAAAGAGCTGTCAATATCGTATCCTGCTCTTTTTTTCTGAATTCTTCCTGCATCGTTATCCTTTTCAGCGCAGCCGCATTTTGGAGATAAAAAATCAATGTGACTCCAACCCTGGGGTCCTCGCAGGCGCCTGAATATGTATTTCCATCTCCCGACTGTTCAATGATCAGGCTTTCCTTTGTCGATACTGTCTCGCCCTCCAAATAGGGAAAATAATAATCTTGATGAAATCCATCTTTATCTACTTCACCGCATAAAATAATTCCGATATTGGGACCAAATTTTTTGCTGATCTCTACAAATGCGCTTCCGTCTTCCTGCTTTACCACATCATTTCTGTCATTTTCCAGAATCATTTTTTTCAGCATGGTATCCAGCTCTTTTCTCGTCATTTTATCGCTGAATCCGATCGCTCTCAAATACTGATGCAAATTGTACCTCCTCCATAAAATTTAGATAAAATGATAAGGCATCCATTCAAGGATACCTTATCCATATACTTTATACCTATATCACTTTCAAAGTACTCCGCTCTGTCTGTGATCAGCGGATTTCTTTCATGCCTCCCATATATGGCTGTAAAACTTCAGGAATCTTTACGCTTCCATCTGCCTGAAGATTGTTTTCCAGAAAGGCAATCAACATTCTAGGTGGTGCAACAACGGTGTTGTTTAATGTATGCGCAAAATATTTTCCATCTTTTCCTGCCACACGGATTTTCAGTCTTCTTGCCTGAGCATCTCCTAAGTTTGAGCAGCTTCCCACCTCAAAATACTTTTTCTGTCTCGGTGACCATGCTTCCACATCAATGGATTTTACTTTCAAATCTGCCAGGTCTCCGGAACAACATTCCAGTGTACGAACCGGAATATCAAGAGAACGGAATAAATCCACCGTATTCTGCCACAGTTTGTCAAACCACATCTTGCTCTCACTTGGCTCGCAGACAACAATCATTTCCTGTTTTTCAAACTGGTGAATACGATATACGCCACGTTCTTCCAGACCGTGCGCACCCTTTTCTTTTCTGAAGCACGGAGAATAACTGGTCAGAGTCTGAGGCAGAGATTCTTCTGGAATAATCGTGTCAATAAATTTTCCGATCATAGAATGCTCACTCGTTCCGATCAGATATAAATCTTCTCCTTCAATTTTGTACATCATGGCATCCATCTCTGCAAAGCTCATAACGCCTGTCACTACATTACTTCTGATCATGAAAGGAGGAATACAATAAGTAAATCCTCTATTGATCATAAAATCTCTTGCATAAGAGATAACTGCAGAGTGAAGGCGGGCAATATCTCCCATCAGATAATAGAATCCATTTCCTGCCACTTTTCTGGCGCCGTCAAGATCAATTCCGTTGAATTTTTCCATAATCTCTGTGTGATATGGAATTTCAAAGTCAGGAACAACCGGCTCGCCATATTTCTGAATCTCTACATTTTCGCTGTCATCTTTTCCAATCGGCACAGATGGATCAATGATATTTGGAATGATCATCAGTTTTTTCAGCAGAGTCTCTTCCACTTCTTTTTCTTCAGCAGATAACTGTTCCATTCTGGCTGCAGATGCCGCTACCTGTTTCTTCATCTCTTCTGCTTCTTCTTTTTTACCCTGCGCCATGAATCCGCCGATTTTTTTTGAAATCTGATTTTTCTCAGCTCTGAGCGCCTCTACTTCTTTTTTAATTTCTCTGTTGCGCAGATCAAGTGCAATAACCTCGTCTACGAGAGGCAGTTTACTGTCCTGAAATTTATTTCGTATATTCTGTTTTACGATTTCTGGATTTTCTCTGACAAATTTAATGTCTAACATAATTTTTTCTTCCTTTCCCTGAGCTTTTCTTCTTTTATTCCAGTCTGGTTTTCTTATCCAGCTCTCTTTTAGATCGTCCGATCTGCCAGATGGATTTTCTCTTCTATTTCCTGCATCCGCAAAATCTTTCCTTCTATATTCTGCCGATGATGGTTTTATCTTATACTTATATCTTATATATCATACTCTATTTTACAGTTTTAGTAAAGAGAAAAGGCTCCTGCATCTTCAGAAAATTGCCTTTTTCATCTGACTGCAGCAGCCTGTCTTTTTTTCATTTGGATCTGACGCTTATTTTATGATCGTTCTGTTGGAATATAAGCATTCTGCATTTCTGAGTACGAGTTCACTGCCTGCCTCAGCGCTTCTTTTTCTTCTTCCCCCAGAATAATATAGGATTCTCCTTTTACGATCTCTTTGATATAAGTGTAGCATCCATCTCTGTTATGGATTGCATTGAGCACAAATCCATTATTTTCCTGATCCAGCATGGCCAGCGCAAAGCTTAACTTTCCTCCAACTTCCTTGAAAGCATCGTATTTTACGATTGCTGTCTTGACAAATGTTTTGCTCTGAACTTCTTTTAATTTTCGGATCTCTTCCATATGATTTTTACTTGATTCCATGAGCATATCCAGTTCTGCAAAACTTCTCAGAAATGATTTTTCAAGCGAGACTCCGTCTTTTCCTCTCATAAACTGCTTGTACTTCTGCAAAAATCTCGTCATCTTAAAAGAAATTTTCACCATGTAAATAAACAGAAGCAGCATCAGCAGCGCCATAATGATGAAAATAATTCCAGGATCAATTCCTATAAATTCTAATATTTGACTTTCCATATAATCCCTTTCTAAAATGATTTATCTGTTATTTTTCAATACTCTCCAGCAAGCCGAAAATTCTGTCGAGGTCATCATTGGAATAATATTCAATTTCAATTTTTCCTTTATTATTCTTCTGATGTCTGATCACAACCTTTGTGCCCAGAATTTCTTTCAGCTTTTCTCCTATCTCGCGACAGAACAGATCCTCTCTCTCTTCTTTCTTCTGCTGTTCTTTTTTTCCTTCCTGCATTTTCTGAACCAGCCGCTCTACTTCTCGAACACTCAGTTTCTCGTCAAAAATTCGATGCGCGAAGCTGATCTGTTCTTCTGGGTCTTCTATGCTGATTAAAGCACGGGCATGGCCTGTGGAAATCATATCGTCTATCACCATCTGCTGTACTCTCTCGTCCAGTTTCAACAAACGCATGGCATTTGTGACAGCTGTTCGGCTCTTTGCCACTTTCTCTGCAATTTCATCCTGTTTCAGATGAAACTCTTCCATCAGTCTGCGGTAAGCGTGCGCTTCTTCAATCGGATTTAAATTTTCTCTCTGAATATTTTCGACCAGCGCGATTTCTACACTCTCCAGCTCTGAAAATGTTCTGATTATGACAGGGACTTGCTTTAATCCTGCCATTTTAGCCGCTCTCCATCTTCTCTCACCAGCTATAATTTCATAATACTCTTCTTTTTTCTGTACAATGATTGGCTGTATCAGTCCAAAATTTTTTATGGACTCTGCCAGTTCCAACAGGGCATCCTCATTAAAATTTTTTCTGGGCTGTTCTCTGTTCGGCTCAATCTCTGTAACTTTTAATATGGTCTCTGCATTTTTTGCTTCTTTTATATTTACGTTTTTTCTCTCTGCCGTCTTTTCTTTTTTTGTCATAGGAATCAGAGAATCTAATCCTTTCCCAAGTCCTGTTTTTCTCACTGCCATTATTTTTCACCTCTGGACATTACTTCTCTCGCCAACATTCGATAGCTCTCTGCTCCTGTCGATTTCCCATCATATAAAAGTACCGGCATTCCATAGCTTGGCGCCTCCGCTAAACGAACATTTCTTGGAATCACACTATTATAAATCTTCTGATCTAAATTATTTTTTACATTCTCGACTACCTGCTGTGAAAGATTTGTTCTGGCATCATACATTGTAAATACAACACCCTCTATTTCCAGATCAGGATTTAATCTCTCTTTCACCAGATTGATGGTATACATCAGCTGACTCAAACCTTCTAAAGCATAATACTCACATTGCAGCGGAACAAGAACCGTATCTCCTGCGCACATTGCATTGATAGTCAGCATATTTAAGGACGGTGGACAATCAATCAGGATAAAATCATATTTTTCACGTACCGTATCCAATTCTTTTTTTAATATATATTCCTTTTCTTCTGCATCGATAAGCTCAATCTCAACTGCTGCCAAATTCATATTTGCCGGAATCACAGATAAATTTTCACAGACGCTCTCATAAATACACTCCTCTGCCTTACACTGTCCCAGCAAAAGTTCATATACTGTATTTTCAACTTCATTCTTTTCAATGCCAAGTCCACTTGTACAATTTCCCTGAGGGTCCATATCAACCATCAGCACTTTTTTTCCTGCCTCTGCCAGAGAAGCTGAAAGATTGATTGCAGTTGTGGTCTTTCCGACACCGCCTTTTTGATTTGCAATTACAATGACTCTTTTCATTCTGTTCTCCCCTTTCTTATGTTTTTTTTATTATATCACCCTTCCTTTTAATATGCCATATGTTTCACGTGAAACATTTTTCTGTTGCTGTTGAAAACTTCTTGAAAAGGAAGGATAAAAAAACAGCTGCTATAAGGCATGGCAAAAATAAAGTGACGATTACAAGACTTCCATAAGGAGGTTTGTGCTAATTTCCGTCACCGAGCAAATTGTTTGGGCCGAAGGCGGGTTTTCACGAATGGCGGATAACAGGTGCACAAACCAAGCAAAAAACGCTGCTTGCCACAAGTCCTGTCATGCCGTGGACAGCGTAAAAAGAGCCTATATAAAATCAGATCGTGAGGCGCTGCCAAAAAGCAGAAAAGTTCACATAAAAGATTTCAAATATTTTTTTACCTGTTTTAATTCTGACTTACAAGTATTTCGATCATTGTACATTAAATTCAGACATTCATCCAATTTTCCTACAATCTCCCCTACTTTGTCTTTGGAAAGACTAATCTTCTCATCCGTCTCAATATCCGTGATCTCACGTTCCATCTGTTCAATTTTTTTCATCATTCTTTCTTTTTCTTTGATCTGTCTTTTGATCTCCTGTTTTTTTAGAATGATATTTTTTAAGTCTTCCTCCATATCAAAAATTTTCACATTTGCCATCCGCTCAAAGCTTCTCGGTGAAAATAAATCATATTCCATTTTCATCTCTTCTTTTGTTTTAGTGATTTCCAGTTTTACTTCTTTTTCTTGCTCGGACAGCTGGGAATATTTTTTTTCTAATTCGCTTTTTCTCTGAAGATTTTTAACTTTTCTCTCTTCTATATATTCTTTTATCATCGTTCACCATCTCATTTTTCTATGTCCATTTTTTATTTTCACTATCTTCTCTTGCCGAAAATAAGTCTTTATTTTCTATAGCTGATTTTATAATTTATGATATCATTAGCCGTTCCACTGCTTTTTTGTTTTGCTTTTCTATCTTTGATTTTATCATCCCATCTTCCGTGTGCTCGTCTTATCTCAAGAGTTCATTCCAAATTCTATTTTCGCTCTTAAAAGAAATTTCATTTTCCAATACCATATCCATTTTGGGAGAAAGGAGTGTTTCTCCGAAAGAAGATGTTGTCAGCCCCACTAAGATGTTTTATAATAGATTTATATATCAAATGCTGCACTGCCAATTCTCTGAGCAGAACTTGTCAATGTTTAGAAAGGAGAACTATCATGAAACATAAAATCAAAAATTCCGTCATTGTGACATCGACCGCACTGTTTTTTACTCATCTGATGAATAAATTTTTGTCTGCGACTGCCGTTACCAAAAATTTACTGAAATCACACATGGGACACCGTTTCTCCTGGCGATTTGGAGATGTTTTTTACTCCAAAACCGGTTCCGGCTCACCGCTTCTCTTAATTCATGATCTGGACCCTGCCTCTTCTTCATATGAATGGAATGAACTAATCCAAAAGCTTTCAAAGAAGCATACGGTTTATGCGATTGATCTTCTGGGATGCGGCCGTTCCGACAAACCAAGTATGACATATACCAATTATCTGTATGTACAGTTGATATCGGATTTTATTCAGCAGGTTATTGGATCAGAGACAAATGTCGCTGTTACTGGTTTATCTTCTTCTTTTCTGATTATGGCTTGCTATAGTAATCCTTCTCTGTTTGACAAGATTATTATAATAAATCCTGAGAGTATTGCAAGCTTAAACATAATTCCTACAAAGAAGTCAAAAATTGCCAAATTTATTTTAGAACTTCCTATTATAGGAAATACCGTTTATCATATTTTGACGAGCAAAAAGAAGATCGAATATGCTTTTACAGAAGAATATTTATTTAACCCGTTCCATCTTCAGACAAAATGTCTGGATATCTATTATGAATCTGCACATCTGGGACAGAGTAATGGAAAATTTTTACTTTCCAGCAAAAAAGGGTTATTCTTAAATGTTAATATCTGCAAAGCGCTGCACGAAATCAATAACAGCATCTTTATCCTCTACGGCGATCATGTCAGCAATGCTTCCTCTATCGCAGAGCAATATGTGAAACTCAATCCTGCCATCGAGGTTGTCTCCATTGCAAATACAAAACAGCTTCCGCAGATCGAGGCGCCGGATCAGGTTCTGGAATATATCCATCTTTTCCTGTCCTGATTTGTGAAATCAGAGTATATCTTTTTATTCCAAGAAGGAGCTGAAGAAATGTTTCACGTGAAACATTTCTTCAGCTCCTTCTTCTTTTTGGATCTTTTCTGAATCTTACTTTATCTTTTTTCTATTCTCACTTCATTTTTTGAGCCGGCGATATGTGGTCTTTCCATTACACTTTATACGCATGGATCCTCACTCCATCGAATCCGCCTTTTATTTCATATTTATCGAATTGGCTCTTTGGAAGGCAATCCTGCTTTTCTCGGATATTTTCCCGGCGTCTTTTTTATCTTCTGAATGACTAAAAGCGTTCGGTCAATATCCGTGTCCGGAAGCTGAAATTCTACTATTTTCTCCAGATTTCCTCCCAATACCGTCACCGCTTTTTTTGCTTCGTTTACTTCTTCTTCTACATTTGATGCTTTATATGACACAAAAGCTCCCTGCTGTTTCACATATGGAAGGCAATACTCAGAAAGAGAAGCTAGATTTGCGACTGCTCTCGATACCACTAAATCAAATTTTTCTCGATATTCTTCTTTTCTGGCAAAATCTTCTGCTCTGCCGTGAATGGCGCTTATTCTTTCTAATCCAAGCTGCCCGATCACTTCATTTAAAAATTTGATTCTTTTGTTCAAGGAATCCAGCAGAACAATATCCCATTCAGGGAACATAATTTTTAGAGGAATTCCCGGAAATCCTGCTCCTGTTCCAAGATCCAGCACACGAAGCGCATCCTTCTTCTCTATCGCTTTTACGATACTCAGACTATCTAAAAAGTGCTTTCTCATCACCTCATCAAACTCTGTGATACCAGTCAGATTCATCACTTTATTCCACTCAACCAGCAATTCATAATACTTCATGAACTGTTCTTCCTGTTTTTCAGAAATGGAAAGATTCAGAAGCTGACATCCTTTCTCTAAAATTTCACTTTTCATATTTTCTTTTCCTTTTCTCTGTTATTTCTCAATTTTTCTATTATTTCTCATCTGCTCCAGATAGACAAGCAGAACGGAAATATCAGCCGGTGAAACTCCGGATATTCTGGAAGCCTGTCCAATCGAAAGAGGCTGGAACATTTTTAATTTCTGTCTCGCTTCTATTCTCAGACTTCCGACATCATCATAATTTAAATCCTTCGGAATCTTCTTTTCCTCCAGTTTTTTAAACTGTTCCACCTGTTTCATCTGTCTTTTTATATATCCTTCATATTTAATGTTGATATTGACCTGCTCACCGACACCGTTCATTAATGCCGGACGATCTTTGTCAATCTCTTCCAGAATCTCATAGGAAAGCTCCGGTCTTCGGATTAGTTCTCCCAATGTACTTCCTGATTTCAGAGGTGTACTGTTGTGCTCCTCTAAAAATTTCTGGATCTCTTCTGTTGCTCCAACCGTCGTCTTTTCCACACGTTGTGTTTCTTCCTGAATCTGACGCATCTTTTCCTGAAGTTTCTCATATCTTTCTTCTGGAATCAGACCTGCGCGATATCCTTTTTCAGTCAGACGAATATCTGCATTGTCCTGACGAAGTAAAAGACGATATTCCGCTCTCGATGTCATCATTCTATAAGGTTCCTTATTATCTTTTGTGACCAAATCATCAATCAGAACTCCTATGTAGGATTCTGATCTGTCCAAGATTAATTTTTCTTTTCCCTGAATGGAAAGAGCAGCATTCAATCCTGCAACAAGTCCCTGGGCTGCCGCTTCTTCATATCCAGAACTTCCATTGAACTGACCTCCGCTGAATAATCCGTGAATATTCTTAAATTCCAGTGAAGCATCCAGCTGTCTCGGATTGATGCAGTCGTATTCAATCGCATACGCATTTCTCACGATTTTCGCGTGTTCCAATCCAGGTACCGTGTGATACATTTCATGCTGCACATCTTCCGGCAGAGAACTGGACATACCGCCTACATACATTTCATTTGTATACAATCCTTCCGGCTCAAGAAAAATCTGATGTCTGTTCTTATCTGCAAACTTTACAACTTTGTCCTCGATAGACGGGCAATATCTTGGACCTGTTCCTTCAATCATTCCGGAATACAGCGGAGAGCGATCCAGATTACTACGAATAATCTCATGCGTCTTCTCATTCGTGTACGTCAGCCAGCAGGAAACCTGATCAATCTGTACGTCTTTTGGATCTGTTGTAAATGAGAACGGAACAATCTTTTCATCCCCGAACTGTTCTTCCATCTTAGAAAAATCAACGGATCTTCTGTCAATTCGTGCCGGAGTTCCCGTTTTAAATCGGTACATTTCGATTCCGTTTGCTTTCAGAGAATCGGTCAGATGATTCGCTGCCTGAAGACCATTCGGTCCTGTATACACGCTGACATCACCGTGTATACAGCGTGCGTTCAAATACGTTCCTGTACACAGTACGCACGCTTTGCAGTGATATACTGCTCCTGAATTTGTGCGGACTCCTGTTATTTTTCCTTCTTCCACTATAATTTCATTTACTTCTGCCTGCTTGATTGAGAGATGATCTGTATTTTCCAGAACCATTCTCATTCTCCTGCTGTATTCTGCCTTGTCTGCCTGTGCTCTCAGAGAATGAACAGCAGGTCCTTTTGATTTATTTAACATCTTGGACTGAATAAATGTTTTATCAATATTTTTGCCCATCTCTCCTCCGAGAGCATCAATTTCTCTGACCAGATGTCCTTTTGAACTTCCTCCAATGTTTGGATTGCAAGGCATCAAGGCAATACTCTCCACACTGACGGTAAAGATCACAGTCTCCATTCCAAGCCTTGCACTTGCCAGCGCTGCCTCGCATCCTGCATGACCGGCTCCTACAACTACTACATCTACAAATTCTTCTACGTTTCTCATGTTTTTCTCCTTTTTATGCAGACAGTTTTCTCTATTTTTTTGCTGTAAACAATCGTTTTTTCTATTTTCCCATACAGAATTTTCCAAAGATTTCATTGACAAGATCATCCTCTACAGATTCCCCTGTGATTCTTCCAAGCGCTTCATATGCACTCATCAAATCGATCGAATAAAAGTCTTCCGGCATCTCCATATCAATGCTGTTTCTAACCTGTTTCAAGCTCTCTTTTGCCTCTTCCAGCGCCTGTTTTTGCCGCACATTTGTGATATATACCTCATCATTAAATTCCAGATTTCCATGAAAAAACATCTCTTTTAAAGTCTGTTCCAACTGCTCCATTCCTGTCTTTTCTTTCGCTGAAATACTGATAACAGGATGGTCAATTTTCCCCTTTAACTGCTCCTCTGTTGTGACCATATTCAGGTCTGTTTTATTCAAAAGTACAATCGCTTTTTTCCCTTTTATCATCTGGATAATTTCATTATCATTCTCGTCCAGTTCTGTTGAAGAATCGACAACATAGATCATCAAATCAGCGCTTTCTGCCTTCTCTTTTGCCTTCTCAACTCCGATTTTTTCCACGACATCCTCTGTGTCTCTGATGCCGGCTGTATCGATCACATTCAGGCTGATTCCTCCAAAGAAAATATGCTCTTCCAACGTATCACGAGTCGTCCCGGCGATATCAGTTACGATAGCTCTGTCCTCCCCAACCAGCACGTTCATCAGTGAAGATTTTCCAGCATTTGGCTTTCCTACAATCACAGTATTGATGCCCTCTTTTACAATTCTTCCGTTATCAAAAGAGTCAATTAAAGCTCCTGTTTTTTCAATCCATTTATTTGTTTTTTCTCCTAATTTTTCCGGATATCCTTCTAAACTGATATGCTCTGGATCATCTAAAGCAGACTCAATAAATGCAATCTGATATAAAATTTCTTCTCTCAATTCTTTAATTGGTCTGAGCACTGATCCCTTCAGCTGACTGAGAGAACTCTGCAGAGCATACTGATTTTTTGCCTGAATAATATCCATAACTGCCTCTGCCTGAGACAGATCCAGCCTGCCATTTAAGAATGCTCTCTTTGTAAATTCTCCTGGCTCTGCCGGTCTTGCTCCATATTTTATAACCGTCTCCAGCACTTTTTTCATTGCCAGAACTCCGCCGTGACAGTTCACTTCCACTGTGTCTTCCGCTGTAAAACTGCGCGGTCCTCTCATCAGCATCACGAGAACTTCATCTATGATTTCATCCCCGTCTGCAATATATCCGTAATGAATCGTATGGGACGGCTGTTCCTGTAGCTTTTTCGTTCCTTTTTTGCTGCGGTAGATACGGTCTGCCACATCAAAAGCTTCGGGACCGCTGATTCGTATAATTCCTATTCCTGAGTTCGACATTGCTGTTGAAATCGCTGCAATCGTATCTGTTCTCATAAATTCCTCCATCACTTTATCTGTTTTCTACATTATACTTTTATCTGTATTCTATATCATACTCTATTTTATCGCAGCTGAAAATTCTTTTTTATCGAAAAAAATGTTATCTCTGATCCAGCAAAATACAAATGTATTTTATCTGCTTTGACCAGAAATAACATTTTATTTCAAATTACTATTTCTTTAAAGTTACAACTACTTTTCTGTAAGGTTCTTCGCCTTCGCTGTGTGTTGTGACATATGGATCATTCTGCAATGCAGAATGGATGACGCGTCTTTCGTATGGATTCATTGGCTCTAAAAATACTGGTTTTTTTGTTCTTTTTACTTTGAAAGCAATATTTTTTGCCAGGTTTTCCAACGTTTCTTTTCTTCTGCTGCGATAATTTTCCGTATCCAGTTTCACGCGGATGTAAGCTTCTTTTTCTTTGTTTACTACCAAACTTACCAGATACTGCAGGGAATCCAGCGTCTGACCTCTCTTTCCGATCAGAACTCCCATATCCTCGCCTTCCATGCCGATCTCAAGAGCGTCCTCTTTAAATTCAGCAGTAATCTGAACCTGCATCTGCATCGCGTCGAACACTTGCTGTAAAAATTCTACTGCTTTTTTCTCTGCGCGTTCTTTATCTGCCTCTTTGATTTCTTTTCTCTTCGGCTCTTCCTTTTTTGGTTCGGCTGCCACTGGTTTTTCTCTTTGAACTTTCTCTTTTACAGGCTTATCTTTTCTTACCTTTTTTGGCATTTTTTCCGGCTGTTTTTCCGGTTTTTGTTCTGTTTTCGGAGAATTTTCCTCTTTTATTTCCTTCTCTGAAATTGCTGTTTCCCGTCTCTCAACTGTCTCTTTTTTCTCTTCTTTCGGTGCCCTTGGTTCTTCCATTTTGACGGATGGTTTTGTCTCAAACATCTGTTTAATTTCAGCCATCTCATCGAATTCTTTTTTCTCTTCTTTTCTTCTTGCTCTGATTACTGCCGGCTTACTCCCTATGCCAAAAAACCCCGAACTACCGTGTTCCAATACTTCATATTCGATATTATCACTCGTTGTCTCCAACTGGATAGAAGCTTCAATGACTGCATCTTCTACCTTTTTCGCTGATACTCTAATATATTCCATAAAAATGCACCCCTATTTTTTGTTCTTCTCGTTATACTTCTCTACCATTCTTGCCTTCGCAGCAATACTTCCTGGCTTCTCTTCGGAGTTCTTATAGTACTCTGTTGAACTCTTGATTCTTGCGTTTCTCTCTTCCTCAGTCATAACTTTTTTTGTCGGGGTATTTATATTTCTTGTACTTACCTTAGCCTGACTGTTTACTACTCTTTGCTGATTAATTCCCAGCTGTTCCTGTTTCTTTTTCACCTTATCCGCATTCTTTGCAATCAGTTCATCAATATCCATCTTATCCATATGTCTATTGACAATTACCTGCTGAATGGAACGAATCACAGAACCTGCGATCCAGTAGATACCCATACCTGCTGGCAGTGTCAGACAGAAGAATGCTGACATCAGAGGCATTACAACATTCATTGTTTTCATGGAGCTCATCATTGCACTCTGCTCTCCGTTTGGAGCCGGCTGCTGAGGCATCAGTTTTGTATTCAGCCACTGTGTCAAAGCAGATAAAACCGGAATTGCCAGAGCACCAATTACCAGTAACCATGCGCCTGCTGCGAATCCCTGCTGCATAATATTAAGCGGTGAATCAGAAATATTCAGCCCCAGAAAATAGTTCATATGATCGGCGCTTGCCTGTGTTTCCTGAATCAGGTTGCTCATACTTGGGAACTCTGCAGCCAGTTCTGTCCAGTTGGACGGTTTTAATTTATAAAGTGTATCAATAATTTTCTCAATCGTATATCCATTGCTGTAACTGATGTTCAGAGTTTTTGCAATTCCTTCCATAAAACCCTGACTTGCCGAGTTATTTAAAAGGGCTTCAGCAAGAGGTTTAAATACATCATATACACGCCCTACATATGCCGGAATATTCCAGATTACCTGGTATAAAGCAAACAAAATCGGCATCTGAATGATCAGCTGAAGGCAGCTTCCCATCGGAGAAACACCATACTTTGCATAAAGCAGCTGTGTCTCTTCATTCATTTTCATCATAGAGACCTGATCATTTTTTCCCTTGTATTTCTTCTGAATTTTCTGAAGTTCAGGGTTCATATGTGCCGATAATTTTGAAAATTTCTGTTGCTTTACAGTCAGCGGAGTGAGCAGCATATAAATAAAAAATGTAAATAAAATAATGCACAGACCGATATTTTGTATATTTACCATATCCAAAACACCGAAGATCCCATTCATGATCACTCCAAGGACCGTAGCTACAGGTCCAATCACCCAGATTGAACTCTTCGTTAATACCATCTTAGACAACTTCTTATCCTCCCATCGTGCATGGTTTATGGAACCGGATCATAACCGCCTTTGGAAAACGGATTACATCTTAAGATTCTCCAACACGTCAAAATACTGCCTTTTATAGCCCCATATTTCTCGATTGCCTCCAGACCATATTGAGAGCAGGTTGGAATATAGGGACAATGAGTCCTTTTTAACGGCGATAAATATTTTCTATAAAACTTAATCATTAAGATCAATATTTTTCTCATCTGATATCATTTCTTTTCTGTTGATTATTTTATGAAGCTTCCCTAAATGCAGCAATGCGCTCTCGATATCATGAAAGCCTCTGTCTTTTGCGTTTACCCTCGCAACTACAATGATATCCTTTCCGCTGGAAAAGTCAGCCTCATTCAGCCGATAGCTCTCGCGTATCAGTCTCGCCAAACGATGTCTCACAATACTATTTCCTACTTTTTTGCTGACCGAGATTCCCAGACGATTTTTCTGGCTTTCATTTTCTTTCACATACATAACCAGGTATCGATTTGCAAAAGATTTTCCCGTTTTGTATACTTCCTGAAAATCCTTATTTTTCTTTAATGATTCTGAAAATATCATATACTATCCTTTTTCTTTTGAAGAGAAGAAAAGGCCACATATCTGCGGCCTATGCTGATAACTGCTTTCTTCCTTTTGCTCTTCTGGCAGCTAAAACTTTTCTTCCACCAGCTGTACTCATTCTTGCTCTGAAACCATGAACTTTAGATCTGGATCTCTTTTTAGGCTGAAATGTCATTTTCATAATTCGGGCCACCTCCTTTATCAAAACCAACTGCTATCTATCTGATTCATTGGTATATTAATATCACAGCAACGACGGCGAAGCATCCACCTATCTTTTGTTTTTCACAAAGAATTGTATATGGATATCGACTGCCCGTACCTGTTACAAAATATCATTACAATTATAGTCATAAAAGCCCGTGAAGTCAAGTAATTCCTTTATCTTTTTTCGTTTCGCCTGCTTTTGCGGCTTTTCAGTTCTCCACCGAGAGATCAATGTTATCCACATTTTGTGGATAGAATGTGGATAACTTTTTCAATATCTTGTGGTTTTTCCCTTTTCTCATTTTCAGTGTGGATAATGTGGATAACCTATCTTAAAGTTATCCACATTATCCACACTCTTAAAAAGTTATCCACATCGCACGGTGGATAGTATGTGGATAACTTTTTTATTATTTTTATTTTCCTTTATTTTTCAATAAATTTTCAGTGTGGATAATGTGGATAACCTATCTTAAAGTTATCCACATTATCCACACTCTTAAAAAGTTATCCACATCGCACGGTGGATAGTATGTGGATAACTCATTTTTGTTCTCTTTTTTTTGATAAAATTCTATTTTTTTCGTTACTATATTTTGTTTTAAAAAAGTTATCCACATTATCCACATTCTACCTAAATTAATGTGGATAACTCTTCTTTCCCCCTCGTCTGCCCGAAATTTTGATTGCTAATTAGTCCCTTTTGGTTTAATATTAATTGAAAGATTAAACTAATACTACTATACACAAAACACGGATTTTTTCAATCCGCTAATGAATACTTAAGGAGATTTTTTCAATGGACGAAAATATGGAAAAGGACACAATTATCGAAAAATGGGAAGAAATCCTCTCCACCGTCAAAATGGAATATGAACTTTCCGATGTTTCTTTCAAGACATGGATTAAACCTCTGTCTGTTCATTCTCTTGAAAATAATGTGTTGATGCTTTTGGGACCTACCGAGCCGATGGGCTTAAATTATGTCAGCAAGCGGTATCTCTCGCCTTTAAAGGTAGCTATCGCTGAGCTTACGGGCATCGACTGTGACATTAAATTTCTTCTTCCCGATCAGATCAAAGAGAAAACGTCTGCAAAACTGCCAAATTCTGCAATGAATGAAAATATCGAGCGTGCCAATTTAAACCCAAAATATACTTTTGATACTTTTGTCGTTGGCAGCAACAACAACTTTGCACACGCGGCTGCGCTCGCCGTCGCAGAATCTCCCGGCGCTATGTACAATCCGCTTTTTATCTATGGAGGCGTAGGTCTTGGAAAGACACATCTTATGCACTCCATCGCTCATTTTATTCTGGAACACAATCCAGATTCCAAAGTATTATATGTCACCAGCGAGTACTTTACAAACGAGCTGATCGAGGCTATCCGAAACGGCAATAACACGGCAATGGCACAATTTCGCGAAAAGTACCGGAATATTGACGTTTTGCTCATTGACGACGTACAATTCCTGATCGGAAAAGAATCCACGCAGGAAGAATTTTTCCACACGTTCAACGATCTGCACGGTTCCAAAAAACAGATTATTCTCTCCAGCGATAAACCGCCGAAAGATTTTCTGACGCTGGAAAGCCGTCTCAGATCTCGCTTTGAATGGGGATTAATCGCAGATATTTCCTCTCCTGATTATGAAACCCGTATGGCGATTCTGAGAAAAAAAGAGGAACTGGACGGCTATACGATTGATGATGATGTCATAAAATATATCGCGACACATATCAAATCAAATATCCGTGAGCTGGAAGGCGCATTAAACAAAATTATGGCTTTCAGCAATCTGGAGCACCGTGAGATAGATATTTATCTCGCAGAAGAAGCCTTAAAAGACATCATTGCTCCAGAAGAACGGGGAATTGTCACTCCACAGCTCATCTTAAATAAAGTTGCGGAACATTTCAGCATCGACACGGAAGATCTGATCGGAAATAAACGTACGGCAAATATTGTATTTCCACGCCAGATTGCAATGTATCTGTGCAGTGAAATGCTGGAAATGCCATTCAAAAATATTGGAGAGATTCTGGGAAAAAGAGATCATACAACCATTATGCACGGTTCCAAAAAAATTGCAAAAGAATTGCAGACATCAGAATCTTTAAAAAATACGATTGAAATTTTGAAAAAGAAGATCAGTCCGGCTTAACCATACCGTTTTTCACTGTAATTTTTTTCAAAAAAAAGTTATCCACATTATCCACATAGGCGGTGGATAACTACGGTGGATAATGTGGATAACTCTAAAAAATCCCATTTTTCCATGTGGACACAAAAATTTTATCCACATACGTTATCCACACTGTCCACAAGTTATCCACATAGTTAATGTCAAAAAAACTCAGTAAAATCAATGGTTTTCAGAGTTATCCACATTATCCACCGTCCCTACTACTACTACGATTAATTATATACTGTTATATAAAGCCAGACGCACTGAAAGGAGACTTTACCATCATGAAACTTATATTCCAAAAAAATAACCTTCTGAAGGCTGTCAATATTGTTCTTAAAGCAGTCCCTTCAAAGACAACCATGCCGATCTTAGAATGTATCCTCATCGATGCTTCCTCAAATCAGATTAAATTCACATCGAACGATATGGAATTGGGGATAGAAACGATTGTAGACGGAGAAATTGTGGAAAGAGGTACGATTGCTCTCGATGCTAAGATCTTTTCTGAGATTATTAGAAAATTACCTGAAAATGATATTGTAATCGAAACGCATAACTTAAAAACGACAATTACCTGCGAAAAAGCAAAATTTGATATTCTTGGAAGATCAAGTGAAGATTTCTCTTATCTGCCATTTGTGGAAAAAAATGATTTTATCTCTCTGTCTCAGTTTACATTGAAAGAGATGATCCGTCAGACGATCTTTTCTATCGCAGCAAATGAAAATAACAAAATGATGACAGGAGAATTATTTGAGATCAAAGATAATATGCTTCGGGTAGTATCTCTGGACGGCCATCGAATTGCGATTCGCAAAATGATGCTGAAAGAAACGTATGAAGACAGAAAGATTGTCGTGCCGGGAAAAACTTTGACAGAAATCAGCAAAATTTTATCCGGCGAAATGGAGGACACCGTCAACCTTTTCTTCACATCAAATCATATTGTCTTTGAATTTGATCAGACAACAGTTGTCTCAAGACTGATTGAAGGAGAATATTTCCGCATTGATCAGATGCTTTCCAGCGACTATGAGACAAAAGTGAAAATTAATAAAAAAGAATTGTTAAGCTGTATTGACCGTGCGACGCTGCTTGTAAAAGAGAGCGATAAAAAGCCGATTATTATCTCCATTAATGGTAATTGTATGGAGCTTAAAATTGATTCTCAGATCGGTTCCATGAAAGAAGAGATTGATATTGAGAAAGAGGGAAAAGATCTGATGATCGGATTTAACCCGAAATTCCTGATTGATGCGCTGCGTGTTATCGACGACGAGACGATCACAATCTATCTTGTAAATCCAAAGGCGCCGTGTTTTATTCGAGATGAGCAGGAATCATATATTTATCTGATTCTGCCGGTCAACTTTATCTCTTAAAGCAAAAAGAGAAGAATCTTTCACAAAGCCAATTCTTTTTCAATAAAAATTATTTGATACAAGCATATTTGCACTGTAGGAATAATTTAGAAAAAGAATTGGTTTTTTTTCGTTAATTTGTTGTAATTTAGAGTAGGATTTTTTTTAAAATGCTGGTATACTTTATTTGACATGTGTAAAAAGAGAAAAAGATACAAGCGTAGTTTAGGAGGAACGAAATGGAAACAATAAAACTGAGAGAGGACTACATCAAATTAGGACAGGCTTTAAAGGCAGCCGGACTTGTGGAATCCGGAGTGGAGGCGAAACTTGTGATTTTAGACGGACAGGTAAAGGTCAATGGAGTCACAGAGTATCAGCGTGGGAAAAAACTGACAGACGGCGATATTGTTTCCTTTGACAGCGAAACGATAAAAATTGTAAAATAAGAGTTAAGGCAAAAGGAAAAAGCTTTGAGATATCCCTGAATTTAGACCGCATATCATGCGGAATCAGGAGGAACGAATGATCATTGAATCTTTAAAACTAAACCGATTTCGGAACTACGATTCTTTGAAGTTGGAATTTGACAAAGGCACAAATATTTTTTACGGCGATAATGCGCAGGGAAAGACGAACATTCTGGAGGCAGTATATGTGTGCGGGACGACAAAATCTCACAGAGGCAGCAAAGACAGAGAGATGATACAGTTCGGACAGAATGAAGCGCATATCTGTATGCAGATTCTGAAAAATGACGGGAAGATTCAGATCGATATGCATCTGAAAAAAAATAAGGCGAAGGGAATCGCCATCAACGGCGTTCCGATCCGAAAGGCAAGCGAATTGTTTGGACTTGCTAATTTTATCTTTTTTTCCCCGGAGGATTTGAATATTATCAAGGACGGCCCGGCAGAGAGAAGACGATTTTTAGATCTGGAATTATGCCAGCTGAGTAAAATTTATTTGTATCATTTGACAAATTATAATAAAATAATAGTTCAGAGAAACAAACTTTTGAAGGAAGCAGCGTTTCACCCGGAGTATCTTGATATGCTGGATGTGTACGACAGCCAAATGGTTCTGCATGGACAGCGGATCATTGAGGAGAGGGAGAAATTTCTCCAACGCATCAATGAAGTTATTCAGAAAGCGCATGAAAAGCTTTCCGGGGGAAGAGAGCGCTTGAGACTTGTGTATGAAAAAAATGTGAGCGCGGAATGTTTTGAAAATGAGCTGAAAAAAAACAGAGAGAAAGATCTGCATTTTCGGGCATCTACATCTGGACCGCACAAGGACGATATCAGTTTTTATATTGGAGCGTTGGACGTCAGAAGATTTGGATCTCAGGGACAGCAAAGGACAGCAGCACTTTCATTAAAGCTGGCTGAAATTGAGCTTGTGAAACAGGAAATAAAAGATACACCGATTTTATTGCTGGACGACGTATTGTCTGAGCTGGACAGAAAAAGGCAGCATTATCTGCTGGATAGCATTGGAGACATCCAGACATTTATCACTTGCACAGGAATTGATGATTTTATTCAAAACCAGTTTGAACTGAATCATGTGTTTCATGTGGCAGAAGGTGTTGTCTATGAATAAAACAGGAGGTTGTTATGAGTACAGAATACGGTGCAGATCAAATAGAAATTTTAGAGGGATTGGAAGCAGTCAGAAAAAGACCGGGAATGTATATCGGCAGCACATCGATAAGAGGACTTCACCATCTTGTGTATGAAATTGTGGACAATGCGGTGGACGAAGCGCTTGCCGGGTACTGCAGTATCGTTCAGGTGACGATCAATAAAGACAATTCTATCACAGTCGTGGACAACGGAAGGGGAATTCCGGTCGGAATCAACCATAAATCCGGTCTGCCTGCTGTGGAAGTCGTATTTACGATTCTTCATGCCGGCGGAAAATTCGGCGGAGGAGGATACAGCGTATCAGGAGGACTTCACGGCGTGGGAGCTTCTGTTGTAAACGCACTTTCGAAATGGCTGGAAGTAACCGTCTACAGCGGGGGAAAAATTTACAGACAGCGCTATGAGAAAGGAAAATCGACAGGACCGCTGACGGTGATTGGAGAATGCGAGCTGGAAAAGACAGGAACAATGGTCAGCTTCTTAGCGGATGATGAAATTTTTGAAGATACCACATACGATTTCGGAATGCTGAAACAGCGTCTGAGAGAAGTGGCATTTTTGACAAAGACCATCACGATTCAGCTCAGAGACGAACGTCCCGAAGAGCCAGTGGAAAAAGTATTCCACTATGAAGGCGGGGTAAAAGAATTTGTGGCTTATTTGAACAAGGGAAAGACACCGTTATATCCGGATATGATCTACTGTGAAGGAGTGAAAGACGGTATTTTGGTGGAGGTTGCGCTTCAGCACAACAGTACTTACACGGAGAGCTGCTACAGTTTTGTAAATAATATTCCGACTCCCGAAGGGGGAACGCATCTTGCAGGATTTAAAAATGCTGTGACAAAGACATTTAATGATTATGCAAGAGAAAACAAGCTGCTCAAAGAAAATGAGCCGAATCTGTCAGGAGACGATATCCGAGAAGGTCTGACTTCGATCATCAGCATCAAGATGGAGGAAGCGCAGTTTGAAGGCCAGACGAAACAGAAACTTGGAAACAGCGAAGCGCGTGGCGCCGTGGACAGTATTGTGAGCGAGCAGCTGATGATTTATCTGGAACAGCATCCTCAGGCTGCAAAAATTATTCTTGACAAATCGATCATGTCTCAGCGCGCCAGAGAAGCGGCGAGAAAAGCCAGAGAACTGACAAGAAGAAAATCAGCGCTGGAAGGGATGTCTCTGCCTGGAAAACTGGCAGACTGCACGGACAAAGATCCAAGCAAATGCGAGATTTATATTGTTGAGGGAGATTCTGCCGGCGGTTCTGCAAAGACGGCAAGAAGCCGTGCGACACAGGCGATTCTGCCTCTTCGAGGAAAAATATTAAATGTGGAGAAAGCCCGTCTTGACCGTATTTATGCCAATGCGGAAATCAAGGCGATGATTACGGCATTTGGAACAGGAATCCATGAAGATTTTGATATTTCAAAACTGAGATACCACAAGATCATTATCATGACAGATGCCGATGTGGATGGAGCGCATATCAGCACGCTGCTTCTGACATTTTTGTATCGGTTTATGCCGGATCTGATTAAAGAAGGGTATGTATATCTGGCACAGCCGCCGTTATACAAGATCGAAAAAAATAAAAAAGTCTGGTATGCGTATGACGATGCACAGCTGAATGAGATTCTGACGGAGATCGGAAGAGACGGAAATAATAAGATTCAGCGTTACAAAGGTCTTGGAGAGATGGATGCAGAACAGCTCTGGGAGACGACGATGGACCCGGAGAGAAGAATCCTGAAACGTGTTGTGATGAATAATGACGATTCATCTGAGATTGACGTGACATTCACGACACTGATGGGAGACGCGGTGGAGCCTCGCCGTGAGTTTATCGAGGAAAATGCGAAATTTGTAAAGAATCTGGATATATAGGAGGAGAGAAAGCGTGGAAGATAATATTTTTGACAAGATAGAGGAAATTGATCTGAAAAAGACAATGGAAGACTCCTATATTGACTATGCGATGAGTGTTATTGCAGCGCGCGCTCTTCCGGATGTCCGCGACGGATTAAAACCGGTACAGCGCCGTGTACTGTATTCTATGATTGAACTGAACAATGGTCCGGACAAACCACACAGAAAATGTGCGCGTATTGTCGGCGATACGATGGGTAAATATCATCCGCACGGCGACAGTTCAATTTACGGAGCGCTGGTCAATCTGGCACAGGACTGGTCGACACGGTATCCGTTGGTGGACGGTCATGGAAACTTTGGATCTGTGGATGGAGACGGGGCTGCCGCGATGCGTTATACGGAAGCTCGTCTCAGCAAAATCTCTATGGAGATGCTTGCTGATATCAATAAAAACACAGTGGATTTTGTTCCAAACTTTGATGAGACAGAGCAGGAACCTTCTGTGCTTCCATCCAGATATCCGAATCTTCTTGTAAATGGAGCTTCCGGTATTGCGGTGGGAATGGCGACGAATATCCCGCCTCATAATCTGAATGAGGTCATTCACGCAGTGGTCAAGATGATCGACAATCGAATCTTAGAAGACCGCAAGACGAGCATCGAAGAGATCATGCAGATTATCAAAGGACCAGACTTCCCGACAGGAGCCAAGATTCTGGGAAGAAGGGGAATCGAGGAGGCATACCGCACAGGAAGAGGAAAATTAAAAGTGCGCGCCGTGACAGAGATTGAATCCATGCCGAACGGAAAGAGCAGAATCGTGGTTTCTGAACTGCCGTATCTGGTAAACAAGGCAAGACTGATTGAAAAGATTGCGGAACTGGTGCGCGATAAAAAGATTGACGGAATCACTGCCATCACAGATGAATCAAACCGTGAAGGAATGAGAATCAGTATTGAACTGAGACGTGATGTCAATGCAAATGTGGTATTGAACCGTCTGTATAAACATACACAGCTTCAGGATACGTTCGGTGTAATCATGCTGGCGCTTGTGGATAATCAGCCAAAAGTGATGAATTTGCTTGATATGCTGAACTATTATATCCAGCATCAGGAAGAAGTGGTCACAAGAAGAACACAGTATGAATTAAATAAAGCGCAGGAGCGCGCCCACATCTTAGAGGGACTCCTTGTGGCGCTGGATCACATCGATGAAGTAATCAGCCTGATCAGAGGTTCTCAGAATATCCAGGAAGCAAAAGCACAGCTGATGGAACGGTTTGCACTTTCCGACACGCAGGCACAGGCCATTGTGGATATGAGACTGAAAGCGCTGACCGGTCTGGAAAGAGGAAAGCTGGAGACAGAATATCAGGAACTGATGAAGAAAATAGATGAACTGAAAGCAATTCTGGAAGATGAAAAGCTGCTGCTTGGTGTGATCCGAACAGAAATTTTGGCAATCGGAGAAAAATATGGCGATGAGAGAAGAACACACATCGGCGCAGATGAGTCCGACTTATCCACAGAAGATTTGATTCCGGTGGAAAACGTTGTGATTTCCATGACAAAACTGGGATATATCAAACGTATGACAGTGGATAATTTCAGAAGCCAGAACCGCGGCGGCAAGGGAATCAAAGGAATGCAGATTATAGAAGATGATTACATCGAAGAACTGCTGATGACAACGACGCATCACTATCTGATGTTCTTCACGAATACAGGAAGAGTGTACCGTTTAAAAGCATATGAAATTCCGGAGGCAGGAAGAAATGCGAGAGGTACAGCGATCATCAATCTGCTTCAGCTGATGCCGGACGAAAAGATTACAGCGATCATCCCGATTCGGGAATACAAAGAGGGACGCTACCTGTTTATGGCGACAAAACGTGGAATTGTGAAGAAAACACCGATTACGGATTATGCAAATGTCAGAAAAACAGGACTTGCAGCGATCACTCTGCGGGAAGACGATGAACTGATCGAAGTGAAATCGACGAACAATAAAAAAGATATTTTCCTGGTTACGAAGTTTGGACAGTGTATCCGGTTCCATGAGACGGATGTGCGCAGCACAGGAAGAGTCTCCATGGGTGTAATCGGAATGAATTTGTCTCCGGACGATGAGGTGGTCGGAATGCAGCTTGATACACAGGGGCAGTATCTGCTGATTGTATCTGAGAAAGGTATGGGCAAGCTGACTTCCATCGACGAATTTACGACTCAAAACAGAGGCGGAAAAGGTGTCAAATGCTATAAGATCATGGAAAAGACAGGAAATGTAGTCGGCGTGAAAGCGGTAGACAAAGAGAAAGAGATCATGCTGATTACGACAAAGGGAGTGATCATCCGTATTATGTGCGATGTGATCAGCGTTCTGGGAAGAGTGACCTCAGGCGTGAAACTGATTCAGATGGATGATGACGTCTCAGTGGCAAGTATAGCAAAAGTGCGTGACGAATCGAACAAGACAGAGGAAGATACGCTGAAATTACTGGAAAATCAGCTGAATGAGGAGTTATAAAAAATGAAATTACGGAGAGTGCTGGCGGTCAGAGCTGCAAAACTGGTCGGAAATATCAGCCGTAAGATGGGAAAACAGGGCGTCACATGGGCAGGACTCGTGGCGCGCCTGATTTATCCGGATATTCTGCAGGATCTGGCAGGACAGCTGAGAGGAAAGTCATTTATTGTATGCGGAACAAATGGAAAGACGACGACAAACAATCTGCTCTGTTCTGCAATCGAGGCAGAGGGAAAGAAAATCATCTGCAACAGGACAGGATCGAATATGCAGAATGGTGTCGTAGCTGCGTTTGTTCTGGCGGCTGACAAGCATGGGAATATTGATGCAGATTATGCCTGCATTGAGATTGACGAGGCATCCACAATGAGAGTTCTGCCCAGATTTAAGCCGGACTTTATGGTGCTGACAAATCTGTTTCGGGATCAGCTTGACCGTTACGGAGAGATTGACATCACGATGGACATTCTGAAAAAAGCAATTAAGATGGCGCCTGATATGACGCTTTTGATCAATGGAGACGATTCTCTTTCCGTGACGCTGGCGATGGAGACCGGAAATAAGTATCACACTTATGGAATCAGTGAAAAAGTGCTGGACGGAGACGAAAATTCTGAAATCAGAGAAGGTCGTTTCTGCAAAAAATGCGGCGCAAAGATGAAATATAACTTTTATCACTACAGCCAGCTGGGGGACTATGAATGCCCTGGATGTGGATTTAAAAGACCTGCGATTGAATTTGACGCATCGCATATCTTTGCCGGAGATCATCTGTCCTTTGAGGTAGAGGGCAGAAAAATAGAGGCGAATTACAGAGGCTTTTACAATGTATACAATATTCTGACCGCATATGCGGCAGGCAGAGTTGCCGGTTTGTCTATGGACCATTTTCAGGATACGCTTGATAAATTTAATCCGGAAAATGGAAGAATGGAACATTTCTTCATCAATGGAACAAAGATTGAGCTGAATCTGGCAAAGAATCCGGCCGGATTTAATCAGAATATTGCGGCTGTGATGGAAGATCAGACGCCAAAAGATGTCATTATTCTGATCAATGACCGTTTTCAGGACGGTGAGGATGTATCATGGCTGTGGGATGTTGATTTTGAGCGTTTTCGGGAAGAAAGCATCCGTTCTATCACCGTCAGCGGCATTCGCTGCCTTGATATGAGACTGCGACTGAAATATGTGGATATTCCTGCCAAAGCGGAGCGAAATGTGGCGGAAGCTATCCAGGACCGCATTAAAAATGGCGTCGGCAATCTGTATATTCTGGTCAACTATACAGGACTGTACAGCACGAGAAACACGCTGAAGAGGATGGAGGAAGAAAGCCGATGAAACTGACAATAGGGCATTTATATCCGGATCTTCTGAATCTCTATGGGGACAGAGGCAATATCCAGTGTATGATGAAACGATGTGAGTGGAGAGGAATCGAGGCAGAAACCATCGCATATCGGCTGGAAGATCCGATTGATTTTGACAAATTAGATATCGTACTTCTGGGCGGAGGCTCCGATCGGGAACAGATGCTGGTCTGCAGCCGTCTGAAAGAAATTAGAAAAGATTTTAAAAAATTTGTGGAGACAGACGGCGTCGTGCTGGCGATCTGCGGCGGATATCAGCTGTTAGGGAAGTTTTACGAGACAAAAGACGGAAGAATTGACGGGCTTGGTCTCGTTGATTTGTATACTGTTCAGAAAAAAGGCAGACTGATCCGGAATATTGTGATCCAGAGCGATCTGTTTGAACGTCCGATCGTCGGATTTGAAAATCATGGAGGAAGAACATACATCAATAAAAATAAACCGCTTGGAAAAGTGATTTACGGAAAAGGAAACGATGGAAGATCCGGTCATGAAGGCGTGATTTATAAAAATGTAATCGGAACATATCTCCATGGTCCTGTACTGCCGAAAAACCCAGATCTGTGCGACTATATTCTGAAAAAAGCGCTGGAGCGAAAATATGGAAGCGTGGAGCTTCTGCCTCTGGATGACACGCAGGAACACGAAGCAAACGACTATATCGTAAAGAGATATGAGGATAAAGTACAAAATATCAAAGAAGAGATTCTGAGAAGAATTTAGGAGGGAAAAAAGTGATTCGGACAGTGAATGTAGAGGAACTGACAAAAAACATTAAAGAAATGTGCATAGAAGCAACGCATTTTCTGTCAGCCGATATGGACGAGGCGATGAAAAAAGCGGCGGAAAAAGAAGAGTCCGCGCTGGGACGCCAGATTTTATGCCAGCTTCAGGAAAATCTGCAGATTGCAGGGGAAGAGATGATTCCGATTTGTCAGGACACAGGTATGGCTGTGATTTTTCTGGAAGTGGGACAGGATGTGCACTTTGAGGGCGGAAATGTAGAAGATGCTGTCAATGAAGGCGTGCGTCAGGGATATACGGAAGGATTTCTGCGAAAATCAGTTGTGAGCGATCCGATTATCCGGGAAAATACAAAAGATAACACCCCGGCTGTGTTATATTGCGATTTCGTTCCGGGAGATCAGGTAAAAATTACAGTGGCGCCAAAAGGATTTGGCAGCGAAAACATGAGCCGGATTTTTATGCTGAAGCCGGCAGACGGGATAGAAGGAGTAAAAAATGCTGTTTTGACTGCCGTAAAAGATGCCGGTCCAAACGCCTGCCCTCCTATGGTAGTCGGAGTCGGCATCGGAGGAACGTTTGAAAAATGTGCTCTGATGGCAAAAAAAGCGCTGACAAGAGAGGTAAATCATCATTCCGATATCCCTTATGTCAGAGATCTGGAAGAAGAGATGCTGGAGAAAATCAACAATCTGGGAATCGGTCCGGGCGGACTGGGCGGCACAATTACAGCGCTGGCTGTGAATATCAACACATATCCGACACATATCGCAGGTCTTCCTGTCGCAGTCAATATCTGCTGTCATGTAAATCGGCACAGTGTCCGGATGATATAAGGAGGGACAGAAATGGAACGTCATATTACAGTACCGATGACAAGAGAAGAGGCAAAAAGCTTAAAGGCGGGAGATTACGTCTATCTTTCAGGAACAATCTATACGGCACGCGATGCTGCGCATAAGAGAATGCAGGAGACACTGGACAGAGGAGAACAGCTGCCGATTTCAGTGGAAAATAATATCATCTATTATATGGGACCATGCCCGGCAAGAGAAGGACGTCCGATCGGATCAGCAGGACCGACGACAGCAAGCAGAATGGATAAGTATACGCCAAGACTGCTCGATATGGGCTTGACTGGCATGATCGGAAAGGGAAAACGTTCTCCTGAAGTGCTGAGTGCAATCGTTAGAAATGGCGCTGTCTATTTTGCAGCAATCGGAGGAGCCGGAGCTTTATTGGCTCAGAGAATCAAAAAATCAACCGTTATCGCATACGAAGATCTGGGCACAGAGGCAATCCGAGAATTAGAAATTGAGAATTTTCCAGTTATTGTCGTAGCCGACGCAGATGGAAATAATTTATATGAGACAGCTATAGAACAGTACAGAAAAGAATAGAAGATCGCATAAAGCAATCATTTTTTCTCAGAAAGGAAAGAGATGAAAAGAATTATTTTAATGGTGCTGTATAATCTTCCGTTTGTGCCGTACTGGTGGTGGCAGCTGTGTCATTATGCGAAGAAAGCAGATCAATATGAAGAAGAAGAGCGATATGCTCTCTTAAAAAAGATTACCGTCCATGCAAATAAGGGAGGACGTGTAAAGATTGACGCCCATGGATTGGAAAATTTGCCTAAAGAGAATGGTTTTATTTTGTATCCGAACCATCAGGGGATGTTTGATGTGCTTGGCTTTGTGGAGAGCTGCCCGAAACCGTTCTCTGTCGTAATGAAAAAAGAAGTGGAAAATGTCATGTTTTTGAAACAGGTGTTTCATATTATGAAAGCAAAGGCATTGGACCGTTCTGATATCCGACAGGGAATGAAGGTGATATCAGAAGTGGCAAGAGAAGTAGGCGAGGGGAGAAATTATCTGATCTTTGCAGAGGGAACAAGATCAAAAGAGGGCAATAAGATCTTAGACTTTAAAGGAGGCAGCTTTAAAGCGGCAATGAAAGCAAAATGTCCTATTGTTCCCGTTGCGGTAATTGATGCCTACAAAGGATTTGATACAAATTCAATTCAGCCAATTACAGTTCAGATCCATTATCTGCCTCCTATTTTTTACGACGAGTATAAGAATATGAAGTCCACAGAGATTGCAGAGACTATAAAAAACAGGATAAAAGAGACCATTGAAAAAAATATAAAAAAAGATGTTGACAAATAAAAAGGGATCTTATATAATCAACTATGCACTGCGAAAGTGTTACATCTGAAAATGGAAAAATAAGGAGAAATACTCAAGAGGCTGAAGAGGCGCCCCTGCTAAGGGTGTAGGTCGTTCACGCGGCGCGAGGGTTCAAATCCCTCTTTCTCCGTTTGATTCCAAAAAAAAGATGAAAAAAAGTGCTTGACAACGAGAAAGAGTTGTGATAGACTTAAGAAGTTGCTGAGACAGCGAGAACGAAAAAGATCGAAAATAAAAAAGGTCAAAAAAGTTCTTGACAAACACAAAACAGTGTGATAAAATAAAAAAGCTGTCACAGAGAACAGCAAAGAACCTTGATAACTGAACAGTGAAACAACC
>JAUNDP010000020.1 GCA_030526005.1 Eubacteriales bacterium
AAAAGAGAAAAGACAGGAAGAGGCTTCTTATTCTGTGCTTTTCTTTTCTTTTTAGTATAAATTAAAAAAAAGGGGGGAGAAGGATGCGAAGGATTACCGGAAAGAGTGTATATGGAGGAATAGCGATCGGCAGGATCTATGTTTACAAAAAAGAAAAAAAACAGGTGCCCTATTGGAAGACCACAGAGACAGACAGAGAGATCAGGCGATTTTCTGAGGCCAGAGAAAAAGCATTAAAACAACTGCAGGAATTATATGAAAAAGCAGAAGAGGCGGCTGGAAAATCAAGCGCGGCAATCTTTGAAGCCCATCAGATGATGCTGAAAGATGAGTATTATATAAATGCAGTAGAAGAAAAGATAAAGAAGGAGCAAATTAATGCAGAATATGCTGTCAGTAGGACAGAAGAAGAACTGGATGCGGTCTTTTCTTCCATGGAAGATTCCTATATAAGCGAGAGAGCTGCTGACATCAAAGATGTGTCCGAGCGGATTTTATCGATTTTGAGCGGAACGTCAAAAGAAAAGAGAAAGGAAAAGGAACCATTTATCCTTGTGGCAGATGATCTGACGCCGAGTGAGACCGTTCAGATCGACAAAGAGAAAGTCTTATCTTTTGTGACAGTACATGGATCTGTGAACTCACATACGGCGATTCTAGCAAAAACAATGAATATACCAGCGCTGATTGGCGTTCCGGTCACAGCAGATAAGCAGTTAGATGGGAAAATGGCAATCGTAAATGGAGAGGAAGGATGGATTTGCATTGATCCTGATGCGATTACGTTGGAACGGTATAAAAAAAAGCAGGAAGAAGAGAGAAAAGAAAGAGAAGCTCTCCAGGCGCTGAGAGGAAAAGAGAGTAAAACATTGGATGGGAAAAAAGTTTTACTGTGTGCGAATATCGGGGACTTAAAAGGCTTGGAAAGCGCAATGGAAAACGGAGCGGACGGAATCGGTCTGTTTCGCAGTGAAATGCTATATCTTGGAAAAGAGACATATCCGACGGAAGAAGAACAGTTTAAAGTATATAAGACGCTGGCAGAAACCATGGCAGGAAAAGAAGTGATTATCCGGACGCTTGACATTGGAGCAGATAAACATGTGGCTTATTTTCAGATGGAACAGGAAGAAAATCCAGCAATGGGATGTCGGGCAATCCGTATCTGTCTGAGACGTCCGGAGATTTTTAAAACACAGCTTCGGGCGCTTTTTCGTGCCAGTGTGTACGGAAAGATTTCTATTTTGTATCCAATGATCACTTCTGTGGAAGAGATTGAGAAAATTCAACAGATCATCGAGGAGATCAAGCAGGAATTAAAAGAAAAAAATTTGGCATTTGGGGAACCGAAGCAGGGAATTATGATTGAGACACCGGCTGCTGCGCTCATCAGTGATCTGCTTGCAGAACAGGTTGGTTTTTTCAGCATAGGAACAAATGATCTGACGCAGTATACACTGGCAGTGGATCGCCAGAACCCAAGGATGGAAGAATGGTATCATCCTTATCATGAGGCAGTTTTGCGTTTGATTGCGATAACTGTTCAAAATGGACATAAAGCAGGCATTCGTGTTGGGATTTGCGGTGAACTTGGCTCTGATCCGAATATGACAGAGGCATTTTTAAGAATGGGAGTGGATGAACTTTCTGTCAATCCCGGAAGTATTCTCCCAATGAAAAGGAGAATCTGTGAGATGGATCTGTCTGTTTCAGCCATCGAAAAAGATGAAAAAACAGATTTAAAAAATCAAATGATAACATGAAAAAAATCAATATCTTTTTTAGCTAAATTTCTGTATAATTGACCCATCAAGTGACGAAAAAGGAGAAAAACGATGAAAAGAAAACAAGTTATATGCCTTTTATTGGCAAGTTTGATGGGGATTGGATGCGGAACCTCTCAGATAGCAGCACATGGAAATATTGCCTATGCGGCAGAAACTGCGGCAGATGCAACAACAGCAGAAGCAGGAATCGTATTCCCGGAATATTATCCGGATTCTGCTTTAGTAGTAGATAGTGACGAAGTGATTGATCAGAAGATCAGCGCACTGTTAAAGAGTATGACACAGGAAGAAAAGTTCAGCTTCCTTGGAGGAAATGGTACAGGTCTTCAGGGAAATGCCGGTTCTCTTCCAGGCGTTCCAAGACTTGGCATTCCGGAATCAAAAATGTATGATGGACCTGCAGGGGTACTGTCTTTATATGATACAACAAATCCTCCGATTGAGCAGATGTTGGCTTCCACATGGGATACAGATCTGGCATATGATTATGGAAAAATCCATGGAAGTGAAAATAAAGCAATCGGCGGAAATATGCAGTTAGGTATTCAGATCGATATTACAAGAAATCCATATTTTGGACGTGCGAAAGACCAGATGGGTGAAGATCCGTTCCTGCTCTCCGATCTTGCAGTGGCAGAGACAAAAGGAATTCAGGATCAGAACGTCGTTGCTGTATTAAAACATTTTGCAGCATTTGCACAGGATGCGAATCCATCTACAAACACAAACGTAGTTGTGTCAGAGCAGGCGCTTCATGAATTGTATCTGCCGGCATTTGAGGCGGCAATCGAAGAAGGCGGAGCAGCAGCTGTCATGAGTTCCTACAACATGGTCAATGGAACATTTGCGTCGTCAAATGAATATCTCCAGCTCGATGTTTTAAGAGATATGTGGAAATTTAAAGGATTCACAATCACAGACTGGGGCGGAAACGATGGATTTACTCTGAATAAAGGTACGGATATTGAAATGCCGAATGTCAACAGCAATTCCCAGGAAAATGCAGAAGCAAAGATTGCTTCCGGCGAGATTACTCAGGAGACGATTGACGAGGCAGTTTCCCACGTTTTATATGCGTATGCAAAAGCAGGTTATTTAGGACTTGTCGAAATAGATGAAAACGGATATGCAAAAGAAGAGGCAGGTCGTACAGAACCGATTAAATTAATGGAAGATACTGAAAAACTGGCACAGGTAAGAGAGGAAAACTCTTTGATTGCCCGTCAGGTCGCAGAAGAAGGCGCTGTTCTTCTGAAAAATGAGAATGGTGTACTTCCGCTGAATATAGAAGAAGACAAAACAGTAGCTGTAATCGGATTAAATGGTATGAATTTGATTTCTGGTGTAGGCGGAGAACGTTCCTATGGTACAATCGCAAAGATGACAAGCCCATATGAAGAACTTGCGGCACGCCTTGGAGAAGACAAGGTAGAGGGTCAGGTAGCCATGGATATTGTCGGAGAAGCGATTCCGTCTGAATATTTATATACGGACGCAGAAGGAACAGAAAATGGCGTAAAACGTACTTATGGAATTGCAGGGGCAGAAGGATCGTCCGCTGATGTTCAGGGCCAGATGAGAATGTTTGGCGCACAGACAGCCAAAGCAATGGGAGATCATGAGATTGGAGAAGATACAGGAATCATTGATCCGACGATTGATTTTACAACAGGAACCATTGATGGCAAACCAAATAAGACATATAAAGTAGACGGTGCAGATGAAGGAACAGCAAATGCCTTCACAAAAGAAAGCGGCGCTGTCTATACATGGACAACATATCTGGAGGCGCCGGAAGATGGAGAATATTCTTTAATTCTGGAAGGAATCGGAGGTTCCGTATCCGGAAAAGTAGAAGTATCTGAGGAAGAGACAGTAAGCTTTGGCCTTGCCAATATCAACCAGGGAACACAGTGGCCATCAGACAGCTATATCAACACAGAAACAGGTATGAGTATTGCTCCAAAGAGGGTGACGCTGGAATCCGGCAAACGATATAAAGTGACAGTAACAGCAGAGGCATCTTTGGAAGAAAAAGATCTTCAGGTACGTTTTGCATGGATTACACCATCTCAGAAAAAAGCAAATTATGAAAATGCTTTAAAAGCAGCAGAGACAAATGATACGGTCGTTGTATTTGCTTACCACAAAGGTGAAAGTGTTGCGGCTACATGGGAAGAGAGCAGCTGCGCGCTGGATGCAGAACAGGAACAGTTAATCTTAGATGTGGCAGAGAAAGCGCACGCAAATGGAAATAAAGTGGTTGTTGTTCTGAACAACGATACGGCTGTCACAATGGAAAACTGGATTGATCAGGTAGATGGACTGCTTGAAATGTACTTCCCGGGACAGGAAGGCGGCGTTGCGACAGCAGAGATTCTGACAGGCGAAGTAAATCCAAGCGGTAAACTGGCTTATGCAATTCCAAAAACAGATAAAGATACCATGGTGACATGCTCTCAGGAAGCATATGATTCTCTTGATATCGAAGAAGCCGGAAAAGCTTACACAGAAGAAGACTATCAGAAAGAAATCAAGATGGGAAGATATGATTCTCTGGAAGCAGCGATTGAAGGAATGGGAGAGACACGCACAAATCATACAGCAGATTATGCAGAAGGAATCTATACAGGATATCGCTGGTATGATGAATATGATATTGAACCACAGTATGATTTTGGATATGGTCTGTCCTATACAACATTTGAGTACAGCGATCTGACAGTAGAAGAAAATGCACTGGATGGAGAAAGCGTTGGATATGATGTGACATTTACTGTGACAAACACAGGCGATGTAGCAGGTACAGAGATTGCACAGGTTTATCTGGGAGAGGCAGAAGTTCCGGAAGGCGTTCAGATGGCAGAATACCAGCTGTGCGGATACGAGAAGATCGAAGATATGGAACCGGGCGAGAGCAGAACTGTGACGGTTCATGTGGATGAGAGATCTCTGTCTTACTGGTATACAGACGCAGAGCTGACAGAGAGAGAAGACGGAACAAAAGATAAATGGACGATTGCAGAAGGAACGCGTAAAATTTATGTGGGAGCGGCTTCTGACAATTTGATTCTGGAAAGTGATATCACAGTAGAATAATAAAAATAGGGAAAGAGATTTTAGATAAAAAGCTGGCAGTTTTTTGTAAAATAAAATTTTACAAAAGCTGCCAGCTTTTTTGAGAATATTCTTAAACTGAAAAACGTTAGAAAAATAAAGAACAGCTTTGCTGACGCAAAAAAAGAAACAATAATCGAATGTGCCGTCCTATAATGTGGTTTTTCCTTTTAAATTTTCCAGCAGAACAAAGCAGGTAAAAGAAGAAGCGTCGCTTGAAAAGCTGACGGAACCGTTGTATTTCTTGACGATATTCCGGATAATTGTTATTCCAAGACCATGCAAGTTCTGATCTTTCTTTGTTGTCAGAAAAGAGGGATTGGTTTTTAAAACATCGTCTTTCGTGCGGTTTTTTACAGTCAGCGACAGATAACCTTTGATCTCTTTGAGCTGAACGTGAATTTGCGGGTCAGCGACAGAGACGCTTGCCTCGATTGCATTGTCGCATAGATTCGACAAAATCGTACAAAGATCCAGTTTCTGAACAGAAAGATGATTGGAGATCTGAACCTCTATTTTCATCGGAATTTTTTTATTGGATGCCATTTTTAATTTCTGATTCAGCAGCGTATTCAGACTTTCATCCGCACAGATCAACTGAAATGGAATAGTCAGAAAATCAGAATTGCCAAACTGATGAAGATAGGACTTTAATTCCTCATATTTTTTCTGTTCAATCAGTCCTTCCATGCAGAACAGATGCGCCTTGATATCATGACGAAACTGTCTAGAGGCAGTTAAAAGATCGCGCGTCTGATCAAGATATTGCTTATGGAGCATCCACTCTTTTTCCATAAGCCGATAACTGATATTTTCTTTGTAATTTCGGATCATAGAAGTAAAAAGATAGAAAAAACATAAAATCATTGCAAACGTGCCTGCCATAAATAGGGAAAGAAATGGAGTAGCCGCAATTTTAGGTTCCATAGGGCTGAGATAGAAAATCTGCAAAAGCATGAGCAAGATGTCAAATCCACAAAATACAGTCAGGCAGGTGGAATAGACAGGAGGAACAGAACTGTCCAGATCAGCTGCATTTTTCAGCAAAAAGCGGATGATGAAATACATAAAAATTTTACAGACAATCCGCTTAAAAAAGAAAACTGCCAGAGAAATCGCATTTGGAATTTCCACAAAAGAGGCGGTTAGATAGCGATAAAGAGACAGATAGACGCCATCCAGCATAAAATAGACCGAACAATAAATACAGCTGATACTTAATTTCATGACAAAACTGCCGTGAAAGAGTAGAATACTATAAATAAAAAGAGCAGAAAAAATGCTAAATACAAACCAGAAAAAATCTCTGGAAAATCCTGTAATATAAAGAAAACTACAGATACAAAAGAAGCTGGCTCCATAGAAAAGAACAGGATTTTGCTTTAAGTTTGGACGACGCAGAGAAAAATAGTGATTGACTAAAAACAGAATCAGCGTTGTGTCGAAAAAAAGACCGCAAAAATCAATGAAACGGGTCATAAAATCATACGTTGTCTGATTGAACTGTATCATAGATATACTCCTTAAATTTTGTCTGTACTTCAGAAAGACGATAACGGCTGACAGGAAGTGTCATCCCGTTTTCCAGAGTGAGGGTTTTGCCTTGAAGCGTGTAGATATAACGGTAATTCACCAAATAACTTTTATGAATTCTGAGAAACTGATGTGGTTCTAACAATTTTTCCATATCAGAAATTTTATAACGAATCAAAACATGATTTTTATTTGTAATAATATCCAGATAATTATCTTTTGCCTGAATATATATTATATCTTGGATAGAAAAGCGATAGATTTCATTTTGAATTTCCAGTGTAAGAATATGATCCTTTTTTTCTGTCCCATTTTGGCGCAGATACTCCGCCAGAGCTTCTGATAAATCAGACTGAAAGTGACTTTTTCTGATAAAACGAAACGGCTGTACTTTGATTGCATCAAAGACATATTCTTCTTTAGCAGATATAAACATGATTGTTGCCTGTGAATCAATGGAGCGAATCTTAGAGGCAAGTGTCAGCCCGTTGATTCTTGGCATATCAATGTCAAGAAAATAAAGCTGAAAACGCATTCCTTCCTGAATCAGATTATAGAAATTAAAACTAGAGGAATAGGAAGAGATGACACAATGCTGCCCGTGTGACGATAAAAATTTTTTGATTGACTGTTCTATATAGGAGAGAGAAGAAAAATTATCTTCACATATAGCCACTGAGATACAGTTCATAAAAATACCTCCGAAAATTAATACAAATATTATAAGATTCAAAGATCAAAAAGTCAAATATTTGTAAAAATGACCATTTACCACACAAAATTGCGATTTGCCACATAAAAATTGTAGAAAAAAACGTTTTATTGTACGATGAAAATATAAAAAATGTAAAGGATTGTGGGAGGAAGATGGTGTGCAGAAATCGCAGAAAGTCATAGAATGCGTAAAAGAATATATCAGAGAAAATTATCAAAATGCAGGTCTTTCTGAAGAGATAGTCAGCAAGGCAGCAGGTATGTCGCCAATTTCTTTTTCAATTCTATTTAAGAAAGTGACAGGACAGACATACATTTCATATTTGAGAAAAGTGCGTATGGAGGCGGCAGAGAAAATGCTTTGTCAGACGGAGGAAAAGACGTATGTGATTGCGAAGCAGGTAGGAATTGATGATCCAAACTATTTTAGCTATTTGTTTAAAAAACAATATGGAGTCGCACCGAGCCTTTATCGGGAGAAACAGAAAAAAGAGCTTTACTGTAACAAAAAATGGGAGTTAGAAAATGAACTTTTAGTAAAACAGGCAGAAAAATATATTAAAATGCATTATAAAGAATCAAGATTGTCTGCCGAAGAAATCAGCAAAGAGCTGGGAATCAGTCGCATTTATTTTTCGGGTTTATTTAAAAAGGTAACAGGACAGACATACGTTTCCTATGTAAAAAAGATACGGATGGAAGCGGCAGCAGAATTGTTTTTGCAGACAAAAAAGAAAGTGTGCGATATTGCGGAAGAGACAGGATTTGAAGACTGTAACTATTTTAGCTTTGCATTTAAGAAGTATTATAAAGTTTCACCTATACAATATCGAGAAAAGAAGCGTGGACAAAGAATGATCAGTTGATGAAATATAAAATGATCCGGCAGGAAACTGCTAAAAAATAGCTCATTAAGAAAATGAACAACCAAACTGGTTGTTAAGTATATAAAACAATTTATATTGTAGCAGAAAGGGGAAGAAACATGAAAAGAAGTACAAAAAAGAAGATGAAAAGAGCACTGTCATCTGCAATGACATGTCTAATGACAGTAAGTATGATTCCAGCAAGTTTTTTATCTGCCGCAGAAGGAGAAGAGAGATATCAGATTATCGCAATGGAAGAAGATGGATTTATCCGTGTGAAAAATCCAAATGGCGGGGAAAGACTGAGTTATTCTCCAAATTCTGGATTAAAAATTCTGGAAGTTCAGGACGGAGAATATATCTATGCGTTTAAAGATCTGAATAAAAATGGAACGTTAGACGTATACGAGGATTGGAGAGAAGACGATGAGACGAGAGCACGCGATCTTGTTTCACAATTGTCCATTGAGCAGATGGCGGCGCTGATGCTATATCCATTTATGGGGACGCCGCAAGGCGGTGAACTGGATGAAAAAACGATGCAGCTTTTAGAGACAAAGGGATGCCGTTTTGTCTTATCAAACAGTTATAATAGTATACCAGATAATGTAAAATGGAACAATAATATGCAGGAATGGACGGAAGCCAATGATCCTTTTGGCATTCCAGTAAACCGTTCGGCTGATCCATTAAATACAACATCAAATGAGATGGCAGTTGGTCAGCACACAGAAGGTTCCGTTGTCAAATATAGTGAAAATGGAGTGTCCGGATGGCCGGGAAATCTGGGGCTGGCTGCTACATTTAATCCATCTTATGCACTCTTACATGGTCAAATTGCCTCGCAGGAATATCGTGCGCTTGGAATTGCCACAGCACTATCGCCGCAGATAGATCTTGCCACAGAACCAAGATGGACTCGTTTTTCAGGAACATTTGGTGAAAATTCAAAATTGGATGCCGATATGGGAATAAATTATATTAAAGGATTTCAGAGTACATGGGATGGTCTTGGAGAAGAAGCTGTTGATCTTGGCTGGGCAGAAGATTCTGTTGTATGTATGGCAAAACACTTTCCAGGAGACGGCGCGGCAGAAGGCGGAAGAGAAGCACATAATAACTATGGAAAGTATAATATCTATCCAGGCAACAATTTAGAAGAACATTTAGAAGTGTTTGATGAAATTATTCATATTGAAGACAGCTTGACAGGCGGTATTAAGGCAATCATGCCATCGTATTCAATTTCTATGAATCAATACGGCTCTATAGGAGAAGAAGTGGGAAGCGGCTACAGCTCCTATAAATTACAGACGCTTTTGAGGGAAGAGCTTGGATTTGAAGGCTTAATCTGCTGCGATTGGGAAATTACAACAGGAAAAATCTGGGGTGTAGAGAACATGACAGAAGCAGAACGTCACCTTCTCGCCATCAAATCAGGATTAAATATGTTCGGAGGAAGCGCAAATGTAGAGGCCAATATAGATGCTTACAATATGGGTGTTTTATCGTTGAAAAAGTATGATGGATGGAATCCAGGACAAGGTATTGTCGTAAATGAGAAAAAAGACGATGCAGAAGAAACAATGCGTAAACTGTACGAAGACAGTGCATATCAATGCGCATTAATTTCTTTCTATGCCGGTCTGTTTGACGATCCGTATATTTCTCTTGCTGAATCAGAAGAAGTTTGCGGAAACAATGGATTTAAAGAAGCAGGATATCAGGCACAGCTTGATTCTGTGGTAATGTTGAAAAACAAAGGAAATATAATCAGAGAGAATACAGGAGAAAAACAAACGATTTATGTTCCGCTGAAATTTACACCTGCATCGAAAGGATGGATGGGAGATACAGTAGCTTCTATCGGATACTCTTTTGGAACAGAAGAAGGATTAAATCTCTTTTTTAATGTTGTAACAGATACGATACGGGAAGGAGCAGATCCTGAAAATTATACAGAAGAAGATATTGTACGCAGAGAAGATTTTAACGGAGTTGATTTTGCACTTATTTCATTTTCAGCGCCAAACTTTGGCGGATATGATACCTCAAAAGTAGATCTGGACAACAGTGATGGAGTTATTGATAATGGATATTATCCAATCAGTCTGCAGTTTGGAGAGTACTATGCAGATCCGCAATATGTGCAGGGAACGATCGGCGTGGACAGCGCTGAAGAGCTGGAATGGATTGCCGCAGGAGGAGAAGCAGGAACATCTCGTTCATATAGTGGAAAGACAGTTGCAGGAAATACTGCTGTACTTGACATGATAAAAGAAATAAAAGAAAACGTAAAAGATTTGCCAATCGTTGCGTATATTGAAGCAAGTAATCCATTTTGTGCATATGAATTTGAGAAAGATGCGGATGCCATTTTAGTTGGATTTTCTATCAGCCAGACAGCGGCATGTGAAGTGATTGCAGGTCTTTATGAACCACAGGGACTTCTTCCGATGCAGCTTCCGAAAGATATGAATACTGTAGAGCAGCAATATTCTGATGTTGCAGGAGATATGGAAGTATATGTGGACAGTCAAGGAAATGCTTATGATTTTGCATTTGGTCTAAATTGGAATGGAGTAATCTCGGACGAAAGAACAGAAGCATATAAATAAAAGCAGAAATAAATTTTTAAATAATGAAGGAAATTTATTAGGAAATAAAAGTGCAATTTTTCAAAATATGTGGTACGATAAAAATAATTCTGAATGAAATATATCGAAAAAACGATCGCGTTTCCTATAGGGGCGTCAATACAAAACGAGAAAGGAACAGAAATATGGAAACTGCCGCAATGCTGGATGAACTGCAAAGGAAAGCAAATCAGAACAGCGATATAAAAAAAGCACTTTTGGAGACAAGAAAACAAAAAAATCCGGTAGCAGCATTTTGCAGAAAATGTCAGGAACTGGGATATCCGATCTATGAAATGGATCTGATCAGTGCAGGAGAAGAATTTTATGCCTCCATGCGCAGAAGCACAAATGGAGGAGGAGAAAACTCTCCTATGCTGGAAGGGGAAGATGATTTTTATGAACTCTTCTTCGCAAGTATTGAAATAGTGACAGGGCAATAAAATCAAGGACAAAAAACGGAAACAAAAAGCCAGATATGGATCTGTTCAAACGAACGGTTTATGTCTGGTTTTTTATCAGTGAGATGAAAACATCTGCAAAAATAAAAAGGATGGTCGGTCAATGGGGGGACATTGAAGCGACCATCTTAAGGGAGGGGACGGTGCAGATTGGTGCACCGTATATGAAAATGAAGTTAAAACAAATTTCTTTGTTTGATTATAAGATACATGAAAAATGTGAAAAATTTGTGATTGGAAAGCGAAGATTTTGTGAAAGAATTGTGAGCAAAAAACGAAAATTTTTTTACCGATACACAATTCTTTGACAATCTTTCTATACTCAGGCAGGACCTGTTTTTAAAAATTTTTTTCGATAGGCAGAGGGCGTCATGCCCTTTTGTTTTGTAAACTGTCTCGAAAAATAGGGAGCATTCTGGAATCCGACCGCATAACTGATATCTGTTATGCTTAAGGAAGTTTTCATAAGCAGCATACAGGCTTTATCAAGACGATACTCAAGGAGGTATTGACTTGGGCTTGTATTCTTATATTTTTTAAACAGTTTAAAAATATACGTCCGATCAATATTATTATCTGCTGCCATAGAAGCAATCGTGATATCCTGAAAGAAATGTTGATGAATATAGCGAAGCAGTTCATTATAGTGGACTTCACTCTGAGAGAGCAGAGGTATGAAAGAATCTTGTTTGTTATTTTTGACATAATCAAGAAGATAGTATAGATTGGCGATTGCTTTCAAATCCTGCTTTTCTTTACAGGCGAGATATACTTTTTCAAAATAACTTTCTAATTCGGAATTGACCTGATGGCGGATACAAAAATGTTCCTTTGTCAGACCGCAGCCTTTTAAAATTTCTTTGGCGGCTTTGCCGCGCACACCGACCCAGCGGTAAAACCAGGGATTTTCTGGAATTGGAAAATATTTGTTTGGCGTGTGGGGAGGAATCATAAAAATATCTCCAGGATAAATATGCTGAACGTCATTTTGAACCTGAAAAATTCCCTCTCCTCTTAGGCAGTAATGAATAGAATAATAATCAATAGGAATAAATTCATATGGCTTTGTAGGGCGACATTCCTCATATCCAGCCTCACAGATATTCAGATCTTCTCCAATGTGCGTCTCATAAAAGGAAAGACCGATACGATTACGAAAAACAGAAGACATAAAAACCTCCTTCTTAAAAATTTACAGAATAATGAGACAAGATAACAGACAGTATTTTTTGATCGCCTCGTATATCATAGTGTACATGGAGAAAAGACACAATAAAAAAAAGAAAATATTCTCTTGTATAAAAGAATGTTTTGTCAACATAAATATAAAAATGTGCAACTTTTTTATATAGCATATTATATCACAATATAGTAGAATAACAAAGCATGAGTGATATACAATATCACGAAAATAAAAAATAAAAATCACTTAATATAAGAGAAAATAACGAAAAAGCTGGAAACTTAGAAAAAATAGAAGAAAAAATTTTGGGAATACAGCTTTTGTTCAGGCATAGGATAAAAATGAAAAATCAACTAAAATGATAATTAAAAAAAGGTTTGTTTCATCATTGCCGGGAAAACGAAGAGTGGTGAGGCAGGAGAAGATATGGTGAAATGGAAGCCTGAACCAGATTTGAGAAAGTGATAAACATTGTCTGAAGGGAAAAGGAGGGCAGAGGAGAAAGTTTACAGACAATAAAAAATATAAAATCAGAGTTTTTTACTTAGGATATAAAACTCAAAAATAACGATTAAGAATGGGGAAAATGGATTATGAAGCGTAAGAAATTAGTTAGTCGTATGATTGTTTCCGTATTAGCGGCATCTATGGCAATCATGAGTGGCAGTGCAGCACTTGCAGCAGATACAAATCCGGCAGACGTAGCAGCGGCAGCTCTGTCAGGAACACCTACTACAACAACTACACCTACTACAACAAACACAACTACAAATACTGCAGAAGCAAATGATGGAAGCGGACAGAATGTAGCCGCTGATACTGTTCAGGAAGAAGTAGCGCCGGCTTTTCCAGGAGAAGAATGGTATGATCAGAGAGATGTTTTTCAGGTAAATCGCGAAGATGCGCATACAATTTTCAAATCTTATAACAGTGTAGAGACTGCAAGAGTTCGTCAGGAAGATACAGAAGTTGACCAGCAGTCACTGAACGGAAAATGGAAATTCATGCTTTCTGAAAATCCATCAGGAAGAAACAATGAATTCTTTGATCCTTCTTATGATGTGAGCGGATGGGATGAGATCACTGTTCCAGCTAACTGGCAGACAGAAGGATATGACTATCCAAAATATACAGATACACGTCTCCCATGGGAAGGTGTAGAAACTCCGGAAATTGGCGTATCTCCTACAATTTACAATCCAGTAGGTCACTACCGCAGAACATTTACAACACCGGAAAACTGGGATGAGAGCAAAGAAGTATTTGTTTCCTTCCAGGGTGTAGAATCTGCATTCTATGTATGGGTAAACGGACATAAAGTTGGATACAGCGAAGACAGCTATACAGCAGCAGAATTTGATATCACTCCATATCTGAATCCGGCTGGAGAAGAGAACGTGATTGCTGTCCAGGTATATCGCTGGTCAGACGGAAGCTATCTGGAAGATCAGGACTTCATCCGCTTAAGCGGTATCTTCCGTGATGTCTTCTTATATGCAAAGAATAAAGAAGCATCTTTATTTGACTTCAACTACACAACTACATTTGATGAAGATTACAACAATGCAACCATCGATCTGGACGCTACACTGAGAAGATACAACACAGTAGATCCAGCAGTAGAAGGATGCACAGTAACAGCCACTCTCTTTGACGCAGAAGGCAAAGAAGTATTTGAAGAGACTATGGATGCCAGATTCTATGGCAAAGAGGCAGATGTTGCTACATCTGTAGAAGTAGAATCTCCAAGACAGTGGTCAGCAGAAGATCCATACTTATATCAGTTAGTATTCGCAGTAAAAGATCCAGAAGGCAATGTGATTGAGACAGCAGGATGCAACGTTGGTTTCCGTCAGATCGAGATCGTAAACAAGGGAACAAATAAATCTCAGATCCTTATCAATGGACAGCCGATCATGTTCCGTGGTGTAAACCGTCATGAGACAACATTAGAAGGCGGAAGACATGTCACAGAAGAAAGCATGATTGAAGATATCAAACTGATGAAACAGCACAACTTCAACGCTGTCCGCAGCTCTCACTATCCAAACGAAGCAAGATGGTATGAACTTTGCGACGAATACGGATTATATGTTATCGACGAGGCAAATATCGAGTCTCACGGATTAAACGATTATCTGCCACAGAGTGATCTGAAATGGATCGAAGCTTGTAAAGACAGAATGACAAGTGCAATCGAAAGAAGTAAGACTCATCCATCTATTGTTTCCTGGTCCTTAGGAAATGAATCTTATAATGGTGATACATGGGCAATTCTTGGAAATCTGTGTAAAGAATTAGACCCGACAAGATTTGTTCATTATGAAGGACACAGAGAGATTCCGGAAGTTGACGTATGGTCCAGAATGTACCGTCGTGTCAACCAGGATGATTCTGTAGTTGACAAGATCAAAAACCCAATGGTATGGTGGGGAATCTACGGTGATAAACCAGCTATCGAATGTGAATATGCACATGCGCATGGTAATGCTGTTGGTAACCTTCAGGAGTACTGGGATGTATTTGAAAGATATCCAAACCTGCAGGGTGGATTCATCTGGGATTGGGTAGAACAGTCTGTAGCATGGGATGTAGAACCATCACAGATCCTGAAAAATGATGGACAGGATATCGAAGTTACATTAAAGGGTGACCTGGTAGAAGAAGGACAGAGCGGAAAAGCAATGGAAGGATATGCACAGTGCCAGGTTGACAAAGCACTTGTATTTGAAGATAAAGAACCATTTACATTGGAAGCATGGGTAAAACCAGAGGCCTCCGAGGCAACTACACCAATTATCACAAAAGGTAACGATGACTGGATGTGTACAGAGTCTTACGGTCTGCAGAGAAAGATCTCAACAGACGAAGAGACAGGCGAGACAACAGATGTTTTGGAATTCTACATCTACAACAACGTATTTGATGAAGAGACAGAATTATACGGAAAAGTATCCGCTTCCATTCCTACACCTGAAAACTGGGTAGGCGAATGGCACCATGTAGCAGGTACATTTGACGGAGAAAATGTAACATTATACCTGGATGGAGAAGCAGTTGCAACTGTTGCAGACAAGAATGGTATCATGGCAGGCGGAAACGCAGTTGGAATCGGTGCAGACGTTACTTATGATGCACAGAATCCAAACATCCCTGGAACATTCAAGGGTCTGATCGACAGCGTACATATCTACAATAGAGCTTTATCAGCAGAAGAAATCGCTGACACAACTCGTACAGCAGATGAGAGCGCAGTCGTATGGCTTGACTTTGAAGAGACAACAGAGAAGACATATGAAGCAGAAACATTCAACAGCTTCGGTGGAGACTGGCAGGATATCCCAGAAGGAAATCCAAACAACAAGAACTTCTGTGCAAACGGTCTTGTATCTCCAGACAGAACAGTACAGCCTGAATTAGTAGAAGTTAAGAAAGTTTACCAGGAACTGGAAGTAAGAGAAGGCGACCTGAACAAACAGGAAATCGTAGTAGAAAACGAATTCTTATTCACAAATATGAACAAATATGCTGGTTCTTGGGAATTACTGGAAGACGGCGTTGTAATCCAGTCCGGTGAATTCGATGAAGCACAGATGGATCTTCCTCCACTGACAGAAAAGACACTGAGAGTTCCTTATGAAATCACAGAGCCAAAAGCAGGAGCAGAGTACTTTGTAAATGTAAGCTTCAAACTGAAAGAGGATGAGTTATGGGCAGAAGCTGGTCATGAGATCGCTATGGGACAGTTCAAACTCCCAGTTGAAGTTCCGGAAGTAGAAGCTGTAAAAGCAGAAGATATCGCAGATCTGACTGTTGAAGAGGCAGAAGATGCTGTAACAGTAACAGGTAAAGATTTCACATTAAACTTCAACAAAGTGACAGGAACTATCGATTCCTTCAACTTCAAGAACACAGAACTGCTCGAAAACGGACCAATCCCGAACTTCTGGAGAGCACCTACAGACAGTGACCTTGGATTCTACTCTCCACTGACACTCGGAACATGGAGATATGCAGGAGAAGACCGTCAGATTCAGGATGTCACAGTAGAAGAATTAGGAAGCAACGCAGTACAGTTCACAGTTACTTCCAAACTGCCTACAAAGACAGAATCTGATTACAAACAGGTTTATACAGTATACGGAACAGGTGACGTGAAGATTACAAGTACACTGACACCAGGAGCAGATCTGCCGATGATCCCAGAAGTTGGAAATTTACTGCAGATGCCGTTAGAATTTGATAACGTGACATATTACGGTAAAGGACCGGATGAGAACTACATTGACAGACAGACAGGATACAATGTAGGAATCTACACAAATACAGTAGATAACTTCTTCGTAGACTATATCAAACCACAGGAGACAGGAAACCGTACAGATGTAAGATGGGTAAGCATGACGAACGATGAAGGCATTGGTTTACTTGCAAAAGCAGACGGAACAATGGAAATCAACGCTCTGTATTACACACCAGAACAGTTAGGTACACATCTGCACTCTTATCTGCTGCCTGAGCCAACAAGCATCACTCTGCGTCTGAACCAGAGACAGATGGGTATGGGTGGAGATCAGTCTTGGGGAGCACAGCCTTTGATTCCATATCAGAACCCTGCAGATCAGACATATGAATATACTTATACATTAAAACCAATCGACAACAGCGATGCAGCTGCTTGCATGGAAGATTATAAGACACCATTACCTGAACTGACAAAATAATAAAAATACCCGAATAACTGAATAAAAGGTGAATAGGGAAGAAAACGGTTTCGCTTTCAGCGAGGCCGTTTTCTTATTTGGAAATATGGAGAAAATTCAGGCAGCTTTCCTTGTGAAAGATGCAAAAAAACCTGAAGCTTGCAGTTAAAGTAAAACTTGACCAATAAAAATGTTTTTACTATAATAAGATTTCGCAGCAGATATGTATAAAAATAAAAACTATGCTGGAGAGGAAGACAGAGAAAAAATGTCGAGATACAGCAAAAAAACAAAAAATCAAGGAGGAGAAAAGATGCTGAAAACATTGGCAGCTCAGGTGAAAGAATTTAAAAGAGCGTCTGTTTTGACACCGTGTTTTATGATTTTAGAAGTAATTATGGAAATGATTATTCCGTTTCTGATGGCTTCCATCATTGATGACGGTGTTGAAAAGGGAGAGATCACTCATATTTATACAGTAGGCGCCTGCATGGTCGTAGTTGCGGCGATCGGTCTTTTTGCAGGTGTGATGGGGGGAAAATATGGCGCTAAGGCTTCGACGGGATTTGCCAGAAATCTGCGTAAAGCAATGTATGACAATATCCAGACATTTTCATTTGCAAGTATTGATAAATATAGCACGGCAGGGCTAATTACACGTCTGACGACAGATGTGACGAATCTCCAAAATGCGTATCAGATGATTTTACGTATGTTTACAAGAGCGCCGGCAAGTTTAATTTGCGCTATGATTATGGCATTTTCCATCAATGCAGAATTGGCAACGATCTATCTAGTCGCAGTTCTGTTTTTAGGAGGATGTCTCTGCCTGATTATGAGCAGAGCGACAAAATACTTTCAGCAGGTATTCCAGAAATATGACGATTTAAATGCGAGCGTACAGGAAAATATCACAGGAATCCGCGTTGTAAAAGCATATGTCAGAGAGGACTATGAAAAACAGAAATTTAAAGGAGCAAGCGGAAGCGTATATCGGATGTTTATAAAAGCAGAAAAAATTCTGACTTTTAATGCACCGCTGATGCAGCTGACCGTCTATTCCTGCATTTTAGGCATCAGCTGGCTGGGAGCAAAGATGATCGTAAGCGATTCTCTGACAACAGGAGAGTTGATGAGTCTTCTGGCATATTGTATGAATATCCTGATGAGTCTGATGATGCTCTCGATGATCTTTGTCATGGTTACGATGAGTATGGCGAGCGCACGCCGTGTCAGTGAAGTGATCAATGAGAAGACCGATCTTGTGAATCCCGAGAACCCTTTATTAGAAGTAAAAGATGGAAGCATCCGTTTTGAACATGTGAATTTCAGTTATCGAAAGGGCAGCAAAGAGCCTGTCTTAAAAGATATTGATCTGTCGATCCGTGCAGGAGAGACGATCGGAATCATCGGAGGAACAGGAAGTGCAAAATCGAGTCTTGTCAATCTAATCAGCCGCTTGTACGATGTCACAGAAGGCGCAGTATATGTGGGTGGAGAAGATGTGCGCAGATACGATCTCGATACGCTGCGAAATGAAGTTTCTGTCGTGCTGCAGAAAAATGTGCTTTTCAGCGGAACGATATTGGACAATCTCCGCTGGGGAGATGAAAATGCAACAGAAGAAGAGTGCCGCCGCGCATGTATGCTTGCATGTGCCGATGAATTTATCCAGAAAATGCCAGATGGATATGAGACGTATATTGAACAGGGCGGAAGCAACGTTTCCGGAGGTCAGAAACAGAGACTTTGTATTGCAAGAGCGCTTTTAAAGAAACCAAAGATTTTGATTCTGGATGATTCCACAAGCGCTGTCGATACAGCGACAGATGCAAAAATCAGAAAAGCGTTTGCAGAAGAAATTCCAGATACGACGAAGCTGATTATTGCCCAGCGTATCTCCAGCGTTCAAAATGCGGACCGGATCATTGTTATGGAAAATGGAACGGTACATGGATTTGGAACCCATGAAGAATTATTGGAGAGAGATCAGATTTATCGTGATGTATATGAGTCACAGATGAATGGAAGCGGAGACTTTGATCAAAATGGAGGTGACAGATAATGCCAGGACCAATGGGAAAAGCTCCAAGAGGAGTCAAATCAAACGTGAAAAATCCGGGAAAGCTTCTGGCAAGAACACTCGGATATATCTTAAAGAGCTATAAGATCCATATTTTTGTTGTTGTAATCTGCATTTTTATCGGGGTGCTTGCAAATGTGCAGGGAACAATGTTTATGCAGACATTGATCGACGAATATATTCTTCCGATGCTGGGAAGCAGCAATCCTGATTTTGGACCGCTGGCAAGCGCTCTTCTTCGTGTGGGAGGATTCTATGCGGTTGGTATTGTCTCTACCTATATTTATAACCGCATCATGGTCAATGTCACGCAGGGAACGTTAAATCAGATGAGAAATGATCTGTTTTCTCACATGGAAAGCCTTCCAATCCGATATTTTGATACGCATCCGCATGGAGATATCATGTCCGTTTACACAAACGATATTGATACGCTGCGTCAGATGGTCAGTCAGAGTATGCCGCAGATGCTTTCTAGTGTAATCACAATCATCAGTGTATTGGTCAGTATGATCATTTTGAATGTACCGCTGACAATTTTAACGCTGGCGATGGTTTTCATCATGCTGATGGTGACGCGAAAACTGGCTTCTTTGAGTGGAAAATATTTTATGGAACAGCAGGTCAATCTCGGAAAAGTGAATGCTTACATTGAAGAGATGATGGAAGGACAGAAAGTCGTAAAAGTATTCTGTCATGAAGAAAAGAGCAAACAGCAGTTTGATGAGATTAATAATGCTCTGTGCGAGAGCGCAAACAATGCAAATAAATTTGCAAATATCCTGATGCCGACGAATGCTCAGATCGGAAATATCAGCTATGTGCTGTGCGCTATTGTCGGAGGAATTTTAGCTTTAAATCAGATTGGTGGATTTACACTTGGAAAGCTTGCAAGTTTTCTGACCTTTAATAAAAGTTTCAATATGCCGATCAATCAGGTCAGTCAGCAGTTAAACAGTATTATTATGGCTCTGGCAGGCGCAGAGCGTATCTTTAATCTGCTTGATGAAAAACCGGAAGTGGACGAAGGATATGTGACGCTTGTCAATGCTGAAAAAGTAGACGGGGAGCTGAGGGAGACGACAAAACAGCATACAGGATGCTGGGCATGGAAACATTATCACAAAGCAGACAATACGACAGACTATATAGAATTAAAAGGAGATGTCGTATTTAACGGAGTTGATTTTGGATACGATGATAAAAAGATTGTGCTCCATGATGTGAAGTTATATGCCACTCCGGGTCAGAAAATTGCATTTGTAGGATCTACAGGCGCTGGAAAGACGACAATCACAAATCTGATCAACCGTTTTTATGATATTCAGGATGGAAAGATCCGATATGACGGAATCAACATCAATAAGATTAAAAAAGCAGACCTGCGCCGCTCACTCGGAATTGTCTTGCAGGATACAAACTTATTTACAAATACGGTGATGGAAAATATCCGTTATGGAAAACTGGATGCGACAGATGCGGAAGTAATCGCAGCAGCAAAACTTGCCAATGCAGATGGATTTATCCGCCGTCTTCCAGATGGCTATCAGACAATGCTGACAGGAAACGGGACAAACTTAAGTCAGGGGCAGAGACAGCTCTTAGCGATCGCCAGAGCGGCGGTTGCAGATCCTCCGGTATTGATTTTGGATGAGGCGACCAGTTCTATTGATACAAGAACAGAACGACTGGTACAGGATGGCATGGATAAACTGATGAAAGGACGGACTACGTTTGTCATCGCTCATCGCCTTTCTACCGTACGCAACAGCGATTGTATCATGGTGCTGGAAAATGGAAGAATTATCGAGAGGGGAACGCACGATCAGCTGATTACAGAGCATGGAAAGTATTATCAGCTCTATACAGGGAATCTTGCATAGAAAAGTATGAAAATCATCATAGCTCCGGCAAAAAAGATGAAGGAAACAGATCTGCTTTTAGCAGATCATCTGCCTGTATTTTGGGAAAGAGCAGACGATCTGAGAAAGTGGATTTGTACCCTTTCTTATGAAGAGGCAAAACACCTTTGGAACTGCAGTGATAAGATCGCAAAAGAGGCATATAAAAGATTTCAGGAGATGAATATTAAAGCAGCATTTACACCGGCGATTCTGGCATATGAAGGAATTCAATATCAATATATAGCGCCGTCTGTGATGGAGGAAAGCTCTCTTTCTTATCTGCAGGAACATCTTCGGATTATGTCAGGTTTCTATGGGATTTTAAGACCGACGGACAGGATAGTGCCGTATCGGCTGGAAATGCAGGCAAAAACGCAGAGGTTTGGACAGCCATCCATGTATGAGTACTGGGGAGATACGATCAGCAGACAGCTGTGCAGAGAGACGTCCTGTATCTTAAATCTGGCATCAAAAGAGTATGCGATTGCCATAGAGAAGTATCTGGAAAAAAGGATACGATTTGTATCCTGCATTTTTGGAGATTTGCAGGAGAATAAGGTCGTTGTAAAAGGAACAAAAGCGAAGATGGCAAGAGGAGAGATGGTACGGTTTCTGGCTGAAAATAAAATTGAAGATCCAAAAGAGATGAAAAATTTCGAGAGACTTGGATATCACTATGACAGAGAACGCTCTGATGAAAAAACGTATGTTTTTATCTGCTCCATGATGGAATAATAAGAACAAGAAGCTTTATGAAAAAAGGTGAAAACAATGAAACTGGAAATTATGACGACAAAAGAATACAGAGAAAAGAAAGAAGACAGTGTACAAAAGAGACGGCTTCAGGAGAGCATGGAACGAGGGAAACACTGTAAAGCAGAGCTGTTTTCAGATTGTATTGTGGGAACGTTTGCCATTCCAGATAAGACAGACCTGTTTCACAAGAAACAAATCTTAGGATATTATCTGGATCAGAAAGAACTTCTTCTTGTCAGTGATCAGAAAATGAAGAGCGATCTTCGCAAGGAAGTGGAAAAATATTCTTTGGATGTCATGGATACACCGGCACAGTTTCTGGCTGGTTTTATTGAATATCTCATCAAAGAAGATGTCATTTATCTGCAAAATTTTGAGGAGAGACTTTCCAAAATGGAAGAACATCTGATCCATAAAGAGATGAAACGGTTTGATGTGCAGATCTTGAATATCCGCAAAGAGCTGTTGATTTTAGATTCCTATTATCAGCAAATGATAGATTTATGCGGAATTTTGGAAGAAAACAGAAACAACCTGATGACAGAGCAGGAGTGCAGGGTATTTGGAATACAAGCTGCCCGTGTAGAGAGACTTCATGATTCTACTCACGTCTTAAAGGAATATTCTCTCCAGCTTCGAGAATTATATCAGTCCAGAATGGATGAGAGACAGAACAAAGTAATGCAGATGCTGACCGTGGTGACAACAATTTTTATGCCATTGACGCTGATTGCCGGCTGGTATGGCATGAACTTTACAAATATGCCTGAACTGAGCAGTAAATATGGATATCCGATTGTGATTGCAGTCAGCGTAGGGATGATTCTTCTGGAGATTTTATGGTTCAAATGGAAGAAATGGTTTTGATGGATAAAGCTTGCGGACTGCTGAGAAAAAGAGTATAATAAACGGTGACATAAAAGAAAAAATGTCAGACTGCTAGACAGGATGATGATCAGACAGGGGGCATTTGTATGACAATGGATGAATTAATTGCAATGTTGGAGATGCAGGAAGAGATCTTACAGTTTTCTCATTTTACAAATGAGGATGCCTGGGAATTAGGATGTATGCTTGTGACAGAGGCAAAGAGAAGAAAACTTCCGGTGGCAGTCAGTATCCGGCTGAACAATGGATGTATTCCATTTCAATATGAATCAAATGGAATCACTCTTGACAATGAAGAGTGGATGGAGAGAAAGCAAAATACAGTAAAGAGAATGGAAAAAAGCAGTTTTCTTGTCTGTATGCTGTTAAAAAAAGCAGAACAGACATTGAGCGATTGGAGACTGGATTCAGGAGAATATGCGGCAGCAGGCGGTGCATTTCCAATCCGTGTTGAGGAAGTTGGAGTAATTGGATCGATTGTAGTCTCAGGCCTGGATCATATTTCAAACCACGATCTTCTTGTAAAATGTATCAGCCATTACCTTCATATTGACGAAGTACCGCGTATCAGGGGAAATGTTTTATAAAAAAGACACAGCAAAAAAGAGAGAATGCTAAGAAGATTTTAGCGTTCTCTTTTTTATATCTCATAAAATGGTCCGTGGCGATCATTCAGAAAAATTTGGCTTAGAAAAGCTGCATATCTTTTGGAAGAGGCGAGGTAAAAGAAAGCCATTCTTTTGTGATGGGATGGGAGAAAGAGAGCCTGTGAGAATGGAGCGCCTGCCGATGGATCAGAGAAAAATCAGGATGATACAGAAAATCTCCGATCAAAGGATGACCGATATATTTCATATGGACGCGAATCTGATGCGTTCTTCCTGTCTCCAGCTTTAAAGAGACGAGAGACAGATTACGTTGGAAACAGATACGCTGAAAATGTGTGACAGCATGATCGCCATGTGTAAAGTCGACACAGCGAGCAATCACAGAATCGTCCATTCTGGCGATAGGAGCGTCAATCGTGCCTTCAGGAGGCGTTTCCCCCTGTACGATGGCAAGGTATTCCCGATGGATTTCACGGCGTTTTCCCATCTCGGACAAAATGGCGGCGCTGAGCATATTTTTAGCAACAATCAAAAGTCCGGTTGTGTCACGGTCAAGACGGTTGATACAACGGTAGACAAATGGTTCTCCTTTTTGAGAAAAGTACCATGCTAAACCGTTTGCAAGCGTGTTGTCATAGTTGTTAATAGAGGGATGAATCGGCTGATTTGCCTCTTTGTCCAGAACCATCAAATCTTCATCTTCGTAGACAATATGAATCGGAACAGGCACAGGAACGATCTGCTCAGACGGTTTTTCATCTATAAGAGAGATTGTCAAGAGATCGTCTTTTTTCAGGCGGACAGAGGAAAAAGCGGCGCAATCGTTGAGTAAAATACCATCGGGAGTTTTGCGGATATGAGTCAGAACTGCTTTTGAGTATCCCTGTCTTTTTAAAAATTCATATATTTTCAGTCCCTCGTCATGGGAAGAAGCCGTATAATGAAAAATTCGTTTCATAAATAAAACCCTTTCGTTTGCAGCAGGCGGAAACCTACTGTTTTTATAATCGCTGTTTTTTAGTTTAGAAGAGAAGAGAAAAATTGTCAATGATATTTATAATTTAAAGCATTAACGCTTTAAAATTATATCAAATTCAAAAAATAACGAAAAAAAGCTTTTCAAACAGAACAATATCAGTTAAAATATACAAGAAAAAATTATTTATTGTGTAAGGAGAGAGAAGTATGGAACGAGAGAAATTTGGTTCCCGTCTGGGTTTCATTCTGATTTCGGCAGGATGCGCGATCGGTCTGGGAAATGTGTGGCGCTTCCCATACATCGTGGGACAATATGGAGGCGCCGCTTTTGTGCTTATTTACATCTTATTCTTGATTATTCTGGGGCTTCCGATTGTAGCAATGGAATTTGCCGTTGGAAGAGCCAGCCAGAAAAGTGTAGCTCTGTCATTTGACGTGCTGGAGCCGAAAGGATCAAAATGGCATCTGTCAAAATATATGGCGATGGCAGGAAACTACATTCTTATGATGTTTTATACGACTGTCGGCGGATGGATGATGATTTACTTTGTGAAAATGGCAAAGGGAGACTTTGCAGGACTCAATGCAGAGCAGGTTGAGGGAGAGTTTTCCAATATGCTTTCCAATCCGGTGATCATGACTGTGGGGATGATTATTATTGTTGTGGGATGCTTTGCAGTCTGTGCTCTTGGTCTGAAAAAAGGAGTAGAAACAATCACGAAATGGATGATGCTATGTCTGCTTGGACTGATGGTTGTTCTTGCAATCAATTCTCTGACGATGGAAGGAAATGCAGAAGGACTTGCATTTTACTTAAAACCGGATTTCGCAAAGATGAAAGAGGCAGGAATCGGAGAAGTTGTCTTTGCGGCGCTGGGTCAGGCTTTCTTTACGCTGAGCATTGGAATCGGAGCACTTGCAATTTTTGGAAGTTTTATCGGAAAAGAGAGAAGACTTTTAGGGGAAGCGATCAGTGTCACGGTTCTTGACACCTCAGTGGCATTTATGGCAGGTCTTATTATTTTTCCAGCTTGTTTTGCATTCGGCGTTCAGCCGGACAGTGGTCCGAATCTGATTTTTATCACACTGCCGAATGTGTTCAATCATATGGCAGGAGGACGTGTGTGGGGGTCTTTATTCTTTATTTTCATGACGTTTGCAGCAGTCTCCACCGTGATCGCTGTATTTCAGAATATTATTACATTTGCAAGAGATCTGACAGGATGCAGTATAAAAAAAGCAGCGATCATCAATGGAATCGTCATCATTTTGCTGTCTATGCCATGTATTCTGGGATTTAATCTCTGGAGCGGAATCCAGCCGTTTGGAAGTGGAAGCACAATTCAGGATTTAGAGGATTTTATTGTGAGCAACAATATTTTGCCGCTTGGAAGTCTGATTTATCTCATTTTCTGTACGAGCCGTTACGGATGGGGATTTAAAAACTTTATGAAGGAAGTAAATGAGGGAAAAGGAATGAAATTCCCTAAAGCAATCCGCTTTTATGTGACATGGATTCTTCCAATTATTGTATTGGTTATTTTTATTCAGGGATACTGGGCAAAATTTGCATAATTTTAAAGATCTCTCAGCTGATTTCAAAAGATCGGCTGAGGGATCTTTTTTAAACAGAGCAGAAATACTTACAGTTACAGCTATAAGAAACTTGGAACAACTTGGAGAAAGGTATCCAATGATGCCAAACAAAATGAGATATCCGTGAAAAGTGTCAATAAATTTTCAACAAAACAGTCATTTATACTTAACAAATTTCGGAGTTTATGGTAAAATAATGTTCATGATAGAAAAAAACAGACATTGATTTCTGACAGTATGTTTCTGAAACGGCGTGTCAGAGTACAGATCTGTAGACTGACTATATAGGTTAAGGAGGACACGGAAATGGGAAAAGAAAAATATGTTGCCTACGTTGGCACTTATACGCACGGAAGCAGCGTAGGCATCCATGTATATGATCTGGATGTGGAAGCTGGATATATGACAGAGCGGGAAGTTGTGCCGGTGAACAATGCGTCTCATGTCGCAAAATCGAACAATGGAAAGTATCTGTATTCCATCGCAGATGAGGGCGTGGAGGTACTGAAAATAGAAAAAGACGGTTCTTTAAAACCGATCAACCAGGTTGGGATTGAAGGAATGAGAGGATGCTTTCTCTCCACGGATAAAGAGGGAAAATTTTTGTTCGTAGGCGGTTATCATGACGGAAAAGTCAGCGTGGTGAAGATTCATGAAGACGGTCGTCTGGGAAGCGTTGTCGATGGCGTTTTTCATAAAGGTCTGGGAAGCGTTGCAGAGAGAAATTTCCGTCCTCATGTCAGCTGTGTGACAATGACGCCGGATGATAAATATCTGTGTGCGGTGGACAATGGAATTGATCAGATTAAACTGTATACCGTTCATCCGACTTCAGGAAAGCTGAAATTATATGATATTCTGCGTCTTCGACCAGAATCTGGACCTAGACTGATCCGCTTCAGCAAAAATGGAAAGTTTGCATATGTCATCTGTGAACTCACAAATCAGATTGAAGTTTACAGTTATGATGGAAGCGGAAAATCTCCGCAGTTTGAATTGATTCAGACGGTGAACACACAGATGGATGCAGATGAGATTGCTTGTGCGGCGTCCGGTATGAAGATTTCTCCAAGCGGAAAATATCTGTATTGCTCCACAGCAGGAGACAACACAGCAGCTGTATATGAAATCAATCAGGAGAACGGTATGCTGACGGAACTGTGTATTTTGCCGATCAGCGGAAAATACCCGAAAGATATCGATATTTTCCCGGATGAGAAAACATTGGTAGTATTGAACCATGAGTCAAATGACATCCGTTTCTTCCATGTAGATTACGAGAAAAAACTGCTTGTAATGAAAGGACGTCCGATTAAACTGGAGACACCAAACTGTATCTTAATTTCAAAATTAGATGACAGTGAAGAAGAATAACAGCGGAACATGAACATACGAAAGGCAGTTCAAAGTGAGGGTAGAGAGATCTGCAGATGGCTTTGAACTGCTTTTGTTTGCAGGATAAAATATTTTAAAACAATCCGAAATCTCATTGAATGAGAAAAAATGATCAGGGAAAAAGAAGTAAAAAAAGAAAATGGAAAGGAACAGAAAGATGGCAGGATCAACATTTGGGACACATTTTAAGATTATGACGTGGGGAGAATCCCACGGAAAGGGAGTAGGAGTTGTTGTGGATGGATGTCCGGCAGGTCTGGAACTTTCCGAGAAGGATATTCAGATTTTTTTAGACCGGAGAAAACCAGGAAGGAGTCGTTATGCGACGCCGAGAAAAGAAGAGGACTGCGTGGAAATTTTTTCGGGTGTATTTGAAGGAAAGACGACAGGAACGCCGATTGCCATGGCAGTTTTCAATAAAACACAGCGCTCAAAAGATTACAGTGAGATTGCCAAAATGTACCGGCCAGGTCATGCAGATCTGACGTATGATCTGAAATACGGTTTCCGTGACTACAGAGGAGGAGGGCGATCTTCCGGAAGAGAGACGATTGGAAGAGTTGCGGCAGGTGCGATTGCTGTCAAAATTTTAAATCAGCTGGGAATCACCTTTACAACGTATACAAAATCAATCGGACCGGTTGTGATGGAGTCATTCTGCAAGGATGAGATTTTGAATAATGCTCTTTGTATGCCGGATGCAAAAGCTGCGCAGGAGGCAGAGCAATATCTGGAGCAATGTATGAAAGAGGGAGATTCCTCAGGCGGCGTGATCGAATGTATAATCCACGGATTGATGCCGGGAATTGGAGAACCTGTTTTTGAAAAACTGAGTTCAAATTTGGCAAAGGCAATCTGTTCGATCGGAGCAGTAAAGGGATTTGAAATTGGAGACGGAATGATGGCTGCAAGGGCAAAAGGCAGTGAAAATAATGATGCGTATCATTTAGGAAATGATGGCAGACTGGAGAAAATGACAAATCATTCCGGCGGAATTTTAGGAGGCATCAGTGACGGAAGCGATGTCATTTTTCGTGCAGCAGTTAAACCAACCCCGTCTATTTTCCACGGTCAGAGAACGGTGACAACAGACGGCGAGGAGAGTGAGATCCATATTAAAGGACGCCATGATCCGATTATTGTGCCCCGTGCGGTTGTGGTTGCGGAATCAATGGCTGCTCTGACGGTGCTTGATTTGATGATGGAAGCAATGACTTCTCGGATGGAATATCTGGTACGTTTTTTTAAATCGTGAATATTCTGTAAAATTAGATACGTTTCATTGACAAATGATTTTTTTGAAACTATAATATCCATGAACAGAAAGACTTTACAGCTAAGAAAGAGAGGGTGATTCCATGGAAGGTGGGCCTAGTCCTAGGGAGAAGATAAGAAAATTAAAAGAGAGAACATAGTACCTGGGATTCGCCTGGAGAGAGATGATCTGGTACTGTGTACAGATTATTTTTTGAAAGGAGCATGGAATTATGATTAAAATTTTCCGAACAATGGATGGAGAAATTCAACATGTAAATGAGGCACAGGAAGGCTGCTGGATTGCACTGATCAATCCGACTGCTACGGAAATCCTGGATATTTCCAAAGAATACAAGATAGAAGTGGACGATTTAAGAGCGCCTCTGGATGAGGAGGAGCGGTCCCGTATCGAGGTGGGCGATAACTATACAATGGTTCTGGTGGATGTCCCGATTATTGAAAATCGAAATGACAAAGACTGGTTCGGAACAATTCCTATGTCGATCATCGTGACGGATAAACTGATTTTTACGGTATGTCTGGAGGACACACCGGTATTGTCTGCTTTTATGGACGGAAGAGTGCGCAATTTCTTCACTTATATGAAAACACGTTTTATCCTGCAGATTTTGTACAAGAATGCAAGTCTGTATCTGCACTATCTGCGTATCATTGACAAGAAGAGCGAAGTGGTGGAGAAAAAGCTGCATGGATCGACGAGAAATCAGGAATTGATAGAGCTTTTGGAACTGGAAAAGAGCTTGGTTTATTTTACAACATCGCTGCGGTCAAATGAAGTGGTGTTGGAAAAACTTCTTAAGACGGAGACCATTAAGAAATATCCAGAAGACACAGAACTGTTGGAAGACGTTATCATTGAAAACAAACAGGCGATTGAGATGGCGAATATTTACAGCGGTATCTTGAGCGGAATGATGGATGCGTTCGCATCGGTTATCTCAAATAACCTGAATATTGTCATGAAATTTCTGGCAACGGTGACAATCGTGATGTCAATCCCGACGATGATTTTCAGCGCGTATGGCATGAATGTGAATGAGGCTGGAATGCCATTTGCGGGAAGTCCGTTTGGATTCTGGTTTGTGATTCTGTTCTCCCTCATCTTAAGTATTGTAGTTGCTATTATTTTTTCTAAAAAGAATCTCTTCTAATTCTAAAATGATGAAGAAAGAAAGGATTGCTTATGAAACTGATTGACAAATTACAGCGCAAATTTGGGCGGTATGCGATTCCAAATCTGACAATGTATATCATTATTCTCTATGTGGTCGGATATATTCTGCAGCTGATTCAGCCGTCCTTCGTCTTATATCTGACGCTGGAACCGGCGCTGATTTTGCAGGGGCAGGTCTGGAGACTGGTGACATGGCTGTTAATTCCGCCTGGAAGGCTGGATATTTTTACTATTATCATGCTTTCTCTGTATTATTCTTTGGGAAATACATTAGAGAAGACATGGGGAACGTTTCGGTATAACCTCTATATCTTTTCGGGTGTTCTGGCGACGATGATCGGAGCGTTTATCATATATGGAATTTTTGCTGCGCAGGGAGTAGAACCACTTCTTGGAACAACGTTCAGCACCTATTACATTTCACTTTCTATTTTTTTGGCTTTTGCCGCAAGTTATCCAAATATGCAGCTGTATTTATATTTCATTATTCCGATCAAGATCAAATGGCTTGCATTGCTGGATGGAGTTTATCTGCTGTTTGCTTTTGTCAGCAGCAACTGGGCAGGAAGAGTTGCAATCATTGCCTCATTATTTAACTTCCTGGTCTTTTTCCTGGGAGGCGTTCAGTACTGGAGAGTATCTCCGTCTGAAATCAGAAGAAAGCAGAAGTTTAAAAAGCAGGTAAGTTCCAATACGCGTTCTTATCCAAACAAGAACAATCAGGTTACAAAGCACAAATGTGCAATCTGCGGCAGGACAGAACTGGACGGAGACGATCTGGAATTTCGTTTTTGTTCAAAGTGTGATGGAAATTATGAGTATTGCCAGGATCATCTGTTTACACACGAGCACGTACATCATGACAAAAAATGAGAAGATATAGCAGAGGAGAAATGGTATGAAAAAGACGAAAATTATCTGTACAATGGGTCCAAATGCAAATGACAGAAAGATTGTGATGGATCTGGCACAAAATGGTATGGATCTGGCAAGATTTAACTTTTCACACGGAGATCATGAGGAACACAGCGCACGAGTGAAGCTTGTAAAAAGTGTCAGAGAAGAATTAGATAAGCCGATCGCCTTAATCCTAGACACAAAAGGACCGGAAATACGAACTGGCTTATTAAAAGATGGAAAAAAGGTAATGCTGAAGGAAGGAGCAGCTTTTCGCCTGTGTATTGATGATGTGACTGGAGACGAACATCACTGTTCCATCACATATAAAGACCTTCCAAAAGATTTGAAATCTGGAGACCGCATTCTGATTGATGATGGTCTGATCGAATTGATTGTGGGCAAAGTGATGCCAAAAGAGATCCACTGTATCGTAAAGAACGGCGGAGAGCTGGGTGAGCGAAAAGGAATCAATGTCCCAAATGTCAGTGTAAATCTTCCGGCTGTCACGGAAAAAGATAAACAGGATATTTTATTTGGAATCAAACAGGGATTTGATTATATAGCAGCTTCATTTGTGCGAAATGCCGCATGTATTGAAGAAATCAGAAAACTGTTGAGAGAGCATCATGCAGATCACATCGGTATCATTGCCAAAGTAGAAAATGCAGAAGGCGTAGAAAATATTGATGAGATCATTGAAGCCGCTGATGCCGTTATGGTTGCCAGAGGAGATCTGGGCGTTGAGATTCCAGCAGAAGAAGTGCCTTACATTCAGAAGATGATTATCCATAAATGTAACGAGCAGGTAAAACCTGTCATCACAGCGACGCAGATGCTGGATTCTATGATCCGCAATCCGAGACCGACAAGAGCGGAAGCAGGAGATGTGGCAAACGCAATTTATGATGGAAGCGATGCAATCATGCTTTCCGGAGAGACAGCAATGGGAAAATATCCGATTGAAGCGGTGCGCATGATGACAAAGATTGCAGAACATACGGAGAAACATCTTGATATTCAGCGTCAGATGAGGCTGAACAAACGCCACGAGAGTCAAAATATTTCCTCGGCTGTGGGACTTGCCACAGTAGATACGGCGACAAACTTAAATGCGGTATGTATTATCACACCGACAATTTCCGGACAGACAGCACGTTTGATCTCAAATTTCCGTCCGCAGATGCCGATTTATGCGATTTCTCCAAATACAGATTCTGTGCTGCGTATGCAGCTTTACTGGGGAGTATATCCGCTCAAGGGAATGGGCGAGATTTCTACACAGACAATCATTGAAAATTCTGTTCATCTGGTACGTCAGAAAGGACTGGTACAAAAAGGTGAATTAGTCGTATTGACTGCAGGAGACCCGGCTACCAATATGGTGTCCAGAGAAGGCGCAATGACAAATATGATGCATGTAATAGAGGCAAAATAGGATAGATAGAAGGAAAAAAATGTCAAAAGATTATAAAGTACGAGCTGTCAAGGCAGGAGCTATGGCAGCTGTGTTATGTGTTTTAAGTCTGCTGGCAGGGAAAGGAGAGGGATTTGACGTTGCTAAAATGTCAATATCACTCTTTTTTTCTGTCTTGGCAGGAATAGCAGTTTGGTGGAAAGGAAAATTTCCAAAACCCGTCAGTATAGCGATTGCAGTGGCAGCGCCTGCAGCAGCGCTTTGCTGTATGGAATTTTATACGCATGTGCCGTGGGATTTAAGTGTTCCCATATTTTTAGTAAATTTGATTTTTTATGTGATTTTATACGCCGGTTTTACGTTTCTGACCGGCAGTGTAAAGAGAGGATATGCGATTGCGACAGTAATTCCGATGATTGTAGGAATGATCAATTATTTTGTGGTGAGTTTTCGCTCTTCTCCGGTTGTGCCGTGGGATATTCAATAGGAACAGCAGTGTCTGTCACGGATAACTATGAATTTACAATTACATACCGATTGGTATTTGTGATCCTTGCTTTTGTATGGATTATCATTTTGTCATCGAAGACACAGCTGACAATAACAAAACGAAAATGTAAACTGGCCGGCTTTCTGGTATCCTGTATCTGTATGGCAGGCTATTTGAAAGGAATTCAGATGGATCAGATTTCAGATCTGGTAGGATTTGATACCACACTGTTTACACCGACTGTTCTGTATCGCAATAACGGATTCTTTGGCGCATTTCTCTCAAATTTAAAATATTTGAACGTAAAAGAGCCGGAGGGATATTCGGTTGAGATGGTGGAAAAAATCGAACAGGAGATAGACGACAAGAAAGAACAACCCGATGATGATTCAGAAAAGCCAAATGTAATTGTCATTATGAATGAGGCATTTGCAGATTTATCATATGTGGCAGATTTTGAGACAAGTGAAGACTATATGCCGAATATTCACAGTCTTAAGGAAAATACAGTAAAAGGAAATTTGTTTGTCTCAGTAAAAGGCGGAAATACAGCAAATACAGAGTTTGAATTTTTGACAGGAGACAGCTGTGCGTTCTTACCTTCTGGAAGTGTGGCATACCAGCAATTTCTCCACAAAGAGACACCAAGTCTGGCAAGTCATCTGAAAAATATGGGATATGCAACGACTGCAATTCATCCATATTATGCTTCCGGATGGAATCGCGAAAAGGTTTATTCCTATTTTGGATTTGACCAGGCGCTGTTTCTGGACAGCTTTGATAATCCGGAAAAAATCCGCGAATATGTCAGCGACCGCGAAGCGTTTAAAAAAATTATAGAACAGTATGAAGCAAAAGAAAAAGGAAAACCTTTGTTTTTGTTTGAAGTGACTATGCAGAATCATGGGGGATACAGCAGAGATTATCCGGGATTTGAGCCAACGATTGAGCTGACTCAATTTCCAGAGAAAACGACGCAGGTTTTGGCTGTGGAAAAATATCTGACATTGATTCAAAAAAGTGATGAGGCATTTGGAGAATTGCTGGATTACTTTGAAGATCAGGAAGAGAAAACAGTAATTCTGATGTTTGGCGACCACCAGCCTTCGGATTATATCACAAATCCTCTTTTGAACTTAAATGGAATTGACAGAGAGTCTTCTCTGGAGGAGTTCCAGAAAGGATATGTCGTTCCATTTGTGATGTGGGCGAACTATGATATAGAAGAAGAAAGCGTTGATAAAATCAGCGTGAATTATCTGAGCAGTCTTCTGATGGAAAAAATAGAACTTCCGATGAGCGATTATCAGATCTACTTAAATGAACTGAGAAAGACCATTCCGGTTTTGACTGGAAATGTGTTTATTGATCAGAATGGCGGATATCATACGTTAGATGAGGACGTACTACAGGAAGAAAGAGATGAGTATGCTTCCTTACAGTACAATCATTTGGTGGACACTTCTCATCGCGTACAGTCGTTTTTTGATATTAAGCCTTGACAAAAAGAAGAAGGATGAGTATATTTTGATTAAATGTAAAAAATTTAGCATAATTATAAATTTTATACGATGAAGTATATGAAAATGAGGAGCGACTGAAAATGAAAAAACAGCCTTTTGTAACACTGGAACAAGTAAAAGAGATTGTAAAGGAATATCCCACGCCGTTTTATTTATACGACGAGAAGGGAATCAGAGCGAATGTTCAGGCATTGAACGATGCGTTTTCCTGGAATAAAGGATATAAAGAATATTTTGCGGTGAAGGCAACGCCAAATCCATTTTTGATTCAGATTTTGAGAGAATACGGCTGCGGCTGCGACTGTTCTTCCATGACAGAACTGATGATGTCCGATGCAGTTGGATCAACGGGAGACGATATCATGTTTTCTTCTAATGATACGCCGGTGGAAGAATTTCAAAAGGCGGCTGATCTGAACGCAATTATTAATCTTGATGATATCACACATATTGAAATCGTTGAGGAGACGCTTGGAAAACTTCCGAAGAAGATGAGCTGCCGTTACAATCCGGGCGGAACTTTTAAAATTACAAATGATATCATGGATAATCCTGGAGATTCAAAATATGGCATGACAAGAGAGCAGATTTTTGAAGCTTTCCGTGTCATGAAAGAAAAAGGTGTGGAGGAATTTGGAATCCATGCATTTCTGGCAAGCAATACAGTGACAAATGAATATTATCCAATGCTGGCAAAAATTTTATTTGAGACAGCGGTAGAACTGAAAAAGGAAACGGGAGCAGATATTAAATTTATCAATCTTTCTGGAGGAATCGGGATTCCATATCTGCCGGATCAGGAGCCGAATGATATTATGAAAATCGGCGAAGGAGTAAGAAAAGTATACGAAGAAGTGCTTGTGCCGGCAGGGATGGGAGACGTTGCCATCTATACAGAGCTGGGACGCTTTATGATGGGACCGTACGGATGCCTTGTGACAAAGGCAATCAATGAGAAACATACGCATAAAGAGTATATTGGAGTAGATGCGTGCGCTGTCAATCTGATGCGTCCGGCAATGTATGGCGCATATCATCATATTACAGTGCTTGGAAAAGAAAATGCGGTATGCGATCATCTGTATGATGTGACGGGATCTCTGTGTGAAAATAATGATAAATTTGCGATTGACAGAATGCTTCCTGAGATTGAAAAAGGGGACTATCTGGTTATTCATGACACAGGGGCTCATGGATTTGCCATGGGATATAATTATAATGGAAAACTGAAGTCAGCGGAACTTCTTTTAAAAGAAGACGGAAGCATACAGATGATTCGAAGAGCAGAGACAGCGAAAGATTATTTTGCAACATTTGACTGCTTTCCGATTTATGAAAAAATGATTCAGGAATAAGACGCAATTTAAAAACAGTGCAGATGAGAACTCTTCCCAGGGAGGATTTCTGTCTGCACTGTTTTTTGTAAAATGGATTACTTCATCTTTTGTTGTTTTCTGAAAATGATCTGATATAAAAACTGGAAACATTGTGATATCAAAAGCGAACAGATAAATACGGCCGGAACGATCAGAGGATAATAGAGCAGACGGTCTTCCATAAATAAGACGGTGCGGTTTAATTTCTGATAGAAGATCTGATCAAAAATGTAAGAGACGAGATACGTTCCAAATGAGAGCACAGAAATCCGTACAATGATATTTTTGATAAGAGAAGGCAGTCCGGACAGATTCAGTTTTTGAATCAGAGCAAATAAAAGAGCAGAAGAAAGAACATTTTGGAATCCGCCCCATCCATTATAAATTCCCCATACAAATTTTTCCCCATAAGAAAAATGGATATTAAACATCGTACAGAAAATAATCCAAATAAACAGAAGGAGAGCTAAGAAGCGTTTCTTCATAGAAACGGGATATTCACTTAAATAAGCGCCTAAAAAATAATAGGAAATCGGATAGATGCCCTGCCACCAATTCGGAACAATTTCTTTATAATAATTGACCATAGTGGGCAGTGAAGTCAGCGCAAGAAAAATGAGAACCAGAATCTGCTTCTGACGCTTTGTTGTCAAATTTTGATAAATGAGATTTAAAAATGGGATCATCAAAAACAGTCCTAAATACATTTCCACATACCAGCTGTACTGCGCTGCACTGAAATCAAAAATACTCAGGATCGCTTGCGAAGGAGTATAAGGGATTCCTTTATAAAAATAATTAAATCCCATGCAGGCGATACAGGAGAGCAGATAGATAAACAGGGTATGAAGGATACCGCGGTAATATCGTGCAGAGAGCGCCTTCTTATTCATCAGAGCGCCAGTCACAAGAAGAAATAAAGGCACACAGACCATAAAAAGAGTGCGCATTCCTGTCATGAGATACATACGCGGCGTGGAGACAGGAATGGAATAAAATCCGTTATTATAGAAAAAATGGACGGATAGAACAGTAAAAACAGCAATACATTTTGTGAGATCAAGATTCAAATTTCGTTTTTTAGATTCCATAAAATAAGCACCTCCTAATAAAAATCAGTTTAGCTGATTTTCATGAAAATGTCAAAAAGTAAAAAAATATTTGAAATTTAAGAAAAAGTACTTGCAATTTAAAAATGTGTATGATATTATAATAAAGGTTCTAAAAGAACAGAAAAAAGCCGGTGTGTCGGAATTGGCAGACGAGACAGACTCAAAATCTGTTATCCATCCGGGTGTGTGGGTTCGAGTCCCACCACCGGCATTCAATTTTAGCTGTGTAAAAAAAGAGATGAAAATCATAAACTGATCTTCATCTCTTTTTTTCTGTGTTTCAAGGCAAATTTGAAACAGTAAGAACCATAAGCTCCAGAATTACTTCGGAGCAGTCGGTTCTATAAAGCCTTCGCCAAAGACTTCGCTTGTCTCTGTGATCATGATAAAGGCATCGGGATCAATATGATATACGGCGCTGTGAAGTTTGTAAACTTCAGATTTTGAACAGGCGCACAGCAGAACCTGACGTTCTGTATTTGTATATGTTCCTGTTCCCCGGATCGCAGTGGAACCGCGGGCGCAGATTTCATCAATCTTAGCAGCCACATCTTTACTTTTTGTTGTGATAATAATCATGAGTTTTCCGGCTCCCATGCCGTACATGATCTTGTCAATGACAATAGAAGTAGCAAAAGTAGAAATTAAACCGTACAAGACAGCATCAATATTTCCAAATACAGGCCATCCAAGAGCGATGACGAACAAGTCGATGACCATGGTGACGAGTCCGAGCGAGAGATGTGGAAAAATCGCTTTGATGGACATGGTCAGAAAATCTGTACCGCCTGTGGAAGAGCCTCTCATATAGATAATGGCAAGTCCTGCACCCAGAAATACTCCGGAAAACAGTGCGGCAAGAAGCGGATCACCGGAATATGGCGGAAAGTAAGGAAATACAAAATCTACAAAAATAGTACAAAATACCATAGTCTTTAATGATTTTAAAAGAAACTTTTTCCCGACCAGCTTATAGCTGAAGAGAATAAATGGAATATTTAAAATCAGAGTGGTAATTCCAATAGGCAGATCCCAGAGATAATTGATAATCAAGGCAAGACCTGAGAGACCGCCGGGAGCAAAGTTTGCTGTCTTGGCAAATGTATAAAGCCCAACGGAATATAAAATTGCTCCAAGTATATCACAGACAAGATCAAGCATAAAAGCATGACGCTGCTGCTTTGTTGAAAACATAAAGATACCTCGCTTTCTGTCGAAAATTACTTCGGATCAGAATATTATTTGTCCGATCTGGAATAGATGATACGATCCTGTTTTATCGTGTGACAAACTTTGATCGAACGTAAATCCTCTTTTTTAACCTTAAGAGGATTATCAGAGAGAATTACAAAATCGGCAACTTTTCCAGGTGCGATACTTCCTTTTTGATCTTCTTCAAAATACTGATATGCCGCGTTTATGGTGACAG
>JAUNDP010000021.1 GCA_030526005.1 Eubacteriales bacterium
TAAATGCCGGAACTACATAGCATCCGTTGCTGTCATCCACTGCTTTTGCCAGATACTCGCAGTCAGAAGCGCATGAAATTAATTCCATCTCATCGCGCAGCCATTGAATTGCAGCGCCTGCGACAAAAATAGAGCCCTCCAGGGCATAGGTGATCTCTTTTCCAATTCCCCATGCGATCGTTGTGACAAGTCCGTTTTTGGAATATACCGGCTGATTTCCTGTATTCATCAGCAAAAAGCAGCCTGTTCCATATGTATTTTTTGCCTCTCCCGGTGAAAAACAGGTCTGGCCAAACAAAGCTGCCTGCTGGTCTCCTGCTGCACCGCTGATTACAATCGGAATGCCAAAGAAAGAAGCATCCGTATAGCCATAAATGCAGCTCGACGGCTTTACCTGTGGCAACATTTTCTTTGGAATATTCAATTCTTCCAGGATTTCATCATCCCAGCACAGTTTTTGAATATTAAAAAGCATGGTTCTGGATGCGTTTGAGTAATCAGTCACATGAACTTTTCCTTTTGTCAGTTTCCAAATCAGCCATGTCTCTACTGTTCCAAACAGTAATTCTCCTCGTTCTGCCCTCTCTCTTGCTCCTTCTACATGATCCAGAATCCATTTCACCTTTGTCGCTGAAAAATATGCGTCAATCATCAATCCGGTCTTTTCGCGATACAGCTATGTCAGTCCTTTCTCTTTCAGCGTGTCGCAGTATGAGGCCGTTCTTCGGCACTGCCATACAATCGCATGATACACCGGCACACCGGTTTCTTTATCCCACACAACAGCTGTCTCTCGTTGGTTTGTGATTCCAATCGCCATGATATCTTCCGGGGCCACATGAATCTGCTCCATTGCTTTCTGCGCGACAAACAGCTGTGTAGCCCAAATCTCCTCTGCGTCATGTTCCACCCATCCTGGCTTTGGAAAATATTGTGTAAACTCTTTCTGCGCCACACTGCATACTTCTCCCTGTGCATTAAAAAGAATGCACCGATTGCTTGTCGTTCCGGCATCCAGTGCCATAATATATTTTCCCATCTTTTTATTCCTCCTTCTGTTTTTTATTGTACCATTTCTTATCAAAAGCTGCCACTTTTTCATCGCATCATTTTTTCTACATCTACTCTGCCCCATCCTTGCTGTTTTCTGGAAAGTCCTGCGTCTGCCGCTGATTCGCGAAGACGCATTTTTACTTCTACATTTGTCATATCAGGATATTTGGAGAGCATCAGGGCAATACACCCTGATACAACCGGAGTTGCCATGGAAGTCCCGCTTTTTCGGCCATAGAGATAATCTTTTCCCCTGACTGCTGTACATGAGATGACATTCGTTCCAGGCGCAGAGATATCTGGTTTGCAGACACATTCTGCTGTTGGTCCTCTTCCAGAATAATGGGCAGCAATCCTATTTTGATGCAGAATTGCTTCATGGTCATCACAGGACCCGACCGTAATCACTTTTTTGCTGTTTCCCGGAACCGTTACACTTCCCTCAGAAGGCCCCATATTTCCTGCTGCTACTACAACGATAATTCCCGCATCCCACGCTTTCTCCACCCAATCGATCAGCAATCGCTCTTTTTGACTTTCCTGACCGGCAAGCGCTCCGACAGATATATTCATAATCCGAATCTCATACCGTTCTCTGTTTTTCAGACACCAGTCAATTCCTTGAATGACATCTGCTATATTTCCATTTCCTCTCTTGTCCAGTACTTTCAAATGGATTAATCTGCTCCTTGGTGCGATTCCCATAAAACGTCCTCCTGATGATTTCCCACTTCCACAGAGAATCCCAGAGACGTGTGTTCCGTGAGAGCAGTCATCATATGGAAGTTTTTTTCTGTTTACAAAATCTTTAAAACATAAGATTCTCTCTCTTAAATCAGAGTGCGGATAGATTCCTGTATCTAGCACAACCGTTGTGATTCCCTGTCCATAGAATCCTTCCTGATATGCTGTCTGAGCGTGAACAATTCTTCTAACACGATCCATATCTGTTTCCTTTCTATTTTTTATATTTTCGAGAGTGTGATCAAAAGACCCTCTCTGACCGTTCAATTTTAAAAAGATTTTTTTATAAGATCTCTTATATTTTATTCAGATAAATAAAAAAATGCTGCAATTCTGTCTCGAATTACAGCACACTGTTCTTTTCTTTTATATAATTTATATTGTAATTTCTATCTGGTTTCCTTCCAACCCAATAATACAGCTTTCATAATAGCCATCGCCTGTTGTTCTTGGTCCACTGACGACCTCATATCCATCAGCTCTCATCTTTGCCGTCAGTTCATCGACTGCTTCTTTACTGCCCAAGCTAAATGCAATATGGATATATCCTGTCTGAGATAATTCTTTCTCTTTGTCTGACAAAGATGGTTTATTCATGATTTCCAGCCTTGCCCCGTCGTCAAATGATAAAAAATAAGAGCGGAAATCTGTTTTTTGATTGTGATATTCCTGATTCGCAGCTGCTTTAAAATATTTCACAAAAAATTCTTTTGCTTTTTCTAAGTCATTGACATACATCGCAATGTGTTCTATTTTCATAATTTCTCCTTCCTTTTTTATTTATCTTTCTTTTTTCTGTCATTTATTGTTTGCCGGAGCACCGCCATCGTCTTTCCTCTTCTTTCTGTTATTATATCAATTATATCGTCCATTTTATCATACTGCAACCCCCAGTGAATCATTGTTCTATTATTTACAGGTAAGAATATAAAAGTAAAATTATGGGTCTCAAAGATAAAAAAACGTGATCTTCTCTCCTCCTCCAGCATATAGATACAAACAAAAAGAAACAGAGGTATTATGAGTTCATTATCAGATATGATTTTGTCAAATGATTATGCTGATTTAATCATCTCTTACAAACTGCCGATGGAGGTTTTACAGGAAGATTTCGGTCCCTACGGTGTTCAGACCGTCACTGGAAATTATGCCATTCTTCATGTTGAACGCTCTCTGCTTCCTGCGAATTTAATCAGCACACTTGGATATGCTACTATCCCGCGTCTTTATACGACATTAAATACGGCTGCCCTTGAAGCCTCTGGTATTTTGCGTGTTCAGTCACAGCCTTATCTGAATTTAAAAGGAGATGGGGTTCTCATTGGTTTTATTGATACAGGAATTGACTATCGTCTCGACTGTTTTCAAAACAGTGATCAAACAAGCCGTATTGTATCTATCTGGGATCAGACTGTCACAGATGGAACTCCGCCTTATAATCTGGGATATGGAACAGAATATAAAAAAGAGCAGATTGATCAGGCATTATCTTCTCCTGACCCGCTTTCTGTCGTTCCATCTATCGACGAAAACGGTCACGGTACCTTTTTAGCCGGAATTGCTGCCGGCACAGAAAATCCGACTGCTGATTTTATCGGTGCAGCCCCACAAAGCTCAATCGCTGTCGTAAAACTAAAACAGGCAAAAGAATATTTAAAAGATTATTTTCTTGTTCATCCAGACGATGTTTCTGTCTATCAGGAAACGGATATTATGATGGGCCTGCGCTATCTTTTTCTTTTGTCTGCTCAGATGCGTCTTCCCCTTGTAGTCTGCATCGGAATCGGCACAACGCAAGGAGATCATTCCGGCAATTCTCCTCTCTGCGATGTGATTGACAATTTCTCTTCTGCATCCGGATTTTACGTCTCAGCGGCGGGCGGTAATGAAGCTGGACGTTCTCATCACTATCTGGGAAACTTTTCTTCCCCACATCAGGAAGAAGATATTGAAATTTTAGTAGATGAACAAGATACCGGATTTTGTGTAGAATTTTGGGCACAATCTCCGGAACTTTATTCGATTGGGCTGACTTCTCCGCTTGGAGAAACCATCCCTCCTGCCGCAGTACGTCTCGGTCAAGCTATGCGTTTTTCTTTTCTTCTTGAAAAGACGGTTGTCGATATGACATATGAAGTAGTGGAATTCCGCTCAGGAGGACAGCTTGTCTTTCTGCGTTTTCAAAACCCAACTCCTGGCATATGGCGCTTAAAGGTTCGCAATGTTATTTATATCAATGGAGTCTTTCATCTTTGGCTTCCTATCACGGGATTTATCTCGCCTGGCACTGTCTTTCTTTCGCCAAACCCTTATACGACTCTGACTTCTCCTTCTGATGCCGATACTGCCCTCACTGTCAGTGCGTATGATACGTATCAAAATAGTCTTTTTATCAACTCAAGCCGCGGCTACACAAGAACGAATCAAATTAAACCGGATATTGCCGCTCCGGGTGTTAATGTGTACGGCCCTGTTTCAGGCAATCAGTTTTCTACCAGGACAGGAACCAGCAATTCTGCCGCCGTCGTGGCAGGAGCAGTTGCTTTGCTTGTCAACTGGGGACTGAATCAGACCATTCCACGCGTTCTCTCCCCGGCAGAAGTCAAAAATTATATCAAACGGGGGGCAGACCGTTCCGATGCTCTTTCTTATCCCAACCGTGAATATGGATTCGGTACATTAGATCTTTACAGTGCTTTTTCCACATTTATCGGATAATATTTTTTTCAAAAATTTTTCCCAAAAAAGTGGAACATGAACATGCTCTGCCACATATGTTAAAGTGTAATTAAAACTTGGAGGTTTTCAATATGAGTGATTTAACAGCTACAAACTGCGGATGTGGATGTGACGCACCAAGCACAGGTAATTCTGGAGGATGTAATCTGATCTGGCTGTTATTCCTGTTATGTATCTGCGGCGGTAATGGTTCCATGTGCGGCGGAAACAATGGATGCGGATGCGGAAATTTCTTCTCCGGTGAAAACAACAGTTGCTTATTCATTATCCTGCTTCTGTGCTGCTGCGGAAATGGCTGCTTCTAAACCCCAAAAAGACCACTTCTAAACAGCAGGCTGCTTCCCTTCAAACCGGAAGCAGCCTTTTTTCTGTATCTATATTTTTGTTAAAGTGGAATCGTTTATTTCATTCGTTTTTCTTTTAAAAGAGCAGAACCATTTTTTTTATCGCCTCTTTCTTCCTTCTCTTGTTTTTTCTGTATTTCCTGTTTTTTTTTCATACATTCATCATCAATCTCATAAAAAGCATTTCCATCTATCACCAAATGACTTGTCATATTTTTTCTTCCTTTTCTTCTTCATTTTAATATATGAATTTTTTTATCTTTTGTTCTATCTTCTTTCTTTTTCGCATATAGATATGTGAAAATAGAAAGAAGGACAGCTCGATGAGTCAGGACAAACAAAAGCTTCCCCAAACTGCCATCGACCAGATTGCCAATGAAGGTCATTTAAAACTTTTAAAAGCTGCGATTCCTTATGTACAATCCAGCAGTCAAAAAAGCCTGGCCATCTATACAAAGCTTCTGGAACTTGGCAATATCATACGTTTTTTTGATCAGCCTGTACCGGAAATGAGTATCTGTTCTGAAGAAAAGGTATCTGCTCTTGATATGTTAAATGATATCCGTCTGTTTTGCGACGAATCAGAAAAAGATATGATTGATTCCTGTATCCAGACGATTCAAATGATTCAAAATATTTCCTCCTATCAAGAACTAATGAAATCGTTTTCTTCTGAAAATGAAAATCCGACAGACTTTATGAAAAACTTTTTAACCCCAGAACAGCAGGCTATGTTTGAAACGTATCAGTCCATGCTGAACACATAGAAAATAGAAAGAGGTGCTGAAAATGGGAAATGAAAACTGGATGAACAATCCAAATCTGAAACACATTGATAAAAAGAAACTCCAAGCACTATGGACACTTACAAATCAAGGAGCAGGAAAAAGCCAAAATGATCTGCTTCCTTTTCTTATGGCAGCCATCTCACAGTCAAAAAAAGATGGTCTCTCCTTCTCATCCGATGAGGTTGATGCCATCATCGAAGTTATGAAAATCGGAAAATCTCCAGAAGAAATTCAAAAAATAGACCACATTCGCACGATGATGAATATGATGAAAACCTCTCATTAAAATCTGTACAGAAAATGGCGAGACAGCAAACTACTGTCCCGCCATTTTCTGTAAATAAAATTTTACTTTTCCAAAATACATTCTCTCAGCAGAATCAACGCATTGACTGCTGCCCATTCACGGATTTTATTTCTCTCGCCATTGAAATGATATTCTTTCACTGTCACCTCATTTTTATAACAGCATCCAATATAGACAAGACCTACCGGCTTTTCTTCTACCTCATCCGGTCCTGCAATTCCTGTAATCGAAACACAAATATCTGCTCCAGTGATAAATGCACCGTTTTTTGCCATCTCTTTCGCTGTCTTATCACTGATTGCCCCATATTCTTTCAGTGTACTTTTCTTGACATCAAGCAGTTTTCTCTTTGCCTTGTTTGAATAGGTGATTAATCCCTGTTTAAATACTTCTGATACGCCAGGTACTTTTGTAAGCCGCGCTGCAAGGAGTCCTCCTGTACAGGATTCCACGGTAGTCAATGTCAGTTCTTTTTCCTTTAACAGACCAATAACTGTATCTTCCAGAGTCACATTTTCTTCTGCTGCATAGACATTTTTTCCGAAACGCTCTTTTAGCTCTTTGACAACTGGTTTCACCATCTTTTTCGCTTCTTTTTCGTCTTTTGCCTTTGCTGTAACTCTTAAATGTACTTCTCCTACTTTCGCATATGGAGCAATCGTCGGATTTGTCTGTTTTTCAATCAGATCGGCAATCTGGGTCTCCACAAGACTTTCTCCAAGACCACAGATTTTTACCATCGCAGAATAAATCGTCTCCGGCTGGATACTGTTTAAATATGGGAAAATGTCATTGTTAAACATCGGAATCAGCTCATTTGGAGGACCCGGAAGCAAAATTGCCACTTTACCGTTCTTCTCCATAATCAACCCTGGAGCCGTGCCATTTTTATTGTCAACTACTTTGCTTCCCTCCGGAACAAGTGCCTGTTTCCAATTATTTTCGGTTACTGTCTTACTGCGGCTGTTTTTAAAGTATGCTTCAATCCGTTCTCTTGTATGTTTGTCTTCTTTCAGCGGCATTCCCATTACTTTTGCCGTTACCTCTTTTGTCAGATCATCCTTTGTAGGTCCCAGTCCTCCACTTAAGATCACAACATCAGACCGCTTAAATGCTGTCTGAATTGTCTCGGCAAGACGTTCTTCATTATCTCCTACTGTTGTCTGATAATAAATGGATAAGCCCAACAGCGCACATTTTTCTGCCAGAAAAGCAGCATTTGTATTTACCGTATTTCCTAAAAGCAGTTCTGTTCCTACGGATATTAATTCTGCAATCATTCTTTTTTCCTCCGATGTTTTTAATTCTGTATGCTCAATACTTTTCTATTTTTTATAATATAGTCAATCAGTGATACTATGGTTAAGATCAGTGCAAGCCATACAAAAATGGTTTCCAGTATATTAAAGATTCCTCCCCAGTCTAAAATCAGCAGAATGATCATAATCATCTGAGAAATTGTCTTAGCTTTTCCCCAATAGCTTGCGGCAATCACAATACCATTATCAGATGCCACAAGACGGAAACCGCTGATAATAAATTCTCTTGCAATAATGACAATGACGATCCAGCTTGCCAGACGGTTCTGATCTACAAAACAAATTAATGCAGAACATACTAAAAGTTTATCTGCAAGAGGGTCCATAAATTTTCCGAAATTGGTGATCTGATGATTTTTTCTTGCCAGATACCCATCCAGCATATCGGTCAGACTCGCAACAACAAAAATGACAAGTGCAATATATTTTCCCGTTTTTCCTATATCCACAAGCATAAAAACCACAAAAAACGGTATCAGTGCAATGCGCAGTATCGTCAGACTATTCGGTATATTCATCTGCTATCTCTCCTATCAAATCATATTCTAACGCACCTGTGATTTTTACCCGGACAAAGTCTCCTGTCATCAATGTCTCTCCTGTATTTACAAACAGATATCCGTCAATGTTCGGTGCATCTGCATAAGTACGCGCCACATATGCGTTTTCATCGGCTACTTTTCCTTCTATCATTGCAATGACTGTTTTTCCGACCATCTCCTCCGCACATGCAAATGCGATTTCCTGCTGCAGTTCCATCAGTTCCGCCTGTCTGTCCAGTTTTGTCTCTTCATCTACTTGATCTTCAAATTCCGCTGCAGGCGTATTTTCTTCTGCTGAATAAGTAAACACACCAAGACGCTCAAATTCCATCTCATCTACAAAATTCATCAGTTCTCTGTGATCTTCTTCTGTCTCTCCCGGAAATCCCGTAATCAATGTCGTTCTCAGCACAATATCAGGAATTTCTTCTCTCAATCTTTCGATTGTCTCAATCAGATCTTTCCTTGTCGTACGTCTGCCCATTCTCTTTAAAATACGGTCGCTGGCATGCTGAATCGGAAGATCCAGATAATGGCAGATCTTCTTCTCTTCTTTGATTGTCTGAATCAATTCTTCATAAATTTCCTCCGGATAGCAATATAAAATGCGAATCCACCGAATTCCTTTGATTTTGCACAGTTCTCTCAGCAGCTTATGCAGACTCTTCTCGCCATATAAGTCTATACCGTACAGTGTCGTCTCCTGTGCCACCAAGATCAATTCTTTTACACCCTGATCTGCTAACTCCTGCGCTTCTTTTAACAGTTTCTCCATCGGAACACTTCTATAGTTCCCCCGAATTTTCGGAATAATACAATAGGTACAGTGTTTGTTGCATCCTTCTGCAATTTTTAAATGTGCAAAATGACCGCCTGTCGTCACAATACGTTTTGTGTCCGTCTGAGGCATCCGATCTAGATCATAGCATTTTAATACTTTTTGTCCTTCTAAAACAGAAGTGACAGTTGACACGATTTCATCATACGTTGTTGTTCCAAGCACAGCATCTACTTCAGGAATTTCATCCAGAATTTCCTGCTGGTACCTCTGGGCCAGACATCCTGTCACAATAAGAGCTTTGCATTTCCCTTCTTTTCGGTACCGTGCCATCTCTAAGATCGTCTGAATGCTTTCTTCCTTTGCATCATTAATAAAACAGCAGGTATTAATCACAATAATATCCGCTTCCTCTTCCTCGTCTGTCATCTGATACCCCTGCTGATTTAACAGGCCAATCATAACCTCTGAATCTACCAGATTTTTATCACATCCAAGAGAAATAAACAATATTTTCATATAGCACTCCTTATTTTTCTTTCTAATGCCTTTAAGTTTTATTTTACTATTTTCATTTATAAAAAGCAACAAGTAAAATCGATCCTAATTATGAACTATTTATAAAAAATATTCTGCCCTCCTTTTCAAAAAGAACATGACAAATTCTGTCCGATCATGTAGAATAATAGCGTTGTTAACTGAAGCATAATAAAGAGGAGTTTTTTCATGAGTATTTTAAATGTAGAACATTTAAGTCACGGTTTTGGGGACCGTGCTATTTTCCATGATGTTTCTTTCCGACTGTTAAAAGGCGAACATATCGGATTGGTGGGCGCCAACGGTGAAGGAAAGTCCACATTTTTGAATATTGTAACCGGAAAACTGCAGCCAGACGAAGGGAAAATAGAATGGAGCAAAAATGTCAAAGTTGGATATCTCGATCAACATGCTGTATTAGAAAAAGGACAGACCATTCGCCACGTCTTAAAGTCGGCTTTCTCTGATCTGTTTGCTATGGAAAAACGGATGAATGAAATCTGTGATCGTATGGCAGAGGCATCAGAAGAAGAACTGACGGAGATGATGGATGAGCTTGGAACGATCCAGGATCTGCTGAACGCTCACGATTTTTATATTCTCGATTCTAAAGTCGAGGAAGTAGGCCGTGCTCTTGGATTGGAGGAAATCGGTCTGGAGAAAGATGTGACAGAATTAAGTGGCGGACAGAGAACAAAGGTTCTTCTTGGAAAACTGCTGCTCGAAAAACCAGATATCCTGCTTCTGGATGAACCGACAAATTATCTCGACGAACAGCATATTGAATGGCTGAAGCGTTATCTGAATGAATATGAGAACGCTTTTATCTTAATTTCGCATGATATCCCGTTTTTAAACAGTGTTATCAACCTGATCTATCATATGGAAAATCAGAAATTAGACCGCTATGTCGGAGATTATGATAAGTTTCAGGAAGTCTATGCCGTCAAAAAAGCGCAGCTTGAGGCAGCCTATCGCCGTCAGCAGCAGGAAATCAGCGATCTGGAAGACTTTGTCGCACGCAATAAAGCGCGCGTCTCCACAAGAAACATGGCAATGTCTCGTCAGAAAAAATTGGACAAAATGGAAAAAATTGAGCTTGCAGCTGAACGTCCGAAACCAGAGTTTCATTTTCAGGAATCAAGAGCCGCAGGCCGCTATATTTTCCAGACAAATGATCTTGTTATTGGCTATGACGAGCCTCTTTCCAGTCCACTGTCTCTTGCCATGGAACGCGGTCAGAAAATTGCACTGATCGGTGCAAATGGCATTGGTAAAACGACGCTGTTAAAAAGCATTCTGGGATTGATTCCACCGCTTTCTGGCGATGTGGAACTTGGAGACTATCTCTCAATCGGATATTTTGAACAGGAGATGGCGCCTGGAAATACGACAACTTGTATTGAAGAAATCTGGAAGGAATTTCCTTCCTATACACAGTATCAGGTTCGTTCTGCTCTTGCCAAATGCGGACTTACGACAAAGCATATCGAAAGCCAGATCCGTGTCTTAAGCGGCGGCGAGCAAGCAAAAGTGCGCCTGTGCAAATTGATCAATAAAGAGACTAATGTTCTTCTTTTAGATGAGCCTACAAATCATCTCGATGTCGATGCAAAAGAGGAGTTAAAGCGTGCATTAAAGGCATACAAAGGCAGTATTTTGCTCATCTGCCATGAACCGGAATTTTACCGCGACGTAGTCTCAGAAATCTGGGATTGTTCTAAGTGGACGACACGTCTTCTCTAATAATGATAAACAGATTTTTCTCTTCTTCATTTCATATCTGACAATAAAAAAGAGGTTCTTCCCAAAACTTTTATTTCGGAAAGAACCTCTTTTTCTCATTTCTTCTCTTCTGACTCACTCAGCCAGTAAGCAGCTTCCCCATCTTCATCTTCACTCTCAGAGACAGGATTCTGCTTCTCTTTTTTTCTCAGCTTTTTCAATAATCTCGTAATCAAAAACATACTCCATATATTGATCAGTCCGTCGGCAAGAATACTTGCCCCAATCACATAGATCATCAGGATTGCTGCACCAAACGGATTGTAGACGAGCAAAAGTCCGATTCCAAAAAGAATCATCGCCATAACAAGCACAATCCACCATTTCTGAAAGCCTAATTTCTTTAAATCTAAACTGTTCTGCAATTTTATGATCGCTCCCAGCATCAGAATGACTCCCATCGCAAATGGCAGAATCGAGACAAAAATTTTATCATTGACCAGAACGAACAGCCCAAACGCTGTTGTGACAATACCGGTAACCAAATCCATTTCCATGATGGAAACCATGTGATCTTTTGTAAAATAAATCACAATATGTGCTATCCCATAGATAATTCCAATCACACCAAGTGCATAGCAAAATGTCGTCATTGAAATATCCGGCCAGATCAGCAGCACAAGACCACAGACAATGTAGATCACCGACATCAGACAATAACTCTTTTTAAACCCTTTGATCTCGTCCATCATTCGTCCCCCTCTCCACAGAAAACTATTTATTCTGCCGTTTCATCTTCTCCCACAATTTTTACTTTTCCGCTGTTCAACTCTTCTACTGCAATAGACAGCGGTTTTTTCTTTGTGGCATATACAAGCGGCTCTGCACCGGCAATCAGTTCTCTCGCACGTTTTGCCGTGGCGAGTACAATCGAATAGCGGCTGTTTACCACTAACGGTTCTCCGTCCTCCACTTCGCTGTTTACTACTTTCATTAAATCACTATAAGATGGATGTAACATATTATTTATCCCCTTTCAAAAATTTTTTCATGCCCTGTGCCAGGTTTTCTCTAAATTCTATATTCCTGCTGCTTTTGAAGTGTTCGCTCTGAATGATGGAATGCACTTCTTTTACACAGGTATCTAAGTCGTCATTGACAACCAGATATTCATACTGATCCATTCCTTTTGCCTCTTCCACTGCACGCTGCAGGCGTGAAGCAATCACATCTTCCGGCTCTGTTCCTCTGCCGGTCAGACGTTCTTTTAAGACATCCGGTGAAGGCGGAACTATAAACAGAGTCAGTGCATCTGGAAATTGCGCTTTGATCTTCATAGCTCCCTGAATTTCAATCTCCAAAATTACATCTTTTCCCTCTGCCATCTTCTCTTCCACATATGCCTTTGGCGTTCCATAATAATTATTTACAAACTGCGCATATTCGATAAACGCATGATCCGAAATCATGGACTCAAATTCTTCTCTCGTCTTAAAAAAGTATTCCCGTCCTTCCTGTTCTCCTGCTCTTGGTGCACGGGTCGTCGCAGAAATTGATAACGCATATTGTTCATAATCACTCAGCAGTTTTTTCACAATCGTTCCTTTTCCCACGCCGGAAAATCCGGAAATCACTGTCAAAATTCCTTTTTTATTCATTCTCTTCTCCTCTTATCTCATCTTCTGCACCAGCTGACATGCGCTTTGCAATCGTCTCAGGCTGAAGCGCTGAGAGGAGCAGCTGGTTTTCCTGCAGAAAAATAACCGCTTTTGTCTTTCGTCCCTGGGTTGCGTCGATCACTCGTCCTTCCTCCCTTGCGCTTTGAATCATTCTTTTGATCGGAGCTGCATCCGGATTGACAACAGCAAACACCTTCGACACATTTACCACGTTTCCAAAGCCAATATTTACTAATTTTGCCATGCTCATTCTTCCTATTCGATATTCTGAATCTGTTCGCGGACTTTTTCAATCTCCGTCTTCAGATCGATTGCAAGATTGCTCGTTTCAAGATCATTTGCTTTTGACAAGATGGTATTTGCCTCCCGGTTCATCTCCTGAGCAATAAAGTCTAATTTTCTTCCGATGTTATCGCCTTCTTCAAGCGTTTCTTTCATATGTGAAATATGGCTTTTCAGTCGCACAGTTTCCTCATCCGTACAGATTTTATCGGCATACAGCACCACTTCTGTGGCGATTCTGCTCTCTTCAATCTGCGTATCTTCCAGCAGTTCTTTCACCTTTTCTTCTAATTTAGTGCGATATGCTTCCATCATGATTGGGAAACGTTCCTGAATTTTTGTCACTTTCTCTGTCATGCCATCCAGTTTTTCCACCAAATCCTTCTTTAGTGCCACTCCTTCTTTTTCACGGGCAGCGATCATCTGCTCCCCTGCATCTGTCAAAGCTTTCTCCAAAACAGCCCATATTTCTTTTTCATCAATCATCTGTTCTTCCATCGAAAATACTTCTGGACATCTTCCAAGCGCAGATACTGTAATATCATCTCTCAGTCCAAACTTTTCTGCTATCTGGCGATAGTACTGCAGATACTCCGCCGCAAGTTTTTCATTATACTTTAAAGATGCGTTCGACTGTGAAAGGTCTTCATATGTAATAAACACATCAATTTTTCCTCTATGCATATAATTTTTTAATGTGCTGCGGATTGCCGACTCAAAAAAGGCAAGTTTCTTCGGCATCTTGATGTTCACATCGAAATATCGGTGATTGACCGATTTCATCTCAACTATAAATTTCATTTCGCCCTGAAGATTCTCTGCTCTTCCAAAGCCTGTCATACTTTTTATCATTCCTACACGCTCACTTTTCGTATTGTATTAGACTATGGCACATACTCTGCCACATTAAAATTATTATAGTGCATAAAAAAATCTTCGTCAATCATAATATAAAATTTTCTTCTTCCATATAGCTTTTATCTGTATTTTTCCTTTGAGCAAATACTTGCTTTTTCACAGAAAACGTATTATAATTTTTTTATGCAGGTATGGTTCATCGGCAGAACGCTAGCTTCCCAAGCTGGAAAGGCGGGTCCGACTCCCGTTATCTGCTTTTTTTGCGTTTATCTCAAATCTCGCATAAAAAAATTTTTTGCTTAAAAGAAAGGAGATTTTTTATGGCTTTTGACGGAATTGTAATTGCAAACCTGGTAAAAGAATGCCGCGACACAATTCTTGGAGGAAAAATCAATAAAATTGCACAGCCAGAAAGTGATGAGCTGTTAATCACAATAAAAAATCAAAAAAATCAATATCGGCTGTTTTTATCAGCAAGCGCCAGCCTCCCCCTGATTTATTTTACCTCTTCTAACAAACCAAGTCCTTTGACTGCGCCAAATTTTTGTATGCTTCTCAGAAAGCATATCGGAAGCGGTAAAATTGTAAATATCTGGCAGCCTGGGCTGGAACGTATCATCAATTTTGAGATTGAGCACTTAAATGAACTGGGGGATGTATGCCGCAAACTTCTGATTGTAGAAATCATGGGAAAACACAGCAATATCATTTTCTGCGACAGTGACGGAAAAATCATTGACAGCATCAAGCACGTTTCCATGCAGATGAGTTCTGTCCGCGAGGTGCTTCCGGGACGTACTTATTTTATTCCTGAAACACAGCAAAAAACAGATCCTCTTACCGTGACAGAGGAAGAATTTATTGCACGCATTTTTTCTAAACCAGTCAAACTTTCCAAGGCGATCTATTCTTCTTTCACCGGTATCAGCCCTTGCGCCGCTGAAGAATTATGTTTTCGTGCATCTCTGGAATCGGATCAGAGCGCCTCTTCATTTTCTGAACTGGAACAGCGCCATCTTTTTCATCAGTTTGAACTGTTTATGGATGATATCAAATCAGGAAATTTTCATCCGAACATTGTATTTTCCGGAAAAGAACCTATTGAATTTTCCGCTCTTTTTATGCAGCAATATCATGATTTAAAAACCGTATCCTACTCTACCGTCTCTGAGATGCTGGAGACGTACTATTCTGTCAGAAATGCCATCACGCGCATCCGTCAGAAATCTTCCGATCTGCGCCGTGTTGTCCAAACCGCTTTAGAACGTAATTCTAAAAAATATGATCTGCAGTGCAAACAGCTGAAAGATACGGAAAAAAGGGAAAAATATCGCATTTACGGCGAGCTTTTAAATACATACGGATATGGTCTGGAAGAAGGCGCCAAGACTTTGGAAGCTTTAAATTATTATACAAATGAAATGATTCAGATTCCACTCGATCCTACGATGAATGCTCAGGAAAATGCTAAAAAATATTTTGATAAATACAGTAAATTAAAGCGTACCTATGAAGCGCTCTCTACTCTGACTCAGGAGACAGCCGATGAGATTGCTCATCTTGAATCCATCAGCACCTCTCTCGATATCGCTTTGTCAGAAGAAGATCTTGTACAGATTAAAGAAGAAATGATGGAATGCGGCTATATTAAATGGCGTTATACTGGAAAAAAAGTTAAGATTACTTCCAAGCCTTTCCATTATCTTTCCTCTGACGGATATCACATTTATGTCGGAAAAAACAACCTTCAAAATGAAGAACTTACTTTTAAGGTTGCTTCCGGAAGTGACTGGTGGTTTCATGCAAAAGGCGCTCCAGGATCTCACGTCATCGTCAAAGCAAATGGTGAAGAGCTTCCCGACCGCACTTTTGAGGAAGCTGCACGGCTCGCCGCTTATTATTCGAAAAACCGCAATTCTGAAAAAGTTGAGATTGACTATATTCAGAAAAAACATATTAAGAAGCCAAATGGCGCAAAACCAGGATTTGTTGTTTATTATACGAACTATTCCATGGTAATTGACTCAGATATTTCTAAAATTCAGCAAATTTTTTAAACGATAAAAAAGGCAGGTAATTTTTTCATCAGAATCACATTTGGATTTTAACAGAAAATATACCTGTCTTTTTTAACTATTCTTTGCTATTTTTTATTTTATGCTGAAATTAACTGCACTTATTCTTTTTTCTGTTTCCTTCATCACCTTATCATATCCAATCCAGCTTTTGATACGCTCTATCGCAGCGGATACCAGAAGCGATGTGACGGTCAGTACCGCCAGAATAACAGCCGGATACCGGAAAGAATAATAAAATCCCAAAAAATAATAGGAGTACAGCAGATTGTGTATCAGGAAAATATTTGCGGAATGGATTCCCAAAATCTCAAGCCCTTTATTCACAAGAGGTATTCTGGAAAATACCATCATGGAAAATCCGCACAAGGTCATCGCAATCAATCCGTCCACTATGCCATAATAGTTATAATTCATCCGAAATTTCAAAAGCAGAACGTTTATCAAAAAAAGCAGTATACTTTTTACCAAAAAGCTTCCTTTTTTCTTCTCATACAAACGCATCCATCTTCCAAAAATATCATTTTCAAAGCAAAAAACGCCCAGCAAAAGCCCGAATACATAAGTACTGGCTACCGATTGAATTTCCAGCAGCTGCAGCAAAGATAAGCCTGCCGCAAGTATAAGGAACGATCCTGTTTTTTTGACGAGCCTCATGATAAAAGGCATCAGAAAAATAATATACAATGCCACTGACATATACCACCATGTCGGATTTAATGTCGGCGTATGAAATGCAAAGGACAGTCCAAAAAAGTCAATAAGAAAATATACGACTGCTGTCTTTAAATCTGTGCCATACGCCTGCACAGGTGTTCTTCCAAGCCACGAAAACAGCAATGCAAGTATAAATATAAACCAGTACCCTGCCATCAGTTTCCAGTAGCGCGAAATTGTAAATTTCCACATCTGACCTCTGTCTGGTTCTTTCTTTCCAAATTTTGCCGTGTAGACAGCAGCAATCCCATATCCGCTCAAAAATACAAAAATGGTCACACAAACTTTGCAGAGCAGTCCCAAATGGATTGTCTGATCTCCTGTAAGCGGCCAGTATTCCACTATGTATCCGGCATATTCCTCATAATCATTAAAAAGATGATGAAACAGCATCATTAAAATTGCAATACCTTTGCACCGATTTGTCTCCTCTTTTGTAAACATATCTGAAATCCTCTTTCTCTTTTTTGATTCCCGCTTTCCTTTTCTGTTTAAAGTCTCTCTCATCCAAAAATGGCGCAGATAATCTTCTTACTATCTGCGCCATTTCACATCATAGCTTTAAAATATTTTTAAGCCTTTATAAGAATTTCTTCTCAATTATTTCATTACAATATTGATAATCTTTTTTGGAACATAGATTTCTTTTACAATATTGCCTGTCAGTTTATCAGCAATCGCTTCTTTTCCTTTGGCGATCGCAGCGTCTTTCTCGATATCTACTGGAATTGTGATTACAGCTTTCGTCTTTCCATTGATCTGAACAGGTACTTCCACCTCATCGTCTTTCATCGCTTCATGATCAATTTCCGGCCATGTATTTGTAAATACGCTCTCTGTATGGCCAAGCTGTTCCCACAGTTCTTCGGAAAGATGCGGCGCAAATGGAGCCAGCAAAATAACAGCGGTCTCAAGTGTCTCTTTGTCCACTGCTCCTTCTTTTTTAGCAAGGTCAATCAGCTTATTGTTATACTCCATAAATCCTGAGATTACAGTATTTAAGCTGAAGCTCTCCAGACGCTGTGTGATATCATATACCATTTTATGACGGATCTTTATCATTTCTTTTGTGGCAGCAATATTTTTCTCCTTGCTGTCCATCACCAGATTCCAGAAACGATTCATAAAGCGATATACGCCTTCAATTCCTCTGTCGTCCCACTCTGCATCTAATTCCGGCGGTCCTACAAACAGCTCATACATACGCAGAGAGTCACATCCATACTCTTTTACAAGATCATCTGGTGAGACAACGTTTCCTTTTGACTTGCTCATCTTGATACCATTTTTTCCAGTGATCATACCCTGGTTAAACAGTTTTGTAAATGGCTCGTCAAAATCAACCACACCGATGTCATGCAGGAATTTTGTATAAAATCTGGAGTACAGAAGATGAAGCACCGCATGTTCCACACCGCCAATATACATATCAACAGGCAGATATTTCTCTGCTTTTTCTTTTGATACCAATTCTTCATTATTGTGGCTGTCAACGTAGCGCAGGAAATACCAGGAAGATCCTGCCCACTGCGGCATTGTATTGGTCTCTCTCTTTGCCGGTCTTCCACAGACAGGACAAGTTGTATTTACCCACTCATCAATCGCAGCAAGCGGAGACTCTCCCGTTCCTGTCGGCTGATAGCTCTCTACTTCCGGCAGACGTAAAGGCAGTTCCTCTTCCGGAACAGGCACAGCGCCACAATGTTCACAGTGCACGATTGGAATTGGCTCTCCCCAGTAACGTTGTCTTGAGAATACCCAGTCACGCAGTTTATAATTTGTTGTCACTTTTCCGATTCCTCTTGATGCAAGCAGTTCTGGAAGGTCGCGTTTTGCATCGTTGGAATCCATTCCATTAAACTCTCCGGAATTGATCATGATTCCAGGCTCTGTATAAGCCTCTGTCATATTCTCAATCTCTTTTCCGTCTTTTGCGATAACCTGAACAATCGGGATGTTAAATTTCTTCGCAAATTCAAAATCACGGTCATCATGCGCCGGTACACACATGATTGCGCCAGTACCGTAATCTGCCAGTACATAATCAGACAGCCAGATCGGCACTTTCTTTCCATTAATTGGATTCAGAGCATAGCTTCCTGTAAATACGCCTGTCTTTTCTTTATCCTGAAGACGGTCTACGGAAGATTTCATGGATGCTTTAAAGATGTAATCTTCTACCGCATCTCTTGTCTCGTCTGTAGCCAGTTCTTTCGCCATCGCATGTTCCGGTGCAAGAACCATGAAAGTTGCTCCGTATAAAGTATCCGGTCTTGTCGTATAAACTTTGATTGTTTTCTCAGAGCCATCTACCTGGAAATCAATCTCAGCTCCATGACTTTTTCCAATCCACTCTGCCTGCATTTTCTTTACTTTTTCTGGCCAGTCCAGTTTATCCAGATCTGCCAGCAGGCGGTCTGCATATTTTGTGATGCGCAGCATCCACTGGCGCAGGTTTTTCTTTGTAACCGGGGTTCCGCATCGCTCGCACACACCGTTTACTACTTCTTCATTTGCAAGACCGGTCTTACAGGAAGGACACCAGTTAATTGGAAATTCTTTCTCATATGCAAGACCTGCTTTAAACATTTTTACAAAAATCCACTGTGTCCATTTATAGAAATCTGGATCGGTCGTATTTACTTCCATATCCCAGTCATAAATTGCAGCGATCTCATTGATCTGACGTTTGATATTTTTTATGTTCTCTGCTGTTGATTTTGCCGGATGAACTCCCATCTTAATCGCATAGTTTTCAGCAGGCAGACCAAACGCATCCCATCCCATTGGATGAATCAGATAATATCCCTGAAGCATTTTATATCTGCTCCAGACATCAGAGATTACATATCCTCTCCAGTGACCGACATGAAGACCGTTTCCGGACGGATACGGGAACATATCAAGACAATAATATTTCGGTTTTTTTCCATCATCAACGTTGACTGGATGTTCCTCCCAGTTTTTGCGCCATTTTTGTTCAATAGCCTTATGATTATAAGGGACTGCCATAATTTTTTTCCTCCATTTATCCTCTATGCTGGAAGGGACCGTAATAAATTACGGCCCCTTCTCATTTCCAAAATACGATTGGAAACTTTTCGCCTTGACTGTTATTCTAAGACAGCCAAGGCATATTTGTCAAGTTATCTGGAAAATAAAATCTGTTCTCTGCCCTTTCTTTTTTATCTAAAAAAATGCTTTCTTACTCAAGAGCAACAACAGTATTTACTGTTTCTCCCGGCAGATACCGAAGCGTGATCTTATCACCGACATTGTATCGGATGATTTCCAGCTGTTCTGAAACGTTAACATCATAGATCACCGGTTTATTGTCCAGCATGACATACATATGGGAGTTGCCTTCCACCACTGCACTGACTATTTTTGTAATTTTTCCTGTCACACTCTCATTTCCGCTCATTTCATCTGCCGCTGCAATTCCATTTTCCTTCAGCAGTTTATTATAAGCTTCTTTACATTCTGCCACAGTATCCCCGATTGATACATTCTGATACTTCTGAATGTTTACCATTGCATATTTTTTGACAAGTCCAGCTCCATCTTTCAGAGCCATAAAATATGTCGGTTCCCCGGAAACATTCAGTAAAAGCGGAAATGTCGCAGTATATCCCAGGTTCTGCACCTGTCCTTCTGCTGATGCCATCGCTGAAAATTCCTCTGCGCCTGCTACAGAATAGAATCGACATTCCATCGTACGCTGATTCATCAGGACAAATCCAACATTTGACTGGTCTCCACTTACCGATGTGACGCCTGTATAAACCCATACATCATCGTCAATAGCCAGATAATTGTATCCTGCTGTCGTTCTTAAGCACCCTTTCTGACCTAAGATACTATTCAGATATCCATTTTTTAATGTGCCATAGTAATCATACAGCTGAACCAAAAGATCTGCTGAATATACACGGTCTACCCAAGTTGGGCAATCTTCAATCGCATAGTCCTTCATCTCTCCCGTCTGAGCATTGCAGATGACAACTCTTCCGATCGTCACACCCCCGAACAGACCTACATTATATTTTTTAACTGGACAGATCCAGTATGGCGTTCCCTCATCATCAATCTCAAAGCTGAGAGAATCGAAAATATAAGTCGGATAGTGGAAGCGCAGGTGACGATAAATATTTCTGTTAAAATACTCTGACTCAGAGTATTTGATCGGTTTATCCAATTTTACCAGACTTGTGTCCTGTGTCGCCATATCAATCATAATATAAGCTGGAATTCCATTCTTCTGATTTGTCAGCCATTTGATTGGACTGGCATATACAAGAGGAGTCACACGAACTGGTTTATCCTGATAATTAATCTGTGTATACAGGTTGCTTACCTCAAACTGAGAGACCATATCCACCATACTTCCCATCTTTCTGTTTCCAAGAAGCATCGCCGAATCTTTGTCTAACAGAGGAATCTTTTTAAAGTCCACTTCCTTGATATCAGTCTGAAAGTCTCTGTCTTCCACTGTAATCAGCTGCTGATATTTTTTTGCGTTGATAATCGGGGAAGACAGTAAGCTTCCTCCAGCATATACAAGCACAACAAGCAAAAAGACTCCCAGGCCTATTTTTAAAGGTTTACTTGCCTTTATATCGTCTGCTGTGCGAACGCGAGGCAGTGCATAGATTCCCAAAATGAGCAAGATCACCAGCATTAAAAATGTCCACAGTCCACTGGAGTGAATATTGATGGCCGGCAGATTAATATAGTAGTAAATTCCGGCAATCAAAATTACGGCAAATACTGTTAAAATTTTCCATTTCTTCTTCATTGTCAATTCCCTTCCTCTCTTTTTTATTTTGCAGATATCCTATCGTTTAGATATTGTACCTGACATTATCCCTTCATTTTAAAACTCACATCTGATAATTTTGTATTACAATCTGCAATGTCCGGCATTCTCTAAATACATTGATGGTCGGATAATAGGTTACAGACAGCTTTACGTCATTTCTTCTCTGCAAAAATAGTTTTTCAACTTCTTTTTGTCCAAATCTTTCTATCAGGTCTTTTTGAAAGACTTCCACGTCTCCAAAATACATCGCATCCATCACACATCCTGATGAATTCTCCACCTGCATTTTTATAACATTTTTATTTTTCCCAAGAATCTTAGCGCTCAGAACGTTTAAATTTTTTTCTGCAAATAAAGGTTTTGTATTTCCTTTTCCAAACGGTTCCAGCAATTCTAATTCCTGTACAATCCCCTCTGTGATATAATCAATCGGCATCGGTACATCAATCAAAACTTTCGGAACAAAATCTTCCTCCGTCAATGTACTGTTTTCATTTAATGTACGTCTGAATACTTCCACATTTTCTTTTTTTATTGAAAGTCCTGCTGCCATTGGGTGTCCTCCAAACTTTGTAAAAAGCGACTCGCATTTCATCATCTCCTCAAACATGGAATATGCTTCAATCGAACGCCCAGAGCCTTTTATTTCCTCCTTTCCTTCAGTCAGAACAAATACCGGTTTGTGATATTTTTCCCGGATTCGCCCTGCGATAATCCCTGCCAGACTTTCATGACAGTCCGGTAAAAATACGACAAGTATTTTATCCTTTTTTAAATCGCTTGTCTCAATCATCTGTACTGCCTGTTCATATCCTGCAAGCGTCATTTCCTTTCGTTCTTCATTCATCACTTTTAATTCCGATGCCAGCTGCATAGCCTCTTCTTCTGTTTTAGAACATAAAAGCGCCAATGCTCTTTTTGCTGTATCCAGTCTTCCGCTCGCATTGATACAAGGACCCAGCACAAATCCGATGTGATATGCCGTAATCTTTGCCTCCGAAAGCCCATTGACGGCAATCAAAGCGTGAAGTCCCTTGTTCTTTGTAAAAGGAAGCTTTTTCAAACCCTCACGCACCAGAATCCGATTCTCCCCTGTCAGATTCATGACGTCTCCCACAGTAGCAATCGCTGCAAATTCCAGGAGTTCCAGCGATTCCTGCTCCGGTATGCCCATCACACGATAAAGACATTGAACAAGCTTCCATGCAACCGCTGCCCCGCACAGTTCTTTAAATGGGTAGGGACATTCCGGCTGCTTCGGATTTACAATCGCATCGGCATCTGGAAGTACCATAGTTCTTTTCCCATTTTCTTCAAAATACCTCAATTCATGATGATCTGTCACTAAAATTGTCATTCCTAAAGATTTGCCATATTCAATCTGTTCAATCGCAGCAATTCCATTGTCACACGTCAAAATGGTATCTGCTCCTTCTTTATAAGCAAAGTCTATCAGCTGTTCATTGATTCCATATCCGTCTTTCATACGGTCTGGGATCTCCACATCGACATATGCCCCACATCGTTTCAGAGCCTGAAGCAAAATATAACTTGCATTCACTCCATCGATATCATAGTCTCCAATAATCCGAATCTTCTTCTCCTGTTCTATCTTTTCTTTCAGAATCGCCGCTGTTTCCATTGCCCCTTTCATTTTGGCGGGATCATACAAATCTTGTAAACTTCCATATAAATATTGCCGGATTTCTTGTTCTCCCACAACATCTCTATTTCTGATCAGTCGGGCTGTCACTGGAGAGATATGAAATTCTTCCGCAATCTTGTAAAAATTGGCTTTTTTTGCTGCCACAAACCATTTTTCCATTGTCTCCTCCTGCTCTTTCTTGCAATTCAAAGTTTGTCCGCTCTATATTTCAATATTCTTTATCCTATACTCAGAACTTTCTCACAAAAAAGGATGCCTCAAAAGCCATATTCTTTCAAGTGTGCAGCATCGAATCTCTCTTTTGTTTTCTGATCCGGTACATCTTTTTCTCACTTATGGCTCTATTGACACCCTCTTGTGACAGTCAAAAATGCTCTGTCTTTTTCATGATTTTTCTTTTATCATTTCACTTTTTTCTTTACTTTTGTCTTCATGACATACCACAGTGCGCCTGTAATACATACGGAAGAATATGCACCGCATACGATGCCTACCATCAATGGCAATGCAAATTCACGGATCGCAGAAACTCCCATCACAAACAGAACCGCAACCATGATAAATGTTGTAAACGAAGTATAAATACTTCTTGTCAATGTCTGAGTGATACTTAAGTTTACAATTTCTGCAATCCTCTCTTTGTTTCTGGATTCTCCCAGATTTTCTCGGATACGGTCAAAAATAACGATTGTCGCATTGATTGAATAACCGACGATTGTCAGCATACATGCAATAAATGTATTTCCTACTGAAATTTTTGCCACTGCATAGAATGCAAGGACAACGAGTACATCATGAATCAGCGCCAGAACTGCACTTGCTGCGAAACGTACGTCTTTAAAGCGGAACCAGATATAAACCAGCATACATAATGTTGCAATAACAACTGCAATAATTGCGTCGCTTCTCATCTCTGAACTTACAGTAGAAGAAATATTTTCCGCTGAAATTTTCGCATCATCAACGCCAAAGTTTTCTACTAAAGCTTTATTTAACACTTCTCTCTCATCCAGATTCAATTCTCTTGTCTTAATATTGACTTCATTCGAATCCGCTACTTTTGTGAGCTGAATGTTTGCATCTTTTGTAATTTTCTGCACAACAGGTTTTACTTCGGCATCTAACTCTGCGATTGTGAGTTCTTCATTAAATACTACGTTTGTGGAAGTACCACCTTTAAATTCAAGGCTGTAATTTAAGACTTCCCCTGTTGTTCCTGCATTGATTGCCATAAATACAGGTGCACATACGATCAAAAGCAGAGAAACTGCAAAGAAAATATTCTTTTTGCTTAAGAAATTAATCGTCTTATGCTCTTTTGCTTTTCCATAATACTTCGCATCTCTAAGACCTAATGTATACAGTGCAGTCATAAGAAGTCTTGAAATTACAAGCGCTGTAAACATGGATAAAACAATACCAAGAGCCAGCGTGCTCGCAAATCCTTTTACGCTTCCGCTTCCTTTTAATCCCAAAACAACTGCCGCGATCAAAGTTGTGATATTTCCATCTATAATCGCTGAAAATGCTTTCTGATATCCTGTACGGATCGCCGTTTTTACATTTGATCCTGCCGCAATCTCTTCTTTGATACGCGCATAGATGATGACATTGGCATCAACCGCCATACCAATACTTAAAATGATACCGGCAATACCCGGAAGCGTCAGGGTAATATCAAACGCATTCAGCATCACCAACATCAATCCTGTATAGATAATGAGCGCAATCCCTGCTACAAGGCCTGGAAGCAGATATACTGCAATCATAAAGATAATTACGATCGCCAGTCCGATCGCACCTGCTTTTAAGCTGGTGGAGATTGCTTCTTCTCCCAGCTGTGCCCCTACAACATTGGAACGGATCTCTTCCAGTTCCACCTGAAGTCCTCCGATACGGATTGTGGATGCGATTGCCTCTGCCTCCTGGAAGTCCTTCATTCCTGTAATCTGTGCATTTCCGTCTGTGATCTCGGCATTTACATTTGGAACACTGATAAATTTGCCATCGTAATAAATACCGATACTTTCGCCCGCTGCATAGGCTTTTTTTGTTGCTTCGGCAAACTTCTTCGTTCCTTCTTCTGTCATCTTCAGTTCAACCACAACTTCTGTGTTATTCATGTTGTTTGTGACTTGTCCTGCTTTGGCAGTCTCAACATCGGTACCAGTCAGCACAATGGAGCCATCTTTCTGTAATTCTTCGATGCTCTTATTTAATGCCCATTCATCTGGACCAATGTAAGAGTAGTTCTGATTTCCCTCAGAATCGGTCTGTGCAATAAAATACAGAGATCCTGGTGTTCCCAGTTCCTCCAGAATTTTATTTGCATCGCTCACACCAGGAATCTCGATATTAATTCGATTATCGCCTTCCTGATATACCGTTGCCTCTGTGCTGTACTGCTCTACACGTCTTTGAAGCTTGTAGATTGTATCAGCCATGTCTTCACTTGACGGTGTGTCCCCCACTGCTTGATAGGTGATGCTGACGCCCCCCGCCAGATCCAGTCCCAGTATGATGTTTCTTGCTGATCCAAGTCTGTCTGGGCCAAATCCAACGATAGATGTAAAACTCAGCAGACCAATCAATACGACCGTAAGAACCATCACCAAAATAGCTCTGTTCTTTTTCATAGTCTTTCTCCTTTTTTATTGTTCCTCTGCTAATGCAGCTTTTATCATAATGGCGCATTCGATTCGTTTTTTCTGCAGCTCACAACCGATATCATATGCGTCATTGATAGAACCATGGAATTTATAAGAGTTCGCAGCACAGCCGCCACTGCAGTAAAATCTGGCAAAACAGTTTCTGCACTTCTCTTTTGCATAGACATTACAGCATTTAAACTCATCTACTAAATCTGTATTTTTTATTCCTTCAAAGACATTTCCCAGCAAGAAGCCTTCCTCACCTACAAATTGATGACAAGGATATAAATCTCCCCAAGGTGTAACAGCAAGATATTCCGTACCTGATCCGCATCCGGAAAGACGTTTATAGACGCACGGTCCGCCAGTCAGATCGATCATGAAATGGAAGAAGTTAAAATCTTTTCCCTCTCGATGACGTTTCACCATTTCTGCTGCAAGCTTGTCATATTCTGCACAGATAACAGGAATATCCTCTTCTTTAATTGCATACGGTTCCTCTGGCAAGGAGACAACCGGTTCCACTGAAATCTGCTTAAATCCAAGATCGGCAAGATGCAGAACATCTTCTGAAAAATCCAGATTGTTATGTGTAAATGTACCTCTCACATAATATTTTTCCTGATTTCTGCTTTCCGCAAATTTCTGAAACTTCGGTACAATCAAATCATAACTTCCTTTTCCTTTTCGGAATGGACGCATATAATCATGTACTTCTTTTCTTCCGTCAATGCTCAGCACCACATTTGCCATTTCTTTGTTGGCAAATTCCATAATTTCATCGTTCAGAAGAACGCCATTCGTCGTCAGTGTAAAGCGGAAGTTTTTATTATGTATTTTTTCCTGCTCTCTTCCATATTTGACAAGATCTTTTACTACCTGCCAGTTCATCAGCGGCTCTCCGCCAAAGAAATCGACTTCCAGATTTCTTCTGTTTCCGGAATTTGCAATCAAAAAGTCAAGCGCCTGTTTTCCTGTCTCATAGCTCATCAGAGCACGACGTCCATGATACTCTCCTTCTTCTGCAAAGCAGTAACGACATGCAAGATTGCAGTCATGCGCAATATGAAGGCATAACGCTTTTACTACTGTCTTTCTCTTTTTAAAATCAATGATGCTTTCTCTATAAGTATCCTCTGTAAATAATGTTCCTGCTTCTTTTAATTCTTCGCAGTCTGATACTGCCTCAAAAATCTCTTCTTTTGTGTACTTGTCTTTTAATTTTTCTGCAATGGCTGTCTTTTCTGTTCCCTCTTCCATATACGGAAGCACATCGTACACAACATCATCTACAACGTGAATTGCACCGCTGTTTACATCCATAACGATATTATAGCCATTGTTTTTATATTGATGGATCACTTGAAATCCCCTTTCAATTTTTCTCTAATAACAAAACTCTCCGATGGAGCTCATCGGAGTTCTTTCATCACTCGTATAATAAGCAGCGAACCTTAAACAGCCCGCTGCTTATTTCTTCAATACATCTTATTTATTGTTTTCGCAGCTCTGATTTCCTACTGTGCAGGAAGTTTTACATGCTGACTGGCAGGAAGTCTGGCATTCACCGCATCCGCCTTTTTTCAGAGTATTCTGTAATGTCTGCGCATTTAAGGTTTTAATGTGTTTCATCGCTTTACGCCTCCTTAATTCTTTGTTCAAGTTATTATATCATAGATTCATCTATTTTAAAAGACTTTTTTCTCTTTCTCAGTTGTCGCTCCGCACAGCAAGCTATAAGATGCTGCTGAATTACACCTTTTCATTTTCTGTTTTTATTTTATAATTAGAAATATAAATATTCTGAAAAGGAGAAAGGGCGCCCTTACCACCGCCTAAATGAAGTGAGGTTATACGCCTAAATAAAATTTATGAGACATTGTATCTTTTTCGGTGACAGCATTACCGACGCAAACCATCTTTTTTCAAAAAATCCTCTCGGAGAAGGGTATGTATGTTATCTTTCTGAACTTTTCGCCGCATCTCATGTTCCTGTTCATCTTTATAATCAGGGACATGACGGACATACACTGCAAAAATTACTCTCTGTATTTCATGCCTGTCAGGATCATGGTATATTAAAAAAATACTCTCCCGATTTTATTTCTGTCCAAATTGGCATCAATGATCTCTCTCTATACTGCAATACCGGATTATCTGATTTTCAAAAATCACAATATCTGAAACAATATGAGAAGAACCTTTCCTGTCTTTTCTCCGAAATACGGCAGAATTTTTCCGGGCCTGTTTTTCTTTTGGAACCGTTTCTCTTTCCATATCCCGCTGAATTTCAGAACTGGATGTCTGCGCGGCAAAAATTTTCTGATGTGATGAGCAGATCTGCTGACATATTTTCCTGTCTCTTTGTACCACTCCAGTCTTTGCTTGTTCGTTCCTGTCCGCCAGAATCTTTTTCTCATCTCACAACAGATGGATTTCATCTGACAGATGCTGGAAATCGACTTCTCGCTTCTCTTTTATGGGATCGCTTGAAAGAAATCAGATTTTTTATGACCTGAATTTCAGAACCGCTGTATTTTTAAAATACAGCGGTTCTTTCCATTCTATCTTTTTTATCTTTATTCTTCTCCGGAAGTCAATTTGTTTGCTCTGGCTTCTACTTCTTTTTCCTGAATATCAGACGGAGCCTGCTCATATCTTGCAAATTCATATTCGAAATCACCGCTTCCACCTGTCATCGAACGAAGTGTCGTGCAGTATCCGTACAGTTCCATCATCGGAATATCTGCCTCGATAATCTGATTTCCCTTATGGTCTGGATTCATACCAAGTACACGACCTCTTCTCTTATTCAGATCACCCATCACATCTCCTGTGAATCTGTCCGGAACAGTTACTTTTAATGATGCAATCGGCTCCAGAAGAACAGGGGATGCCTCCATAAATCCTTTCTTAAATGCCTGAATGGCAGCTGTTTTGAATGCCATTTCAGAGGAATCTACCGGATGATAAGATCCATCATACAGTGTTGCTTTCACTCCCACTACCGGATAGGCAGCTAAAGGTCCTTTTAAGACGGATTCCTGAATACCTTTTTCTACTGCCGGGAAGTAGTTCTTCGGTACTGCGCCGCCCACAACAACCTGTTCAAACTCATATGCCTTCTCCAAATCTCCAAGAGGTGCAAAACGCATTTTTACATGACCGTACTGTCCATGACCGCCTGATTGTTTTTTGTATTTTGCTTCCACATCGGAATTTTTGCGGATGGTCTCACGGAATGCTACCTTTGGCTTGCTCAGTTCAATTTCCACTTTATATTTTGTAATCAGTTTGCTTGCGATAATATCAATATGCTGATCACCCATTCCATAAAGCAGCGTCTGACGGTTTTCTGCATCATTTACGGATTTCATTGTCAGATCTTCCTGCATCATCTTTGCAAGAGCCTGAGAAACTTTGTCATCTTCGCCTTTTGTCTTTGCTTTGAATCTCTTGTATGTATACGGAACTGGCATGTGCAATTTGCCATACTGGATCGGACGTGCTTTTGTGGATAACGTATTTCCTGTAGATGCAGAAAGTTTTCCGATTGCTCCGATATCTCCAGCCATCAATTCTTTTACCTCGACTGGTTTATTTCCCTCCAGTACATACAGTTTACTGATCTTCTCTTCATTATCTGTGTCTGCATTGTATAAAGTATCATCGTTCTTGATGGATCCGGAACAGACTTTAATCATAGAATATTTTCCAATGAATGGATCTACGATTGTTTTGAAGATATATGCGGACTTCGGTTTTGAGAAATCATAGTCTGCCTCAAAAACTTCTTTTGTCTTCAAATCAATTCCTGCAAATTTTCTCTTGGATGGGTCAGGCAGATATCCAATGATATCATTTAAAAGGTTTGCAATACCTTTTAACGCTGTGCTGGAACCTAAAGAAACAGGAACCATACTGCCATCTACGATTTCTGAGTGAAGCGCCGCGCTGATTTCTGCAACAGAGAATTCTTCTCCGCTGAAATAGCGATCCATAAATTCTTCGCTTGTCTCTGCAACTGCTTCCAGTAAGTTCTCTCTGTATTTTTCCAGATATTCCACAGAGTAATCTGGAACTGGGCATTCCTCTTTCTCATCTTTTCCAACCCATCTTCTTCCGGCCTGTTTTACAATATTGACATATCCTACAAATTCTCCATTCTCACGGATTGGCAGATGAATCGGTGCAATCTTCTTTCCGTACAGCTCTGTCAGTTTTTCTACGATCTCTCTGAAACTTGCGCTGTCAATATCCATATTGCTCACAAAGAACATTCTTGGAAGTTTATATTTTTCACATAATTCCCATGCTTTCTGTGTTCCAACTTCCACACCGTTCTTTCCGGAAATTACAATAACTGCAGCGTCGGCTGCTGCTGCTGCCTCTTCAGCTTCTCCGACAAAGTCAAAATATCCAGGTGTATCTAACACATTAATCTTCACATTTTTCCAGACGATCGGAACCATTGTTGTGCTGATTGAAAATTTTCTTTTTATCTCTTCTTTATCATAATCGCTGATCGTATTTCCTTCTGTCACGTTCCCCATTCTGCTTGTAATACCGGATAAGTATGCCATTGCCTCCACAAGGCTTGTCTTTCCAGCTCCGCCATGTCCCAGAATTACCACGTTACGAATCTTGCTAGTTGTGTAAACATCCATAATAATATCCTCCAATACTAGTTAGTGTCTGAGTGTATTCACACTCTGTATTTCTGCTATGGATATATTTTACTAAAATTGTCATAATATTTCAAGCTATTTATCTAATTTTAACAATTATTTTTTTATTTTTTTTATCTTCCATATTTTAAAAAGGCAAACATAACAGATTATTCCTTGATTTTCTTGGTTTCATGTAACTTTTTGTCATATGATGTTTTTTATTATCATTTAACAAACAGTCCATTCTTTTCGCGCTTTAAAGTGACATAGCATTGACATTCTCTCTGAATAATAGTAGAATATAGAAGCTACTAAAAAAACAAAAAATATCCGAGGTATACAGACATGATTATCATAATGAAAAGAGATGCTTCACAGGAAGCAGTTGAACACGTTTCAAATATTATTCGCTCAAAAGGATTGGATGTTCATCTGTCTCAGGGACATGAAGTAACAATCATCGGGGTTGTAGGAGACAAATCTCGTCTTTCAGATCAAAATCTGGAAATCGCGCCGGGCGTTGATCGTATTGTTCCTGTCACAGAAAGTTATAAACTTTCTAATAAAAAATTTCATCCACAGCCTTCTTCTATTAAAGTCGGAAATACAACAATCGGCCCTGGTACACTGACAATTATGGCTGGTCCTTGTGCAGTTGAGTCAGAAGAACAGCTTCTTTTAATTGCACATGCAGTCAAAAAAGCCGGCGCTTCTTTTGTACGAGGCGGTGCATATAAGCCAAGAACTTCCCCATATTCTTTCCAGGGGCTTGAGGAAGAAGGGCTTCGTTATATGGCAAAAGCAAAAGCAGAGACTGGCTTAAATACCATCTGCGAAGTAATCAGTGCGGAGGCAATCGAGGCAGCTGTCAAATATGTCGATATGATTCAGATCGGCGCCAGAAATATGCAGAACTTCCAGCTTTTAAAAGAAGCAGGCCGTTCTGGACTTCCTGTTCTGTTAAAACGTGGCCTTGCAGCTACGATTGACGAATGGTTAAATGCTGCTGAGTATATTATGTCCGAGGGAAATGAAAATGTTGTCTTATGCGAACGCGGAATCCGTACTTTTGAGACTGCAACACGAAACACGCTTGATATCAGCGCTGTTCCTGTCATTAAGGCAAAATCTCACCTTCCAATTATCATAGATCCAAGTCATGCGACAGGTGTCCGTGATTATGTATCACCGCTTGCAAAGTGCGCGGTAGCTGCCGGTGCAGACGGATTGATGATTGAAGTACATAACAACCCTGCATGCGCTTTATCTGATGGCCCGCAGTCTTTGACTTTCCCTCAGTTTGAAACTCTTGCCAAAGAGTTGGTTCCATATGCAGAATTAGCGGAAAGGAAATTTTAATGAATGATTTTACTGTCGGTTTCATCGGTCTTGGGTTAATCGGAGGTTCCATCGCCAAAGCAATTCGCCATGCAATGCCCTCAGCCCGTCTCATTGCCCATACAAGAAGCAGCGATACAATGAGATATGCCATTGAGAATCAGATTATTGATGAAGCATGTGACCAGGTCGATGACCGTTTTTGTTCGTGTGATTTTATCTTTTTATGCGCGCCTGTAGAATCAAATGCTTCTTATTTAGAGCTTTTAAAACCTTTTTTAAAAGAAAGTTGTATTTTGACTGATGTCGGAAGTACAAAGACAGATATCCATAAAAAAGTCGCTGAACTTGGAATGGAGGAGTTTTTTATTGGGGGACATCCGATGGCTGGTTCTGAAAAAACCGGTATTCAAAATAGTAAGAGAATCCTTCTTGAAAATGCGTATTATATGATAACTCCGACCGCAAAAGTCGCAGAAGACAAGGTGAATCGTTATTACAATCTTGTCCTCTCTTTCAAAGCGCTTCCTCTTATCTTATCATATAAAAAACATGATTTTGCCACTGCGGCAATCAGTCATCTTCCGCATATTATTGCTTCTTCTCTCGTCAATCTCGTCAGAGATTCTGACTTTCCAGATGGAGTGATGAAACAGATTGCGGCTGGAGGATTTAAGGATATCACACGAATTGCGTCTTCATCCCCTGAAATGTGGGAACAGATCTGTTCCACAAACAGTTCAAATATTATTCAAATTTTAGATCATTATATTGAAAGTCTAAAAATGACAAGAACTGCGCTTGAACATCATTCCATTTCATCTATTCACAAACTTTTTGCAGATGCCAGGGAGTACCGTGATTCGATCTCTGATACTTCCCGCGGACCAATTCCGAAAAGTTATTCTCTGTACTGTGATATGGTTGATGAGGCTGGAGGAATCGCAGCGCTTGCAACCATTCTGGCCACAAATGGAATCAGTATCAAAAATATTGGTATCGTACATAACCGTGAATTTGAAGAAGCTGTCCTGCATGTTGAGTTTTATGAAGAATCTGCTTTGAAAAAAGCTGCCAATCTGCTGCGCCGCTATCGCTACACGATTTATGAACGGTAGCAGAAAGGAGCTATTTTATGGAATTTAAAAGAACATCTGCTTTAAAGGGAGAAGTCACTGTACCTGGAGATAAATCCATCTCCCACCGTGCTGTCATGTTTGGCTCTGTTTCTGAAGGCACCACTGAGATCACGAATTTTTTAAATGGAGCCGATTGTCTGTCCACAATCGATTGTTTTCGCCGTCTTGGCATTGAAATTGAAACCATGCCAAAACAGATTCTCATTCACGGTAAGGGTCTTCATGGACTGAAAAAGCCAAATCATATTTTAGATGTTGGAAACAGCGGAACTACCACACGACTTCTCTGCGGTATCTTAAGTGGTCAGCCGTTTGAGAGTATTGTAGATGGAGACGCTTCTATCCGTACCCGTCCAATGAAACGAATTATCACTCCGCTCTCTCAAATGGGAGCTGAGATTGCAAGCTTGCATGGTAATGACTGTGCACCGCTGCGTATCAGAGGAACGCACTTAAAATCAATCGCTTATGTTTCACCTGTTGCTTCCGCTCAAGTAAAATCGGCAATTCTGCTTGCCGGACTTTATGCCGACGGGGAAACCAGTGTGACGGAACCTGCTTTGTCCCGCAATCATTCAGAACTTATGCTGAACTATTTCGGGGCAGATGTCACAACGCACAATACTACAGTTACGATTCAGCCAGATCCTGTCTTGGTTGGACAAAAAGTAAATGTTCCGGGAGATATCTCTTCTGCAGCGTATTTTATTGCCGCGGCTCTCACAATTCCCCATTCAGAAATTCTGATCAAAAATGTAGGAATTAATCCGACACGCGATGGAATCCTGCGTGTCTGCAAAGCAATGGGAGCTGATATCACATTGGAAAACTGTTCATATGGCAATGGCGAACCCACAGCAGATCTTCTGGTGCGCTATACTCCGAATTTAAAAGCAACCGTTATCGGCGGAGATCTGATCCCGACATTGATCGATGAGCTTCCCATGATTGCCATTCTTGCCTGCTTTGCAGATGGCACAACAATCATTAAAGATGCACAGGAATTAAAAGTAAAAGAATCAAATCGGATTGATCTTGTCGCAAGAAATCTTTCCGCTATGGGCGCTAAAGTAATCGCCACGGACGATGGTTTGATCATTGAAGGTGGCTATCCACTTCATGGCGCAGCCATTGAAACAAAATACGATCACCGTATTGCCATGTCATTTGCCGTTGCTGCACTCACAGCTGACAGTGTGACACAGATTGACCATGCAGAATGCGTCAATATCAGTTATCCTGATTTTTATCATCATCTTGCTTCTCTGACAGGCAAGCAAAACTGATCTTTTTCCAGAGAAACGTGTATCTAAAAAAAAAGAAAGATCTTTTCGATATTTCCAAAAAGATCTTTCTTTTTTTCTACTTTTCATTATTTGTTTGATATAAGAGCAACATTCTCATTCTCTGATCCATATTGGGATGACTTTTTTTAAGAGAAACTGGTTTTCCATGTCTGTCCAGAAAACAATGTCTGGAGGATCCGGTACATCGAATCTCTTCTGTTTCTTTATCCCGGACTTCATATGTCATCTCTAAAATAATTCCATTATACTTTTGAACTGCCGCCGCAATCTTTACCGTATCTCCAAAATGGGTCATTGTCTTATATGTTGCATGAACCTCCAAAACAGGACTGATCACTCCTGCTTCTTCCATTTTTTTATATCCCATTCCAATTTTATCTAAGGCATCCACTCTCGCCTCCTCAAACCATCTGATATAGTTTGAATGATGAACAATACCCATCTGATCCGTCTCATAATATTGTACTTTATGTTCATAAACACATCTGCTCATTTTTTATCCTCGTTTTCATTTGTCGTTCTGTTTATTTATACCACAAATCTCCAGAAAATCAAAGTCAGACTTAAAACAGATTTGCTTATTCTTCTTATTCCTAATATTCTTTCTTTTTCATCAGATGTACGCTATAGAAAAAAGAAGCTATAAAAAATGCCAGAACAACGATTACCGCCACAATCCATATCCATTCCTGATTCAATATCTGTCCTATCTTTTCTATCCACTCAGTATGAAACTGCCGCATTATTTTTGCAATGCCAACCATTCCAAAACATATCCCCATTACTCCTACAATCAAAATAATCCTTCCTTTTTCTCCTCCGAACTTAATCTGTACCGGAATGCCAAATCCTAAAATAACAAACAATACGCCAATAATGCAGACAACCTGTCCCAATAAAACCGCCCAGTTAATCGGCATCTGCTTTATTATAGAAAATAGAATGACACAGGCAACTGAAATGCCGCATCCAATCATCCCCATTACCATTCCAAATCCATATTTCTCTACTATATATTCTTTTCTGGAAACTGGAAGCGTAAATAAAAATGCGTTTACATTCTGCTGATCATCTATACCCATGACATTGATTACAAGAATACCGGACAATATCGTCATATATCCCAGAACAAATGATACATTTGTCGTCTCCATTGCCAGAAAAAATACAACCATAAAAATCATAAGCAACAGCACTTTTTTAAAATCTTTCATCACATAACAGTCTTTTTTTATCAGACCTCTCATTGTTTTTCCCCCTTAATCATCATCTCAATTACTTCATCAATCGTTCCCTTCTCTACAATGATTTCCGGATAATTTTCCAGATAAAACTGTCTTTGATCTGTCAGACAGCTGTATCCGAACGATTCTTTTTTTACTCTGATCAGATACTTCTTTTCCAGTTTTTCATATTGTTTTTCGTCTACTTTAAGCAGTCCGTACCGGCTTAATATCGCATCCGTCTCTTCATGCAGGATAATCTTCCCTTGGTGAATCATATACAGATCATCGCACAGTCCCTCCAGATCACTTGAAATATGAGAACTGATCAGAATTGCCCGATCTTCTTCCTCCATATATTCTCTTAAAAGATCCAGAATTTCTTTTCTTGCGATTACATCCAGTCCCTCTGTCGGCTCATCTAAGATTAAAAACTTTGCCTGATGGCTCAACGCAATCAAAACCTTCAGCTTTGCCTTCATTCCAGTAGAAAACTCTTTTATTTGCTTATCCAGCGGAATTTCTTGTTTTTCACACTGTCTGTAAAAATCATTCACATCAAATTTCCTATATAATGTCTTTAAAACCTGCCCGATTTCATGAGGATTCATTCTGTTAGGAAATGTAGCATTTGACAGAACAACTCCCAAATCTTCCCGTTCTTTATTTGTCAGTTTTGTATGATCTTTTCCAAACAGTAAAATCTCTCCTCTGTCTAAATGGATCAAATCTAAAATTGCCTTAAAAGTTGTACTCTTCCCAGCTCCGTTTTGACCGATCAGACCTGTGATATGCCCTTCCATCACTTCCATGGAACAATGCAGTTTAAATTTTTTATACTGTTTTTCTATGTCTTTTACCTGCAGCAGCATTTTTATTCCTCCAATATTAATTCAAATAAACTTCTTAGTTCCTCTGATGTCATTCCACATCTTTTACCTTTTTGGATGGCCATTTCCAAATCGGCTTCCACTTCTTTCCGATGTTCTTCCATCAGCAACTCCTGATTTGTGCTTGCCACAAAACTACCTTTCCCGTGCACAGTAATGATAAATCCTTCATTTTCCAGAACATCATAAGCTTTTTTGGCAGTGAGCGCACTGATTTTTAATTCCTTTGACAAAGAACGAACAGAGGGCAGAATATCATGTTCTTTCAGTTCACCGCTTATAATCATTGATTTGATCTGATCTGTAATCTGTTCATAAATCGGCTGCATTGAAGAATTGTTGATTAAAATTTTCATTTTTTATTTCCTCCTGTTCTATAAACAGTATATAACAGTATATAACACTTGTCAATTCCTTTTTTGAACAACTTGATAATTGAATACTCGAAGATTTCTGCTTATTGACGGAAAGTTTCATATTTTTTTCTGTTTTATTCCAATCGAAAAAAACGGCTGTTTTGCTTGTCATTTCAAAACCGCCGTTTGATAATCCATATTTTAATTGAGCGCATGAAAACTCTGCCGCAACAACAACATTTTTTTATTACCGTTGGGTAGCATGTTAACATTATCCTAGCGTATGAAGGTTTCTCCTGTATTCCTGCATTTCTTCTTCGCTGACTGTATCTATGATATATTGAATTTCACTCACGATTCTATCACGTTCTTTTGGAAGAAAGGCAGTGATTGGATAAAAATTAGAAACAGAGTTTGCAAATAAATGAGTTCGTATCTGCAAATGCTTAATAAATATCTGTAATTCTTTTAACCGCTCTTTTTCTCCCGCAGGAATAAATTTCCTTTCCTGTGCCATTCGATACAATTCTGTATCGGGAAATAGCGTCAAAGGGGGCTGTCGGGAAATAGATAGTTCTAAATAGGGGCAGATGTGACTCATGCGAGT
>JAUNDP010000060.1 GCA_030526005.1 Eubacteriales bacterium
TCTTATTTTAAGATTTAGGAGCTAAAAATTGGTATTTACCGACAGCCCCTTTTCTGTTGAGAATGAGCATGGCGCAATTCGACTCCTGAAACTCCAGATACCGGTATGGATAGTTGTTTGTGAAACTTTCTTAAAAAACACTTGACTGTAAACCTTATTTATAGCTTAATATGGCTATAAAAAGGGGGATGCAGGTATGACAATAAAAGAAGTAGAAGAAAAAACAGGTCTGGCTCGTTCCAACATTCGTTTTTATGAAAAGGAAAACTTGATTTCTCCAGACAGAAATGAGAAAAACGGGTATAGGGAATACACGGAAGAAAATGTAAATGACATTAAAAAAATTGCATATTTGAGGACATTGGGGATCTCTGTTCAGAATATCCAAAAAATTATGAGCTATGAAATTGGTCTGATGGATGCTATCTGTGAACAGGAAAAAATTTTAGATGATGAGATTTTGGAGCTGAACAGAGCGAAGACGATCTGCAGGCAAATGATTGCGGATGGGGAAATGAATTATGATACTCTGGATATCGAAAGATATACAGAAAGACTTCCTGAATACTGGAGAGAAAATAAAAAAGTATTCAAGCTGGATTCTGTCAGCTTTCTCTGTATGTGGGGAGGAACGCTGGTCTGGGGAGCGATTACGCTGATTAGTCTGCTGGTTGGCATTTTGACTTATCCGTATCTGCCGGATCAGATTCCGGTTCAATACAGCGCGGGAGAAGCAAGTTCGACCATTCCAAAATTATGTATCTTTTTCTACCCTGTGGCATGTATGATAATCCGAATGTTTTTCAGAGCATATTTCAGATGGAAATTCGGAATTCAACATCGGATCAACGATCTAATCTCCGATTATATGACAAACTGTTTGTGTTTTGTCGCATTGTCAGCGGAGATTTTTTCAGTACTGTTTGTGTACGGATATGTGAAAAATGTGGTAATCATGTTGTTTGTGGATGCGATTGTATTAGGAGGCGCATTGATTTGCGGTGTGAGTAAACTAGCGTCGAGACCAGAACAGGAAGAAAAAAACAGAAAAAATATATAAAAAAACTGAAAAATATGGTAAAATATTTTAAATAGCGAAAAAAAGAACGGAATAAAAGAAATTGTATTGTGAGATTAAAATGAGATAAAAATAAAGGCAAAGGAGAGGAGGGACAGGAAAAAATAAAAATTGCTTCTGTCAGAGCTAAATTGATAAATGAAAACGAAAAGGGGGATGGGCAATGATTTATTTAGTGATGATTGCGGCAATGCTGGCATTGGGATTTGCAGCATTTAATTTTGTGACAGTGAAAAGAATGCCGGAAGGCACGAAAGAGATGGCAGAGATTGCAGGCACAATACGGATCGGGGCAAATGCGTTTATTCAGTATGAATATAAAGTGTTGTATACCGTAATTGCAGTGATTGCAGTTTTGATGGCTGTCATCACAACATGGCATGCAGCGGCAGCGCTTCTGATCGGATCTGTGATGTCAGGATCTGCTGGTTTTATCGGAATGAAGATCGCAACGTATGCAAATGTCAGGGTGGCAAACCGCGCCAGGGAGACGAAAGATATCGGTGAAACAGTCAAAGTGGCATTTCGAGGCGGCTCTGTCATGGGCTTATGCGTAGGCGGATGTGCGCTGCTTGGATTGTTTTTAGTGTATATGATTTTTGGAATCGGCATGGGTCAGCTCGATATCACGGAGGCATCTTATACAAATATGATCGGACTGAGTTTCTGCCCTTTCACGATGACGCTTTCAGGGTATGCTCTGGGCTGTTCTCTCGTTGCAATGTTTAATCGTGTCGGAGGAGGAATTTATACAAAAGCAGCGGATATGGGGGCTGATCTGGTTGGAAAGACGGAAGCTCATATTCCGGAAGATGATCCGAGAAATCCGGCAACGATTGCAGATAATGTGGGAGATAATGTCGGGGATGTGGCAGGTCTTGGCTCCGATCTTCTGGAAAGTTTTGTCGGAGCGATCGCATCCGGGATTATTCTGGCCTATCATATGTTCTCAAAATCTCTGGCAGAAAATACAGGGATGACAAATGAAATGTTAAAAGATCTGGTGCTCTTTCCGATGCTCTTTGTAGCCCTGGGACTGATTGCATGCTGTATCGGAATAGCATTTTTGCTGCTTAAAAAACGGATGTCCCAAAATCCACACAGAGATTTGAACATGGCTACTTATCTTGCATCCGGTATGACATTGTTGTTTGGCGTCGCAGTATCGTATCTTACTTTCCATGGATATGAATCGGCAGCGCTGGAAAATATATTAGGATTTCGCTGCGGGTGGCTTTCTGTCTGGATTGCAGCCGCAATCGGTGTTGCGGCAGGCGTCGTGATTGGAATGATTGCAGAATTTTATACTTCGGATCAGTTTAAACCGACGCGCAATCTGGCACATACTTCGATGGAGGGCGCAGCTTTGACGATCACACAGGGAATGGCTCTGGGAATGAAATCATGTATGGCACCGTGTATCATTCTGGGCATGGGTATCATCATTTCTTATCAAGTGTCCGGAATGTATGGAGTGGCGATGGCTGCGATCGGAATGCTTTCCTTTGTGACAGCAACCGTATCGGTAGACACCTATGGTCCGATCTCAGACAATGCCGGAGGAATTGCGGAGATGGCGAAGCTGGATAAAGATGTGCGGAAGATTACAGATACCTTAGACTCGGTCGGCAATACGACCGCAGCAATCGGAAAAGGATTTGCCATCGGTTCCGGCGCGCTAGCGGCGCTTGCACTGATGATTTCTTATCTGTATTCTTATAATGATTTCAGTACTGCGCTTGTGCTGAATCTCGTGGAACCGATGACGCTTGCCGGCGTGATTATCGGCGGCGCTCTGCCATTTTTATTCTCAGGAATGCTCATTGAAGCTGTTGCAAAAGCGGCGCGGAAGATGGTCGACGAGGTGAGAAGACAGTTCAGAGAGATTCCAGGAATTCTGGAAGGCAAAGCAAAACCAGATTATAAAACGTGTATAGAGATTTCTACAAAAGGTTCCATCAGTGAAATGAAGATACCGTCTCTTCTGGCAATCGTAGTGCCGGTTGCGTGCGGATTTGTTCTGGGACCGGAGTTTGTCGGAGGAATTTTGATCGGTTCTACGATCTGTTCGATTATGATTGCAATTTATGCCGGAAATGCCGGAGGAGCCTGGGACAACGGCAAGAAATTTATTGAATCGGGAGGAATAGCAGGAATCGGAAAAGGCAGTGAGGCACATGATGCCGCTGTAGTGGGAGATACCGTCGGTGATCCGCTGAAAGATACGGTGGGTCCTTGCCTTGATATCTTCATCAAGATTATGTCCACAATTTCACTTGTGGCGGTGGCGGTATTTGCACAGCATAATCTGGCTGACTGGATTGGAAGAATGTTTAAATAGACTGGATAATAAATCAATAAGAATTCGATTCGATAAAAAAGAACCCCTTCTGCTGCTAAATTCAGCGGGAGGGGTTCTCTATAATAGGGAGCAGACTTCTTATGCAGAAACTTCTGATTTCTTTGTGATTTCTGCGATTGCCTTCTTAAACTGGAAGACAAACAAGATTGCAGTGAAGGTTACGGCAAGGATGTCTGCGATCGGTTCTGAGAGATAGACAGCCATAGTCTGATCGTTTTTCAGAATCTGCGGCATGATATAAATCAAAGGGATCAGCAGAATAAATTTTCTTGTAACAGCGACAGCGATAGAAGCTTTTGCTTTTCCGAGCGCTGTAAACGTCATCTGGCAAGCCATCTGTATACCGAACAGGAAGAGGGCAGCCATATAGATACGAAGAGCAGTCTTTGTGAAATCAAGAAGCGCTGCGTCTGTCGTGAACAACGAAGCAAATATCTGCGGGAAGAGCATGATGCCCAGCCATAAAATTATCGCGTAGGAAAGACTTGCTTTTAAGAGAAGCTTAAAGGCAGACTTTACACGGCCGGCATTGCCCGCGCCGTAATTGTAGCTGATGATTGGCTGTGCGCCCTGTCCGAGACCCTGAAGAGGAAGCATGGCAAACTGCATAACGCTTGTCAGGATTGTCATAGCGCCGACTGCGATATCTCCGCCGTATTTCAGCAGAGAAGAGTTAAAGCAGACGGAGATGATACTTTCACTAGCCTGCATGATGAATACAGATAATCCAAGAGCAAGGCTCGGAAGGATGATATTTGCCTTTAATCCAAGATGGCATTTTTTGATCTTGAGCAGAGTTTTCTTTCCAAATAAGAAAGATAATACCCAGATACAGGAAAGCGCCTGAGAAATAATAGTTGCCAGCGCAGCGCCCTCTACGCCCATATCAAATCCGAAGATAAAAATAGGATCAAGAATAATATTGGCAATCGCTCCGATCAGAACAGAGAGCATACCTGTTTTAGCAAATCCCTGTGCTGTGATAAAAGCATTCATTCCAAGTGTCAGCTGAACAAAAATAGTTCCGACAGCATAGATGTTCATGTATTTGACGCCATATTCAATCGTATTCTCACTTGCTCCAAACGCCATCAGAAAATCACGGTTCCAGATCAGAAGAATCGCTGTCAGACCAAGGGAAACGAGAATCTGCATGAGAAAGCAGTTTCCAAGTGTTTTTTCAGCGGATTCTTTATCGCCTTTTCCCATAAAAATAGTAGCTCTCGGAGCGCCGCCGGTGCTGACAAGAGCAGCAAAAGCAGCTACAATCATGATCAGCGGCATACAAACTCCGACGCCTGTCAGCGCCATGGCTCCCACTTCGGGAATATGACCGATATAAATACGGTCTACAATGTTATAAAGCATATTGATGATCTGAGCGGCAACGGTAGGAAGGGCAAGCTTTAGCAGAAGCTTCCCGACCGGCTCTGTGCCGAGAAAATCTTTTTCATTTGACATATTTTTTATCTCCCTTCAATTCTCTTTGCGCATTGCATCGGATGCGTTCATTCATTTCAAGATACAGATTCAGCTCTTCAGGCGAAAAGCCGGCGAAGATTTTTGATGCAAAATGATTTTTTTCCTGTTCGATTTCTTCGACAATCGGCAAAGCCTCCTCTGTCAGAGAAAGATGAATTTTTCTTCTGTCAGACGCATCCGGTGTGCGGATGAGCAGAGATTTCTGAATTAAAGATTCCACTCCCTGAGAGACATTTCCTTTTGGCAGCATCCGTACATCTGAGATAGCGGTTGCCGTATCCTTGCCAGGATGATTGTGAAGAAAACTGATGATGGTGATCTCAATATGAGAGAGCCGATATTCTGTGCGAATTCCTTCAAGATGCTGATCGTACAGTTTAATCAGTCCTCGGATTGATAAAAAAATATCGCCTGTCTCGGACATAAAATCTCCTTTCTTTTGTTCAACAAATGTTTTTTATAAAAATGTTT
>JAUNDP010000022.1 GCA_030526005.1 Eubacteriales bacterium
CGGAAAAGACAACAGAAAAAGAAACGGAAGAAAAGACAGAAGATCAGACGAAAGAAAAGAAAGACGCAGCAGCAAGTTCTGCTGACGCAACAGCTTCCGAAGCTACACCGACAGATGCAACAAGCGCTGATGCAGAAGAGCTGAAAAAACCTGTTTATACAGCATCTGATTATGTAAAACTGGGACAGTACAAAGGACTGGAGATTACAGTTGATCCGATTCAGGTGACAGAAGACGAAATTGACGCTGAAATTGAATCTGCGATTGTACGTTCCGGAAAAAGAGAAGAATTAAAAGAGGGTACAGTTAAAAACGGCGATGTCGCAGTGATTGATTTTGTTGGCAAAAAAGATGATGTGGCATTTGATGGCGGAACAGCAAAAGATTACGAACTGGAAATCGGCTCTCATACCTTTATCGAAGGATTTGAAGAGGGTGTAGAAGGAATGAAAGTAGGAGAGACAAAAGATCTCGAACTGACTTTCCCGGAAAATTATCCAAGCGAAGATCTTGCAGGAGCAGATGTTATCTTTACGGTAACAGTAAATGCAATCAAAAAGATGCCGGAACTGACAGATGAACTTGTAAAAGAATTGTCTTCTGAGAGTAAAACAGTAGAAGAATTCAGAGAAGAAGTAAAAGAGGCGCTGGAGGCAAACAAAGTAGAACAGCAAAGAGGAACAGAACTTCAGAAGATCTATGCACTGTTAGTTCAGAACTGCGAGGTAGTAGAGTATCCACAGGAACTTCTGGACTACGGCGTAAGTCAGTTTACAAGAAATTACACAAATTATGCGGAACAGTACGGTATGTCTTTAGAAGACTTTATCCAGGGAATGTTTGGCATGACATTAGAACAGTTTGAGGAGCAGGCGCTGATTAATACAAAAGAAACTGCACGCCAGGAAATGTTGCTGAAAGCGATCGCAGAAAAAGAGGATCTGGAACTTACAGAAGAAGAGTACAAAGAAGGTTTGAAGAAATACACTTCTGATTATGGATTTGCAAGCGAAGAAGCATTACTGGAAGCAAACAGCGAGGAAATTGTACGTGATGCCCTGTTACAGGACAAAGTAATGCAGTTCTTACTGGACAATGCCGTGATCACTGAAGTAACAGCAGCAGACGCAACAAAGGCAGATGCAGAGAGCGAAGAAACAGAAACTGAGACAGAGAAAGAATAGGCAAAAATAAGAAGGTGCTGCGGATGATTAAAACTGCCGGAAAGACCGAAGACAGTGATAAAATCAAAACTTGCAGCACTTTTTTTATGAATATCGCTGTTTTGCTTTGAAATAAAAAAATAATTGTTCTATGAAATATTTATAAAAAATACCGAAAAAAGAGAAAGGAAACAAGATGGACGTGATGGAAATTTTGAAGGCAGTGATTCTTGGTATTGTAGAAGGAATTACAGAATGGCTGCCGATCAGCAGCACGGGACATATGATTCTGGTGGATGAGTTTCTGAAAATGAATGTCACCCCGGAATTTAAAGAAATGTTTCTTGTTGTCATCCAGCTTGGCGCGATTTTGGCTGTGGTACTCCTGTTTTGGAATAAGATGTGGCCATTCACTACGAAAGAAAAAGGCTGGGTTAAAAAAGATACGTTTTCGATCTGGTTTAAAGTTCTGGTGGCCTGTATTCCGGCTGCAATTCTGGAGCTGGCAGCAGGAGATTATATTGAAGCTGCCTTTTATAATTATTGGGTTGTCTCCCTTGCGCTGATTATTTTTGGAATGGCATTTATTCTGATCGAAGACAGAAATAAAAGAAGAAAACCGGCAGTTAATCATCTGTCTGAAATTACATACAAAGATGCTTTTATCATTGGTATCTTTCAGTTGATTGCCGCAATCTTTCCAGGAACTTCACGTTCCGGCGCCACGATTTTGGGAGCAATCCTGATCGGAATTGCAAGACCAGCAGCGGCAGAATTTACATTCTTCCTGGCTGTGCCGGTTATGTTTGGAGCGAGCCTGATTAAAGTGCTTAAATTTGGACTTGTGTTTACGTCGGCAGAGGCAGTTATTTTGCTCACAGGTATGGCAGTAGCTTTCGTGGTATCTGTCATCGTCATTCGTTTTTTGATGGGCTATATCAAAAAACATGACTTTAAAGTTTTTGGATGGTATCGGATCATTTTAGGAGTCGTCGTCTTGGGATATTTTCTGTACTTTGCATAAAGGAGGATACACTCCTGACAAGAACGGCTGGACAAAAGAAGATAGAGAAAGAAATATGCGCTGTCTGCAGGGAAAAGAGAAAAAGGGAGTGCCGGCATCGGATGCGGCGGCTTTCTTTTGTTGGTATGGTATTCTGGGAAAACAGGAAAAAGAAGTGTTAATATAGAGGAAATGAATAATGAGAGAGAGAAATCAGTCGATAGATGCAATCAGATTTTTAGCTGCTATTCTTGTTGTCTGTCTTCATGTAGGTCTGCCGAAAGGACAGATCTGGTCAATGACGACACTGTTTGTGGCACGTTCAGCAGTACCTTTGTTTTTTATGATTTCGGGGTATATGTTTGGCGTAAGACAGAAATGGGACACGCAGATTGAGCAGTATACAAAGAAGCAGGCATGGAAAATTACAAAAATCGCAGTAGCTGCGTATATATTTTATATTTTAATTGATGTGTGGCGAACAGGTCCGAAGGTTGTCTTCCATATTCTTATGAATTATAAAACAATCATTCGCTTCCTGTTTTTCAATAAGACATTTTATGGCGGACATCTGTGGTATCTGTTTGCCTATATGTGCGTTTTGATTGTCTACTGGATTTTGCTCAAAAAAAATAAAGTAAAATGGATGTATTACTGGACTCCGATTGGACTGATTTTATATTATGTACTTGGAAAATATTCCAAATTGATTTTTGGAGACGTAGTTAGTTTTTGGTATGCCAGAAACTTCCTGATGGTTGGAATCCCATGTTTTGCGATTGGATATTACTTTGGACAGAAAGGAATCAAACCGGCTGGAGAAAGAAAAAATATAGAAAAAGCAGCTTGGCTTGTTTTTCTGTTCTGGCAGATCGGTCTGATGTGGACAGAACGTTCTTTCTTAAGAGATCATCATGCTTATGTGGGCAATAACAATTTTATTTTTAATACGTCGATTGCAGTGACAGCGCTCTTATTTGCGCTGCGTTTTCCGGGAAAATCAAAATGGGTATCCGAGATGGCAAAGTGGGGAAGAAAATATTCTCTTATCATCTATATCCTTCATCCGCTTGTCTCAAGATGCATCGGATTTGTCATGAAGAGAGTTGATCTCTGGATAGAGCTGACACAGCAGGAGAAATATCTCCAGATTTGGAGAGGAATCCTTCCTATTTTGTGTATTATAGGATGTATCATGACAAAGCTTGTATGGGATGGGATACAGAAGAATATAATAGAGAAGAGAAAACAAACGACGTGATAGAGAGAAAAAACTTGAGAGTACGCTGAAAGTGCTTTCAAGTTTTTTTATTAAAAAGTACTTGACAAAGAAAAAATGTGTGTTATATTAGTTGTAGAACAAATAAAACAACAGCTTGAGCGGATAAAAAAGATCTGCTTTACGGAGGTATATTTATGAATATCAGTAAATTTACACAGAAATCACTTCAGGCTGTAAATGATTTGGAAAAAACAGCTTATGAATATGGCAATCAGGAGATTGAACAAGAGCATTTATTATATTGTCTGTTAAATCAGGAAGACAGCCTGATTTTAAAACTGATAGAAAAAATGGAAATTGACAAAGAACATTTCTGCAGAAAAGTACAGGAGGCTGTCAATAAGAGAGTAAAAGTATCAGGAGGACAGGTTTACATCGGACAGTATCTGAATAAAGTATTAGTCAGCGCTGAGGATGAGGCCAAAGCAATGGGAGACGAATATGTTTCTGTGGAACATCTGTTTTTAGCGCTTTTGCGCTATCCAAATCCTGCCCTGAAGGAAATTTTTAAAGAGTATGGCATCACAAGAGAACGCTTTTTGCAGGCTCTTTCTACGATCAGAGGAAATCAGCGGGTGACAAGCGACAATCCGGAGGCGACATATGACAGCCTGAAAAAATACGGTCAGGATCTGGTTGAGAAGGCGAGAAATCAAAAACTGGACCCTGTGATTGGACGAGATTCGGAGATCCGAAATGTGATCCGAATTTTATCGAGAAAGACAAAAAATAACCCGGTTTTAATCGGAGAACCTGGCGTCGGAAAGACGGCGGCGGTGGAAGGACTGGCGCAGCGTATCGTGCGTGGAGATGTCCCGGAAGGATTAAAAGACAAGACGATTTTTTCACTCGATATGGGAGCGCTTGTAGCGGGGGCAAAATATCGCGGTGAGTTTGAAGAGCGTTTAAAAGCTGTCCTGGAAGAAGTAAAGAAAAGCGAAGGAAAAATTATTCTGTTTATCGATGAGCTGCATCTGATTGTCGGCGCCGGAAAGACAGACGGAGCGATGGATGCCGGAAATATGTTAAAGCCAATGCTGGCAAGAGGAGAGCTGCACTGTATCGGCGCCACAACGCTTGACGAATACCGCCAGTATATTGAAAAGGATGCTGCACTGGAGAGACGTTTCCAGCCTGTTCTGGTGGATGAACCGACAGTGGAAGATACGATCTCCATCCTGCGTGGATTAAAGGAACGGTATGAAGTATTCCATGGTGTAAAAATTACAGACAGCGCTCTTGTCGCAGCGGCAACGCTGTCGAACCGTTATATCACAGATCGTTTTCTTCCCGATAAAGCGATTGATCTTGTGGACGAAGCATGTGCGCTGATTAAGACAGAGCTGGATTCCATGCCTTCTGAGCTGGATGAGCAGCAGAGAAAGATTATGCAGCTGGAGATTGAAGAGGCAGCGCTTAAGAAAGAAACAGATAAGCTGAGTCGGGAACGACTGGAAAACCTTCAGAAAGAGCTTGCCGAACTGAGAGATCAGTTTAATACAAGGAAAGCACAGTGGCTCAATGAAAAAGAAAGCATTGAGAAACTCCAGACACTGCGTGAAGGAATTGAAAATATCAATAAAGAGATTGAAAAGGCAAAGAGGGCTTATGATCTGAACCGCGCTGCCGAACTGCAGTATGGAGAATTGCCGAAGATGCAGCAGCAGCTCGAAATTGAAGAAGAAAAAGTGAAAAACAAAGATTTAAGTCTTGTCCATGAGAGTGTGACAGAGGATGAGATCGCGCGCATTATCTCAAGATGGACTGGAATCCCGGTAGCTAAACTGACACAGGGGGAGAAGAGCAAGATTCTGGCTCTGGGAGAAGAACTGCATAAAAGAGTGATTGGCCAGGATGACGGCGTGGCGAGAGTGACGGATGCGATCCTTCGATCAAAGGCGGGAATCAAAGATCCTACAAAACCAATCGGCTCTTTCCTGTTTTTGGGACCTACTGGCGTCGGAAAGACAGAACTGGCAAAGGCTCTGGCAGAAAACTTATTTGATGACGAGAAAAATATGGTTCGTATCGATATGAGTGAATATATGGAGAAACATTCCGTCTCCAGACTGATCGGAGCTCCTCCGGGATATGTAGGATATGAAGAGGGCGGCCAGCTGACAGAGGCAGTCAGAAGAAAGCCATATTCTGTTGTTCTGTTCGATGAAGTGGAGAAAGCACATCCGGATGTATTTAATGTCCTGCTTCAGGTTCTGGATGACGGCCGTGTCACAGACTCACAGGGAAGAACGGTAGATTTTAAAAATACGATTTTAATTATGACTTCCAATATCGGTTCGTCCTATCTGCTGGATGGCATCGCAGAAGATGGAACGATCAGACCGGAGGCAGAACAGATGGTCATGGGCGATCTGCGCAATCACTTCCGACCAGAGTTTTTGAACCGTCTCGATGAGATTATCCTGTTCAAACCTCTGACAAAAGAAAACATCGGAGCAATCGTAGACCTGATGACGAGAGATCTGAACAGACGGCTGGAAGATCAGAAAATTGTTCTGGAGTTGACGGATGAGGCAAAAGACTATATCATAGAGGAAGGATATGACCCGATCTATGGTGCAAGACCTCTGAAAAGATTTCTGCAGAAACATGTGGAGACACTGGTAGCGAAAATGATTCTTTCCGGCGATGTCGATACAGAGGATACGATTGTGATTGACACAATAAATGGACAGCTTGCAGCACGGGTAAAAAAACATCAGGAGTGAAAACAAAATGATACCAAAAGATCCGATTATGCTGCTGAGCTATGTCAATACCATGCTCAGAGATAAATATAGTTCTGTCAAAGAACTGTGCAGAGCGTGCGGCGTGGAAGAAGAGGAGATCCACGAAAAATTAAAAACGGTTGACTATGAATATGACGAGTCTTCGAATCAGTTTATCTGATGTCTTTGCCGAACAGAAATTTGACTATCCCATGAAAATCATGTATAATAAAAAATCATGAAAAAGGGGAAAAAGGGCATGAGTGAAGAAAAGAGGAGGAAGATTCAAAATTTCATCTCAGTGATTTCTTTGATTTTAGTAGGAGTTATTGCGTTGTTTCTGCTGATAGCTTCCAGAAATCAAAAACTGACCGGGACAGTTTTTAATGTGATTATCATAGCATTCTTAGTTTTCTACTGGATTTTGCTTGATATTGTAGAGCCGATTCTTCTGAAACAGTTTGAAAATTTTACAAAAGAGCGAAAGACAGCATATGTGAAATATATTGCGACCGATGCTGTCGGATATGCGGGCATTGCGATATTTATCTGTCTGCTGGGAAATTCTTCTTCCAATAAAGGATTGATCGGAGCAGTAATCTATGTCGTATGTATCTGCTTAAAGAGAAAATTTAAGGAAGAATTTTTGGGAATCCCGTCTTCACAGGAGAAAGCAGAAAACCGTACAGAAACAGAAGAAAAAAATAAGAAAGAATAGCAAAAAAGCAGTCACAGCCGAAAAATGGCATGGAGACTGCTTTTTTTTCATATACATTTCAATGAAAGAATGATTTTCGCCCTTTTGAGGAATCAGACCAGTTTTGTCTGCGAAAAGCGAAAGGATTTTGCATATGAAGAATAGAAAGATCCGCAGAAGTCTGACCGTAGTCAACAGTTTTTTATTTCTGGCAATTTTGGGGATTCATGCCATAGGAATGAGGGAAAACAGAGAATGGGAGGCAGTATCTCAAAAAGCAGAGAGCAGAAAAGAGGAGGAGATAAAACCGAAAATCGCTCTGACTTTTGATGATGGTCCCCATCCAGTCTACACCCCGCTGCTTTTGGAAGGACTACGGGAGAGAGGAGTGAAGGCATCGTTTTTTCTGATTGGAAAAAATATTGAAGGAAACGAGGAGATTGTAAAACAGATGGCAAAACAGGGAAATATCGTGGGAAATCATACTTATAACCATGTAAAAGTAAAAGCTCTCTCTCCAGAACAGGCATGTGAGGAGATGAAAAAAACGAGCGATCTAGTAGAGAAAATCACGGGGGAGACAACGTGTTATATCCGACCTCCGTTTGGAGAGTGGGATGAGAAATTAGACTGCGGTATGGATATGATTTCTGTGATGTGGACGATTGATCCGCTTGACTGGACGACAAAAAATGTGTCACAGGTGGTAAATAAGGTGGTGACGGAAGCAGGAGAAAATGATATTATTTTATTGCATGACTGTTATGCGTCTTCTGTAGAGGCTGCTTTTCAGATCATTGACCAGCTTCAGGCAGAAGGATTTGAATTTGTGACAGTAGAGGAACTGATTTTAGAGTAGATATTTTGGAAAAAGAGGATAAAAATGGATTTATTTGAATATGCAAGAAGCAAAAATATGGAGACAGAAGCGCCGCTTGCTTCTCGTATCCGACCAAGAACACTGGAGGAAGTGGTAGGACAGGAACATATTATCGGAAAGGGAAAACTGCTTTACCGTGCAATCAAAGCAGATAAGCTCAGTTCGGTTATCTTTTATGGTCCTCCTGGAACAGGCAAAACAACGCTTGCCAAAGTCATTGCGAACACGACAAGCGCACAGTTTGTACAGATCAATGCGACGGTTGCCGGAAAAAAAGATATGGAAGAAGTCATCGCAAAAGCGAAAGAAAACAGAGGAATGTATGGAAAAAAGACAATCCTGTTTGTAGATGAAATCCATAGATTTAATAAAGGACAGCAAGATTATCTGCTTCCATTTGTGGAGGATGCGACGGTTACCTTGATTGGAGCCACGACAGAAAATCCTTACTTTGAGGTGAACAGCGCCTTGATTTCCAGATCTGTCATTTTTGAGCTGAAACCTCTGGAAAAAGAAGATGTAAAGAAACTGATTCACAGGGCGGTGTATGATCAGGAGCGCGGCATGGGAGCATACCGTGCGGAAATTTCGCCAGAGACGGAAGAGATTCTTGCCGATCTTTCCGGAGGCGATGCCCGAATTGCTTTGAATGCGGTGGAACTTGGCGTATTGACGACAGAGAGAAGTGAGGACGGAAAGATTTATCTGACGACAGATGTAATCTCGGAATGTATCCAGAAACGTGTCGTGAGCTATGACAAAAACGGAGACAATCATTATGATATTATCTCGGCATTTATTAAAAGTATGCGCGGGTCGGACCCGGACGCAGCTGTCTATTATCTGGCAAAAATGCTGTATGCAGGGGAAAGTATTGAATTTATCGCCAGAAGAATTTTAATCTGTGCTTCGGAGGATGTGGGAAATGCAGATCCGATGGCGCTTCAGGTGGCAGTGGCGGCAGCGTCTGCAGTGGAACGAGTGGGAATGCCGGAGGCACAGCTGATTTTATCTCAGGCGGTGCTGTATATTGCAACTGCACCGAAAAGTAATTCTGCTACAAATGCAGTATATGGGGCAATGAAATCGGTCAGAGAAAAAAAGACGACCGTTCCGTCTCATCTGAGGGATTATCATTACAGCGGGGCAAAAAGTCTGGGGCGTGGAATCGGATATGAATATGCCCATGAATTTCCAAAACATTTTTCAAAGCAGCGATATCTGCCGGAAGAGCTGGGAGATCAGAAATTTTATGAGCCGTCCGAGAATGGATACGAGCGACAGATTAAAAAATATCTGGACTGGATTCACGAAGAGTAAAAAAGCAGAGACCATGATTTTTTGCATGGTCTCTGCTTTTTGTCAACCTGAGGCTGTGAAAAAGAAAGGGAATCACATCAGTTCCTTCATCAGATTCGCATAAATTTCCTGGCACCGTTCTTTCCAGTTGGCGCACATGGAGGAAGCCTGTTCTTTGTCAGGGACAGTGAGCGTCAGCTCGATCAGGCTGGAATTGCGCTCTATTACCTTGCATTGCACAGCATAGTCGCCGTTTGTTGTTTTGTAAAAATCGGATGTCACGGAGACCTCGTCGCGCAGTTCCAGACGGTGCTTTTTCAGATAGTCATCAATATCTTTCTGAATGGACTTTGAGATCATATGTTCAAAGTATCCAAGCGTTTCTTTTCCAGCATCTGTGATATAGTAGTACGAACTGTTTCGTATCGTCTCAGAACGGATCAGGCTGGATTCAATCAGTTCTGAGAATGTCTGCTGAAGAGTAAAATAAGTAGTATATCCTGCATCCAGCACGAAATTGGAAATCTGAGAATTCGTGAGAGGAAAATTCACTCTTGTCAGCATATATAGTACAATGAGTTTGTACAGTGTTAATGGTTCCGACATTAAAATGCCTCCTTTATTTTGAAAAATTGCGACCCTGCCAGGTATGACGCTTTTTCAGCTCCTGATGGATTGCATTTAGAACAGAACGCTTTTTTGTACTCCAGAGCGGAGCAATCAAAAGGTCTTTCGGTCCATCTCCTGTCAGACGGTGAACCGTGATGTCAGGAGAGAGCAGTTCCAGACAGTCTGCGATCAGAGAGACATACTCTTCCATCTCAAGCACATGAAATGGATGCGCCTCATAATAATCGGCCAGATCGGTCTGCTTTAAAATATGAAGAAGTTGAAGTTTGATCCCCTGGATTGGCTGATGGTTCAGATAAGAGACGGTATCGAGCATCTCTTTTTTTGTCTCCCCTGGAAGTCCTAAGATCACATGGACAATGACGGTGAGACGGCGAAGGTGAAGATTGTGCACGGCTTCCTCAAAACAGGAGAGCGGATATCCTCTTCGAATAAATGACGCCGTCTTCTCGTGGATGGTCTGGAGTCCAAGCTCTACCCAGACAGGCTTTTTATGATTTAATTCTTCTAAAAGATCGAGAATTTCTTCGGAAAGACAATCAGGACGGGTGGCGATGGACAAAGCGGCAATCTCAGGGCGGTTGATCGCCTCTGTAAAAATTCTGCGCAGATAAGACGGTTCTCCATATGTGTTTGTGTAAGCCTGAAAATAAGCGATGTATTTTTTGACAGGCCGCTTTGTAAGAAGAAGGCGCTCTTCAAAGTCAATTTGCTTTGATATAGAAAGAGAAGCGCTGGCGGCAAAATCGCCGGAGCCGCCCTGACTGCAGAAAATACAGCCTCTTGTTCCGACTTTTCCATCTCGGTTTGGGCAAGTCATCCCGCCGTTGAGCGCAAGTTTATATACTTTTTCGCCAAACTGCTTTTTTAATTCGTAGTCGAGCGAATGGTACGGTTTTTCGCCCCAGCGCATAGGAATATTTGATTTGATCTCGTTTGTTGTCATGGCTGATCTCACCTTTTTTACTTTAGATTGTTTAAAGTCATCATATCATCTCCTGTCTTTCAATTCAAGAACCATTTTGGCAGGCGCCTTAAAAATGATTTTACATTTGTGAAAAACGGCTGTTTATTTTACAAAGATTTTACAGAAGACTGATTTTCTATTTTACATGGCTTTTGTAAGATAGAATTCGTAAAGCAAACAAATAAGAAAAGAAAAACATTTCACAGAGAAAAGGAGAAATTGATATGATAAAAAAAGCTTTGGCATTGGGATTGGCAGGAGTAATGGCTGTAGGAATGACAGCATCTGTAAGCGCAGAGGAACTTTCTGGAAGTATCACAGGATCAGGATCTTCCGCACTGCTACCTCTGGCTCAGAATGTGGCAGACGCATTTAAAGAGCTTCATCCGGATGTATCCATCACTTTAAACGGAGGCGGATCAGGCACAGGTTTAAAACAGGTATCAGACGGATCTGTTGATATTGGAAATTCTGATGTGGAAGCTGAGACAAAACTGGAAGCAGACGCAGCAGCGGAACTGGTAGATCATAAAGTATGTGTTGTCACAATGGCTACAATCGTAAACAAAGAAGTGGGAGAGAGCGTGACAAGCCTCACAAAAGATCAGCTGATTGATATCTTTACAGGCGAGATCACAAACTGGAGCGAAGTTGGCGGACCAGACGAAGAAATTATTCTGATCTCACGTCCTCAGACATCCGGAACACGCGCGCTGTTCAAAGAATATGCGCTTGATGGAAATGAAGAATTATCAGGCGGCTCCCTGGAGACGGATGATTCCGGCACACTGCTTCAGAGTGTTGCAGACAATGAAGGAGCAATCGGATATGTAGCGCTTCCTTACCTTCTGGAAAATGATACCGTGAGCACAGTTGCAATCGACGGTGTAGAGCCTACGATGGAAAATACATACAATGGTACTTATCCGGTATGGGGATATGAACATATGTATACAAAGGGCGAGCCAAATGAAGTGGTACAGGCATTTTTAGACTTCATGATGAGCGAAGAATATGGCGAGCAGATTGAAGCTCAGGGATATTGCATGACATCGAAAATGGAAGTAGAAAGATAAGAGAAAACATGAAAAAGAAAAGCTTATTCTGGAAAGAGCATTTCTGGCATGGCTTGATTACTTGCTGCGGACTTCTGGTGATTGTGCTGACTCTGGCAATCGGAGCATTCCTCGTCTATAAAGGAAGCGGTACATTCACAAAGTATGGGCATAGCATTTTTGAATTTTTCTTCTCCTCCAAGTGGGCTCCGGCAGATAATTCCACCGGAGGAGGAGCAGTAGGTGCAGCGGTCTACATTGTGGGATCGCTGTCTACTTGTGGTTTGGCGCTTCTGATTGCAGCGCCGTTCAGCATTGCAGCAGCAATCTTCATGACAGAAATTTCACCGAAATTAGGAAAAAGTATCTTCCGACCGGCCGTGGAGCTGTTCGTAGGAATCCCAAGCGTTATTTATGGATGGGTGGGACTGACAACACTCGTTCCGGCGATCAAAGAACTATTTGATTTGAATATGGGATATTCTGTTTTGGCAGCAGGAATTGTGCTTGCTGTTATGATTTTTCCAACAATTACTACAATTGCTGCCGATGCGCTGAAAAGCGTGCCGAATGACTATCGAAAGGCAGCATATGGACTGGGAGCGACAAGATGGCAGGTCATTCATCAGATCGTGCTTCCGGCGGCAAAACCTGGCATTTTTACAGGAATCGTGATGGGATTGGCGCGTGCATTTGGAGAAGCGCTTGCAGTCGCTATGGTAATTGGAAAGATGAGAGCATTTCCAAAATCCATTCTGTCTCCGACAACAAACCTGACATCCGCAATCGCTTCCGATATGGGAGGCGCAATGGAAGGCGGAGAATACAATACAGCGCTGTGGACGATGGCATTGCTGCTGTTTTTAATCTCACTGTTATTTATCTTCATCATTCATCGAATTGTGGCAAAAGGAGGGGCAGAGAAAGATGGAAGCAAATAAGAAAGCAAAACGGACAGACCGTATCATGACATGGATTTTTGTGGCAGTTGCCGGCTTCTTTCTTCTCCTTCTGGCAGGTTTTGCACTTCTTGTAATCGGAAGAGGACTTGCAGGTTTTGAACCATATATGTTATCATTTAGCAGAGAGGGAATTGGAAATCAGCTCTTTAATACACTGTATCTTGTGGTATTGTCTCTGCTTGTCAGTGTGCCGTTTGGAATTGCAACCGGTGTATATCTTGCAGAATATGCAAAACCTGGAAGAATGACAAACTTTCTGGGCATCTGTATTGAGACGCTTTCTTCTCTGCCGTCCATCGTAGTTGGTCTGTTTGGCTATCTTGTTTTTATTGTTCTGGTAGGCGCAAAATGGAATCTGGCCTCCGGAGCGCTGGCAGTTTCGATTTTAAATCTGCCTTTGATTGCGACGACGACGAAAGATGCGATGCTGTCGATGCCGAAAGGATATCGGATGGGAAGTATGGGACTTGGAGCGACGCACTGGCAGACCATCCGCCGGGTTCTGCTTCCGGCATGTATGCCGAGAATCCTGACAGGAATTATTCTTGCGGCGGGACGTGTCTTCGGAGAAGCAGCAGCTTTGTTATATACGGCAGGAATGAGCACAGATATCAACTGGAGCAACTGGGACTTATCGTCACCGACGTGTCCGCTCAATCCGTTTCGTCCGGGAGAAACATTGGCGCTTCACATCTGGGCAAGCCGCACAGAGGCAATCGGGGCAGATTCTGCACAGATCGCAAACTTTTCTTCAGCAGTCTTGCTGATTTTAGTATTTACATTCAGTATCGGAGCGCGTATCATAGGACATCGGATGGAGCGCAAAACAGGAGGAAAATAAATTTGAAGAGCAAATTTGAGGTTTCAAAATTAAATCTGCATTATGGTCAGTTTCATGCACTGAAAGATGTCAGTCTTTCAATTTTCCCACATGAAGTGACTGCACTGATTGGGCCGTCCGGATGTGGAAAATCTACTTTTTTAAAGACATTAAACAGAATGAATGATCTGGAAGACGGCGTTACGATTGACGGCAGTGTATTGTTGGATGGAAAAGATATTTTTAAAGATATGGATGCGATTTCCTTAAGACAGAGAGTAGGAATGGTATTTCAGCAGCCGAACCCATTTCCAAAGAGCATCTATGAAAATGTAGCGTACGGACCGAGACTTCAGGGAATCCGTTCAAAAGTAAAACTGGATGAAATTGTAGAGAATGCGCTCAGAGGCGCTGCGATCTGGGATGAAGTTAAAGATCGTCTGAAAAAGAATGCGATGGGACTTTCCGGAGGACAGCAGCAGAGACTTTGCATTGCGAGAGCGCTGGCGGCGGGACCGGATGTTCTTCTGATGGACGAGCCGACGAGTGCGCTGGACCCGATCTCCACTTCAAAGATTGAAGAGCTTTGTGCGCAGCTGAAAAAGGATTATACGATTGTCATGGTTACGCACAATATGCAGCAGGCAGCGCGAATTTCTGACAGAACAGCATTCTTTTTATTGGGAGAAGTTGTGGAATACAGCGATACAGATCAGATGTTTTCCATGCCGAAAGACAAACGAACAGAAGACTATATTACGGGGAGATTTGGTTGATATGACAAGAACAAGATTTGATGATCAGCTCGAAGAACTTCATGTCGAGCTGATCAAGATGGGCAGCCTCTGCGAAGAGGCAATTTCTCTTTCTGCGCAGGCGTTAGAGAAAAATGAAGAAAAGACAAAGGAAAGAGTATTTGCTCTGGAGACAGAGATTGACCAGATGGAGAGAGAAGTAGAGACACACTGTATGCGTCTTCTGCTTCACCAGCAGCCCGTTGCCAGAGATCTGCGCGCGATCTCGGCAGCTCTGAAAATGATCTCTGATATGGAAAGAATTGGAGATCAGGCGGCAGATATTGTGGAACTTGTTCCTTACATTGCGCAGAGCGAGTGTAAAAATAAAGTGAATATTGCAGAGATGGCAAAGGCAACCGTGTCGATGGTCACAGACAGCGTGGAAGCATTTGTGAAGAAAGATTTAAAACTTGCGGAACAAGTGATTGAAAAAGATGATGTCGTGGATGAAATGTTTGCTTCGATTAAGAAAAAACTGATGGAACTGGTACGCAGTCAGAACGTGGATGCAGAGCCGGCGCTCGATCTTTTGATGGCTGCAAAATATTTTGAAAGAATCGGAGATCATGCTGTAAATGTGGCAGAGTGGGTAGAATATTCCGTCACAGGAATTCATAAAAGCAGTGAACACCATTTGGGAAACTAGGAGACAGAGCGGTAAGACGAGGTGAGTGATGTGATATATTTATTAGAAGATGATGACAGCATTCGGGAACTTGTGACCTATACGCTGAACAGCCAGGGCATGGAGGCGGAAGGATTTGCCCGTCCCGGCCAGTTTTGGAAAGCATTGAATCAGAAAATGCCTTCGCTTGTTCTGCTCGATATCATGCTGCCGGAGGAAGATGGGATGGCAATCCTGAAGAAACTGCGCGGATCAGCTGCCACAAAAAGGATTCCGGTAATTATGCTGACAGCAAAGGGAAGCGAATATGATATTGTGCGGGGGCTGGATGCCGGAGCCGATGATTACATTCCAAAACCATTCCGTATGATGGAACTGATCTCACGGGTTCGCGCTCTGATGCGCAGGACATCGGCGGAGAATCGGATTGAAGAGTATCAGATCGGACCGTTATATGTCTGTCCTTCTCAGCATATCGTGAAAGTACAGGATAAGCCAGTGACATTGACATTAAAAGAATTTGAGCTGCTCTGTCTTTTGCTTTCAAAGCGTGAGATGGTATTTACCCGTTCTCAGCTTCTGAACCAGATCTGGGGCTATGAGTTTGACGGGGAAAGCCGAACGGTGGACGTCCATATCCGAAGCCTGCGACAAAAATTGGGAGAAGCAGGGGAATGTATCGAGACCGTGCGCGGAGTAGGATATAAGATTGGAGGACAAAATCTATGACGAGAAAAATTTTTCGGTCAATTTTGATTGTGTCTATATCCGTCTTTTTGATTGGGGTAGCGTGTATTCTGGGGATTTTGTATCAGTCTTTTGGAGGGCAGCTGGAAAAAGAGCTGAAAAAAGAAGCGGAGTATCTGGCTGTAGCTGTGGAGAATGTCGGTCAGGATGTACTGAAAGATCTGCCGGATAAAGGAGAACGTGTGACGTTGGTCGATCCGGATGGAAGCGTGCTGTATGACAATTATGCAGACGAAAGCGCCATGGAAAATCATGGGGACAGGGATGAAATTAAAGATGCAGTGGAGAACGGATATGGCGAGGCGACACGTCAGTCAAAGACCATGGGCAAGAAGACGGTCTATTATGCGCTTCGTCTGAATGACGGCCACATTCTGCGTGTCTCAAGCACCCAGGACAATGTGATTAGCATCATTCAGGATTTTATCCGTCCTTTGATTGTGATTCTGATTTTGATTGCTGTGATGTCCGGTATTTTTGCATCCAAGATAGCAAAGAAGATCGTGAAACCTTTAAATCAGCTGGATTTGGAAAAACCAGATCAAAATGATGCTTATGATGAGATGGCTCCATTTTTGACAAAGATCAGCAAACAGCAGCATACCATACAAAATCAGCTGAAAGATGCAAAAAGACAGCAGGAAGAGTTTGCACTGATCACAAGACATATGGGAGAAGGCCTGTTTGTGCTGGATATCCACGGCAATCTGCTTTCCTTCAACAAGAGCGGACTGGAAATGCTTGGGGTGTCGAATGCGGAGGCTGGTCAGAATATTTTAGAATTAAACAGAAGTAAAGTATTTCGTGAGACGGTGGAGGATGTGCTGGAGGGCAACCACCACGAGACCATTATCGAACTGAACGGGCTTTCCTGCCAGATGATTGCAAACCCTGTCTTTGATGAAGGAAAAAAGAAGGGAGCGGTTCTTCTGTTGATTGACAGTACAGAAAAAATGCAGCTGGAACAGCTGCGCAGGGAATTTACAGCGAATGTGTCCCATGAGTTGAAGACCCCGCTGACTTCAATTTCAGGATTCGCAGAGATTATGCGGGACGGAATGGTGAAGCAAGAGGATATCAAAAAATTTGCAGACCGTATTTTTCAGGAGGCACAGCGTCTCATCACGCTTGTCAACGATGTGATTAAAATTTCGCAGTTGGATGAAGGCGGAATTCCATATCAGAAAGAAGACGTCGATCTGTTTCAGATGGCACAGGAGATTCTGGATCATCTGCGTCCGGAGGCAGAAAAAAATGGGATTAAGCTGAGACTAAACGGAGACCATGCCGTTCGCTATATGGAAAAGCCGATTTTTGAAGAAGTCTTGTATAACCTCTGCGACAATGCAATCCGATACAACAGAAAGGGCGGAATTGTATCGGTGCGCGTCAGACAGGATGAAAATGAGACGAGAATCTCCGTAAAAGATACAGGAATCGGAATTCCGATGGTTCATCAAAAAAGAATCTTTCAGCGTTTTTACCGTGTGGACAAGAGCCATTCAAAGGAAATTGGAGGAACGGGTCTTGGGTTGTCTATCGTGAAACATGGCGCCAATTATCTTGGGGCTGAGATTGGTCTGGAGAGTATGACCGGAGACGGAAGTACGTTCTGGCTGCGCTGGGACAACAAAAAGACAGAGAAGACACAACCGTGACAGATACGATAAAAGAATAGAATATAAAGTAAAAAAACTGCCGCAGACGGTATAGATTTTTATTTTTAAGTCAAAGATTTAAAATAAAAAAGAACGTCTGCGGTATTTTTACGCTATAATAAAAGAGGGAAAAGGTTGCGGCACCGTTTTGAGTATGGTAAAATAATATGACCACAAAAAGAGGACGAAAGAATAAAAAAGGAAAGGAATGAGAAAATGACAATTTTAATAAAAGGCGGCAGAGTAATTGACCCGGCGACAAAAACAGACAAGGAAATGGATGTTTTTATCAGCAAAGGAAAAATTCAGAAAGTGGCAGATAAGATTGAAACACAGGCAGATAAAGTTGTGGATGCGAGAGGATGCTATGTAATGCCGGGACTCATTGATCTGCACGTTCATTTAAGGGACCCTGGACTGACGCATAAGGAGACGATAGAGACAGGGGCAAAGGCGGCAGCCAGAGGCGGATTTACTACAATCGTTGCCATGCCGAATACAAAGCCAGTGATGGATGATGGGCTTCGTGTGCGATATGTCCACAACAAAGCGAAGACAGAAGCGCCGATCCATGTGCTTCAGGCAGGAGCGATCACAAGAGGGCAGAAAGGAGAAGAACTGTCCGATATCGAGGGAATGGTAAAAGCCGGCTGCCCGGCAATCAGCGAAGATGGCAAATCTGTGATGAATGCTGAATTATACAAAGAGGCAATGGAGATTGCAGCAAGACTGCACATTCCGGTTCTGGCTCACTGTGAGGATATCAATCTCGTAAACGGCGGAGTATTCAACGAAGATACAAATTCTCAAACGTTGCGTGTGCCGGGAATCACAAACACAGTGGAAGATGTGATTGTCGCAAGAGACATTCTTCTGGCAAAAGAGACGGGAGTTCACCTTCATCTGTGTCACTGCTCCACAAAAGACAGTGTCTATATGGTAAAAGAGGCAAAAAAAGAAGGAGTGCGTGTGACAGCTGAAGTATGCCCGCATCACTTCTGTTTATGTTCAGATGATATTCCGGGACGGGACGGAAATTATAAGATGAATCCGCCGCTTCGGACAAAAGAAGACATGGAAGCGCTGTGCCAGGGGCTGAAAGAGGACATCATGGATGTGATCGCCACAGACCATGCGCCGCATACAGAGGAAGAAAAGCGGCAGCCGATCGAGAAAGCGCCGTTTGGAATTGTAGGTCTGGAGACGGCAGTACCTCTGACAATCACAAACCTTGTTGCCAAGGGATATCTGACACCGATGCAGATGGCAGAAAAAATGAGCTACAACCCGGCAAAAGTGCTCGGCATTGACAAAGGAAGTCTGGAAGAAGGAAAAGATGCTGACGTCGTCATCATTGATCCGGAAGCTGAGTATGTGATTGATAAAAAACAGTTTGCTTCAAAGGGAAAAAATACTCCGTTTGACGGCATGAAAGTAAAAGGCAAAGTAATAGCGACCATCTGCGATGGAAAAATTGTATCCATGCAGAAAAAAGAAAGTACAAACACCAGGAGGACAAAGAAATGATACAGAAATTAATCCGTAAAATCAAAGAAACAAACGCACCGATCGTTGTCGGCTTAGATCCGATGATGAATTATATTCCAGAGCATATCCAGAAAAAGGCATTTGCAGAATTTGGCGAGACACTGGAAGGCGCGGCAGAAGCAATCTGGCAGTATAATAAGGAAATTATTGATCATACATATGATATTATTCCGGCTGTAAAACCACAGATTGCGATGTATGAACAGTTTGGAATTGAAGGACTTAAGGCATTTAAGAAGACGGTTGATTACTGTAAAGAAAAAGATCTTGTTGTGATTGGCGATATCAAAAGAGGAGATATCGGATCTACTTCTGCAGCATATGCAGTAGGACATCTTGGAAAAGTGCAGGTCGGAACAAACTGGTATGCCGGATTTGATGAAGATTTTGCGACAGTCAATCCGTATCTCGGATCAGACGGTGTGAAACCATTTATTGATGTGTGCAAGACAGAGAAAAAAGGTCTGTTCATCCTTGTAAAAACTTCAAATCCTTCCAGCGGAGAGTTCCAGGATCAGCTGATCAACGGAAAACCTCTGTATGAACTGGTCGGAGAGAAAGTTGCAGCATGGGGAGAAGAATGTATGGGTGAAGAGTACAGCTATATCGGCGCAGTTGTCGGAGCAACCTATCCGGAGATGGGAAAAGTGCTCAGAAAGATTATGCCGAAGTCTTATATTCTCGTTCCGGGATACGGCGCACAGGGAGGAACAGGAAAAGATCTTGTTCACTTCTTCAATGAAGACGGACTGGGAGCAATCGTAAATTCTTCAAGAGGAATCATCGCAGCATACAAACAGGAAAAATATGCAAAATTCGGCGCAGAGAATTTTGCGGAGGCATCCAGAGCCGCAGTGGAAGATATGCGCGCAGATATTGCAGGCGCTTTGAATAACAGATAAAAGAACGGAATGCTTTTACAGGAGGAAGAAATGGCAGAAAAAGTAAAAGAACTTGGAAAAATTCTTTCACAGGAGATGATCGGAACAGGGATTTACAGTATGTGGATTGAGCTGCCACAGATTGTGCCATGTGCAAAACCGGGACAGTTTGTCTCCGTATACTGCAGAGACGGCAGCCGTCTTCTGCCTCGACCGATCAGTATCTGTGAAGTGGATATGGAGAGAAAAGCGCTGCGCCTTGTGTATCGCACTGCTGGAAAGGGGACAGAAGAGTTCTCCAAGATGACAGCAGGAGAGACAGTGGAAATCATGGGACCTCTTGGCAATGGTTTTCCTCTGGAACGAATGGGAGAAGGAAAAAAAGCATTTTTGATCGGCGGCGGAATCGGAATCCCGCCTATGGTGGAACTTGCAAAACAGCTTGACGGAGAAAAACAGATCATTGTGGGATATCGCGATGAACTGTTCCTGACAGAGGAGCTGAAAAAGAACGGAACCCTGTTTGTGGCTACGGAAGACGGAAGCTGCGGCACAAAGGGAAATGTGCTGGATGCAATCCGTGAAAATGAACTGAAAGCAGATGTGATCTATGCGTGCGGACCGACGCCGATGCTGCGCGCGTTAAAAGGATATGCAGAGGAAAATGGAATCGAGTGCTGGCTGTCTCTGGAGGAAAAGATGGCTTGCGGAATCGGAGCGTGCCTTGCGTGCGTCTGCAAATCAAAAGAGATTGACGGTCATTCTCATGTGCATAACAAACGTGTCTGCAAGGATGGCCCGGTATTCTTATCAACGGAGGTGGAATTATGATAAACATGAGTGTCGATATTGCAGGTGTAACGCTGAAAAATCCAGTCATGACAGCCTCCGGCACATTTGGATCAGGAGAAGAATACAGTGAATTTGTAGATTTAAGCCGCTTAGGAGCTGTTGTGACAAAAGGCGTGGCAAATGTGCCATGGCCGGGAAATCCGACGCCGCGAATCGCAGAGACATATGGCGGAATGATCAATGCCATCGGTCTGCAGAATCCTGGAATGGAAGTGTTCTGCAAAAGAGATCTTCCATTTCTGAAAAAATATGATACAAAAATTATCGTCAATGTGTGCGGAAAGACAACAGAAGATTACTGCGAGGTGGTGGAACGCCTTGCCGATGAAGAGGTAGATCTTCTGGAAATCAATATTTCCTGCCCAAATGTAAAGGAAGGCGGTATCGCTTTCGGACAGGACCCACGCGCAGTGGAAGCAATCACAAAGGAGCTGAAAAAGAGAGCCAGACAGCCGATTATTATGAAATTAAGCCCGAATGTCACGGATATCACACAGATGGCAAAAGCGGCAGAGGCAGGAGGGGCGGACGCACTCTCTTTGATTAATACACTGACAGGAATGAAGATTGATGTCAACCGCCGCTGCTTTGCTGTGGCAAATAAGACAGGCGGACTGTCAGGTCCGGCTGTAAAACCGGTCGCAGTGCGGATGGTATATCAGGTGGCAAATGCCGTACACGTTCCGGTGATCGGAATGGGAGGCATCACAAATACCGAGGATGCTCTGGAATTTTTACTTGCCGGAGCCACGGCTGTCTCAGTCGGAACGGCAAACTTTTTCAACCCGACAGCAACAGTAGAGATTGCGGAGGGAATTGAAGAATATCTGAGAAAAAATAATTTTACAGATATTCATCAGATTATCGGCGCTGTTAAATAAGAAATACGACTGAAAAAGAAAAACAGCTTGGAAAGAATAAAAACACAAAAAAGCACAAAAGTTTTAAAATGCAGGAGGTTACGAAACATGGAAGCATACAAGCAGGAATTTATCGAATTTATGGTAGATTGCGGAGTTTTAAAATTTGGAGATTTTGTGACAAAGAGCGGAAGAAAAACACCTTTCTTTGTAAATACTGGATTTTATAGAACAGGAGCACAGCTGCGCAAATTAGGAGAATATTATGCGAAAGCGATCGAGAGCAAATTCGGACTGGATTTTGACGTATTGTTTGGACCGGCTTACAAAGGAATTCCGCTGAGCGTTGCAGCTACAATGGCAATCAGTGAATTTTATGGAAAAGATATCAGATACTGTTCCAACAGAAAAGAAGTAAAAGACCATGGCGATAAGGGAATTTTACTTGGAAGCCCAATTTCAGACGGGGATAAAGTTGTCATCATTGAGGATGTGACAACAGCTGGAACTTCCATTCAGGAGACGCTGCCGATCATCAAGGCGCAGGGAGATGTAAATCCGATTGGTCTTGTCGTATCTGTAGACCGTATGGAGAGAGGACAGGGAACAAAGAGCGCTCTGAAAGAAATCGAGGAGACTTATGGACTGAAGACGACAGCGATTGTGACAATGGCTGAGGTTGTAGAACACTTATACAACAAAGAATACAAAGGAAAAGTTGTGATTGACGATACATTAAAAGCTGCGATTGACGCTTACTATGAGCAGTATGGTGCAGAAAACGAATAAAATCAGCGAAAAAGAAAACAGGAAAAGAAAGGGAAAGCCTTCGATCTATCTGAGGACGGGAGTGTCCCTCCTCAGATGAGAAGCGCTTTTGAGACGATCTTTTGAATAGAAAAAATGGAGGAGCCGTCTATGAATGAAAAAATTTATAAGACAATAACAGGATCAGGCGCGACAAGTCTCGTCATGGGTATTCTTACAGTGACTACAGGCATCGTGACCGGTGTGATTATGATTGTCCATGGGGCAAAACTTCTTTCATGCAGAAAAAATATTTTACTGTAGCGGCATTGAAAAAGAAAAAAACAATTTTTCATGTGAGAATGGTAAGATACGGCGTGTATTGCCAAAATAGCTAGATAAGGAGAAAAAGAGTGAAGATAGAGACAGCAAAAAAAATCCGTACAGTGGGAATCTTTTTGTTTACATTGTATCTGATTTTATTGATTTATTTTCTGTTCTTCGCAGAAAGTTATGGAAGAGTGTCGGTACAGAGGGAATACAGATATAATCTGGAATTATTCAAAGAAATTCAGCGTTTCTGGGACTATCGAGAAGAGCTTGGATGGTCTGCAGTATATAATCTGTGGGGAAATATTGTGGCTTTTATGCCATTTGGATGTATTTTGCCGGTCATCTGGAAAAAGACACGCGGATTTTTCCGTATTTTCTTCCTGACTTTTGGGTTCAGTCTGGCAGTGGAAACTATACAGCTGATATCAAAAGTTGGAATTTTTGATGTAGATGATCTTGTACTGAATACACTGGGAGGAATCATCGGATATTTTGTTTTTGCCGTATGTAATTATATAAGGAGAAGAGTCTATGGCTAAAAGAAAAATGTACTCTTTTGAAGAGAGAAAACATTCGCAGATGGGGATTACTTCTACTGTTTTGGGAATCATAGCTGTGATTATAATTCTGGCATTAATTTATACTGCGGCTTACCATAAAGGCAATGGCGGCGCGTATTTAGGTTCGATCGGAATTACAGCGATGGTGATTACGATCTATGGATTGATCTGCGGACTGCGCAGCTTTAAGGAAAAAAATAAAATCTACACATTTTCCAAAATAGGATCACTTTTGAACGGAATTCTGATAGCGGGATGGATTGGTTTAATTTTATTTGGTATGGAGTAAAGGAGAAAAAGATGGATCGTTTACAACAGCAGATGCAGTTTATCTTAGAAGTCGATAAACTGAAAAAGATAACAAGACAGACATTTCTCGCCGATGGGAGCAGAAAAGAGGATGATGCGGATCATTCCTGGCATCTTGCTCTGATGTGTGCGCTGCTTTTTGAACATTCAAATAAAGAGGTAGACGTTTTAAAAACAATAAAGATGGTGTTGATTCATGACATCGTGGAGATTGACGCAGGGGATACTTATGCCTATGACAATGCCGGAAATGAGACGAAACGCCAGCGGGAAGAGGCCGCAGCAGACCGCATTTTCAATCTTCTTCCGCAAGATCAGGCGGAGGAGATGAGAAGTTTGTGGGAAGAATTTGAAGCAGCACAGACACCAGAAGCGAAATTTGCAAATACGTTGGACAAAGTGCAGCCTTTGATGCTGAATGATGCATCCGGAGGAAAGAGCTGGAGAGAACATGGGATCAAAGAGGAGCAAGTGAGAAACAGGAATAAAACGACAGCTGAGGGATCGACAGAACTTTGGGAATATGTAGATGGTTTGATTCGCAAAAATGTGGAAAAGGGAAATTTGATCGGTAGCTGACAGAAAATCATGTCAGCCCCAAAATTGGCATGGAATCAGAAGGACATGCTTAGAAGAAGGTGATAGAAATGCAGAAAAAAAATGAAGAGGTACAAGAGCGGTATGAGCTCTCCATGAATCGTATCAGTGAAATGAAAAATGAGCAGACAGTTCCAGCTGAATATCTTTCTTACTTTCAGAGAACAGCAGGATTTATTGAGCAGATCGGAAAAGTGGAAGTGTTGCAGTCTTCCCATGCCTTAGATCAGTTTACTCTGGAGCAGTGGCGGAAACTGAATGAAGAGCTGTACCATGATATCCTTCCAAAACAATATGAAAAGAGCTATGCGAATCCGGAATATGCCGTAAAAAAGCTGGGAGAAACACACGGAGCCCTGCTTAGTTTCCTATATACAGAAATCAGGAAAATGATCCCCTATGTGTTTGAGGAGCGTTTGCAGGAGATTACGATCTTAAACGAACTATTTATTGAAATTTATAATCGCTTTGAAGAGGAGAATGTGCCGTCTTACCGGGAAATTCAGCAGATTCTCTATTGGTTTATCAGCGATTACAGTGATTTGACGGTCGATAACCGGGTGCGGGAAGCGATTGATCCTTCCTTAAATTTTGCCGTGAATCTGATCGTCAATTCTGATTTTAAGGATCTGCGCTATCTGTACCGCTTTGGAGAATACATATCCGAAAATGAGATTCAGATGGCACAGTATTTGAACAGACTTCCAGATGAGACGATTCAAAAGATTGCTGACACGTTCACAGAAGGGTATCGAAAGGGATTTGAGATTACAGGAAAAGATCTCTCCATCAAAAAGACGGTCAATATTCGATTCCATCTGGGATTTGAACGCATCATCCGTGAAGCAATCCGAAATTTTGAAAAAATGGGGCTTTCACCTGTTATCTATCGTGCGGAGCACAAACTGCAGAGAATCGGATATATGGGTGCAATTCCAAACAGACAATATGATTATGATCACAAATCAGATCAGGCAATTTATCTGGATAAGCCGCTTGTCGACCGCAAGATCAGCGTGATGCGAACATCGTATGAGAAATACAAAAAACTGGCCGCAGGGATGGCAGGACCGGCAGTGATGGAAACATTCGGGGAAGCAATTTTTATGCCGGCCGCCAAAAAAGAAGCGTTTGTTCTGAACGAGAAGCAGCAGAAACTGTCTGTTTTATATGACAGAGAGGCTTCCCAGATTGTAAACCAGTATATCAAAGGGGAGGAGAGAAGCTTTACGATTATCGCTTTTCCTGTTCCTGAGATTGGAGACTGTTTTTCTGAAATTTTCGATGAAATTGTAAAAATCAATACGCTGGACTCAGAAAAATATCAGAAGATTCAGCAGCATATCATCGACGCGCTTGACCAGGGAACGCACGTCCACATCAAAGGAGCGAAAGAGCGCGGCAATGAGACGGAGCTGACGGTAGCTTTGAGAAAATTAAATGATCCGGAAAAAGAGACGCTGTTTGAAAACTGTGTCGCTGATGTCAATATTCCGGTCGGCGAGGTGTTCACTTCTCCAAAGCTTTCAGGAACAAACGGTACGCTGCACGTCACGAAAGTCTATCTGGGAGAATTCCAGTACAGAGACTTAAAAATTACATTTAAAGATGGAAAGACAACCGATTACAGCTGTGCAAATTTTCAGGATGAAGAAGAAAACAGGAAATATATTCTGGAAAATATTTTAAATTATCATGACGCTCTTCCTCTCGGAGAGATGGCAATCGGAACGAACACGACGGCATATGCGGCAGCGAAAAAATATCAGATCGAAGACAAACTTCCAATTCTGATTGCAGAGAAGATGGGACCTCACTTTGCGGTGGGTGATACTTGCTACAGCTGGTGTGAAGATACAAAAGTATACAATCCTGACGGTAAAGAGATTATTGCAAGAGACAATGAGATTTCGATTCTGCGAAGAGAAGATGTGGCGAAAGCGTATTTCGGATGCCACACAGATATCACGATTCCATATGAGGAGCTGGAGCTTCTGGAAGCAGTGAAAGAAAATGGCGAGACGATACCGATTATTGCAGACGGAAGATTTGTGCTGGAAGGAACGGAGGAGCTGAATAAGCCTCTTGAAACTCTATAAGACGGCCTGTCGGGGAGGCGATACTCAGAAATACAGCGCAAAAACAACGAAAAGTGGAAATAAGATTGACAATGGAAAGAAGAATTAGTAAAATTAATAGTCAAGAATAAAACGCATTCAGATGAAGGAGAGATACAATGGCAAAAGTAGGAATTGTTATGGGCAGCGACTCAGATATGCCTGTTATGAGCAAGGCAGCAGATATGTTGGAAAAATTGGGTGTAGATTATGAAATGACCATTATTTCTGCACACCGTGAACCAGATGTATTTTTTGAGTATGCAAAATCAGCAGAGTCAAAAGGATTCAAGGTAATTATTGCCGGAGCAGGTATGGCAGCACATCTGCCTGGTATGTGTGCAGCAATTTTTCCAATGCCAGTAATCGGTATTCCAATGCACACTACTTCACTTGGCGGCAGAGATTCGCTTTATTCCATCGTTCAGATGCCATCCGGAATCCCAGTGGCAACCGTTGCAATCAACGGAGGAGCAAACGCAGGAATTCTGGCAGCAAAAATTCTGGCGACTTCAGATCCGGAACTCCTGGAGAGATTAAAAGCATATTCACAGGAATTAAAAGAACAGGTAGAACAAAAAGCAGAGAGACTGGAAAAAGTCGGATATAAAGAATATATGAAATAAACTTTAAAAAAGTTTCAATAAGCTTCTGATTCCCGTCAGGAGCATAGAGAAGACAGCACTTTTAAGAAAACCAGGAGGAAAAAAGAATGGATTACAAGAATGCAGGCGTTGATATTGAGGCAGGATACAAATCAGTAGAGTTAATGAAGGAACATATTAAAAAGACAATGAGACCAGAGGTTTTGACAAATATCGGAGGATTCTCCGGCGCTTTTTCCATGGAAAAATTTAAAAATATGGAAAAACCAACGCTCGTTTCCGGAACAGATGGCGTGGGAACAAAGTTAAAATTGGCTTTTGTCATGGATAAACATGATACAGTCGGTATCGACTGCGTTGCTATGTGCGTCAACGATATTGCATGTGCAGGCGGTGAACCTTTATTTTTCCTAGATTATATCGCATGTGGAAAGAATATTCCAGAAAAAATTGCAACGATCGTGAGCGGAGTGGCAGATGGATGTACACAGTCTGACGCAGCGCTGATCGGAGGAGAGACGGCAGAGATGCCTGGATTTTATCCGGAAGATGAATACGATCTGGCAGGCTTTGCAGTCGGTGTTGTAGATGAAAAAGATTTAATCACAGGCGCTGATATCAAAGATCAGGATATTCTGATCGGAATCGCTTCCTCCGGTGTACACAGCAATGGTTTTTCACTTGTCAGAAAAGTATTTAAGATGGAAAAAGAAGTACTGGACAAATACTATGATGAGCTGGGAACAACACTGGGCGAAGCTCTGCTGGCACCGACAAAAATTTATGTGAAGACTCTGAAAAATATCAAAGAAGCAGGAGTGAAAATCAAAGGCTGCAGCCATATCACAGGAGGAGGATTCTATGAGAACGTTCCGAGAATGCTTCCAGAAGGCGCACATGCTGTGATTAAGAAAGACAGCTATGAAGTTCCGGCTTTATTCCGTATGCTTGCAAAAGAAGGAAATATTGAAGAGAAAATGATGTATAACACATACAACATGGGAATCGGAATGGTTCTGGCTGTAGATCCAAAAGATGTGGACAAGACAAGAGAGGCAATCAGCGCCGCAGGCGAGACTTCTTATGTGATCGGTCATATTGAAAACGGAGAAAAGGGCGTTACATTATGCTAAAAATTGCAGTACTGGTGTCTGGAGGCGGAACAAACCTCCAGGCAATTATAGATGAGATTGAAAAAGGAACAGTCACAAACACAGAGATTGCGGTTGTGATCAGTAATAACAAAAATGCGTACGCTTTGGAGAGAGCAAAACAGCACAACATTCCTGCTGTGTGCGTATCACCGAAAGATTATGGAACAAGGGAAGAATTTAACAAAGAACTGTTAAAAAAGATCCAGTCTTTTGACGTGGATCTTGTTGTGCTTGCAGGATGTCTTGTAGTGATCCCGAAAATTATGGTGGAAGCATATCCAAACCGAATTATCAATATTCATCCATCTCTGATTCCTTCTTTCTGTGGAACGGGGTATTATGGTCTGAAGGTTCACGAGGCGGCGCTGGAACGAGGTGTGAAAGTGACGGGAGCTACGGTTCATTTTGTGGATGACGGAACAGATACCGGTCCGATCATTCTGCAAAAGGCTGTGGATGTAAAACAGGGGGATACACCGGAAATTTTACAGCAGCGTGTGATGAAAGAAGCAGAATGGAAAATCATGCCGAAGGCAATCGATTTGATTGCGAACGGCAAAATTGCAGTACAAGACGGCAAGGTTGTTTTTGTAGATAAATTGGAGGACTGCTAAGATGAAAGTTTTAATTGTAGGAAGCGGTGGAAGAGAACATGCGATTGCATGGAAGGCAGCACAGAGTCCAAAAGTAGATAAAATTTTCTGCGCGCCTGGCAATGCAGGCATTGAAGAGTATGCGCAGTGTGTAAATATCGGAGCAATGGAATTTGACCGTCTCGTGGACTTTGCAAAAAAAGAAAGCATTGACCTGACGATTATCGGTATGGACGATCCGCTTGTGGGAGGAATCGTGGACGCATTCGAGGCAGAAGGACTTCGTGTATTTGGACCGAGAAAAAATGCCGCAGTCTTAGAGGGATCAAAGGCATTCTCAAAGGATTTGATGAAAAAATATCATATTCCTACTGCAGCATATGAAAATTTCTCTGATCCGGAAAGCGCTCTTGCATATTTGGAAGAAGCAAAATTCCCGATTGTGTTAAAAGCGGACGGTCTGGCGCTTGGAAAAGGCGTTCTGATCTGCAATACCCTGGAAGAGGCAAAAGAAGGCGTAAAATCCATCATGATGGATAAAAAATTTGGTTCCGCGGGAAACCAGATGGTTGTGGAAGAATTCATGACAGGAAGAGAAGTTTCTGTTCTCTCTTTCGTGGATGGCAAGACGATCAAGACGATGACTTCTGCTCAGGATCATAAGAGAGCAGGGGACGGAGATACTGGATTAAATACAGGAGGAATGGGAACATTCTCACCGAGTCCGTTCTATACAGAAGAAGTAGATGCATTCTGTAAGAAATATATCTATCAGGCGACAGTGGATGCGATGGCTGCTGAAGGCAGAGAATTTAAGGGAATTATTTTCTTTGGACTGATGCTGACAGAAGACGGACCAAAAGTACTGGAGTACAATGCCAGATTTGGAGATCCGGAGGCTCAGGTTGTTCTTCCAAGAATGAAAAATGATATGGTGGAAGTGATGGAAGCCTGCATCGATGGAACACTGGATCAGATTGATCTTCAGTTTGAGGACAATGCTGCAGTCTGCGTTGTGCTGGCTTCAGAAGGATATCCTGTTCAGTATGAGAAAGGGCTGCCGATCAGAGGACTGGAAACTTTTAAGGAAAAAGACGGATATTATGTATTCCATGCAGGAACAAAAAAAGACGGCGGTCAGATTGTAACAAATGGAGGACGCGTATTAGGTGTGACAGCAAAGGGAAGTGATTTAAAACAGGCCAGAGCAAACGCTTATGAGGCAGTTCAGTGGATTGACTTTGACAATAAATATTATCGTCATGACATTGGAAAGGCGATTGATGAAGCGTAGAGTCTGTAGGACAAAGGAGTAAATGTATGAAAAAATTATGGAAGCAGTTGGGGAGAAAAGTCGTACCGGTACTGATGATGGTATTGCTTTTGACAATGACAGCATCTGCGGAAGGATATTCCGGAGATAACTCACTGGCAGCGCTTGGAGTAGAAAATGGTACCGTGACACCGGAATTTGAATACTCAACGTGGGAATACAATGTAACAGTAGCGCCGGGAACGACAGAACTGATTTTAAATCCGGTTCCGTCTGATCCAAATGCTCAGGTTATTGACATCAGTGGAACAACATTGGGCGAAGATGGGACGACGACAGTAGTGATCACTGTGCAGGCAGAAAATGGAGATCAGTTCCCATATACTTTGCATGTGACGACCGATCAGCACCTCAGACAGAGGAAACTCCTCAGACAGAGACACAGGCGCCGGAGACAGAAAATGCAAAAATAAAAGAACTGGAGACAAAAAATAAACTGTTCCGTTCTCAGGCAGATGAATATAAAGAAGAAAGCGAACTGCGTCTGAAGATCATTTTAGGATTCATTGTCGTTACAGTGATTCTGATCTTTGTTATTATCAATCTTCTGATGAAAATCAAAGACTCAAAAAAAGATTTGAGAGAGTTTGAGAGTGATATCGACTCTATGCATAAAAAGAAGAACGATTCTTATGATACTTATTATACACCGCAGCAGGGAAGAGGAATTCCAAAAAATATCACTCCTGTAAACGGAGGAAACTATCAGGAAGAGACATTCCGCCAGATGGACAGTGACGGTGCAGAAGATAAAGCATCTGCCAGAAAACAGGCAAGAGCAGAAAAGAAAGCTGCAAAGGCAGAAGCAAAAGCTGCAAAAAAGGCAGCAAAATATGATGACTTGATGAGCAATGGGGCCATGAACCGTCAGCCGGCACAGCAGCCAAGAGGCAATATGAATACCCCGCCGATGAATGGTCAGCCAATGAATAATCAGGGAATGCGTCAGCCTCAAAATGGAATGAATACAGCCACAATGCGCCAGCCGCAGCAGGGGGCGCCAAACGGTCAGCCGATGAATAATCAGATGGGCGGCATGAACAGCAATATGGGACCTTATGTGGGACGTCAGCCGCAGCAGGGAGTGGGATCAAATGCTCCGACAGGTCAGAATCGCCCGCAGTCTTCCAGGGAATCTTCTGCTTCTCAGGAACAGGAGCATTCTAAAGTAGAAATTGATATGATTGATTTATAAGACAAAAGAAGAAAAAGCAGCCTTAAAAAGGGTGCTTTTTCTGATATCTGGGGGAGTCAGCAGTCCGTCGCCGAAAGGAAGCTTGACATAAAGTGATAGCTGTTATATCATTAATATAACAATATAATCTTTCAGGAATTGTACAAAGAGAAATATTGTGCTGAGAAAAATGTTTTGGAAGATAGATAAAGAAGGTGTTGTATCGTGATTATTAAAATTGATTTTCAGAGCGACGAGGCATTGTATGTACAGCTGCGCAATCAAATTATTATGGGAATAGCAAATGCTTCCATCCAGGAAGGAGACGTCCTGCCGTCTGTCCGACAGTTAGCGGAAGACATTGGAATTAATATGCACACGGTCAATAAAGCATATACCGTGTTGCGCCAGGAAGGATTTGTGACGATTGACAGAAGAAAAGGAGCAGTCGTTTCACTGGATGTGGATAAGCTCAAAGCGCTGGAAGAAATGAGAAGAAATCTTCGGGTAGTGTTGGCAAAAGGCTGCTGCAAACATATCACATGTAAAGAGGTTCATCAGCTGGTGGATGAAATTTTTTCAGAGTATGAAAAACAGGAAAAAGTATAATAACAGAAAGAATTTTGCAGAGAACAGAAAAACTTCTCGCATAAACAGGGGAATTTAAAGAAAGGAAAAGTTACTCGAGAAACACAGAAAGATCCAACGTGTTTTGAGTGACAGGAATGAGGATGCAGTATACACAAAATGCGGCCGAAGCATTGGGACTTGCAGAAAAAGCGGCAAAGAACAGAGGAAGAGGATGCATTGGATCAGAAGATCTGCTGCTGGGACTTTTGAGAGAGGGAAAAGGGACAGCTGCGATTGTGCTGAAGAATAATAAAGTTCAGGAAAAAAATCTGGAGGAACTGATAGAACGTCTTGTGACACCGGAGACGGGAGCAGAAGATTTCAAGCAGGCAGTCTGCACTCCAAGAGCACAGTATCTTCTTGACAATGCCAGAAAGGAAGCGGCATCGTTTCGGGCGGAGGAAATTGGAACGGAACATATTTTAATTGCAATGCTAAAAGATCTGGAATGTGCTGCCACAAGACTTCTCTATACAATGAAAGTAAATATTTCAAAAATGATGGCAGAGATTCTTGAGGCTATGGGAGAGAGTGCAGAAAAATATAAAGAGATCATGGCCTCTTTAAAGGAGAGAAAAGGAAAGACAGGAACCTCTATTTTAGATCAGTACAGCCGGGATCTGACAGAATCCAGTTTTGCGGGAGATCTTGATCCTGTGGTTGGAAGAGAGAAAGAGACAGACCGTATTATCCAGATCCTGAGCCGCAGAACAAAAAATAATCCATGTCTGATAGGAGAGCCTGGAGTCGGAAAAACAGCGATCGTAGAAGGACTTGCTCACAGAATCGTGGAAGGAAGCGTTCCGGAATCCATTCAGGGAAAACGTGTGATGATGCTGGATCTGGCCAGTATGATTGCAGGGACAAAATACCGCGGGGAATTTGAAGAACGCATGAAAAAACTGATTCAGGAAGTAGGGGAAAGAAAAGACGTTCTTCTATTTGTAGATGAGATTCATACGATTATCGGTGCAGGGGGCGCAGAAGGAGCCATGGATGCTTCTAATATCCTGAAGCCATCTCTTGCCAGAGGAGAAATTCAGCTGATCGGCGCAACGACGGTGGAAGAATACAGAAAGCATATTGAAAAAGATCCGGCTTTAGAGCGGCGTTTCCAGCCAGTAATGGTGGAAGAACCAACAGAAGAAGAAACGATTGATATTTTAAACGGATTGAAGTACCAATATGAAAAACACCATGGCGTAGAGATTACACAGGAAGCGATCAAGGCAGCCGTCTCTCTGTCTGTGCGCTATATTAATGATCGTTTTCTTCCGGATAAAGCGATTGACCTGATCGACGAAGCTTCGTCCAGAAAACATCTTGGAGGATATCATGTTCCAGATCAGATGAAAGAATTAGAAAAAGAAATCGAGGATTTATATAATAAAAAAGAGAGCGCTTTAGTAGAAGGTGATCTGAAAGAGGCATCCAGACTGAATACAGAACAGAGTGAAAAAGAAAAAAGACTGGAACAGATGAAGAAGCGTTTCGAGAAAAAGACGCAGAACAGCAAACTGATGGTAGAAGAAAATGATATTGCAGCAGTAGTCTCTATGTGGACAAAAATTCCGATTCAGAAATTGGCAGAGCAGGAGACAACACGGCTTTTGCGTCTGGAAAAGACGCTTCATCAAAGAGTCATCGGGCAGAATGAGGCTGTGACCGCTGTTGCCAAGGCAATCAAACGAGGAAGAGTCGGGTTAAAAGATCCGAAGCGGCCGATCGGCTCCTTTCTGTTTTTAGGACCGACAGGTGTTGGAAAAACGGAACTGTCAAAGGCAGTTGCGGAGACCGTATTTGGAAGCGAACGTGCGCTGATCCGTGTGGATATGACGGAATATATGGAGAAACACAGCGTCTCAAAGCTGGTAGGTTCTCCTCCGGGATATGTAGGATATGAAGAGGGCGGTCAGCTCAGTGAAAAAGTGCGCAGAAATCCTTATTCCGTTATTCTGTTTGATGAGATTGAAAAAGCACATCCGGATGTATTTAATATCTTGCTTCAGGTGCTGGATGACGGCCATATCACAGATGCGCAGGGAAGAAAAGTGGATTTTAAAAATACGATTTTGATTATGACATCAAACGCAGGGGCTCAGTCTATCATGGAACCGAAAAAGCTGGGATTTATCGCTGTGGACGACGAAAAGAGAAACTATAACAGAATGAAAGAAGGAGTGATGGAAGAAGTAAAGAGAATCTTCAAACCAGAATTCCTGAATCGTATTGATGAAGTTATTGTCTTCCATTCTCTGAACAAAGAAAATATCAGAGAGATTGTATCACTGTTGATAAAAGAGTTTTCGCAGCGGTGCAAAAAACAGCTGAATCTGGATCTGCAGGTGACAGGCGCAGTCAAGACAGATCTTGCAGAAAAGGCATATGATGAAAAATATGGAGCGCGTCCTCTTAAGAGAGCCATTCAGTCCCGAATTGAAGATGCTTTGACGGAAGAAATTCTGGAAGGAAAAATAAAAACAGGTGATTCCGTCTGCGTCAAGCTCTCAAAAGGAGAAATTCAATTTGTAGTAAAAGAATAAAAAGAGAAATCTGTTTTACCATATTCGCAGGAGAAAGACCGATTATCTGTCTGTTTTTGCAGCAGCAACAGTCAAAAATTATTTGTCGAAATAAATAGAAAACTGTGGCATAAACAAAAAATTTATGGTACAATTTAAGCTACAAAGAACAAGCGGCTGGTGGAAAACTCAGAAAAACCGCAGGAAAAAAGAATAATTTATAAAGACACATTTGGGAGGACATTTAAGATGTCAGTTGTAAAAGAATTAATACGGACAGAAGCAGATCGTACAATCAGCTTCGGAAATTATGAATTAAGTGAAAAATCAAAAAAAGAGAATTTTGAGTATGATGGAGACTTATACAAAGTAAAAACATTCAAAGAAATTACAAAGCTGGAAAGAAATGGAATGTTTGTATATGAATCCGTTCCGGGAACAACCGTAACCCATTTTTCAGAGAATGATAAAGAGCTGAGCTTTGAGGTGGAAGGAATGGAAGACGCTCAGATCACAGTTGAGCTGGAAGAAGAGACAGAATACAGTATCTGGATCGACGGTGAGGAAGCCGGAATCGTGAAGACAAACAAAGGCGGAAAATTGAGCCTGAGTGTGGAATTGGAAAACGCAGATAAGGCTTCTGTGAAAATTCAAAGAGCATAAAAGAGACAGAAGGGAGTGCCGCGGGCAGGGAAGCTGCTTTAGGCAACTCCCTTTTTAAGACGCTGTGAATAAGACAGAATGGATGAAAAGATCAAACAGAAAGAGAAAGTGGTGTAAGAGAGGATCGTAATGGTAAAAGGAAAAAAAACAATATATTTTTGCCAGAATTGCGGATATGAGTCAGGAAAATGGATGGGCCAGTGTCCAGGATGCAAAGAGTGGAATACATTTGTGGAGGAGACGGTTTCAAAAACGGAGCGGGCAAGTACACGCGGCAGAAGAGAGGAAAAAAGTCCTGTTACGCTTTCAGACATTTCGTTGGAGGATGAAAGTCGGATCAGCTCTGGAATGAAAGAACTGGATCGTGTTCTGGGAGGAGGAATTGTGCGAGGTTCCCTGGTACTTGTCGGAGGCGATCCTGGAATTGGAAAATCAACGATTTTACTGCAGGTGTGCAAAAATCTGACAGATCAGAAACGAAAAGTGCTTTACATTTCCGGGGAAGAGTCTCTGGCGCAGATTAAGATGAGAGCAAAACGGATTGGAGAATTTGGAGAATCACTGTATCTGCTGTGTGAGACAAATCTGGATTTGATTCGAAAAGCGATTGAGAAGATGAGACCGGAAGTCGTTGTGATAGATTCCATTCAGACCATGTATCAGGAAGATATTTCATCGGCGCCGGGCAGTGTATCTCAAGTTCGAGAATCGACGAGCATTTTGATGCAGATTGCAAAAGGGATGAATATTACCATTTTTATTGTAGGCCATGTGACAAAAGAAGGCGTTGTGGCAGGTCCGCGTGTGCTGGAACATATGGTGGATACGGTTTTATATTTTGAGGGTGATCGCCATGCCGTCTATCGCATTTTAAGAGGAGTAAAGAACAGATTTGGATCTACAAATGAGATCGGCGTGTTTGAGATGAGAACAGAAGGACTTGCTGAGGTAGAAAATCCGTCAGAATTTATGTTAAATGGGAGACCCGACGATGCCTCCGGATCTGTTGTGGCATGTTCTATGGAGGGAACACGTCCCATTTTAATTGAAATTCAGGCGCTGATCTGTCAGAGCAACCTTGGAATTCCTCGCAGAACGGCAGCAGGAACCGATTATAACAGGGTGAATCTTTTGATGGCTGTGCTGGAAAAAAGAGCAGGAATTCAGTTGTCCTCCTGTGATGCCTATATTAATATTGCGGGGGGAATCAAAATGAATGAGCCGGCGATTGACCTTGGAATCATTCTTGCGATTGTATCAAGCTACAAAGACAAGGTGATTGATGAAAAGACGATTGTTTTTGGTGAAGTAGGTCTGAGCGGTGAAGTGCGTGCGATCAGCATGGCAGAGCAAAGAATTATGGAAGCAAAAAAATTGGGATTCAAGCGTGTGATTTATCCAAAAGTGTGCGAAAATGAGAGAACAAAAATAGAAGGAATTGAGCTGGTCGGCGTTGCAAATGTGAGAGAGGCGATAAGAGCAATTCTATAAAAAAATCTATATTAAGAATAATAAATTTAGGGGCTGCTGCAAAATCAAAATAGATGAGAATCCATTTATGGAGCAACAGTCTCTTTTTTATACTTAAAAATAGAGGATATCAACGGGTCTTACATAAAAAAGTGCTTGACATTTTAGAAAGACTGGTGTATGATTCAATACGTTGTCC
>JAUNDP010000004.1 GCA_030526005.1 Eubacteriales bacterium
ATTCCGATGTCCCATAAAAAATACTTACCCCAACTCTTGACAAAGAGCCAAAAAAGGGACAGGATTTCAAAATCCTGTCCCTCTTTTATAGAATTCTTATTCTTCTTCAGCAGGTGCAGCAGCTTTTGTCTCTAATGCTTTTACACTTAAGCTGATTTTCTTGTCTTCTTCATTGAAGTCCACAACTTTAGCTGTCACTTCCTGACCGATCTTCAGAACATCAGATGGTTTTTCTACATGTTCGCTGGAGATCTGAGATACATGAAGCAGTGCATCCACACCTGCTTCCAGTTCTACGAAAGCGCCGAAGTCTGTCATTCTTGCAACTTTTCCGGTTACTACATTGCCCACTGCATACTTTTCAGCAGCTGTCAGCCATGGATTCTGGTCTTCAAATTTCAGACTCAGAGCAATCTTGTCTCCGCTGATATCTTTGATTAAAACGGATAACTCTTCGCCAACTTTGAAGATTTTCTTTGGATTCTCCACGCGTCCCCATGACATTTCAGAGATGTGAAGCAGTCCATCTGCTCCTCCTAAATCGATAAATGCACCAAAATCTGTCACATTCTTGATCACGCCTGTTACAACATCACCAACATGGATTCTCTCAAATAATTCTTTCTGCATTTCTGCTTTTTTTGCAACCAGTAACTGTTTGCGGTCGCCAATGATTCTTCTTCTCTTTGGATTGAACTCGCTGATTACAAATTCGATTTCCTGTCCTGCATATTTTCCAAGATTTTTTTCATATGTGTCGGATACAAGACTTGCTGGAATGAATACTCTGGACTCATCCACAACAACGCTCAGTCCGCCATCCAGCACCTGAGTAACAGTTGCTTTCAGTACTTCGTGATTATTGAATGCTTCTTCCAGTCTCTTATTTCCTTTTTCTGTAGCCAGACGTTTGTATGACAGGGATACCTGTCCTTCTCCGTCGTTTACTTTCAGTACTTTTGCTTCCATCTTGTCATTTACTTTTACAAGATCGGAAAGTTTTACATTTGAATCATTTGTATATTCACTTTTTGTAATGATACCGTCTGCTTTGTAGCCTATATTTAAGATGATCTCATCATCTTTTACATCGATAACTGTACCCTCTACAACCTCTCCATTATGAATTGTTTTTAATGATTCCTCAAGCATTTGTTCAAAGCTTAAATCTGACATTTCTTTTGAACCTCCTCAATTATATTATTTGGGGTGGAAGCCCCTGCGGTAATACCTACGCAACCCATGGACGGCAAAGATGTAGCATCCAAATCATCGAGTGTCTGTATATAGTAAGTATTTTCACATTCCTTTTTACAAATTTCAAATAACTTCTGTGTGTTAGAACTGTGCTTCCCGCCGATTACAATCATGCAGTCAGCCTGCGCAGCAATCTTCCCTGCTTCGGTCTGCCGTTCTTCTGTTGCACTACAGATCGTATTTAAAACAATTATATCATAACGCTTTTTAGAAATAATTTCAACAAGTTTATTAAATTTATTGTAATTAAATGTCGTCTGACTGACAATACAGATTTGATTTTCACCTGAATGCTGAAATTTTTCTGCCTCTTCTTCTGATTCAATCACGGTCACAGGCGTTTTTGACCACCCTTTAATGCCCTGCACTTCAGGATGTTCTGGATTTCCGATAATCACAATCTTTGATCCCTTTTGGCTTTCACGTTCTACAATTTTGTGAATTTTTTTGACATATGGACACGTCGCATCAATAAGATTTAAATTTTTCTGTAAAATTCTGTCATAAATCTCTTTTTCCACACCGTGAGAGCGAATCACAACCGTTCCTTCTGTCAGCTCCTCTAATTCATGCCTTGTCTGGATTACCTGTACACCCTTTTTTTCCAGATCTTCCACCACAGTTTCATTGTGAATGATCGGTCCGTATGTGTAGATCGGATGTTTCCCTTCTTTTACCTGTTCATAAACTTTTTCCACTGCCCGGCGGACGCCAAAGCAAAATCCTGCCGTCTTGGCAACCATCACTTTTCTCATTTTCTCCTCCGGCTACAAACTGTGTCTGCGTTCCTGATACAGGTTTAAAATGGATTCAACGACCTGGTCAATCGTCATATTCGATGAATCAATCAGCACAGCATCCTCTGTCTTTACAAGGGGCGAGACGTCTCTGTTCATATCTCGATAATCCCGCTCTTCGATATCTTTCTTGATCTCTTCCAGATTGCAGGCGATCCCTTTTTCTTTCAATTCCTGATATCTTCTCTCCGCTCTCGTCTGTACGCTTGCTGTCAGGTAAATCTTCAGTTCTGCCCCTGGCAGCACATTGCTTCCAATGTCTCTCCCATCCATCAGAACATTTTCCTTTTGTGCGATCTCTCTTTGCAGATTCAGCAGTTTTGCGCGCACAGCAGGTTTTGCTGAAGAAACGGATGCCATATTTCCAACTTCCTCTGTTCTGAGAAAAGCGGTCACATTTTCCCCATTCAAGAAAACTTGCTGCTCCTGATTCTCATACCGAATTGCAATCTGAATCTGATCACATGCGTTTTCCACCTCTTCTGGATGTTCCACACATACATGATGTCTCAGAAAATAAAGCGCTATCGCACGGTACATTGCTCCTGTATCTACATAAATAAAAGACAGTTCCTGTGCCGCTCTTTTCGCAATCGTACTTTTTCCGGCCCCTGCCGGTCCGTCAACTGCAATATTGAACCCCATTACGTTTTCCTCCCGTTCTAAGGCTGCAGGCAAAGGTTCGTCGCAGCTGCATATGCTGTAGACCATGCAATCTGGAGATTAAATCCTCCCGTGACTGCATCCAAATCCAGTACTTCCCCGATGAAATACAGGCCTTTCACAAATTTTGATTCCATCGTAGTCGGATTAATTTCCTTTACCTGAATACCTCCTTTTGTAATAATAGCTTCATTATAATCTCTAAGCCCCGTCAAGGTCAACTCTAAATATTTTATTTTGTGCAAAAAATACTGTCTTTCTTCCCTGGAAATTTCATTTACCCGTTTTTCCGGTGAAATTTCTGATAATTTAATCATAACCGGAATTAACTTTGCCGGGAACAGATTTCCCAGTATATTTTTAAACTGCTTGTTCTGTCCTTCTTCAAATTCACGAAGCAGCCGCTTATCCAGCTGTTCTTCACTCAAAGCCGGTTTCAGGTCAATACTCATCGTCAGTTCTTTCTGACGCAGTTTCTTTGCGATTCTTCCGCTTGCACTCAAAATTACAGGTCCTGTGACTCCGAAATGAGTAAACATCATCTCCCCAAAGTCCTCATACAATTTCTTTTTTCCATCTCGAATCTGAATTGCAATATTTTTCAGTGAAAGTCCCTGAAGTTCCTTTGCCCAGCTTTCCCTCACATTGAATGGAACAAGAGACGGCATCAGTTCTGTTACCTTGTGACCGCAGTCCTGTGCAAACCGATATCCATCCCCTGTGGATCCTGTAGAAGGATAAGAAAGTCCGCCGGTCGCAACGATCACACGATCTGCAAAGACTTTTTCGTTTTTCTCCAGGCAGATTCCTCTGCAGCATCCATCTTCCACGAAAAGCTTCTCCACTTTTGTATTGAGACAGATTTTTACGCCATTCTGTCTCATTTTTTTCTCCAGAATGCCAATCACATCGGAAGAATGATCGCTCGCCGGAAATACACGATTTCCGCGTTCCGTCTTCATCCGCAGTCCTGCCTTCTCAAAAAATTGCATCGCATCGTGGTTTGTAAATCCATAGAAAGCGCTGTATAAAAATTTTGTATTTGTGCAGACGCTCTCAAATAATTCTTCCATGCCACAGGCATTTGTAAGATTGCATCTTCCTTTTCCTGTGATAAACAGTTTTTTTCCCAACTTTTCATTTTTTTCAAATAATTCTACTGTATATCCTTGTTCCGCTGCAATTACTGCTGCAAACATTCCGGCAGCTCCGCCTCCGATTACGATTACTTTTCCCATTTCACTCTCCTGCTCTGTTTTAGAAAAAGCTGCCGCCCTCTCCTCTTGCCCTTGCAAGACGATCAGTGCGGCAGCCTGTCTCTATGTTTTCTTTATTTTTTAGACTGGATATGCTTTATTTTTTTCATCTGCGACAGCAGGATCTACTTTTGTCTCCTGTGCCTGTCTGTATTTGAAGAAGTCAACGGCAACCTGTGGGAATAACGCATAAGTCAATACGTCTTCATCCTGTTCTTTCCACTGTGCCATTTCACTTTCCAGTTTATCCAGCTCGTTGTCCAGCAGATCGGCTGGACGGCATGTGATCGGTTTGATGTCTCCGATACATTTTTTCTGTACTTCCGGATCAAATGGTTTTACTGTTGCTCCATATTTTCCGGCAAGAACGTCTTTTGTCTCCTTTGTCACCATCTTATAGCGTTCGCCCATCAGAACGTTAAATACAGCCTGTGTGCCGACAATCTGAGAAGACGGTGTAACTAAAGGTGGTTCTCCAAGATCTTTTCTTACTCTTGGAACTTCTTCCAGAACATCGTAGAATTTCTCTTCTGCGTGCTGTTCTTTTAACTGAGAAGTCAGGTTGGAGAGCATACCGCCCGGTACCTGATACAGAAGGGTCTTGATATTGACACCCAGGTTCTTTGGATTCAGCAGTCCGGATTCCAGCGCTTCGTCTCTGATCGGACGGAAATAATCTGCGATCTCAGAAAGCAGTTTCTGATCATATCCTGTGTCATATGGCGTTCCTTTAAATGTCTCAACCATAACTTCCGTTGCCGGCTGTGATGTTCCAAGTGCAAATGGAGACATTGCGGTATCAATAACATCAACACCTGCTTCCACTGCTTTTAAGTAAGTCATGGAAGCCACACCGGATGTGTAATGTGTGTGCAGCTGAATCGGAATCTTAACCGCTTTCTTTAAAGCTGTCACAAGTTCAGTTGCCTTATATGGAAGCAGAAGACCCGCCATATCTTTGATACAGATGGAGCTTGCTCCCATCTCTTCGATCTGTTTTGCGATTTTTGTCCAGTAGTCCAGTGTATAAGCATCTCCTAATGTATAGGAAAGGGCTACCTGCGCATGCGCTTTTTCCTTGTTTGCTGCGTTTACAGCCGTCTGTAAGTTTCTCAAATCATTCAGACAGTCAAAAATACGGATGATATCAATTCCGTTTGCAACCGATTTCTGTACAAAATATTCTACCACATCATCTGCATATGGACGATATCCCAAAATATTCTGTCCGCGGAAAAGCATCTGTAATTTTGTATGTTTAAATCCATCGCGGAATTTACGAAGTCTTTCCCATGGATCTTCATGCAGGAAACGCAGAGATGCGTCAAATGTAGCTCCGCCCCAGCATTCTACAGAATGATATCCGACTTTATCCATTTTTTCTACGATCGGCAGCATCTGCTCTGTCGTCATTCTCGTTGCAATCAGAGACTGATGCGCATCTCGTAAGATTGTCTCAGTAATCTTAATAGGTTTTTTTGCTTGTTCAGACATTACTTTACCTCCATCAATATTCAAAATGAATTAGACACCGAAGATTGCCATAAATGTTCCGGCTGCCACCGCAGTACCGATAACACCTGCTACGTTCGGTCCCATCGCGTGCATTAACAGGAAGTTTGTAGGATCTGCTTCCGCTCCAACCTTCTGTGATACACGAGCCGCCATAGGAACGGCGGATACACCGGCAGAACCAATCAGAGGATTGATCTTTCCGCCTGAAAGTTTACACATGAGTTTACCAAACAATACGCCGCCTGCCGTACCAAATGCAAAGGCAACAAGTCCTAAAGCAACGATTTTCAGAGTATCCATGTTTAAGAATGCTTCTGCGCTTGTAGATGCCCCTACAGATGTACCAAGCAGGATAACAACGATATACATTAAAGCATTAGAAGCTGTCTCTGTCAGCTGTTTTACAACACCGCTCTCTCTGAAGAGGTTACCCAGCATCAGCATACCTACAAGAGGAGCTGTTGTAGGCAGAATCAGACATACTACAACGGTGATGATAATTGGGAACAGAATTTTTTCCAGTTTTGAAACAGGACGAAGCTGTTCCATCTTGATTTTTCTCTCTTTTTCTGTTGTCAGCGCTTTCATGATCGGCGGCTGAATAATCGGCACAAGAGACATATAGGAGTATGCCGCAACTGCGATCGGTCCCATCAATGCCCCCTGACCCAGTTTACCTGCAAGGAAGATGGATGTAGGTCCGTCAGCGCCTCCGATGATGGAGATTGCTGCCGCTGCTTTTCCATTGAATCCCATCAGGATTGCAAGGAAGTATGCGCAGTAGATACCAAGCTGTGCAGCCGCTCCTAAAAGGAAGCTCTTCGGATTCGCAATCAGCGGTCCAAAGTCTGTCATTGCTCCGACACCCATAAAGATCAGTGAAGGCAAAATACTCCACTCATCTAATAAATAAAAGTAATGAAGAAGTCCTCCCACTCCGTTTGACGCATCTTCAGGGCGCACCATGATGTCCGGATAAATATTAACCAGAAGCATACCAAATGCAATCGGGACTAACAACAATGGTTCATAATCTTTTTTGATTGCCAGATATAAGAAAACGCAGGCAACCAGAATCATTGCGAAGTTTCCCCATGTCAGATTGAAGAATGCTGTCTGTTGAAGCAGGTTAGACAACGTATCTGTTATATATGACATTTTTCTACCTCCGAGTTTTCAATTAGTTCATCGTTGCTAAGGTAGCGCCTGCGTCAATCGCATCTCCTACTGCAACGTCGATGCTTGCTACTGTTCCGTCCTGAGGAGCAACAACTGGAATTTCCATTTTCATCGCCTCAATGATCACAACAGGATCGCCTGCCTTTACATTCTGTCCTACATTTGCAGCAATCTTAAATACTTTTCCTGCTGCTCCTGCTGTCACTTTGACTGCTCCTGCTCCGCCTGCCGGCGCTGCTTTCTTTGGATCTGCCTTTGGCGTCGCTTTTGGAGCTGCCTTTGGTGCTGGTATTGCTCCTGTTCCGATTCCTTCTTCTACTGTTACTTCATAAACGTTGCCGTTGACTGTAATTGTATAATTTTTCATTTTTTTATCCTCCTTGACCTCAGGCTTTCTGCCATTTTCTGTTATTTGCTCTCTTGATAGAGCGAACGACAAATCCATCGCTGGAAGTGTTTTCAGATGCTGCGATTGCTGCCGTGATTACTGCCACCAGCTCCAGATCGTCTACCAGTTCTTCTTCCTCTTCTTCCACTGTCGGGATAACCGGAACAGCTGGTTCTGCAGGAACAGGCTGCTTTTTATTTTTTCCTTCAATCATTTCTGATACCGGTTTTAATAATCCAATCACAAAACTCAGGAAGATCAGAACAATAAATACCGTGCCGATTCCAAGAATAAAATTCATTCCCGCTTCCTGCATATTTTGTGCCAGCGATTTCTCCACATCAAGCACAGCGTCGATCGGCTGCAGATCTTCGTCGTATGTCACGCTCAGATCCGCATCTTTGTTCTCAAACTGTACGGTCGTGACAACTGTATAGATATGATTGTTTTCAGAAATACTGTGCTGCTTTATTTCTACAATTTTACCCAGATCTTCTTTCTGATCTGCCCACGCACCTGCGATTGCCGCTTCAAATTCAGAGCCATTTTCAATCGTATTGTTCAGCTCTTCTTCACTATATCCTATTACGGTGTTCAGAAAGCCTTCAGAACTGTAAGCAAGTGTATTCTTCAGCTGTTTTGAGAGATCTTCATCCTCACATTCTATTGCGGCCACATCAAGTTCTGCTCCCGCTGCCTCTGTCTCTGATGCGGAAACTGTCTCTGTCTCCGTCATCGTCTCTGCAAATACAGAGCCTGCAGACATCGCAGTCAGGCAACCGGCAAGACCTAATCCTAAAAATACTTTTCTAAGTTTTCCTGTCATTTGATCCACCTCACTTAAACCGTGCCATGTTTTTTGTTCGGACGATCTTCTCTCTTAGTAAATAACATTTCAAAGGCACCAATCATATATTTTCTTGTATCTTCTGCCTCAATAATGGTATCAACATATCCTCTCTTTGCTGCTGCTGCAACGCTTGACTGGAGTGCCGCATATTCTGCTGCTTTTTCGTTGATTACTGAGACGTCTGCATCTGTATACATAATTTTTGCTGCAAGTTTTGCGTCCATCATGCCAATCTGTGCATCGCTCCATGCAAATGTCAGGTCTGCGCCGATTGCTTTACTGTTCATTGCCACATAAGCGCTTCCAAAAGCAGCTCCTGTGATCAGATTTACTTTCGGAACAGTTGCATCTGCAAAAGCATAAGTAAGTTCCGCTACTGCTTTTGCGATATTTCTCTCAGAGTGCATATCGGCTTTAAATCCGGTCACGTTTGTCACAGATAAAACAGGAATATTAAATGCATCGCAGAATTTTACAAATTTAGCTGCTTTTTTAGCGCCTTTTGTTGTGAGAACTGCGTCGTATTTTTCTGCCGTGTTTCCTTCTTCATCGCAGACTTCTGTGCGGTTTGCGACAGCTCCGACGGTCATTCCGTTTAAACGAATGAAACCTGTAACCATCTCTTTTGCGTATTCTTTCTTTGTCTCAAAGAAAATATGATTGTCTGAGATAGAAGAAAGTAAGATGGAAGTATCCCCGGCTGCATTCTCCAGATCTTTGCAGACACGGTTCAGATCGTCATCGCACTCATCATATGACATATCGTCTTCATTGTTTGCCGGAATCATACATACCAGTTCACGAATCTGATCCAGAACTTCTTCTTCGCTTCCGGAAGCATCTACAAGCCCGGTCTCTTTGCTCTGGAATTTTGCAGAAGCAGTGTCACATTTTGATACATTGTTTCCGTCCAGTGCGTTTGGAGAATTTACAAAAAGTTTTGCTTTTTTGTCTTCCATGAATGTAAAGTCTGTCAGACCCGGAACTAATGCAAGTCCTCCTCCACAGTTTCCAAAGATTGCTGTAATCTGAGGAATCACACCGCTTGCCAGCGCCTGTTTCATATAGATCTCTCCAAATGCATTCAAAGCATCTGTTGCTTCCTGAAGTCTCAGTCCGGCACAGTCAATCAGTCCGATTACCGGCGCCCCCATCTTCATAGCAAGATCATACAGACCCACAATTTTTTTTGCGTGCATTTCACCGATTGTTCCGCCCAGTACGGATGCGTCCTGGCTGTAAACATAGACCAGGTTTCCATCAATAATACCATAGCCGGTAATGACACCGTCAGACGGTGTTTCATTTTGCTGCATGTTGAAATCAGTACTTCTGGCAGTTACACATCCACCGATTTCAACAAAACTGTTCGCGTCAAGTAAAGAGTTGATTCTTTTACTTGCTAAGCTTTGTGCTGTATTGCTCATTCTTTCAGCCCTCCATTTATAATATTAATAAAATCTTAAAACAAATTTCTGCCGATTATAATTGTATCTTGTTTTTAAAAAATTGGCAAGAGATTTTAAGATTATTTTAACAAAATAATCGCAAAAAAGGAAGAAAAATCTGAAAAATTATTTTGATTTCTTTTTCAGACTTTCTTCCCTTTTTCTGCTTTTCACGCTTTCACTGCATCTGTTTTGACTTATTCTTTTCCATTCCAGCAATAAGTGCACAGTCTGTCCGGCGCAATGCCGACGGATTTAATCATATCATCGAGACGATGGTATCTCAACGATGAGAAACACAGTTTTTGTCCAATTCTGTCTACCATGTCATGATATTTCGCTGATTCTGGATTTGTATAATCCTCCATGGAATAATTTTTATTTTTTCCTTCCATCTCTGCAATTACTTTTCTTGTGATCAGTTCCATCTCTGAGGTAGATCTTGAAAAGTTCAAATACTTACATCCATACAGCAATGGCGGACATGCCGGACGAATGTGAACTTCCTTTGCGCCGCTCTGATATAAAAATTCTGTCGTTTCTCTCAGCTGCGTACCGCGAACGATCGAGTCGTCAATCAGAAGCATCCTTTTATCTTTAATCAGCTGATGAACTGGTATCAGTTTCATCTTAGCAATCAGATTTCTCTTACTCTGGATCGTTGGCATAAAAGATCTTGGCCAAGTTGGCGTATATTTAATAAATGGTCTTGAGAATGGTATTCCAGACGCATTTGCATATCCGATCGCATGAGGCGTTCCAGAATCCGGCACTCCTGCAACGATGTCCGGTCTGATATGATCACGCTTTGCCAGCAGCGCACCGCACCGATAGCGCATCTCCTCCACTGAAATTCCCTCATAGGAAGAAGATGGATACCCATAATAAACCCAGAGGAAGGTACAAATTTTCATCTTCTCACCTGGCTTGGCAAGTGTGACAACTGCCTCCGGCGTCATCACCACAATCTCTCCCGGTCCCAATTCTTTATATTCACTGTATCCCAGATTCAGGTAAGAAAATGACTCAAATGCTGCACAGAAAGCTCCTTCCTTTTTTCCGATTGACACAGGTGTTCTTCCCAGTTTGTCTCTCGCTGCATAAATTCCTTTTGGTGTCAGCAAAAGGATCGTCATGGATCCCTCAATCAAATCCTGCGCATACTGGATTCCCTCTACCAGATTTTCTTTCTGGTTGATGATTGCAGCGACTAATTCCGTCGGATTGATGTCTCCACCACTCATTTCCAAAAAATGCGTATGACCGAACTGAAAGATCTTCTTTACGATTTCTTCTGTGTTATTGATCTTTCCGACTGTTGTGATTGCATATGTCCCGTGATGAGAACGCACAAGCAAAGGCTGAGGTTCATAGTCTGAGATACAGCCGACTCCCATGTAGCCTTCCATTTTGTTTACATCTTTTTCAAATTTTGTCCGGAAAGGAGAATTTTCGATGTTATGGATTGCTCTGTCAAATCCATTCTCTCCATATACTGCAAGACCGCCTCTTCGTGTTCCTAAATGCGAGTGATAATCTGTGCCAAAAAACAAATCAAATACACAGTCTTGTTTTGATGCAACTGAAAAAAATCCGCCCATTTTTTTTCCTCCATTATTCCATCGTTTGTCTCTTGTTCTGTTTTTATATCCAAAACATCTTCTGTTTTGGTCTGTGTCTTTCACTCTGAACTTTTCAGTCAGAATCAAACACTCCGCTTTAGTATACCATATATTTTCAATTCGTGCAGTTTTTTTATTGTATTTTTTCCTGTCTGTAACAGTTACAGAGAAACAAAAATTTTCAAAACCTGACCCAGACACCAGGAAAAATCAATTTTTTCTACTTTCTGTTCCGTTACAATCAAGTCTTGTCTCCAGGTCACTCCGTCTACAACATAGCGGATACTTCCGACTGTCTGACCTGCTTCGACGGGAGCCTTTAGATGATCTACCATCTCAAAAATACGTTCTACCTTTTCCTCTTTGCGCATCAGTATACCATCTTCCGCCTCGCCGCTCTGATCCGGCATCAGAATGGGCTGAATTGAAACGCTCTGCTGAAAAAGATCCCCTTGTCCTTTTTCCACGTCAATTTTAGTGATCTCCACTTTTCTTTCCTGATCAAATGATCGATATTCATAGTTTTCCAGACCATACTGCATCAGTTTTCTTGTATCGCTCCACTTATAAGACCGGTTGTCAGGCCATCCGCACCCAAGCAATGCAACAATAAATGTTCTGCTGTCTCTTCGCAGAGCTCCCACATAACAGTATCCTGCTGCTGAAGTAAATCCTGTCTTTCCTGAAATGGCGCCTTCCATCATATTTAAAAACGCATTGTGATTGTTACAGGTAAATGTTCTGGAACCATCCAGGTTAGAAAATATATAAGAGGATGTCCCTGTGACCTTTAAAAACTCTTTTTTCTTTGGCGACTCTCCAATACAATATGCCATCACAAGAGCCAGATCTTCTGCCGTTGTAGCGTGAATCCCTTCTTCGTCCGTTCCGTCCAATCCATTCGGCGTGACATAATGGGTATGTTTACACCCAATTTCTTTTGCCTTTTCATTCATAAGATCCGCAAATTGTTCCACACTGCCTGCAACGTGTTCTGCAATCGCCACAGCCGTATCATTATGGCTCTCCAGCATCAGCGAATACAGTAAATCATTCAGACGATACTGTTCTCCCTGCATCATATTGAGCTGTACATCTGGCATGGACTGGGCATATGCCGACACCTCCACAATATCATCTGGGCTACTGTTTTCCAGAGCGAGAATACAGGTCATAATCTTTGTCGTACTTGCCATGGGTCTTATCTCTTCCCCGTTTTTTTCATAAAGCACCCGTCCGCTGTCGCCGTCCATCAAGACAGCGCTGACAGCATACAGATCCTGTACCTTATCTTCCTGTTCTTCCGCATAAGTATGTCCTCCTGTGCAAAGCAAAAGAACTGCAAGCCATATGACTGCTGCTGCTCCTAGGAATCTTTTCATAAATTAAGGCTCCTTTATTTCACATCACATAGATAAGCGCCTGCTGTCTTCTGGCAGCAGACCTTAAACAGAGTGATCTCTCTTCTGATGATACTGTATGAATCAATGATTCAAAAAAGAACTTTTTCTGTCAAAGTCGATCAATTCCTGCTTTTCTGCCGCCTCACATACAAAAACATACTGGGGATATCTTTTTATAATCTGCTTTCCGCCGGTATCTCCTGAAAGTTTTTGCAGTTCTTCTCTTAAAGAAGCAGAAAAAATTGCGGGATTTCTGGGCTTTCCCTTTTTTCCTGCACATACAATCCACTTCTTGTTTTTTTCAGATACTGCTGCTGCCATTTGCCCCATCCCTTTTAATGTCTCTGACCGCAGATTCGGCTGATCGCACACAAAAAACAAAAAGGCATCTGTATCTGTACATTGTTCTATTCCAAGCTGTATGGAATGAGAAATTCCAAGACCGCTTTTTTTATTTTCCACTGGTTTTATGCCTCTTTTTGCCGCTTCATTTAAAAGCGTTTCATACTGGCTGACACAAATCACATCTTTTATACAGATTGCTTCTCCTTGCTCCTCTTGCTGTCTCCATTGCACCAGTGTCTCCATCGCATATTGGTACATGGGTCTTCCATCATAGTCCCATAAAAGTTTATTTTCTATGCCAAATCGAGTGCTGTCGCCTGCTGCAAGCAAAATGGCGCTGACTCGAAGGATCTTCTTTGCTTTCCGGTCATTTTTATCTTTCTTCATGCGCTTTCTTTTTCAGCCCCATCAGAATCTTTTCTGCTGTGATCGGAAGCTCATAAAATCGAAGTCCTGTTGCGTTGTAGATTGCCTCTGTAATAGCCGGAGCCGGTGTATTGATAACAAGTTCTCCGATTGATTTTGCGCCAAATGGTCCTGTCGGCTCGTGGCTGCTCTCAAAAGTAACACGAATATTTCCGACATCCAAACGGCTTGGAATCTTATACTGCATAAAAGAATTGTTTCGGATCTTTCCTTCCGGACTGTAAGAGACATCCTCATACAGGGTCATACCTATTCCCTGCACAATCCCTCCTTCTGTCTGTACCCGGGCAAGGGATGGATTGATAACCGTTCCGCAGTCAACGACCGCAACATAATCGATGATTTCCACCTGCCCTGTCTCAAGATCGATTTCCAGTTCCACTGCTCCAGCCATGTAAGGCGGCGGAGAAACGGGTGAAGTATGTCCTTCACATGCCTCCAGCGGCTCTTCGTTGGAACACATCACCTGGTTTCCAATCTCTTTGAGGGTTACTTTCTTCCCTGTCTTTCTACATGTCACATATGTTCCGTCAAACTCTGCATCTTCTAGGTGGCAGTTTAAAATTTTGGCGCCCTGGAATACAATTTTCTTTCGCAGCGATTCGCACGTTTTGATCACAGCCATTCCCGTCAGATACGTTGTGCTGGAAGCATAGGAGCCGCAGTCATATGGTGAGACATCGGTATCGACTCCTCTTGTAATAATATTGTCGATGTCTGTGTCCAGACAGTCCGCTGCCATCTGAGCAAGGATGGTATCACATCCCGTTCCCATATCAGTAGCGCCGATTGCCATCGTATAAAATCCATCGTCGTTCACTTTAATTCGGACAGAAGCCACATCTACACCTGCAATGCTGGATCCCTGCATCGCCAGCGCCATTCCGACCGAGCGCACTTTATGATCTCCTATCTTTCGGCATGGATATTTTTCGTCCCACCCAATCAGCTCTTTTGCCTTTTCCATACAGACATCGAGCGTGCAGGAATTTGCTGTCTCTCCGTAATATGCCGGCATAAAATCTCCTTCTTTCAGAAGATTTTTTTCTCTGAGCACTGTTGGATCCATCTGAAGTTTCTGCGCCAGTTCATTGATGGCAGATTCCAAGGCAAAAAGTCCCTGCGTCGCTCCATATCCGCGATAAGCGCCCGCCGGGATTGTATTCGTATATACCCCGTCATAGTCAAATAAAAATGCTTTTACATGACTTGTATAAAGCGGTAAAGATTTTGTTCCCGTCAGCCCAATCGTCGTCGGTGTGTGATCTCCAAACGCTCCGGCATTGGAAAGCGTATGGAGATGGATTGCCTGAAACTTTCCGTCTTTATCTGCTCCAATCTGCACACGGATCTGCATCTCATGACGCGGAGAAGACACGGTCTGTGATTCTGCTCTTGTATATACAATCTTTGCCGGTTTTTTCGTTTTCCATGCAACTAAAGCTGCAAAAATCTCATTGATGACCGTCTGTTTTGATCCAAAGCCCCCGCCGATCCGCGGTTTAATCACTCGCACCTGCGATTTTGGAATTAATAGAGATGTCGCCACAATTCTTCTGACATGAAATGGAACCTGAGTTGAAGCGACAACTGTCAGTCTTCCAAACATATCCACAAAGGCATAAGAACGGAACGTTTCCATCGGTGTCTGCTGGCACGCTTTTGTGTGATACGTTCTGTCCACAACGATATCACACTTTGAGAGTTCCTCATCGACATCTCCTTCTCTCATCTCTCCATGGCAGACCAGATTTCTCTTTACATCTTCGCCAATCGGGATCATTGCCTTCCAGTCCTCCTCCGGATGGACAATCACCGGATGATCAAGCGCCTTTGTAAAGTCTAAAACGGCATCGAGAATTTCATATTCCACTTTGATCATCTTCATGGCGCGGTTGACACACGCTTCATCTTTTCCGGCTACAAGAGCAACGGCATCTCCCACATAGCGCACGCGAGAATCTAAAATTTTCCTGTCATATGGGCTCAGTTCCGGATATGTCTGTCCTGCTGTCGTAAAACGGCTGTCCGGACAGTCTTCATGCGTTAAAATACATTCAATTCCCGGCACTTTTAAAGCAGTATCTTTTTTAATATTTTTGATCAGCGCATGGGCATATGGACTTCTCAGCACTTTTACAACGAGACAGTTCTCTGGGGCAATATCATCTGTATAAACTGGCTGTCCTGTCACAAGCGCCATCGCATCTTTTTTTCTGACTGGTGTATTTACATATTTCATACATTCACCTTCTTCCCATGCAGATATTTCTTGATCGCACGCAGCTGCCCCATATATCCGGTACAGCGGCATAAATTTCCTGCCAGATACTGTTTGATTTCTTCTTCGGTCGGATCATCCAGCTCTTTTTCCATAGCAAGCACATTCATGATAAATCCTGGACTGCAAAAACCACACTGTTCTGCGCCCTCATCAGCAAGAAATCCTCCAAATTCTTCCGCTTCTTTTCTCATTCCTTCCAGTGTGATCACCTCTTTGCCATCTGCACGGACCGCTAAAGTAGAGCAAGACAGAACCGGTTTTCCATCCAGCAAAACGGTACACAAACCACAGTTTGCCGTCTCGCATCCCCGTTTCACACTAAAGCACCCCTGACTTCTGACATATTCCAGAAGCATCATATCAGGTGCCACATCATCTTGTACTACTTTCCCATTCAGTTTGAATTTAATCTGCATAAGTGCCTCCTGCTATTTTTTTTATTCCTCTATAAATCAGTACCTTGGCAATCTCCATCCGATACTCTTTGTTTCCTCTCATGTTAGAGCCAAAAGTAAATTGTTCTGCTGCATACTGCGCAAATGCTTTGATTTCTTTTTCCTCTGGCTGTAAACTGAGCTGACTGCTGACAAACAGTGCCGCTCTTGCCGGTCTTGCTCCCAGACTGATATACCAGTTTTCTTTCTGTCTTGCAACTGCACATGCCAAAATCGGAAAGTCTGTCGCTGTCATACGGTGACTGAGATATGCCGCTTCCCTTCTTGTTTTCTTTACAATCACCCGTACCAAAATATCATTATCATATGGCATCTTTACAAAGTCTGAGATGGGTACTCTTCCTGCATGATATAATTCTACTTCGCAGTCCAGCGCTAAAAAACAGGTCAATACATCAGAAAATCCAAATCTTCTGTAAATGCTTCCCCCAACTGTCGCACAGTTTCTAAACTGTACTCCCACAATATGACGAACACTTTCTTCAAAGAAGTCTCCAAAATAGGCACGCAGCTTTTCTGATTTTTCCAGGTCTCTGAGCGTTGCCATACATCCAATTTCAAAACAATCTTCCTTTTCTTCAATTCGATCCAGTCCAAGTCCTGACAGATCAATCGCATTTGTGATTGTCTTATTACTCATTTTCATCCAAACCATTCCGCCCAAAACTGCATTTGTTTTTTTTTGATTCAGCTGGTAGGCTTCTTCCAGGTTGGATACTTTTATGTAGTTTTTAATCGTCAACAAGTTGCATTCCTCCTGATTTTTTTATTTCCTCTTGTTCCCTTTTCGATTCTGTTCTTTCTTTTTTATTATAAAGGATTTATCGGCGCTTCTGCAAGTGCAGGATCACATTTTATCTATTTCCCCAAACTTCAATCTTTTTATCGGAATCTTTCTGAAGCTGTCCCCATCTTATCGGATATCTGCTTATTGCAACAGCAGATTTTACTCTTTCTTTCTGTTCTTCGCATCTTATGCAGTCCCATTGGTTGAAAAAAAACATCCATGTTCTCCCGTCCGCTTTCGGATAGACGCTTTGCATCAGGTATACGATGTCATCTGCCTGGACAATTTTTTCGCTGTCCGTCTGTGAAAAATAAGAGTTGCAGCGAAAACATGATTCCTTCCATTTTTTTCCTACAGCACACAGTCCTGCAGTCACAATCACTTTTTTCATATCAGAATATAAAACTGGTTCTTGCATTCCTGGCACTTTCACCGGCATCCTCTTTGCTCCGTCGGCCTCCACAAGCAAAAAATCGACCTGTCTTTTCATCCATTCATACATCTCTCTCGATACAGGTCCTGTCTTTACCGGATGCTGTGTTTGCGCGATCCTCCCGATCTCTGCAATATGCTCTCTTTTTAAAATTTCCAGAATTTCTTCTTTCTTTTTTTCTATCGCATTAAATTTCTGAGGGTAGTATCGATGTGTTGTTGTCATGATTCCCACATAGAATCCCTTCTTTGCAAGTTCCTGCGCCAAAAAATCAATCAATGTTGTCTTTCCTCCAGCGCCCACAAATGCGATCACTTGATCGCTCTTTGTGATATCAAACGCCTCTGTCAGCGAATCTGTTTTCTCTTGTATATTCACTCCATCTCACCTTTTCTCTCCATTTCTTCCGAAAGAACAATCAGCGCTTCAAGAACACCTCCTGCAATACAGCGCGCTTTATCTGAAATTGTATCACAATTTTTTTTCTGTTCCATTCTGGGATCAATGTCCGCGATCTTCATTCCTTTTTTCACCTGATATCCGTCTCGAATCACTCCCCGGAGAATCCCGTCTAAAGATGCCAGAACCGGCTCTTCTCCAACTTCTGCAATTTTTTCTCCCTTTTTCACGCAGCATCCGATTTCTTTTATCTGATGGAGAATGCCTTCTGCCGGACTGTGAATCACACGTTCTTTTCCATATCCTGCAATGATTCCAGGAATCCCCGTATTCGGCGCAGCGCTTCCCTTATAATAAATTCTTCCCAGATTATGTCCCCTCTTTGTTTCCACCACTGCATCCACATCGATCCCTGCGGTGAATCCTGGTCCTAATGCGATTGTAACAGGCGCCATACTTTTTGAAGTGCCGATATTTTTTTTCGCTAAAATTGCGTCCACCACAGCAAATGGACGCAATTTTGTAATCAAACTCCCATTAGAATCTTCCAGTATCGGAATATTTCCTTCTTTCCGCACGATTTCCGCCTGCTCCAGATTATTCGCCTTTTTGCACACGATCCCTTCTACTTGAGCTTCCCCATCATACATCGCTTCTGAAAATGCGACCTTTCTGCGAATGGCAGACGGCGCAGCAGTCTCTAAAACAAATACTTTATACCCACAGCGATGCAGTTTCCAGATCGTACCGCTCGCCAGATCTCCTCCTCCTCGCACAACCACTGTTTTTCTGTCTCTCCCGTTCATCCCTGTCTGTTCTCTCCCTTTCACATATAGTTTCTTGCAAATCGTTTTTCTATCGTATTTTTTTCTTCTGTAAAATCCCAGTAATTTTCAATCACTTTTGCTGTCTGCAAGATGCATCCTCTCATCGCTCTTAGCAATTCTGCTGTACTTTCTCTGCATCTTCTGCTCCTGTGAATCCGCATTACTCTTCCGCCTGTCTGTTCATAAATACCAAGCATTTTCATTCCAAAAAACAGCAATTTTCTTTTCCATTCTGTCCGGCATACCGTTAAATTGGTATAAAATTTCATTCCTCTCAGACATTGGATCACTTCTTTTTTTTCTATATTTTTAAGAACAGACGCAATCACTTCTGCCTCTCTTTTTCTGATTCTGATGGTGTCAGATGGATGATAACGCATCGGATCTTTTTTTCTTTTTTCCATCAGCACACGGTCCAGATCCGTCTCAATCTCAGAATGAGTGCTTCCCTTTTTTTTCATATATCTGCTGACAATCGGATGGCAAGTGCTGTCCAGCATAAAGTGACAGATAAATCCGGAAATATAAGCAAACAGTTCATCTCTTTCCTTTTGTCTGTACAACTCTTTTGCATTCTTAAAAAATATTTCTGCCTTATTCTGGTGCATCCTATGTCCCGTCTCATTAACTTTATTTTTTTCAAATGGGCGATAATAAAATAAAATGTCAGGGCCATGCAGTCCGATCTCATATAAGGCTTCTTCTTTTTTTATTTTTCTTTTCATTTCCTCCGGCAGTCTTTGATATACAAGACTTCCAAAGACATGATGTGTATACGTTGTCGGCATCTTTCTTTTCTGCCCTCCTGCTGTTCTTTTTAGAGATCCAGCTTTAGCTGAATCTCTGCCTCTGCTTCTGCTTTAAAATCTTCTACCTGTACCGGGCTAATGGATGGAAGATCTTCTAAAGACTGTACACCAAAGTGTCTTAAAAATTCTTCCGTCGTTCCAAACAAAATGGGTTTTCCCGGTGCATCTAGTCTTCCCAGTTCTCGGATCAAATTATACTCAATCAGTTTATTTATTACATGATCGCATTTGACTCCCCTGATTTTTTCGATCTCCACTCTTGTGACAGGCTGTTTATATGCAATAATTGCGAGCGTTTCCAGCATCACCTCGCTTAAGGCCGCTTTCTGGGGCTGTTTTGCAATACGGATCAGATATTCAAAAAATTCTGCCTTTGTGCAAAGCTGATAAGAATTGTCCAATTCTAAAATCCGGATTCCTCTGTCCTCTTCCCGATACTGATCCATCATCAGATGAATGATTTTTCTCGTTGTCTGTACATCCTGCTCAATCGCTGCCGCAATCTTTTCCAGTTCAACTGAATCTCCCATTGTAAATAAAATTGCTTCAATAGCTGCCTGCATTTTTTTGATTTCCAAGTTCTTCCCCCCGTGTCTCTTCTTTTGCTTCAATAATAATATCTTCAAATGTTTTTTCCTGCATCACAGATATCTTTCCCATTTTCATCAATTCCAGAATTGCCAGAAATGTGACGATCACTTGCATTTTTCCTCGCTTTTTCTGTAAAAGCCCACGAAAACTGCATTTCCTTTTTTCCGATACATAAGCAAATACATCTTCTATTCTTTCATCCAGACTGATTTCCTCTTTTTCGATCTTTCCAAACTGACTCCGAATCGGGTCCATTCTTGATTCCTGTCTGCGGATGATAGATTGAAAAATCTGATGCAGTTTTGCCAGCGTCACACCTTCCAGCAAGTCCTCCGTATCCACAGGCGTCTTATATTCCAGAACTTCTTTCGGAATCGTAGGTTTTTTAAACATCGAAAGTTCTGCTTCCTTTTGACGGTTTCGCAGTTCATAAGACATAAATTTATACATCTTATATTCTAAAAGCTGTTCTACAAGATCTGCCCGTGGATCTTCCGTCTCTTCTTCTGTCTCCTCCTGTGGAAGCAGCATCCGCGCTTTAATGTCAAGCAAGGTTGCTGCCATCACCAGAAACTCACTCATCATGTTTAAATCGTGTTTTTCCATATGATGCAGATATTCCATATACTGATCTGTAATCTCAGCAATCGGAATATCATAAATATTTACCTTATTTTTATCAATCAGGTGCAGCAACAGATCCAGCGGACCTTCAAAATTTTGCAGTTTCACCGGTATGCCCATTTTTTCTCTCCTTATCTGCACATTTATTTCCATTTTATCATTTTTACCTGGCTGTCCATCATTTCTCTTTCGTTTGTCAGCTCAATATGAACCAATTCGATTGGATTAAAAGGGCGGAAAGGAATCGTATGCGCTCCCAGTCCTGCGCTGACAATCAGCTCGCTTCCTTCTTTTTTGTACCGCCCTCGGTCATATTTTGGGAAAGGACGCATCTGAGGACTGATGATTCCTCCTATCCCCGGAATCCGAACCATCCCTCCATGAAGATGACCGGAACATACAAGATCAGCGCCCCATGCAGCATAGACAGGAAAAAAAATGGGATTGTGTGCCAAAACAATCGCATATTCCTCTTGTTTTTTCTTTCCCAAATAATGTTCCAGCTCCTGAACAGTTAGTTTTTTTCCATGTGCCAGTCTGCGGAAATATTCCTGACTTAATTCCAGACCATAAAGCGCTATCTTTATACCGCACAGTTCTATTTCTTCTCTCTCATTCTCCAAAAAATGAATGCCTCGGTCTAAAAGCCATCTCCGATATTCTTTATATGTTTCTCCGTAAATTTCCGGTTTTATTTTCATGCGGTGTTCATGATTTCCATTTTCATAATAAATCGGATATTTTTTTTGCAGCTGTCCCAGCAGTTTTTGGGCAGTGGTCGTGTCGCTTCCTGCTTCTCCCACAATTAAATCCCCGGCAACTAAAACAAGATCTGGATCAAACTGTATCACACGCTGAATCAAGATCTTGTTTTCTCTTCCAATTTGATTGCTGTGCAGATCTGCCAGAAGCGTCATACGCACCGGCCGTTTTAATCGATATCTCTTGGGATCTACCCATACCCTGTATATTACATCTCTCATTTTTTTCATGGCAGTCGTCCTGTTTTTTTATTTCAGTATATCACAATGTTTTTATTCTGACTACTCCCACAAACCTATGGGTTTCCACTCCCAAATGGCACTCCTAATTGTACATTATTTTCAGCCTTTTGATATAGAAACGGGATTCTATATCAACAAATAAGCTCTTCTACAATAGCCAATTCTCTGCTGCTCTTTTCAGATAATCCAGATAATTCGCTCTTTTTACCCTTTCACTTGCCAGAATCGGCACATTTCCAATTTCTTCACCGTTCAAAATATACGATAACGTTCCAATCTGCTGCCCCGCCTCCACAGGCGCCTCCAATTCTTCCACCCATATCATCTGTTTTTCAATCTCTGAAAAATTTTCATTTTTTGTACTCAGGTAAGAAAACGTATCCCCATAATGGCACGGCACCGTATCTTTTACCCCGTTTTGAACTGCAGCATCCGACAGTTTGGGCGGTTCTTCGTCACGATATATGGAACAGATTCCAAATCCATATGTCAAAAGAGCTGCGGCATCTCGAAATCTCGTCTTGCTGTCAGGTCCTGCCATGATCACACTAATCAAATCAATATTATTTCTTGTGGCCGTAGCGGACAGGCAGAATTTCGCCATGCTTGTGCTTCCTGTTTTCAGCCCTGTACATCCCTCGAAGCTTCTAAGCAGCTTATTTGTATTTGTCAGACCAAATTCACTGCTTCCATTTCTTGTAACATGAGTGATATTTTCCATCCATATCTTTGAATATTCAAAGATTTTCGGAAATTTTGTTGTCAATTCTCTTGTCATAATTGCAATATCACGCGCAGATGTATAGTGCTCAGCAGAATCTGTCAACCCACAGCAATCTATAAAATGGGTATTTTCCATTCCAAGAGCTTTCGCTTTCTCGTTCATCTTATCAACAAATGCCTCTTCTGTCCCTGCGATATGTTCTGCCATAGTCACCGCCGCATCATTGCCGGAAGCAATCACAATACACTTAATCAATGTCTCTACCGTCTGACTTTCTCCTTCTTCCAGAAACACCTGCGATCCTCCCATCGATTTTGCATGTGCGCTTGTGACGGCAGACTCCTCCAGAGAAATTTTTCCTTCTTCTATTGCCTCAAATATTAAGAGCAATGTCATAACTTTTGTCACACTGGCAGGATGTCTTCTCGTATCTGCATCCTTCTCATAGAGGACAGTTCCTGTAGAGGCTTCCATTAACAAAGCGGAAGGCGATGTAATCTGTATTTTTTCTTCGGCACTGACCTTCAGACATCCTGAAATTGTCATAAAAAGCGCCATCACTAAGGCGATCCATTTTTTCATATTTTTGCTCCCTCCTGATCTTCTAATTTAAATATATACGAATCAGAAAAGGGAATATGCCAGTACCCTTATTTTCTTTGTTCAAAGCACGACAAAAAAATCCCTGGCGCTATACCAGGGATTTTCACTGCACATAAGTTACGATTTTCTCAAAAATGATCCCTCATTTTTAAGAATCATGAATTAATTAAATTTACGTTTACGAGCAGCTTCAGATTTTTTCTTACGTCTAACGCTTGGTTTTTCGTAATGTTCTCTCTTACGAATTTCCTGCTGAATACCAGCTTTTGCGCAGTTTCTTTTGAAACGGCGTAAAGCGCTATCTAAAGTCTCGTTATCTTTTACGATTACATTTGACATAGTCTCACACCTAACCTCCCTCCAGTTGTAGATTGTGCAAACACAACTGTATGGGTATTTTTATTGCACTAATCAATATTATAGCAGATTTTTTCTATTCGTCAATAGCTTTCCATAAATTTCTAAGATTTTCTTTCAGAATTTACTGGATCTGGCTCTCTGCAATCTCTTTTGCTTTGGCAAGCGCTGCATCTACACCATCTGGATTTTTTCCTCCGGCCTGTGCCATATTCGGACGTCCGCCGCCGCCGCCGCCTACTAAAGCTGCGATTCCTTTGATCAGATTTCCGGCATGTGCGCCTTTCTTCATAACATCGTCTGTCGCCATCGCAAGCAGATTTACCTTTCCGTCTTTGACAGATGCCAGAACAACAATTCCACTGCCCAGTTTCTCTTTTAACTGATCTCCCAGTTCACGCAGTCCGTTCATATCCACATCCTGCATTTTCGCAGCAAGCATTTTAACGCCTTTAACTTCTGTAACCTGGTCCATCACATCACCAAGAGCATCTTTTGCCAGCTTGCTCTTTAATGATTCATTTTCACTCTGTACTGCTTTTAACTCAGCCATCAGATGATGTAATTTTTCCAGCAGATTTGCCGGCGTCGCTTTTACAACTTTAGCTGCCTCTGCAAGTTCTGCCTCTGCTTCTTTATAATATGCAAAAACACCTTTGCCGGTCAGCGCTTCAATACGGCGCACACCTGCTGCAATTCCTGCCTCAGATACAATCTTGAATGTTGTGATCACGCCCGTGTTGTCCACATGCGTTCCACCGCACAGTTCCTTTGAGAAATCTCCCATTGAAACAACGCGGACATCGTTTTCATATTTTTCTCCAAACAGAGCCATTGCCCCTGTCTTCTTTGCCTCTTCCAGTTTCATAACTTGTGTGCAGACAGGAAGATTTCTTGAAATTTCTTCATTGACAATCGCTTCTACTCTTTCTATTTCTTCTGGTGTCATTGCCTGGAAATGAGCAAAGTCAAAGCGCAGTCTGTCCGGTGTCACAAGAGAGCCTTTCTGTTCTACATGAGAGCCTAAGACTTCTTTTAAAGCTTTCTGAAGAAGATGTGTCGCGCTGTGATTTTTGCAGGTATCTTTTCTCTTCTGCTCATCGACGGATAAAGTAACCTCATCGCCTGCTTTTATCATACCGCTCTCCATATGACCGACATGACCGATCTTGCCGCCCAGAAGTTTAATTGTATCTTCTACGACAAATTTTCCTTCCGCCGTTGTGATCACACCAGTATCGCCCTGCTGACCTCCCATGGTTGCATAAAATGGTGTCTGCTCTACAAAGATCGTTCCTTTCTCTCCGTCAGCCAGCGCTTCTGTCAGCTCTGTCTCTGTTGTCAGAACCGTTACTTTGGAAGTATGTCTCAGATGATCGTATCCTACAAATTCACTTGTCACAGTTGCCGCAATTTCATCATACACGGTTGCGTCAGCGCCCATGTAATTTGTCACTCCTCTTGCTTTTCTGGCTTTTTCTCTCTGCTCTTCCATCTCAGCCTTGAATCCTGCCTCGTCAATGGTATAGCCCTTTTCTTCCAGGATTTCTTTTGTCAGATCAAGAGGGAATCCATATGTATCATACAGTGTGAACGCATTCTTTCCGGACAGTTCTTTTATACCGTCCTTTGTCATCTGTGCTTCCATCTCGCTCAAAATGCCAAGTCCCTGATCAATCGTTTTATTAAACTTATCTTCTTCCTGTGTCAGCACTTTGAAGATAAATTCTTTTTTCTCATCCAGTTCCGGATATCCGTCTTTTGATCCTTCAATCACCGTCTTGCTCAGCTCTGCCAGGAATTTTCCTTCAATTCCAAGCAGACGGCCGTGACGTGCAGCGCGGCGAATCAGACGGCGCAGTACATATCCTCTTCCCTCATTGGAAGGCATGATTCCATCAGAAATCATAAATGTTGCAGAACGGATATGGTCTGTGATCAGACGGATGGACACGTCTTTTTCATGGCTTACTTTATACTGTGTCTTTGCAAATTCACATACATGATTGCGCAATGCTTCCAGCGTATCAATGTCAAAGATAGAATCGACATCCTGAACAACGGTTGCCAGACGCTCCAGTCCCATACCGGTATCAATATTTTTCTGTTTTAAAGTTTCATAATGACCTTCTCCGTCATTTTCAAACTGAGTAAATACGTTATTCCAGATCTCAATATAGCGGTCGCATTCACATCCAACTGTACATCCTGGTTTTCCGCATCCGTATTTCTCTCCGCGGTCATAATAAATTTCAGAACAAGGACCGCAAGGACCAGCGCCATGCTCCCAGAAGTTGTCTTCTTTCCCAAATCGGAAAATACGTTCAGCCGGAACACCGATTTCCTTGTTCCAGATCTCAAAAGCTTCGTCGTCTTCCAGATATACAGATGGATACAGACGGTCTGGATCCATTCCGACAACCTGTGTCAAAAATTCCCAGGACCAGGCAATGGCTTCATGTTTAAAATAATCTCCAAAAGAGAAGTTTCCAAGCATTTCAAAAAATGTGCCGTGGCGTGCTGTCTTTCCGATATTCTCAATATCGCCGGTACGGATACATTTCTGACATGTCGCTACTCTTGTTCTCGGCGGCACTTCCGCTCCTGTAAAATATGGCTTTAATGGAGCCATACCCGCATTAATCAGTAATAAGCTTTTGTCATTGTGCGGTACAAGGGAAAAGCTTTTCATCACTAAATGTCCTTTGCTCTCAAAAAAGTCTAAAAACATCTGTCGCAATTCATTTACACCGTATTTTTTCACAACATTTCCTCCAAATAATCTATTAGTTTTTATTTTATATCTGTCCCAGAAACTGCGTCTTTTTCTCGCATCTTTTGACAGCTATCTTTTTTATCTCTGCGACGGAAGAATCCGACACGCATATACTGCATTGAGCGCTGAGATCTCATCAATCGTCACACCCGTTCCTCCGCCTTTTGCATGGATTATTTTTCCATCTCCGATATACATCGTCACATGACCAATGTAAAACTGAGGTTTTCCCTCCCCCTCCTTGATCCGTTCCGATTCACTCTCTGACTCGCTTTCTGACTCAGATTCTGATTCTGACTCCGACTGTGACTCTGATTCACTCTCTTCAGGCGAAGGTTTTTTCTCTGTCTCGCGATCCGTCCACGGCTTCTTTTCTGTCTCGCGGTCCGTTGAAGATTCACTCTGTGTCTCGCTTTCTGACTGCGTCATCGGTTCGCTTTGCGTCTCGCTTTCTGACTGTGCCGCTGTTTCGCTCTGCGTTTCACTTTCTGACTCCGTTATCGGTTCACTTTGAGATTCGCTTTGCGTCTCACTTTCTGATTCCGTTGCAGGCTCTGTCTGCGTTTCTGTCTCCGGAGGAACAGGCAGTTCTGTTGGAGGCTGTGTCTCCGTTGAACTTTCTGTCCACGGTTCTGTCATAGGTTCTCCCGAAAATTCAGAAGATGTTTCTTCTTCCGTCATCCATTGTGTGTCTGGAACGGTTTCCGGCACTTCACTTATTGGAAGCATCTCGCTTTTCGCTCCATTTTCTCCTGTCATGGAAACTGCCGTCTCATCACGGCTGATTCCCGCCTGAACAGTGATTCCCATTGAGGAAAGCACTTTCTGGATATCTTCCTGCGTCGGATTTGCATATGGATATTTCTCATCATACTGACCCGTTGCAGGATTTGGCATTGCCGTCACATAGAAGAGCAGATCCCCTGGTTTCAGATCGCTCATCGCCACCGGTGTGCCCACCGTACACTGCGATGCCGCTGTCCTTGGAAGACCATATCCAAAATGTGCATAGACGCTCTGTGTAAAACCGGAGCAGTCCACTCCGCCTGTCAGGTTTGTGCCTCCCCAGACGTACGGTGTGCCCAAAAACTTTTTCGCATATGCCACAACCTTCTCTCCCAGTTCCACTTCTTTTTCTTCAAAGTCCACATCAAACGATGTTTCTTTTCCATCCACATACCAGACAGAATCATCGACAAGCGACTGAATCTGAGCTGTCTTGGCATCCACAAATTCTTCTACTTTATAAATTCCTTCCGGCAATGCAGCCTCCGCCGCACGGTCAGCGCTTTGAAATGCCGGCACACTTTCATTTTCTTCCACCTCCACATAGAGACTGTCTGATGAAAGTGCATACCGTCCCGCATTTTTTTCAAATTCTATGTCATCAGCGCGGACGTATCCCGACAAATCGCCTTTTTTTACAAGGACCCAGAAATTTTTCTCCCGGTCCAGTTCGGTATATAATGTTGTTTTTCCGTAGGAAAGAATCTCATTTTTCTCAAGCTGAGCAATCGGACCGGCGCCAGGTTCTTTATACATCGTACATCCATTTTCCGCACTCACAATCGCCATGCGCATCGTAGGTGCATAATCGTTTGATGATGCCTCTGCCTGATACGGTTTGCTGTTGTAAAAGTGCATTATCCCTGCTGCCGCCGCGCAGCATAAAAAAACTGCCAAACTCTTTATCCTAATTTTTTTATACATTCTTGCTTTTTGCATCCTTTCTGTCTCGCAGCATTTTTCCCACTTTAATGCCGCCTAAAGCAACTGCTGCAATACAGATCATCTCAATCACCGTCTGTATAAAAACTCCCAGAAATTCCATAAAATACCTCCTTTTTTATTCTGCTTTTATCTGATGATATCCTTTCTTTCCCTTTTTAATCAGTAATACTCCATCCTCATTAAAATCAGCAGTTGTAAACTTCTTGTCAAACTCTGTAATTTTTGTATCATTTACTGTAATTCCGCCCTGTAAAATCAGTCTTCTTCCCTCAGAGCGTGTCTTTGCAAGTTTTGTGTCCACGAGCAGAGTAATCAGATCTTTTCCTTCATCCAGCTCTGATTTTGGATAAACAGTTGTCGGAATGTCAGCTGACTTTCCTCCCCCGGCAAACAGAGCTCTTGCTGCTTCCTGCGCCTTTACTGCTTCTTCTTCTCCATGAACAATCTTTGTAATCTCAAATGCCAGAACTTCCTTTGCTTTATTGATCTCTGCTCCTTCCAGAGCTCCCAGTCTTCTGACTTCGTCCATCGGAAGGAATGTCAAAAGTGCAAGGCATTCTTCCACTTTCACATCTTCGATATTTCTCCAGTACTGATAGAATTCATATGGTGATGTTTTCTCTGGGTCCAGCCATACAGCTCCCTTCATTGTCTTGCCCATCTTAATTCCCTCACTTGTCGTGAGCAGTTTGAAGGTCAGTCCATAAGCCGGTTTCTGTTCTTTTCTTCGGATCAGATCTACGCCGCCGAGAATATTGGACCACTGGTCGTTTCCGCCCATCTCCAGCGTACATCCATACATCTGATTCAGTTTCAGGAAATCGTAAGACTGCATCAGCATATAGTTGAATTCAAAGAAGGTCAGTCCTTTTTCCATTCTCTGTTTGTAACATTCTGCGCTGAGCATCTTATTGACAGAAAAATGAACGCCGACTTCGCGTAAAAACTGTACATAATTCAGATCTAAAAGCCAGTCCGCATTGTTCGCAATGATTGCTTTATCATTGTCAAACTGGATAAATCTGGAAAGCTGTTTATAAAAGCATTCTGCATTGTGATTGATGGTCTCTCTTGTCATCATCGTACGCATATCTGATTTTCCGGAAGGATCTCCGATCATGGTTGTACCGCCGCCTAAAAGAGCAATCGGTCTGTGTCCTGCTTTCTGCATATGCATCATTGCCATGATTGTCAGGAAATGACCTGCTGTCAGACTGTCAGCCGTTGCATCAAAGCCGATATAAAAGGTCACGCTCTCCTTTCCCAGCAGCTCTCTGATCTCCTCCTCGTGAGTCGCCTGCTCAATAAATCCTCTTTCTTTCAAAATATCATATACATTTGTTGACATTTCTGTTTCCTCCTATTTCCCTATTTTTTATTCTAACATACCGCTTTTTTCAGGTCAAGCATACTGCTTGATAATTAATATAAAATAAAAAAATCCCATCCTTTTAAAATTTAAAAGGACGGGAATTTATTCCGTGTTACCACCTTTATTCACAGACAATTCACACTGTCTGTCTCATGAAGTACCATCATACTCCTGCATAATAACGGTTGCAATCCGTCGCAGCCTACTTTCGTTTTCCTGTTCGGTGCGAAGCTCAAAGAGGTATTCACAAAAAGAGCAGAATACGCCTCTCATCAGCCGGCTGCTTTCTGTTTCCTGCATTCTGATTGTTACTTGTTCTTATCATCGCTTTTTGCTGTTAGATGTTCTTATTATAGTCTCGCTTTTTCTATTTGTCAACCATTACTCTTGTGTATCGTCAATTAAATCCATTCCGTCTGCCGCCGACGTTGCAAGCTCATCGCACCGCTCGTTCTGCGGATGACCGTCATGTCCTTTGACCCAGATAAAAACAACCTCATGCGGCTCTTTCGCTTTTAACAGTCTCTTCCATAAATCCACATTTTTTACAGGCTCATTCTTTCCCCGCTTCCAGCCCTTTTTCAGCCACCCCTCGATCCAGTGCTGATTAAATGCGTCAACAAGGTATTTTGAATCCGAATAAAGTTCTACCCGGCACGGTCTGTTTAAGGCTTCCAGCCCTACAATCGCCGCCATCAGCTCCATTCTGTTATTTGTCGTCTTCTTATATCCCTGACTGTATTCTCTGATATGTTCCTCTCCTTTTGGATCCATATACGTCAAAATTGTGCCATATCCTCCCGGACCATCCGGGTTTCCTCTGGCTGCTCCGTCTGTATACATTTTTACCAGCATATATTCTTAAACGTCCTCCTTATTTCTTTTCCATTGAACCTGAACAAGTTTCCAGTTGCCACTCTCCTGTTGTCAGAAATTTCTCCGCTGATCTTTCAGCAGAGGAGATAATTTCCCGATCATATCCCATAATACTAAGCAGTTTAATTGCGTTCCTCGACGTGGCTCTGCCTGGATATAAAAGATAATTAAACAAAATATCATTGTCTTTTACTTCTTCCTGAAAATGATAATTATCATATTCTTTCTCCAGCAGATGGGTCAGCTCAATATCGTGCGTTGCCGCGAAGCAAACCACATCATCTCTTGACAGACTTTTTAAAATCTGAGAAGAAGCAGCAATTCGCTCCACCGTATTTGTTCCTCTGAGCACCTCGTCCACAAAACACAGCACAGGCATCTCTTCATCGAGCACATCTAAAATCCTCTTTAATGCTTTAATTTCTACAATGTAATAGCTCTCCTGCCCCACTAAATCATCACGCAGCGCCATGGAAGAATAAATGCGGAAAAAACTGCCTTTATACCGTTTTGCCATGCAGGTATGCACTGTCTGCGCCAGAATGGCATTGATCGCCACCGTCTTTAAAAATGTTGATTTTCCGGACGCATTTGATCCGGTCAGCAATACGCCTCTCTCCACTTTGATCGAATTTTTGACCGGATCAGAAATCATTGGATGATATCCATCTTCCATATTCAGGAAACCTTTGTCACTCTTTTGCAGCACCGGTATGGTATATTCCTGCATCATTGCTCGAAAAGAAGAAATCGCTGCCATGCTCTCCAGCAGGCCAATCACATTTGTCATCTTTTCAAAATCGTCCAGATGATTTTTCAGTTCTTTGACAATTCCCGGAAACTGAATCAGGTCAAAATGAAATATATAATTTAAATATTCAATCACAAAGGCTTCTGGTCCTCCGCTCACCGCTGCGCCTGCGACAAAAAAGTGTGCTTTTCTTTTAAAGTTTCCAAATTTTTTTCTGCATTTTTTTAATTCTGACAGATACGACTCTAATTCCGGCATGGACAACTTTTCCACTTTCTCAGAAAATTTCAGCATATTTAAAAGGCAGTTGCACGATGTCACATAAGGCTCAACTTTCTTTTTTGCCCCGTAGTACTGTCCCATACTCACAGAAATCATTGCAATCACTGCTAAAATTCCGATCTGAGGCTGTATAAAAATTAGTCCTATTGCTGTAATTATAAGCAAAATATTCAAATAATGTTTCCAGGGTTTTTCCATTTTCAGATCCGCCAGATTATAAATATAATCAAATACAGAATAGCGCCCTGTCTTTCCAATCTCTGCGCATAACTCCAGAAATTTTTCTCTCTCTGCTTCATGCTTCTGAAAGAATTGGATCAGGCGTTCTCTCTCATTTAATACTTCCTCTGAAAATTCCGGACGGCGCAGCATATCATACAGGCTGCTCTCACCGATTGCGGACCATGTATGATTCATCATGATAAAGACAGAATCCATATCCAAATCATTCCATGTAATGTCATCGATCACATATCCTTGCTTTTTTCTCTGTCTGAAATAATGGCTGATACATTCATATTCATCCAGATCATATTCCCTGTCCGGCAGATTTCCAAATCCCCTGCGGATGCACAATCTGCGCAGTTTCTGATTTTTATGGTTCTGGTAAAAAGCCATTGCGGCAAAAGCTGCAAAACAAAGCAGTACAATGCCGATCGCTCCCATCGTCTGATCCATCTTTTCACCGCCTTTTTAAAGAATTTCTCTGATCTTCTCTACCACTTCCCGTGCTTTTTTATGCTCTTCTCCGCTTGCAGTCACTCCAACTACGATATTCTCCTTTTTTGCAATACCAGGAAAGTAAAAATCACATTTCGTCTTATCGCTGCATACATTCACAATAATTCCCATACACTTGCACACGCTGTAAATATCATTGTTTGTCTTTGTATCATTTGTAGCGGCAATCACAAGATACGCATCGTACAAGTCTTCTCTCTCATACTTCTTTTTCAAGATCTGTATTTTTCCCTCTTTTTCCATCTCTAAAAGCTCATGATTCACCTCAGGTGCAATCACCACCAGATGATCCGTAAACTCTGTCAGGGAACGAATTCTTCGTTTTGCAATCGTTCCTGCTCCCACTACAATCACTTTCTTGTCCATCAGATCTACAAACATAGGAAAGTATGGTTTTTTTCTCATCTCTTCTATCTCCTCGTTCACCTTTTTTTCACATTTTATGATACCACAAGACATTTGAAAATCAACATATAATTTTTACCGATAAAGGTCGACAATTTAATTTTTCTGTATTATAATCTATTACTGAATGTATAAAAATACACACAAAGCAGGGAAAAGGAGATATACTATGAGTTTTGAATTTTTAAAAAAACTGCCTACTCCGAAAGAAATATGTGAACAGTATCCTGTTTCTGAAAAAGTAGCCAGAATCAAAAAAGAACGTGATCTTGAAATAAAAAAAGTAATCACAGGAGCTTCTGATAAATTTCTTGTCATCATCGGTCCTTGTTCTGCTGACAATGAAGAGGCTGTGTGCGACTATGCCGGCCGTCTCGCAAGAGTCCAGGAACAAGTGGGCGATAAACTGATTTTAATTCCCAGAATTTATACAAACAAACCACGCACTACAGGCGAGGGCTATAAAGGAATTCTTCATCAGCCAGATCCGGAGAAAAAACCAGATCTTCTGGCGGGGCTTGTCGCAATCCGAAAACTGCATCTGCGTGTGGCAGAAGAGACAGGTCTGACTTCTGCAGATGAGATGCTGTATCCGGAAAACTATTCTTATTTATCCGATATTCTTTCCTATGTCGCAATCGGCGCACGTTCTGTTGAAAATCAACAGCACCGTCTGACGGTAAGCGGTATGGATGTTCCTGCCGGAATGAAAAATCCGACGAGCGGAGATTTGTCCGTCATGCTGAACTCTGTGATTGCCGCACAGCATCCTCATAGCTTTATCTTCCGCAACTGGGAAGTCAAAACATCCGGAAACCCTCTTGCCCATGTCATTCTAAGAGGCGCTGTCAACAAACACGGAAACTGCATTCCAAATTACCACTATGAAGATCTGATCCGTGTCATTGATATGTACACAGAAAAAGGACTGGCAAATCCGGCAATCGTTGTCGATGCCAACCATTCCAATTCCAACAAACAGTACGCTGAACAGATTCGTATTGTAAAAGAAGTGCTCCACAGCCGCAATGTCAATCCACATATCAAGCCATATGTCAAAGGTGTCATGATTGAAAGCTATCTGGAATCTGGCGCTCAGAAGATCGGATGCACTCCGCATATTTATGGAAAATCGATCACAGACCCTTGCCTTGGATGGAAAGAATCAGAAGCATTGATCTACGAGATCTATCAGCAGTGCTGATCTGTTTTTGAACAATCTTACAAAATGCCGCAAAATCATTCCGATCATTTTGCGGCATTTATCTTATTCTCTTTTCATTTTTATTTTCTTGGATGCGCTTTTTCATATACTTCTTTTATCCTTGATGCGGCAAGATTCATATAAATCTGTGTCGTAGAAATATCAGAATGTCCCATCATTTCCTGCACTGCTTTTAAATCTGCTCCATTTTGAACGAGATGCACTGCGAAAGAATGACGCAATGTATGCGGTGTGATATCGGCAGTGATATGAGCGCGCTCTGCATACTGTTTAATCAATTTCCAGAATCCCTGCCTGCTCATCTGTCTTCCCGAACAATTTGTAAATAAAGCTTCTGTTTTCTCTTGTTTCAGCAAAATATCCCGCGCTGATTTCAAATAAAGTTCAATCGCATTTTTTGCCGCAGATCCAAATGGAATTACCCGCTCTTTCAATCCTTCCCGACAAATCACATAATTGAGATTTAAATTAATATCAGACAATTTCAGGCTGATTAGTTCCGTCACACGCATTCCTGTAGCATACAGCAATTCCATCATCGCCTTATCTCTGATCTCTTTGGGATTTTCCCGACAAGGCTGTTCTAAAAGTCTTGTTACTTCTTCCGTTGTCAATACGCCGGGCGCTCTCTTTGTAACATGAGGCGCTTTTAAATTTTCCGATGGATCTTCCTCGATCTCCCGTCTTTTAACTGCATAATGAAAAAAGGAACGAATAGAAGCGATATTTCTGGATACCGTGGCTGCTGACAGCCCCTGTCTCTCCAGATACAAAATATAGGAATTTAAATTTGTAACGGTGATCTGTCTGATATTTTCTATGCCATGTTCCTGCAGAAATGATTCCAGCTTTTTCAGATCCCTTTGGTAGGATGCCACTGTACTGTCAGACGCATTTTTTTCTTCTCTCAGATACGCTGTAAACTTTGATATATCAATTTCCATCTTCTTTCTCCTTAAATGTATGCCCTGTTTTATATCAAAATCTTTTCTCGTTTTCTATTGATCTTCTATGTTTATTATACTCATTTTATCCTAAAAATTCAAATGGATTTTACCCAAAAAAGTTTTTTAAAATATATTGTAAAACGGCAGGATTGACATAGCTTTCCAGCATAATACCCAAAAAGAAAATCAGACTTACCGCAAAAAAAATCCTGCCGTATCTCCAGTCAATCTCCCTTCTTCCTCTCACCCAGTATGTAGTCTGCCGCTTCATTCCCTTCTCATAAATCTCATTCAAAAAAAAGACCATAGCCGGACTGTATACAAAAATCTGCGGCACTAAAGATGATATTACAATCACCATTCCTTGCCATCCCATGCGCAAAATAGCCGTCATCACAAGAATCCCCGCCATAAATCCTAAATATCCGCTGTACAATAAAGTAAAAACTGCACCTGCTGATGTCATTCCCATCAGCCAGATAAAAAGGATCGTTGACATTCTTTTTTTCCACACGAAAAAGAATACTTGATCACAGTCTATTTTCAATTCCTGGTACTGCCGAAAAAAATAACTGCTAAACAGTCCCACCTTCTCGACATACGCATTGCCGAGTAAGTTTACAAAAACAACTCCCAGAAATGTCCCTGTCAAAAATGAGATCAAAAAATAACCCAGATTTTTTTTCTTCATTGTTCCATCCATTTTCTTTTTCTCTTAAGCTTATGATAAGAAAAAAGAGAACATTCTCGGTTTGTACATAAAAAAATCCCATGTTCCGTATTTCTTATTTTCATACGGTTTCATGGGATTTTATATTTCTTATGTGAAATTATTTCGCATAATCAACAACACGGCTCTCGCGAATGACGCTGATCTTAATCTGACCTGGATATTCCAATTCTGCTTCAATCTGTTTTGCAATATCTCTGGCTAAGAGTACCATATCAGTATCGCTGACCTGTTCTGGAACTACCATAATACGAATCTCTCTGCCGGCCTGAATAGCAAAGGACTTGTCCACTCCTTTGAAGGAGTTTGTGATATCTTCTAACTGTTTTAATCTGTTTGTATATGTTTCTAATGTCTCTCTTCTGGCTCCCGGACGTGCTGCTGAGATTGTATCAGCTGCCTGTACAATACATGCAATCAGTGTTTCCGGTTCCACATCTCCATGGTGTGATTCTACCGCATTGATAACGATAGGAGACTCTTTATATTTTTTACAAAGATCTGCGCCAATTTGGATGTGTGAGCCTTCTATTTCATGGTCAATCGATTTTCCTATATCGTGCAATAAACCAGCACGTTTTGCCATTCTGATATCCACACCGATTTCTCCGGCGAGCAGCCCGGAAAGCTGCGCTACCTCAATCGAATGTTTCAAGGCATTTTGTCCGTAACTGGTTCTAAATTTCATTCTTCCAAGCAGACGGATCAGCTCTGGATGAATACCGTGAACACCAACTTCCAGTGCTGCCGCTTCTCCTTCTTCTCTGATCATGGTATCTACTTCTTTTTGCGCTTTTTCAACCATCTCTTCGATTCTTGCAGGATGAATTCTTCCATCTACAATCAATTTTTCCAATGCAATCCTTGCGACTTCTCTTCGGATTGGATCAAATCCTGATAAAATTACTGCTTCCGGCGTATCGTCAATGATGAGATCCACACCTGTCATCGTCTCAAGAGTCCGAATATTTCTTCCCTCTCGTCCGATAATTCTTCCTTTCATCTCATCATTTGGAAGCTGAACGACAGAAATTGTTGTCTCTGCAACGTGATCGGCTGCACATTTCTGAATTGCAGTCACCACATATTCTTTTGCTTTTTTATTTGCGTCTTCTTTTGCTCTGCTCTCAAGTTCTTTGTACAACTTTGCAGTGTCACTTTTTACTTCATCTTCTACAGTTTTTAAAAGATATTCTTTTGCTTGTTCGGAGGTTAGGCCTGAGATTCGCTCCAGTTCCTGCACTCTTTTTCCGTGAAGTTCTTCAATTTCACTACTTTTTTTCTTTAATTCTTCTTCTTTTGCTGCTATTCCATTCTCACGTCTCTCAATCGCATCTGCTTTTTTGTCAATCGATTCTTCTTTTGACAATACTCTTTTCTCATATCGCTGCAGCTCTGCTCTCCGCTCTCTCGTTTCCTTTTCTAATTCATTTTTTGTTTTTAAGGACTCTTCTTTTACTTCCAGCAAAGCTTCTCGCTTTTTCGTCTCTGCAACCTTTAATGCGTCGTCTATTATCTTTCTGGCCTTCTCATCGGCGCTGCCGACTTTTGCTTCAAATCCTTTTTTAAAATTAGATTTTGAAACCAGATAAGTAACAGGAGCAACTATAATTATTGTGAACAGAACAGCAATTAATACTATTACTGCACTCGGCACAGGAGCACCTCCTTATTTAATTTTCATTGTACAAATACAACACTTAAATTTTATACTGTTTTATGCACATTGTCAAGTAAATATGATGTACTTTGCCCAAGATCCGATAAGGCTTCGTCTTCTTGACAAATTCCCCATGTCGGACCGTATCTTTTTTCAAAAAACTCGTGTTTTTATTCCTCAAACTTTTATAAAAATAATAGATTGCAGAATGATTCTGCAATCTATCTTTTGCTGTCTCTATCGTATTATTTTTCTGCATTGCGCAATGCTTTTCGTATGCTTTCCGCCGAAAATCCTCTGCGCATCAAAAATCCATAAAATCTCTGCCGTTCCCTGACATCTGCATTTTCCGGATCAAATTTTCTTTTTTCCATCCATTTTTGTATCTGTTCTGTCTCATCAATATCCGGATTTTCCTCAAGCGCCTGCTCAATCGTTTCCCTTTCGATTCCCCTGCGCATCAATTCCTGAATAATCTGATAACGGCTCTTTTTTTCGCAGAAGCAATGGACATACTGTCTGGCATAACGCTCATCGTCCACATAGCGATACCCCTTCACATATTCAATCGCCCGCTCAATAATCTCTTCCGGATATTCGCCCTGTTTTAACTTCTGGCGCAGCTGTGTCTCTGTGCGGTCCATCGTTTTGAGCAGATTCAGACATCGCAGTTTTGCTCTGCGCAATATGGTCTCTTCCAGAATTTTTCTGTACTGTTCTTCCGAGATTTCTGCTCCCTCTGAGATATGATAACTTATCATTTCCTGCCTGTACAGGATAAATGCAAACTCCTGATCCAGATAAATTCGGCTTTTTTTACTGTCCACCGGCTCCGTCAACGTGACATACATGGATTATTCCTCATCCATACCGGCGTCGTCTTTATTTTCTGCACCTTCTTCGCCGCCAATCAGTCCATAGTGCTCTCTGACTTTGCGTTCCACCTCTTCCATAATCTGTGGATTATTTCTCAGATACAGCTTTGCATTTTCTCTTCCCTGACCGATTTTCGCATCCTGATACGCATACCATGCACCGCTTTTTACAATAATTCCCAAATTTGCAGCCAGATCCAGTACATCTCCTTCTTTTGAAATTCCTTTTCCAAACATGATATCAAATTCTGCTTCCTTAAAAGGAGGAGCCACCTTGTTCTTCACTACTTTGATTCTGGTACGGCTTCCGATCACCTCTCCGCCCTGTTTTAAAGCTTCAATTCTTCTCACATCCATACGGATAGAAGCATAGAATTTTAACGCCCGTCCTCCTGTTGTCGTCTCAGGGTTTCCGAACATAATCCCTACTTTTTCACGCAGCTGATTGATAAATACGACAATACAGTTTGACTTGCTGATCACACCGGTCAGTTTACGAAGAGCCTGAGACATCAGACGCGCATGAAGTCCTACATGGCTGTCCCCCATGTCCCCTTCAATCTCTGCCTTTGGCACAAGCGCTGCGACAGAATCCACGATCACGATATCCACCGCTCCGGAGCGCACCATCGTTTCTGTAATCTCAAGCGCCTGCTCTCCGTTGTCTGGCTGTGAGATATACAGATTGTCAATATCCACGCCGATATTCTTCGCATAAACAGGATCCAGTGCATGTTCTGCGTCAATAAATCCGGCAATACCCCCTCTTTTCTGAACTTCTGCAACCATATGAAGCGCCACGGTTGTCTTACCACTTGATTCAGGTCCATAGATCTCAATCACTCTTCCCTTCGGCACTCCTCCCAGTCCCAGAGCCAGATCAAGACTCAGAGATCCTGTTGGAACCGTTTCTATATTCATATTTACATTGGAATCTCCCAGTTTCATGACGGACCCTTTTCCAAACTGTTTTTCGATCTGTGCAAGCGCTGCGTCAAGTGCTTTTAATTTATCTTCCTGTGCCATACAACCTCTCCTTTACCCTGAACTAATGTTCGTTATTTATTCATCATAATACAATTTTTTTTATTTGTCAATCAAAAACCCAAACATTTTTTCGATTCTCTTTTGTATTTTATGGAATTGTGCGGTGATTTACCGAGATCTTTTTTCTGTCAGATGTGAAAATAAAAATGTAAAATGAATAGAATCAGCATACCATATTTTTTCTTTTTCGTAAAGTATTTTTTGATGATACAGCATATGCGCCCCGCATATCACAGAGAGCGCAAATGCTGTCCTCTCATCTATTTTTTATCTTTCTTCTTTTTTCGCAATCTCGCCCTGTTTTTTGTAAATGCTGTTTGCCGGAACTACCTGACGAACAGAAGAAAGCGGATAGATATTTGAATGCGACCCTATGACCGTACCTGGATTTAAGACAGAGTTACATCCTACTTCCACTTCATCCCCAAGCATTGCCCCGAATTTTTTCAATCCTGTCTCTATATGCTCTTTTTCATCTTTCACTACAACCAGCTTCTTATCTGATTTTACATTGGACGTAATAGAACCTGCGCCCATATGTGCCTTATATCCCAGAATAGAATCCCCCACATAATTATAATGAGGAACCTGTACTTTATTGAATAAAATTACATTTTTCAATTCAGTTGAGTTTCCTACGACAGCGCCCTCTCCCACAATCGCATTGCCGCGGATAAAAGCACAGTGACGAATCTCTGCCTCTTTTCCGATGATCGCTGGTCCATGGATATATGCTGTCGGCGCTACAGAAGCTGTCTTTGCAATCCAGACATCTTCACCTCTCTTTTCATACTCTTCTTCGCTCAGTGTACTGCCCAGCTGTAAAATGAAAGATCCGATTTTCGGAAGAACCTCCCATGGATATACAGCGCCTTCAAAAAGGTCTTTTGCGATTGTCTCTTCCATTGTATATAAGTTTTTGATTTTACATGTCTCCATTATTTTTTGCTTCCTTTCTTATAATAATTTGCTGCATGATCAAAATAAGGGCACAATGCCTGCTGGTAATTATGTTCCATTACATTTTTTGTCTTCACTGTAATAAAATGTTCCAATTTCTGCATATATTCTTCAGGAGTTACACTCCCTTCCGCCACATAGGTAAGTCCCTTCTCCCAGCTTGCGGTCAATTCCGGATTTAACAGGGAACGAATGGAACTGTTTACCACATCAAAAATCATTTCCCCCAGTAAAGTAGGTGTGATGGTCTGCGTTTTTTTATTTAAATCCATATATCCATTGCTGACTAGCTTCTTTAGAATTTCTGCCCTTGTCGCACTCGTTCCGATCCCGCTTCCCTTTATCTGCGCCCGCAGTTCTTCATCCTCAATGAGCTGTCCTGCGTTTTCCATTGCAAGAATCATAGAACCAGAACTGTACCTCTTCGGCGGTTTTGTCTCTCCTTCTTTGATCGCCAGTTCTTTTACCGGCAAGATCATCCCTTTTTTTACATTTTTCAGTGCTTCTATGATGGAACGGTCACAGGATATCTCCTGCTTTTCCTTCTCCTGTTTTTCCTGATCCTGTTTCTGTGCTCCTCCAAGTACTTTGAGATATCCCTCTGATTCTAAAATGCGGACATTGGAAAAAAATTTTTCTCCCTGAATCACAGTGACAACCCCAGCTTTCTGATAAATCGCCGGCGGATAAAAGATACTTAAAAAACGTCTTACAATCGTCTCATATACTTTTTTTGTCTGATCTTTCAGAGAAGAAAGGGATGATATTCCCTGGCCAGTCGGAACGATTGCATAGTGATCTGTGATTTGTTTGTCATTGACATATCTCGTCTTTGCAATTCCCTTATAACTGCCCTGTGTCAAAATCTCCTCTGCAAACGGCCGCATCACATCATAATATTTCAGACCGCTTATATTTTTATAAATTTCTTTTGCAACTGCGCTCGACAATACTCTGGCATCTGTTCGTGGATATGTCACCAGTTTTTTCTCATATAATTCCTGAACTGTCTGCAATGTCTGGTCCGGATTCATTTTAAACATTTTAGAACAGTCATTTTGAAGTTCGGCCAGATTATACAAAAGAGGAGGATTCTTTTTCTCTTTTTTTCTCTCAATCGAGTCGACGCACGCTGCAATCGGCTTTTCTTTTTCCATCTCCTCCTTTGCTCTCTTTGCATCTTCTCTTTTCTTGAATCCATTTTCTTTATATAAAATGGGAGAACCATAATATTTGGAGCCTTCTACTGCACGAAACTCTCCTTCTAATTCTCGGTCCCCAATTTTTATTTTACTTAAAATACGATAAAATGGAGTCTTTACAAATGTCCGGATTTCTCGCTCTCTGCGCACTACCATTCCCAATACGCATGTCATGACACGTCCCACTGAAATTACGGTATAACGGGTATGTAAATAGTTTGAGATGGCATTTCCATATTTCAGAGAAAGCAATCTTGAAAAATTAATCCCCATCAGATAATCTTCTTTTGCTCTCAGATAAGCGGCTTCCGCCAGATGATCATATTCTGACAGATCTTTCGCCTCTTTGATTCCTCTTAAAATCTCTTCCTCTGTCTGCGAGTCGATCCATACTCGCTTTCTGATTTTTCCTTTTACATCTGCCATCTGTTCCACAAGCCGGTAAATATATTCCCCTTCTCTTCCTGAGTCTGTGCAGACATAGATAATCTCCACATCCGAACGGTTCAGAAGACTGCTCACAATCTGAAACTGTTTTTTTACACCGGGAATTACCTCATATAAAAATTTTTCCGGCAAAAACGGCAGTGTGGATAAACTCCACTTTTTCAATCTTTCATCATAGGCGTCCGGATAGCTCATTGTAATGAGATGACCGACACACCATGTGACGATCGCATCTTCTGCCTCCTGATATCCATCTTTTCGGACAAACGAACGTTTTAATGCCTTTGCAAATTCCTGGGCAACGCTTGGTTTCTCCGCTATGAATAATGATTTCTTCATACATCCTCTCTTTTCTTCTTTATAAATCCTCCGACTGGACTGCCGAAGTCTTTTTCTTTTTCATCACAAATTTTTCTTTTTAAATCTCTGAACACCTCCCCAGTAAAAAAGAATTCCAGATATGAATAAGATCATCATAAACAAATATGCTCTGTTTTCACCGTCCAGAATTTTCTGTGGCTGATACAGTGAAAAAATCGTTCCAAATTTTGCATATTCAAAAAATCCTCCCAGATTTCCAATTAAATGCAGCAAAAAGAAAAGGCCTAAAATCAGCGCTGTCAGACGATAATAGCTTTTATTTCCGTTCACGCTGCTGGAAATCAGAAAACAAATGCCGCTGATCAGAAAATGAAGCATAAATGCGCCTGTATTCATCATCACATATCCAAAAATATCTATTTCCTGCGGGCTGAGCAAACTCATACAGAGGACTCCTGTGACAGTTGTGACGACTGTCTGTATTGCCACGCTGAGGATCAGAAAAAGCGCTTGTGTGCCTCCTATCTTTCCTCTGTCATTCGGTGTTGACAGAATCCATGTCATCATGCCATTGCGCACCAGTTTGATCATCATTCTTCTTGCCGCCACAATCTCAAAGATCATAGGAAGCAGCAAAAACAAAAATCCGTAAACCATGTCCATCAAAAACTGATTTAAATCTGACAAAACACCCATATGAATTCCCAGAGCCATGCACAGATAAGATGCAAAGCTCTGAGGTACGGTCTGAATTTCCATTCCTTTTATCACATCATACAGACCGATCATAACTGCTGTATAGATTCCCAAAAAGACAGTCACTCCCCATGTCAGCTTCCATGTATCTTTCCAGTCTCTTTTCATCAAAGGCAAACTAATCAAGTTTTCCACCTCCATAATAATAGATAAAGGCTTCTTCCAGATCTCTGATCTGAGGCTCGATGGTGTCCACCTGGTAATCCAGCAGCCTTTTCAAAAGCGGTTTCATTTCTCCATCCATAGAAACTGTCAGACGACATCCCTCCAGATTGGAAACAAAGAATTCCTCCTGCTTTGAAAACCGAATTGCCTCCTGTTCCGTCTGAAAAACAATCACATGTGCTTTTCTCTTTGAATAGCGCAAATCTCCTATTTCTTTCAGTGCTATCATTCTCCCCTCTTTTAAGACAGCTACTCTGTCACAGATTCTTTCCAAATCCTCAAATGCGTGAGATGCAATTAAGATCGTCTTTCCTCTTTCTTTTTCTTCCAGAAGAAGTTCGATCAGGCGATTCTGCCCTACCCGATCCAGCCTGCGCATCGGTTGATCCAGAAAGTATACAGGCGGATCATACCAAAGGGCACATATGACAGCAAGCTTTTGTTTTATATCCGCTGTCATGGTCTCAATCTTCTGATGCAGATTTATCCCCAGACGGTCAGACAGCAAAAATGCACGTTCCAATCCTTTTTTTCGCCGCAGTTCTGCCTGAAATTTTATCATGGACAGCCCCGTCATATCATCTGCAAATTTCGGATCTTCCGGAAGATATCCAACTACTTTTTTTATCTCTTCGGATCTCTTATAGCAGTCTCTGCCAGCAATGGCGCATCTTCCCTGATCCTGGCGCATAAATCCCATCAATATTTTCATGGCCGTCGTCTTTCCTGATCCGACTGGTCCCATCAAGCCAAATGCTTCTCCTTTTTCTACCTGAAATGTCAGGTCATATATTCCTCTCTCATGTCCATAATCTTTCGATAATTTTGACACTCTCAGCAGACTCATTCTTCTCCCCCGCTTACTTTTTTATTTTCTCCTGTGCAGCTTAACAGCTGCTCTTTCCTCAAAAAAAGATGCTGCATACTGAGATTATACCGAATTTTCTGCTCCGTATGCAACACCTAAATCATTTTATTTTTTTATTTTGCCTGAATATATCCTTTTGCAGTTAAGAGTTCTGCGCACAGCACAGCTCCTCCTGCTGCTCCGCGGACTGTATTATGTGAAAGACCTACAAATTTGTAGTCATAAATGGTATCTTCTCTCAGGCGTCCGATAGAAACACCCATTCCACGTTCGTATTCTACATCCAGAGTTACCTGAGGACGGTTATCTTCTTCCATATAGCGTATAAACTGCTTTGGAGCGCTTGGCAGATTCAGTTCCTGCGGCAGTCCTTTAAAGTTTATAAGGCGGTCGATCAGTTCCTCTTTTGTAGGTTTTTTCTCAAATTTAATAAATACAGCTGCTGTATGACCATTTAATACCGGAACACGAATACACTGACAGGAAATTTTTGGCTCTGCTGCTTTTTTGATCACGCCGTCTTCCACTTTTCCAAGCACACGCAGTGGTTCCTGTTCACTCTTTTCTTCCTCGCCTCCAATGTATGGAATGATATTTTCTACCATTTCCGGCCAGTCTTTAAATGTCTTTCCAGCGCCTGAGATTGCCTGATATGTCGTTGCAATCACTTCTTTTGGACCGAATTCTTTCCATGCTGCGAGACATGGCGCATAGCTCTGGATGGAACAGTTTGGTTTTACTGCAATAAATCCTCTCGTTGTTCCAAGACGTTTTTTCTGATATGGAATCACATCAAAGTGCTCTGGATTGATCTCCGGCACTACCATCGGAACATCCGGTGTCCATCTGTGCGCACTGTTGTTGGAGACAACAGGTGTCTCTGTCTTTGCATATGCTTCCTCAATCGCTTTGATTTCTTCTTTTGACATATCAACTGCCGAGAAACAAAAATCAACGCTTGCCGCTACTTTTTCCACTTCATTGACGTTCATCACTACCAGTTTTTTTACTGCTTCCGGCATTGGAGTCGTCATTTTCCAGCGTCCGCCTACTGCTTCTTCGTATGTTTTTCCTGCGCTTCTTGGGCTTGCTGCAACTGTCACTACTTCAAACCAAGGATGGTTTTCCAGTAAAGAGATAAAGCGCTGTCCTACCATTCCTGTTGCTCCTAAAATCCCTACTCTTAATTTCTGATCCATTTTCATTCTCCTCACATTGCTGTATTTTTTGATACTCCTCGCAATAAAGATTGCAGGATTTATCGATCTTTCCGTCTATTGACACTCCCCGCAGCGAAAACGAAGTCTCGTGTCTCTATGTCGCGTACATTTGTCTTTACTTGAACAATATTATACCAGTTTCTCAAAAAAATCAAGCACTTTTTGATTTTCCTGTAAATATTTCTTTTCTTCTGCGATCACCTTTTCCATCGCACTTCTGCCCGGCGCTCCGATTGTCACTCGTTTCTCCACACACGTCTTCAAACTGATCGCGTCGTAAATGTCTTCTTCAAATACCGGACAAATTTCTTTCCAGTCTTTCAGCGGAAGCTGATCGAGTGAAATCTTTCTCTCCAGACAGCATAATACAAGCTGTCCTACAATTCCATGCGCGTCACGGAATGGAACACCATGATTGACAAGATAATCTGCCGCATCTGTTGCATTTGTAAATCCATGTTTTGCGCTGTCTTCCATCACTTTCTTATTAAATTTTGCTGTTGCAATCATGCCGTTAAAAAGAGCAATACATCCTTTGACTGTATCAATCGCATCAAATGTCAGCTCTTTATCCTCCTGCATATCTTTATTATATGCCAGCGGCAGTCCCTTCATCGTTGTCAGAATAGAGATGAGCGCGCCGTAGACACGTCCCGTCTTACCACGCACCAGTTCTGCAATATCTGGATTTTTTTTCTGTGGCATAATGCTGCTTCCTGTACTGTAAGCATCGTCAAGCTCAATAAATTGGTATTCATTGGAATTCCATAAAATGATCTCCTCTGAAAAGCGGCTTAAATGCATCATAATTGTAGAAAGTGCAGATAAGAACTCAATCAAATAATCACGGTCTGCAACAGAATCTATACTGTTCAAAGTCGGGCCGTCAAATTTAAGCAGATCTGCCGTACACTCACGGTCAAGCGGATACGTTGTTCCTGCCAGAGCGCCTGCTCCAAGAGGACACATATTCATTCTTTTATAAATATCATATAATCTGGAACGATCCCTTTTAAACATCTCAAAATATGCGCCGATATGATGAGTCAGTGTGATCGGCTGTGCCTTTTGAAGATGTGTAAAGCCCGGCATATAAGTATCTACATTTTCTTCCATGATTTTTAACAGTGTCTCCAGCAAATTTTTCAAAAGCTGATCGACTGCTGCCACTTCATCTCTTGTATACAGCCTCATATCAAGCGCTACCTGATCATTTCTGCTACGTCCTGTGTGCAGTTTTTTTCCAGCGTTTCCGATTCGGTCAATCAAATTTGCTTCCACAAAACTGTGGATATCTTCATACTGGTCTGTGATCTGTAATGTTCCATTTTTCACATCCTGTAAAATACTTTTTAATCCTTCCAGAATCTGTTCTTTTTCTTCCTCTGTTAAAATTCCCTGTTTTGCCAGCATTTTGACATGTGCCATGCTTCCAAGAATATCCTGTCTGTAAAATTTCTGATCGAATGAAATGGACGCGTTAAAATTATAAACTAACTGATCTGTTTCCTTTGTGAAACGTCCGCCCCATAACTGTGCCATAGTATCTCTCCTTTATCTTTCATATTCTTCCACTTTAATTTTGTAGTGTATCACATTTTTTCTTCTCTGACAATGCTTTCCTTCTGTCTTTTTCGTTCTTCCATAGAATAAACACATCCACAGTAGTCCTGGCGGTACAATCCGTACTCTTTCGACAGAACAATCGACCTCTGATATCCATTTTTTTTCTTAAAATCAGACGGCAGATGTCGGATTCCATATTCTGAGGCAAGGCGCTCTCCAATCTCATTGATCTTCACAGCATTCTTTAAAGGGCTGATGGAAAGCGTTGTCGTGAAGTAATCATATCCGCCTTCCGCTGCAAGCTTTGCCGCCTCTCGCATTCGCAGTTCGTAGCATACAAAGCATCGTTCTGAGCCTTCCGGCAGTTTTTCCATTCCTTTGACTGCATCATAAAATTCCTGCGGTCTGTAGTCACCGGCACAGAATTTTATCGGATAGTAGGTCTTTAACTGTTCAATCAGCTTCCTCTGTTCCTCCACACGTTTTGTATATTCTTCTTCCGGAAAAATGTTAGGATTATAATAAAAAACAGTAATTTTAAAATAATTTGACAGATATTCCAGTACATAACTGCTGCACGGCGCACAGCAGCTGTGCAAAAACAAAGTTGGAATCTCTTTCTTTTCTTCTTTTTCCTGCAACAGTTTTTCCAGTTCTTTCTGATAATTGCGATTCATTTCATTTCCTCTTTCTATTCTTTTTCTAGGATTTTCTATTCTTTTGATTTGCTACTTTCCATCCCACACCTAAAGAAGTGGGCTTTCCGCACTCTTGTTTTTAACTTTTTATAAACTTCTTAATTTTAGATTTTATCACATATCACCTTTTTTTTCTACCTTCATAAACTATGGTATAACTATGCATTGGAGGTATCTGACTTGCAGCCATTATTACAAGTTACACACGTCAATTATTCCTACCATAGTACAAGTGGAGAGACGCTTGCCTTGTCTGATTTGAATTTTCAAGTCCAAAAAGGTGAATTTGTCGCAATCGTCGGTCCAAGCGGCTGCGGTAAAACCACATTGCTTTCTCTGATCAGCGGACTTCTCCTTCCAGAATCCGGTTCTATTTTACTGTATGGGCAAAATGGAAAAGAAGCTTCTGATCATATTGGATATATGCTTCAAAAAGATCACCTTTTTGAATGGCGCACCATCTTTAGCAATTTAAAGCTTGGATTGGAAATAAAAAAACAGGAAACATCTGAAAACTTAGACCGTATAGACCAGATGCTCATAAAATATGGGCTTTCTAAATTTCGCAATTCCCGCCCCTCCCAGCTGTCCGGCGGAATGCGCCAGAGAGCTACCCTCATCCGTACACTTGCTTTAAATCCTGATCTTCTTTTGTTGGATGAGCCTTTTTCTGCTCTCGACTATCAAACTCGTCTCTCTGTCGGGAATGATATTTATTCCATCATCAAATCAGAAGGAAAAACAGCTATTTTAGTGACACACGACTTATCCGAAGCGATCAGTATGGCAGATCGGATTATTGTCCTGTCCGCGCGTCCGGGAAAAATCGTCCGCGAGGTTTCCATCTCGTTTGAAATGGATGAGCGCACACCTCTTGCCGCACGCAGCGCGCCGGAATTTAAAACGTACTTTAATCTTTTATGGAAGGAGTTAAACAGCCATGACCCCTATGTCTCCCGCTCATAAATCGTATCTCAAAAAATTAAGCCGTGAGCGGATTCTTATCCGTCTGACACAGCTTTTTATTTTTATTCTCTTTTTAGCTTTCTGGGAACTCTCTGTTCGTCTTAACTGGATTGACGGCTTTATCTTCAGCAGTCCCTCCAGAGTATGGAACACGTTTTTCTCCATGGCAAAAGACGGCAGTATTTTTTATCATATCTGCATTACGCTCTCAGAAACAATAGGAAGTTTTCTTCTCGTTGTCACAATCGGAACAATCGCCGCCATTTTACTTTGGCTCTCCGAACGTCTCTCCAAAATTGTTGAGCCATACCTGATTATCTTAAACAGTCTTCCAAAATCAGCCCTTGCCCCTCTTTTAATCGTCTGGCTCGGAACAGGTACAAAAACAATCATCGTGACCGGCATTTCGATCGCTATTTTTGGAACGGTTTTGAATCTGTTTACCGGTTTTCAGGAAACTTCTTCCGACAAACAAAAACTGATCTATACCCTCCATGGCACAAAAAAAGATGTTCTGTTTAAAGTTCTCCTGCCAAGTACAATTCCTCTGCAGATCAGTATTATGAAAGTCAACATCGGGCTTTGTCTTGTCGGAGTCGTAATCGGAGAATTTCTTGCAGCAAGACAGGGACTTGGATACCTGATCATCTACGGCAGCCAGGTCTTCAAGCTCGACTGGGTGATTATGAGTATTATCATTTTGTGTATCATTGCAATGATTCTGTACAGCATTGTAAACAAAATAGAAAAATATTATCAGACGATAAAATAAAAATTCAGCAGGGAATGACTTTTCTTCTGTCACTCCCTGCTGAATCAGGTGAAGTTCTGTTTTTTATCTGACAATTACATTCTTTTATTTATCCGCATTGCCAATTTTTTTATTTTTCTCCTCTTATTTTACATAAAAGGCATACGGTTTCTTTCTCGGTTTTGCCGCTGGCTCCTCTCCGTCTGCATATCCTAAGATGCAGTGTCCGATTCCTTCATAATCGCCTTCGATTCCCAGTGACTTCAGTAATTCTTTTCCTTCTGGAAGTTCAAATTCTTCTTTTGCCCTGTGAATCCAGCAGCTTCCTATACCAAGATCATGAGCTGCAAGCATTAAATTTCCCATCACAAGACTTCCGTCATACAAATAGGTCGGACGCGTCCTATCTGCCAGCACGATCAGCACAGCCGGCGCCCCATAAAACGGGTCAGAATCCGGCGTTCCCATGATTTCTGCATTCAGCTTAGAAAGTTTATCTCTCACTTCTTTTTTTGTCACCGCAATGATAATCGGTGACTGTGCGCCTCGTCCTGTCGCTGCATACGTTCCGGCTTCAATAATTTTCTCAATGATTTCTTCCGGCACAGCATCTGGCTTATATTTTCGGATACTTCTTCTTGTCCGGATCTTCTCGATTGTTTCACCCATATTTTATGATCTCACTCCCTGCGGTCACTTGATTTTATACTTTCCGCTTCATCCCATGAATAAAGTCACAGGATGAAACGAATCTTCAGAAACGCTTTGCTTTCATCATAAATTTTTTATTTTACTTCTTAGACTTGATAAGAAAATGCTCCTGTTCTCTCGTCAATTCCATAGAAATCAGCAAAGGAAAGTTTAAAGACGTCTTTTCCTTTCAGCGGAATCTGATCTTTAATCAATTTCAGATAAATTCCTGTGTTTGAAATATCTCCCTGAATCAGAATCGCCTGCAGGCGGTCTTCTTTTACGATCGCTTTTTTGTATGTTCCTCGATCAAATACAACTTTTACCTCTGCATCTTCGTCGACAGGATCAATCTTTCCGATAGAAAGCATCGTAATGCCGAAGAAATTGCTTGTATTTTTAAATGGATATGGTTTCTCATACTCCACTTTCACACCGCACATATTCATTGCCGCTGTTTTTCCCTGATCCATCGCATCTGGCCACACGCCTGACAGTCCATTGACATCGCCTGCCGCATAAATATCCGGTATGCTTGTCTCCAGGTATTCATTTACTTCTATTCCACGGCCTATTTTTATACCGCTTCCTTCCAGAAAATCTACTTTTGGACGAACACCTGCCGCCACAAGCACCACATCGCAAGGAACTTCGGTTCCATCAGACAGTAAGATACTGTTGATTTCTCCATTTTCATTTACTTTAGAACCTGTCACGCCAATACCAAGATAAAATTTACATCCTGCATTTTCAAATGCTTTCTGATAAACGCTGGCAGCATATTCATCTGTCTGCAATGGCATCACACGCGGCGCCATCTCTGCAATGGAAACCTCATATCCGCGTTCACATAATGCAGAGGCTGCATCTAATCCGACAAGACCGGAGCCGACGATAAAGACACGTTTTTTTCCTTCCACTGCTCTGTCCATTGCCTCAGCATCTGAAAAATCACGGAATCCATAAACATTGGAAGCTTCTCTGAAATGTTCAATCGGCGGAATAAAGAATGCCGCTCCTGTTGCAATCAGCAGTTTATCATATGGAAGCACTGCTTGGCATTCCATCTCCACTGTTTTTTCTTCCGGATTTACACGCGTTACTTTTTCTCCTTTTACCCAGCGGATCTGATTTCTTTCAAAAAAGTCTTCCGGTACAAAGTTAATTCCTTTTACATCTCGCTCATGCCCAAGATATTTATGAAGCATACAACGGGAGTGTACATGCTCGTCAGCAGAAATCATCGTAATTTCTGCATTGCTTTCCATTGCGCGGATACGTTCCGCTGCCATAATGCCGGCAGGACCTACGCCGATAATAATATACTTCGCCATCGTCATACCTCCTTTACATAGATCGCTTCTTTTGGACAAGCCTTCACACAGCTCGGTCCATCTTTTCCTTCACAGAAATCACATTTTACCATATAGTGAAGGGAAGCATCTGGCTGAGGAATGCCATAGCGGCAGTTCATCACACACATATAACATCCTGCGCATTTTTCTTTATCATATTTTACAAGTCCTGTTGTCAGATCCTTTTTCAATGCGCCGCTCATGCACGCATTGGCGCAGTCCGGATCATCGCAGTGGCGGCAAAACAGAGGGATATAACCGCCTTTTGGATTCTTTTTAATAAAATTGCGCGATTGATTCTCAGGATCTGTCAAATCTAATGTATAAATAGATTCTCCCTCTGCATCTTTTCTGTGTGCATTCATACAGGCAAGAGTACAGCTCATACATCCGTCGCATTTTTCAGCGTCGATAAAAATTCGTTTCATAAGCGCCCTCCCTTTTTAGATATTTAATGCACTCCGTTTTTCCAGAATAATTGCTTCCAGTTTATCTGCAGCTGATTTTGCATCTGCATCCACGATCACCTGACCGCCTGTCAGTTCTTTCATATCTTCTGTCAGTACCTTTGTCACCAGTTTGCTTCCTGTGATGAAAGGCGGTACTCCAAGGTGCAGAGGCAGACCAAGCGCCAGACCAAAGCATCCATCTGCCAGAGCCTGCTCTTCCAGCCACTGTGCTGCTGAGAGAACGAGCGGCAGCTGCGGAATATCAATTCCGATTTCTTTTGCCAGTTCTGTTGCAACCATCTCCAGACGTCCGATTGCCAGACATGGACCAAAGTTTAATACCGGCGGAATGCCAAGCGTCTTGCATACTTCTTTCAGTCCAGGACCAGCCAGTTCTGCTGCTTCCGGTGTCATCAGTCCACAGTTTTCAATTCCTCCTGAAGAACATCCGGCTGAGAGTACAATGATATCTTTTGCAATCAGTTCTTTTGTCAGCGCTACTGTCAATGTATCATGACCGTATGCAACGCTGGAACATCCTACCACTCCGGCAACACCTTTGATCTTTCCTGACACAATCAAGTCAATTAATGGCTTCCAGGAATCACCCAGGAATTTTTTCAGTGAAATTTCGCTGACACCTGTCAATGTATTTTTATTTCCATGCTCTGGCAAGAGATTCATTTTTACTTTGCCGCGGCGGTTTTTATAGGATTCGATTAACTCGTCAATGATTCTGTCTCCATCTTCTTTTCTTGTATCAAAATTAAATGGGATCAGCTCTGCATTTTTCTTCTTTGCAACATCATCAATACAAATCTGTTTGATCATCAGCTCATCGCAGATTGGTTCGATTCCAGGCAATGTACAGTTAAATTCAGACAGTACGCCGTCAATTCCTCCTGTTGCAAGAATTGCTTCGCTTGTGTAATTGTTTCCTGCATGACCGTCGAAAATCTCTGTATAATGAGCGCCTCTCAGCTGAAGATCCTGTCCAACACAAGTACATCCTACCAGTTTAAATCCTTTTGCCCCTGCTGCTTTTGCTTTTTCCACAACATCTTCGTCCAGCAGACGGTCCTGAATATAAGTAAACATCGAATGCTGATGTCCTGTAATCATGATATTGATATAGTCCGGATCAATCACATTCAATCCAACCGGAGCAAAACGGATCTCAGGCTCTCCCAGCAAAATATCATTTAATAAGTTTGTCAGCATCAATCCGTACACACCTGTGGAAATACCAAGTTTTAAGCAGTCTACCAGCATATCCATCGGATCAGAATTTAAGTTTGTAGAACATTTTACAACGCCTGCAAATACTTCTGATTTTGATCCTCCCGGCAGGATTCCTAATTTCTTCCATGCTTCCAGACGAGGACTGTATGCTAATTTTTCAATCAGCTCCATCTGCACATATTCTGGCTTATAAAGATCTGCCAGTACCTGATCTGCTACTTTCACTGCCAGATCATAAACATCATTTCCTTCTATACCTAACTCTTCTGCCAGGCGATATAAAGCAGCTTCTGAACGAATTTTTCCTTTTGCCAATGCTGTATCTCTTAAATTCTTCGCTGTATTTTCAACGATATGGATATAACATCCGCTTCCAGCTGCCACTGCACGCAGAAAGTTTCTCGCTACAATCGTATCTGCATCTGCACCACAGATTCCTCTTGGTGCTTTTGGAGTAATTCTACACGGACCATTTGCACAGAGACGACAACAGACGCCCTGAAGACCAAATCCACATTTTGTAGACTGTCCCTCTGTACGGTGATGGGAAGTTTCCATTGGAAGGCTGCGGATAAACGCCTCTAACGGTTTATCTGCGCTTGCACATGTGCGGTTGCTAAAGCAATTTGTACATTCACTCATTTTATTTCCTCCTATCGCATTTCCGATAATAATATTCATTACTATTTAAATATAACGAATTTTTCCAAAATATGCAAGTTTTTTTTCACAAAAAAACTGCAGATTTTTTTTTATAAAATCTGCAGCCTTTTTCCTTCCTGTTAATTCAGGATATATCCCTTCGGATCTAGCATATATTCATAATTTTTTAAGAATTCTACATTTGCAGTCTCATATTGATTCAATACAGAAGGCGAAAAGCTCTCCGGACTGATCCATCCATAATACCATGTCTTTTGATTAAAGTAATTCTGCAGTTCCATCGACTCAAACAATCTGCCGCGTCTTGCATAAATTTCATTTCTAGCATAGCAAATTTCCTGAATGGACAAATTTCTAACATCGTTGTTTGTCAGATAACGGCTGTTGCTGTCATAAAAAATATAGGTATCATCCATGCTACCATAACTTCCTACAGCGTAAATGTTGTATCCCGGCTGATCCAGAAGGTATCCGCTCGCCGAACGGGCAAGTTCATTATCTTGCAGTAGTTTGATATTTGCCAATTCATATGTATTAAATACAGAGTCAGAAAAATCTTCAGGGCTGATGCAGCCATTATACCAGGATTTTGACCAGAAGTAATCTTTTAATTCCTGAGAATCAAACATTCTTCCATGGCGGGCATAAATCTCATTCTTGGCATAGCAGATTTCCTGTAATGTCATCGTATTAACTTCGCTCTGCATAATATAGCGCATATCACTGCCATAAAATACATAACTGTCCGAGAATCCATTTTTTCCGTACAAGTAATCATAAATCGGCTGATAGCTGTATCCGTTTTGATCTAAAAGATATCCCTCCGCGCGAAGCGCATATTCTCTGTTTTTTAACAGTTCTATATTTGCCGTCTCATATGAATTGAGCATCGTATTTGAAAAAGCAGATGGATCAATAGAGCCGCTATACCAGCTCTTTGAATCAAAATACGCCTGCAGTTCACTCGATTCAAATCGTCTTCCATAGCGCGCATAAATCTCATTTCTGGCATAGCACAGTACTTGAATAGGCATATCCGATATATCGGCCTCTGTTAAATAATAAGTATTGCTTCCTGGTATAATATAATCATATACTGCATCTGCCAATACAGTATCCGCACTCTTTGTTCTGCCAACCATGAAGATACAACAGAATAACATTACTGCGATCCACCATCGCCGCTTCACCTGTCCTTTCGCTTTTCTCATAAGAATCCCTCCTTTTATGCTTATGCTGAATCTCCTATTTCTTTTTCTCTTTTTCAGCATTTTTTCTTTATTATACCATAACAATTCAAAAGATCCTATTAAGAAAAAAGAAAAAAGTTTTTAGAATTTTTCATAAAATCTGCATATACTTTGAACCCCGTAACAAACCCGTTCCAGCGTATGCCATTCTATCTGTGTTTTACAGTGCAGTTCTTTTACCTGTTCTTCCTTTTTCCTTCTCTGGGAAATAAAATACTGATTCTATTCATTGTAATCTCCCTTTTTTCTGTTACTTCTTTTTTTATTTTATCATCCCCATTCCATACTCTCAACACAAAAAAGAGTGCTGTGAAACAACGATCTCTCGCCATTTCACAGCACTCCCTGACTCTTCTTTCCCTTTATGGGATTTTTAGGAGAACTATTACATTGCTATTTTATTAGCAGCGTCATATTGATTCTTTTTTATTTTACTTCTGTTTTTTCTACTGTAGAGTAAACTTCCAGCTGGTCTGCGCGATCCTGTGTATAGGAACTGGATTCTACATCATCAAACAAACTTGCAAACTGGTTAGATTCCATAACTACATTCAGGATGTTGATTGTGCTCTTCTGCAGATCGCCAAGTGTAATATTATTCTCTTTGTAATCGCCTTTGTAAACGATTGTTGTCGTTCCGTCTCCATTATCTGTCACTGTAACTGCATCGCCAAGTTCTGCAATCAGATCTTTAACTGCTTTTTCAGTTTCTTCTCCGTCAACAACTGCCGGACGAACTGCCGCATTGTAATCGTCTGTTTTAACTGTTTTTTCAAATGTTACTTTGCCGTCTGCTGAGAGAACAAATTCGCCCCATGCTGTTGTAGCGCGCGGACCAAACCAGCCTTGTCCGATTGTTACTTCTGGATAAATGTCATCTTCTGCAAATGTCGGCGCTACATCTCCAAATCCTTCTGTTTTAATATTGTCTACAGAATTTCCTGGCATAATCAGGTCATTTCCTGCGTGCATGGAGATTGCCGGTGTGGACTGTCCGCCGCCCCAGTCTGTCATGATCAGACCATCGAAGCCCCACTCACCGCGAGCGATGTCTGTACACAGATCATAGTCATCAGCTGCCGGAACACCATTATTTAAGTTGTAAGATGTCATAATTGTCATTGGTTTTGCACCTTTGACTGCCATCTCAAATCCTTTCAGATAGATTTCACGGAAAGTTCTTTCTGAGATTGTATTATTTACTGCATTACGGTTATCTTCCTGACTATTTCCTGCAAAATGTTTCAGGCTGACACCAACGCCTGGGTTGGACTGAATACCTGTTGTCTCAGCGATTGCCACACTACCTGTCAGGAATGGATCTTCTGAGAAATATTCAAAGTTACGTCCGCAAAGAGGATTTCTGTGGATGTTCATACCTGGCGCAAGCAATGTAGTAATACCAAACTCATGCAATTCTTCTCCGAATGCTGCTCCAACTGTCTGAATATTTTCTGTATCCCAGGACTGTGCAAGCAGTGTTCCAATCGGCCATGCTGTACAGAACTGATAATATTTCGTTCCGTCTTCGCCTTCTTCTTCTCTTGTGATACGAAGTCCTGCTGGTCCGTCTGCCAGTACAATATTTGGAATCTTCTTGGACTCAATGTAGATACCGGCTGTCTCTCCGGCTGCTCCTGATACAGAATTTGCCTGTGCGCCAAACATAGTTCCGTCGCTTAACTGATTTGCATTGTCTGAAGTTGCTCCGGCTGCCTGTCCACTTGCTCCAGGAACCTTATTTCCACCGATTACAATGTCTGCCATCTCAGATACGGTCAGTCCAGATACAAACTCTTCCATTGTAATCTTTCCGTCATAAACATCTTTCAGAGTAGCGGAGCTGAAGTCGCCCTCTAATTTCTCTACTTTTTCTTCATATGCTCCATGATATTTGCTTTCCGGTGCATATGGCAGATTTTCTGCAAGATATTGCGTCTCTGTTGTGTCAGATACATATGCGGTTACACTCTCATCATCGTATGGAGATGCGTTGTTTTCTGATGGAAGATCTGTTGCTTTTAATTCCATTACAGGAGCCGCTGCGATCTCATCTGCCTCCCCTTCATATGTGTATGGTGTTGCGCCTTCTTTTGAAAGCTCTTTGATTTCTTTATCTGCAACTCTTTGATTGCTTAACTGTTCTGTCACAGCTGTCTCGTCTAATTTTACAACGCCTGCGACTTTTGTATTTCTGGAGCTGTTTCCGACACGCACTACATAGTCGCCTGCTTCCATGATATAAGCTGCTTTTTCTTCTGAATAAGCGGACATTTCTGTTGTTTTATATGTCAGTGTCAATGTCTGGCTCTGTCCTGGAGCAAGCTCATCTGTCTTTCCAAATGCTGCCAGTTCCTGATACGGTTTTTCCAAGTCTCCGTCAGGAGCTGAGAAATAAACTTCTACTACTTCTTTTCCTGAATATGTATCTCCTGTATTTGTAACAGTTGCTGTCACAGTAACATTGTCTTTGTCGGCTGTAATACTGTCCACTGCAATATCAAATGTCGTATAGGATAATCCATATCCAAATTCATATGCTGGCTGTACGCCAAATGTATCAAAATAACGATATCCTACATAGATGCCGTCTGTATAATCTTCCTGGTCTACATTGTCATCATTGTGGCTGAAGTTTTCGGATGAAGGATAATCTTCATATTTCTTTGCCCATGTATCTGTTAATTTTCCAGATGGTGTCACTTCGCCATTTAATACTTTCACTACGGCATCTCCGCCGCGCATACCTGCCTGAGACATCAGCAGCAAGGAATCGATTCCTTCGATCTCCTGCATAAAGGAAGTATCAATAACTCCGCCTACGTTCAGAACTACGATACATTTATCAAAATTTTCAGCTAATTTCTGAATATTTGCTTTTTCAATATCTGTCAGATAATAATCTCCGGCTTCTGTTTTACGGTCAGCGCCCTCACCTGAATTTCTTGCTACAACATAGATTGCTGTATCCGTATCTGCTTTGGAAGCTTCCAGCTGCTCGTCTGTAATTTCCTGATCTGCCACTTCTACATGTCCAAACAGTCCGTTTACATTTTCAGCCGCTTCATCATAAGCTACTTTATATTCATTAATCCAGTCTTCCGATGTGATATTATATCCTGCATTTTTCAGTCCATCCCATACGTTTACAACATATCTCTGGTTTACATCGCCTGAGCCTGTTCCGCCTTTTACTGTTCCATATGCTCCGCCGCCATACAGTGCAATATTTCCGCTATCTGCGATCGGTAGTGTATTGTCTTTATTCTCTAATAATACCATACCCTGTGTTGCCGCTGTCATGGACAGTTCTGCATTTCTTGTCTCTCTCTCAGAAACCTCATCTGTTGTAACTGCTCCTACGCCTGCTGCAAATACGCTGCTACCGCTAGTCATCACCATAGAAGCTGTCAGAACTGCTGTCAAAACTTTTTTTGCTACCTTTTTGTTTTTGTTCATTGTTTGTTTCCCCCTTTTTTCAAGCTAGTCCTATTATAATAAAATTTAATCAAAAAGTCTTTCACATTTCCGACTTTTATTTTCACTTTTCCGTATTTTTTAATTATATTGATATGATTGCTTGATTCTTTTTTTCTTTTGTTCCTTCCATTTATTTAGTTGTCTTTGTTTTTCTTCTATAATTAAATCAATTCCGCTTTCTTTTAACTCTTTAATCATTTTCGGAAGTATCTCGTCTACATCAAATGCCCCGCAAAGGAAACCTGATAGATACATATCCACAATGCCAGAAGTCACCTCGCATTCCAATCTGACATCGGAATCATCGAATGCAAACCCAAGCGCCGGCGATTTGACCGCTGTCTCATTAAAAAGATGGAGTTCTTCCTCCAAATTCAGATCATCCCCTTCCCAAACGTATGCCAAATACGGATTGGGGAGCAGCCAGTTTAAATTAAAATTATATCCGATCTCACTTTCATCTTTTCCATCTGGATAAGAAATCGTCCCATCTTCATTTTTTTGATAATGCTCTCCTTCCAATCCCCAACAGAGCAAATTTGTGATTTTCTCATCGGTATATAAAAAATTCAGCATCTCCATTGCCTCTTCCGGGTGCTGGCTTCCGGAATAAATGCCGTACTGGGATGATGCGGAAGAATCTGTTGTCATAATTGGATCTTCAATCATCACACTGACCAGTTCTCTGCCTGCTGATTTTGATTCCTGTGCATTGATTCCCGGTTTGTATTTTACAATATAAGAAAACAACTGTCCTTCCCGTAAAAGTTCATACAGAAAAGGACGGTCACTCATGGATTTATAGCGCACGGTTTCTTTCGTATACAGATATCCCTTCTCTTTCCAGCTTCTGATTCTTTTCATCCAATTATAAAATTCTTCCGTCTCATAGTAATTGACCACTTTCATCTCTTTTTCATCGGACATCAGTACTCCCAGAGAATTTCCAAGCGAGTCAAACGGCATCAATGTGTCTGCTGCGATTCCATAGATCTCTTCTCCCTCTGTCACAATCTCCAGTACATTCTCCACATCTTCCCATGTCTGAATTTCCTCCAGATCAATGTCGTATTTTTCAATCAAATCTTTTCTCATGCTGACGCCGTATGCAGAAGCCATATCTCTGTTTAGAACAATTCCATATTGTCTGCCGTTTACTTTTCCAAGTTCCATATACGCCGGGGCAATCACATCATAAATATCTTGTCCTTCTTCTCTTAGCAACTCGTCGAGCGGAAGCAGTATATTTTTCTGTACTTGTTCCTGAAGTTCAGGCACCAGAAGTAAATCTACATTCTGTTCTTCTGAAAGATATTCCAAAAGTCCAGCCTCGTTCAAATCATAGAAGTCTAAGTGCAGTTCCATCCCCAATGCTTCTCTTGTCCTCTCATTTACCGCTTCGCTTACCTTGTCAAAATCCTCCATGTTTCCGGTTGGTTTTCCAATCGCCATATGGATCGTTACAATATCATCCTGGCTGTGAGTCAGAATTTCATCGGAATGTCCGATATACGAAACTCCGATTCCCAAGAGAATAACTGCTCCGATTATTTTATACATTCTCTTCATACATTTTCTCGTCCTTCCTGCAATATTGTTTTCGGTAATTGATCGGCGACATATTTGTCGCTTTTTTAAATGCAGTTGAGAAATGTGAAAAATGAGAATATCCTGTCATCTGCGCAATCATACTGATTGAAGTTTCCGTTGCTGTGAGCAGATATTTTGCTCTTTCTATCCGCTCTTGATTGATATATTTCTGCAAAGAAATTCCTGCTTCTTTTTTGAACAGTCTCGAAAGATAATCTGCATTCATACAGACTTCACGGGCAACATCTTCGCATCCGATAATTTTATCCAGATTATGTCGGATATACGACTCTGCCTGCCCCACCACAGAAGAGTCATTCTTTATAAATAAGATAAAATCGCCTGTCTTTTTTATAATATGGAGACACCACTTTTCAAAATCCTCCGTTGTTAGAAGAGCCAATGCCGTCAGATCTATAGATTCTTTATCTTCAAATAGTAAATGTGCCTGCACATTTACTTCTTTAAGCAGTACATAGATTGCCTGCAGCAAATCATTCTGCATTTTTTCCAGTAACACGCCATCTAACTTCTGCTCTTCCCGTTCCATTTTCAAATAGGAATGGATTCTGTAAAAAGCCTGTTCTTCCTGTTGTTCTCTGATGAGCTGAATCACTTCATTGTAATCAAACGGATCATATATTCTCTTTTTTCCACTTTGCCCGCTCTTTTTCCAGACCTGTCCTTCCACAGAGACATTGTTTCTTTCTTCTTTTCTTAAATCGGAGATCTCGCCTGCAAGTTCTTCCAGTTTCACACTGTTGCCGCAGTATCCGCTGATATCGCAGTGAAAAGATTCCCGAAAAGCGTCCAGATACTGTCTGCATCCTTTCTGTACTTCCTCTTCTGACCATGTCCCACACAGAAGAACTGCGATTCCTCTTTCATGAACGTCTGCACAGACTACTTTGTCTGCCGTTTTCTGAAACAATTCATATGCTATATTTTTCATAATAAACTGTACCGATCCTCTGTCACATTCTTTGAGAGAAGCGGACCATTTTTTCATGCAGAACAGAATTGGGAGATATCTCATATTTTCTTCCAGAGAGATCGTTCTCTGTTTTGCATATTCATTTAGCATTTTCCAGTTTCCTTCTATGATACCTAATATCACTTCGCTGAAGAAACGCTCCAGCATCACTTTATAATTCTTTTTCCAGTTTTTGCTTTCCTTTTCTAAATACTGCGTCTCTTTTCTTTTCTGAATTGCTCTTTCCAGTGCGCTGTTTAATTCTTCATCCGTGACCGGTTTCAGCAGATAGTCAAAGCTGCCCAGTTTGATTGCTGAGGTTGCATATTGAAAATCAGCATGGCTTGTCAGAATCATCATCGTCACAGGATATCGTTCCTGGCGAATCCATGCCATCAGCTCCAAACCGTTTCCTTTTGGCATTTCTATGTCGCAAAGAGCAATATCTATCTTTTCCTTTTTCAGAATTTCTTTTGCTTCCTGCACCCGATATGCACAGAAAATATGGTCGATTCCAAGTTTTTCTGTCCAGATAGCGCTGCTGATTCCCTGTACTGCCAGCACATCATCATCGACAATTAATACATTCATTTTTTTCCTCCAAAACTTTATCCTTTTATTTTTACTGTCTTTGAGAGCCAGATCTCTACAACTGCTCCTCCAGATTTCCCATTGCTAAAATAAATCTTTGCCCCTTCGCCATATAAAATAGAAAGGCGACTCTGTACATTGTAAATTCCGATTCTTTTTTTCCCTTCTCTCACCACGCACTGCTCTTTATTCAATGCTTCCAGAACTTCTTCATCAAATCCTTCTCCATTATCTCTGACACAGATCTTTAAAATCCCTTTCTCTTTTTCTGCCTCAATCCATATTTTCACTTCTCTTTCCTCTGATTCTCCATATTTGATACTGTTTTCTACAAAAGGCTGAATCGTCATAATTGGTATTTTTTCTTCCATCACTTCCTTAGGAATTTCCGTCTGAATCTGTATTTTGCTCATATTTGCCGTTCTCAGTTTCTGAATATGGAGATAGTTTTGAATAAATTCCACTTCCTCTTCCAGTAATACCCACGTTTCCCCGTACAGTGTATATCGAAAGTGTTTGACAAGCGACAGTGTCATATTTTTTACCATCTCCATACTGCCAAGTCGTGCATAGTTATATAGTACATTCATCGCATTGATAAAGAAATGAGGATTTGTCTGGATCTGTAAAAAATCAAGCTGCGCTTTCTGCTTTTCGATCTTTTCCTCATAAACTTTGATTTTTAAATGCTTAATCTCTCTGAGCATTTTATTAAAACTGTCATTTAAAACATAAAATTCTGTTGTATTGCTCTCTGTCGGAAATACAACATCAAGATCTCCTTCTTCGACCTTTTCGATCATCTGAGCGGTTCTCTCCAGCGGAATTGCCAGCTCCTCCTTTGAATAACGGATAAACGTCCATAAAAGCAGAATCGAAATGCAGATCAATGCTGCTGTAAAAACGCCGAACAGATATATTCCTTTCTGAATTTTCTGATCTAAAATCAGAGCCACAAAATAATATGTTCCATTTTCAATACTCTCTCCGATCACAACGTACCGTTTTTCAGGTCCAGTCAGATAATAATCTGAGAAATCTCGTTGCCAATCTATCTCTTCACTTTTGTATTTTTCATCTGAAGTCATAGGAACTTTCTCTTTGTCCAGCAAAAGCACCGTCTCCGCCTCTTCAATCGGTATCGTAACCATCTCATCCAGCACTCTTTGCACATCACTCCAGCTTCCATAATAGATTCCATATATGTAATAGATCCGTACCAGATAATATTCTCCGCCAATCTGTATATTAAACCATTCCGCTGAAATCTGTTGCTGAAGTTCTTCTTTTTCTGTCAGTTCTCTGATTTTCTGCTCCATCTCATTTTGCCATTCCACACTTTTGACATTTATCATCTCTTTCATATAGATCTCATATACAGGATCATACATAAAAAATCCATCCACAATCGTATGATATAGAGAAAGTCCCTTTCGAAATTCACTTTGCAGCTGATATCCGGCAAGTATTTTTTCATTGTAGCTTTTTGAAACGCCCACCTGCTCCACGACAAAATTATTTCCCAGATTTAACAGATAATTTTTAATATCTGTAAATTTTGTATTCATCTGTTCTGCATACAGCTTCACTGTATTTCTGTTGGAAGCTGATACCTGTCCACGCAAAAGATGTGTCGCATACAGATTGCTTGCCATAAGAAATACAATAATCGGCACAATAAAAGAGACTGCGCATACCATCAGTCTTTTTTTAATTGAGTGCCTTTTCTTTAAGCGAGATGCCCAAACTGTTTTTTTCATATCTTTTCTCCGTATTTTTTATTTTTATATTTTATCACTGTAAAAGTGATATCCCGTTCTATTTTTTGAAAAATAAATTATGAAATTTTTTCTGTATGAATGATATCCTTTTAAGCAACTTCTAATGACTGATGTCAAAAACTTGTTAAATTTTTATGGAATTATAAAAAAGGACTGCTGCAAAACTTGATCTCTCTTCCATCTCCCCAGCAGTCTTCCAAATCTTACAGCAATCCATCTATCTTTTATTTATATCCTAATTTGCAAAGTACATTGCGCGGCTGATCAAGAATGACTAAATCCGCCTTTCCATCCGAGTGGTGCTCTCTTTGATGAATCACCACAAGATATTTCCCATTGAAATAACGAATATAGCTTTCAAATACTTCTGAATCCAATGTTGTACCCAGCACCAGCAATACCTCCGCTCTTTCAATTTCCGTGCAGGTATCACGCATCAGACGGCTGTCCACCATCTCTCCAAACAAAGCCACTTCCGGCCGGATTGCTCCTCCGCACGTCTCGCACACCGGAATGCCCCTTGCATCTCGGACATACTCCATTGTATATTCCCGTCCGCAATGGAGACATTTATTCTTATATACACTTCCATGCAAATTGATCACATTTTGACATCCTGCCCGTTGTCCTTGTTCATAAATATTAGCAGTGATCATATATTGAAGTTTTCCTGCTCTCTCCATCGCTGCAAGTACAGCTCCTGATTCTGTCGGACCTGGAAGTCCTTCTAAAAGTTCTTTTTTATAAAATTCAAAAAATTTTTCCGGACGCGTCGTATAATATACACTTGTAAAAATCTCCTCTGGAGAATCATGATATTTTTTTTCAATCTCATAAGCACGATCCTGATTTTTTAATCCGATGAAGCCTGCCTCTTCCATGATTCCTGATCCGCATAAGGCAACTGTATACTTACTTTCATCCAAAATTCGTTTTAGCATATCAATCTTTCTATTCATATTAAAACCTCCTTGTGACGATTTGACGAAAACTATCCCCCTGATTTTTGATATCTTTTCGTGTTTTCTTCAAATTTCTATCTTCATTATATATGGTTTATTGTAAATATGCTATCTTTTTTTTGATTCTTTTAAAAATTATTGTAAGTTTCTACTAATTTCTATTCTTTTCGACCTTTTTATTCTTTTTATGAGGCAAATTGTTTCTTCCATTTTCCACTTTTATAAAACACAAGCGAGAATACAGTTCCCACAACCCATCCAATCGGCCAGGAAAGCCATATTCCAAATGTTCCCATTGATCCGGCAAGCACATAAGAAAGCGCTACTCTTAAAATCAAGTCTGAAAATGTACAGATCATAAACATTTTCATTGCCCCTGATCCACGCAGTACTCCGTCGGCAATCAGCTTCAGAGATATAACGAGGTAAAATGGAGATACAATTCTCAAAAATTCAACTCCCGTTTCCATAGCCTCTTTGCTCTCACTTCCCATAAACATGGAAAGCATTCCTTCGCCAAAAAAGAAAAATGCAATAAAAAACGGAACTGCAATCAAAAATGCCATTTTTACTGATGCCACGAATCCTTCCCGAATCCGCTCCGTCTTTCCTGCTCCCAGATTCTGTGCTGTAAAACTGGATGTTCCATTTCCGAGTGTAGTAAAACTTGTAATTGTAAATGTATTCAGTTTCACTGCCGCTGAGTATCCTGCAATCACGGAAGATCCGAAAGAATTAATCAGACTCTGAATAAAAATATTTCCGATTGAGATAAAACTCTGTTGAAGGATACTAGGAATTGCCACGATGCTGATCTTTTTCAGCATACTTCCCGAAAACAGTTTCCAATTTTTTTCCGTCTTGATCGTTTTTAATCTCTTTAAAACGGTATAAAGCGCAAGTACACATGCAATTCCCTGAGCCAGAAATGTTGCCCAGGCAACTCCTGCGACTCCCCAGTGGAAGTCTGCGACAAAAATATAGTCAAGCACAATATTTCCAAGAGAGGATCCGATCAGAAAATAAAGCGGTGTCTTAGAATCCCCAAGAGAAGTAAAAATTCCAGTCGCTACATTATATAAAAATAAAAAGGCAAATCCTCCAATATAAATTTTTAAATATAAATCACCATCTGCAAAAATATTATCTGGTGTATTGATCATCCGCATCATTGCCGCGCTTCCCAGAAGCCCTGCCCCTGTCAGCAAAGCAGAAATTCCAAAAGCCGTCACAAGTGTTGTAGAAATTGCCGTTTTCATCTCCTCATATCTCTTTGCCCCAAATAGCTGAGAGATGATCACAGAACACCCTATATTGCTTCCCACTGCAACTGCCATAAAGATCATTGTAATAGGATACGAAGCGCCCACAGCCGCCAAAGCATCCTCTCCCGCAAATTTTCCTGCAATAACACTATCTGCAATGTTATAAAGCTGCTGAAAAATTACACTGATAAATAATGGAATCGTAAATCTCCACAGTACGCTCTGTGCTTTTCCTTCTGTCAAATCGTGAATCATTCCTGTTCCCTTACCTTTCTTTAAGTCTTTTTTTCGCTTTTTTCTTCGCAATACGGTGTGCCCGTATCCAATCCCGTATTATACACCTGTTTTTTTCAAAAAGAAAGAGGAGCATGGCTCTGCTCCTCAAATTTTTTCTTCCTAATCTAGCAATTTATTCAATGATTTTTTATTCTCTCCCTAATATAATTCGGTCAATATCTCTGAAAAATCTTTTTTATTTCTTCAAACTGGTTCGTGTAAAGCAAAGCCAGAGACAGTAGGATTCTGGCTTTCTGAGGAGGCAGCGTATACGCTGGAATACAATTTTGGGACTGTTCAAAATATTTATTCTCCGTGATAACACCGCTTCCTATTCGGGAAGCTCGCACAACCGGTATTCTCTTCTCTTCCAGTTTTGCAATTTCTTTCATCCACGCCTCACTGTAGTCTCCCGAACCTGTTCCGCAGATCACTATTCCTTTCGCACGTTGTGCCGAAAAACGGAGCAGATCCGGATCAGCATCTACACAGAAATATAAAATATCTACTCTCGGCAATTCTTTTACCTGTGTCACGTCAAACATAGAACGAACTGTATGGACTGCCAGACTCTTATTATAAAAATAGCAGTATTCATCTCTCATATATCCCAGGCAGGCAAGATCTTTTTCATTAAATGCATCTGTTTTAAACGTATTGACCTTCTGAACATCTCTTCCTGAATAAATACTGTCACAGAAGCAGACTAAAACCCCCTGTCCCCATGCCTCATTACTCGCCGCCAGAGAGATCGCCTGATATAAATTTAAGGGACCATCTGCACTTGCCGCTGTGGCTGGCCGCATAGCCCCTGTTATAATCACTGGCTTTTCTGTCTTGACGGTCAGATTTAAAAAATATGCTGTCTCATCCATCGTATCTGTTCCATGTGTGATCACAAATCCATCAATATCCGTTTTAGAAAGTTCATTGATTCTATTTGCCATCTGAATCCAGTCTTTCACCGTGACATTATTGCTGTCTACACTTAGCATCTGTTCTCCATCCATTTCCACCTGATCATGAAGTTTTGGTATGGTAGAGAGCAGCTCTTCCAGATTCAGCCCTCCCGCTTTGTACACTGCAGTCTTTCCCTGCTGCCCTCTTCCGGCAATCGTTCCTCCCGTTGCCAGAATATAAATTTTTTTCTTCTTTTCTTCCATATTTTTCTCCTTCTATTTATCCAGAACATTTTTTTATTATCTGGAACATTTTTTTGCTTTTTTGCATATTGATAAAGTATATTTTTTTAGATTGGAGCGTTATCATTGCAGGAACTTGTCTCATTATCTTCTCTCCATTATCTGTATCTGCTCGGTGTCCTGATCATCATCATCGTCATGGTTGCGCGTGAGGACACTCCGATGATCTGTATCGGCTTTCTGTTTATTCTTGGCTTCGTCGGAAAAGGAAGCATCATCGGTGGAATTCAAACCGTTTTCCAGGCAATTTTATATGCAGCAAAAGAATTTATGGAAATCATTGCCACAATCGCTCTTGTGACTGCACTTTCCAAATGTCTGATTGATCTGGGCAGTGATTATCTTTTAATGACTCCTATGTCTCGAATTATGAAAAATCCTTCCGTCACCTGGTGGATTTTAGGAATCACCATGTTTTTATTCTCTCTTTTTTTATGGCCTTCTCCATCTGTCGCTTTAGTTGGAGCGATCATGCTGCCTTTTGCAATCAAGGCCGGCTTAAACCCTCTCGCCGCTGCAATAGCCATGAACTTGTTCGGACATGGTTTTGCCTTAAGTTATGACTTTGTCATTCAGGGAGCCCCTGCGATCTCTTCCTCTGCTGCCGGTATCTCTGTGGCAGATTTTTTATCAGAAGGTACTCCTGTTTTTCTTGTGATGGGTATTGTCACCGTCATTTCCGCCTTTCTGATTCATCGAAAATCTTTTACCGTTTCCCCAAAACTGATTGACGAGCAGGATACCGTCTCCGCCAGACCGTCACATTTTTCTGGCGCAGCCATCTTTCTTGCTGTCTTGACGCCTCTTGCTTTTCTGGCTGATATCATTGCAATGATCGTTTTCGATTTCAGCGGCGGCAGTGCGACAAGTATTGTATCCGGAACTGCGCTTCTTCTGATGTGTCTCGGTGCATTTTTCGGATTTAAAAGACGCTCTTTTGGCAAAGTTACTTCTTACATCACAGAAGGTTTTTCCTTTGCAATCCGTATTTTTGCTCCTGTTATCATTATTGGAGCATTTTTCTTTCTGGGAGGATCTGGGATCACAGAAATTATGGGGGAACAATTTCAGACAGGTCTCTTAAATGACTGGGCGGTCTGGCTTGCTGAAAATGCACCTTTGAATAAATATGCTGCTGCTGTCATTCAAGTAGTTACCGGCGCTTTGACAGGTATGGATGGTTCCGGTTTCTCAGGGCTTCCGCTCACCGGTTCCCTTGCTCAGACATTCGGCTATGCCGTCAATGCTTCTGTCCCTGTTTTAGCCGCACTCGGTCAAGTCACAACCATTTTTGTAGGAGGAGGTACGATCGTCCCATGGGGTCTGATCCCTGTCGCTGCCATCTGCAATGTCAGTCCTCTGGAACTGGCAAGAAAAAATATCATGCCAGTCTGTATCGGACTTCTGGCAGCTTTCCTTACTGCGTGTCTGCTCCTTTGATGAAGCATATTTTTTATCATCTGCGGTTTAAATGTATCTGTTGTTTTTTCTTATATCTATTTATTTTACAGAAAGGAATATAACTATGAGTAGTATTGCTGGATTTTTTCACTGTAATCAAAATTTTCAGGAGCATCCTCGTCTGTATCGACCTTGTCTTCAAAAAATGAATGAGGTGCAGAAACACAGAGGTACTGCTGACTCCTCCATTTACCTCGACATCCATTGCGGGCTTGCTTTTAACCAATCTGTCTCTGCTGATCCCGGCCCCTATTTCTGCCGCAAAAATGGCAGACTATATGGTGTTATGCTGGATGGCATTTTATACAATTCAGATGAGCTGAAACAGGATCTCTCTTCCTGGAATTGGACGTTTGACCATGACAGCGATGCGGAACTGTTTCTAAAATCTTTTCTGCAGTATGGGTTTGACTTTGCTTCCCGTTTAAATGGTGTATTTTCTGCTGCCATCCTTGATTTTTCTAAAAGAGAATGTTATCTGTACCGCGATTTTTTCGGCACAAAACCTCTTTTTTATACTTTTTCTGAAGATGGCACTCTTGTCTTCTCCTCTGAAATCAAAGGTTTATTCTGTTATCCGGGCCTCACTCCAAAACTGTCTTCAAACGGATTAAATGAAGTCTTCAGCTTAGGCCCTGCAAGAACTCCTGGAAATGGTATATTTGACGGAGTATTTGAAGTACTTCCTGCCCACTGTTTTATTGTCTCACCTGAAGGCATCTATCAAAAACCATATTGGCGCCTAAGCTGTCACCCTCATGAAGATGATGACAAAACTACGATTGAAAAAATTTCTTTTCTTTTTCAAGATGCTGTAGAACGACAGATGAAAGGCAGCGCTCCTTTTTGTACGTTTCTCTCAGGCGGTGTCGACAGCAGTCTCGTCTCCGCTGTCTGTGCCAAAATTCTGCGAAAAAAAGGGGAACGTCTGACTACCTTTTCCTTTGACTTTTCCGAAAATAGCCGGTATTTTCAATCAAATGCTTTTCAGCCTTCCCTTGATCGCCCTTACGTTGATCAGATGGTTTCTTTTTTAGATTCTGATCACCATTACTTGGAATGTTCCCAGGAGACGCTCGCCCAAAAGCTGACAGATTCTGTAATTGCACACGATCTTCCTGCCATGGCGGATGTCGATTCCTCCATGCTTTATTTCTGCTCGCTTGTTCGCCAGACCCATACCATTGCAATGACTGGAGAATGTGCGGATGAAATCTTTGGAGGATATCCGTGGTTTCATAAAACAGAATGTCTGTACGCTGATACCTTCCCGTGGTCTATGGATTTACGCCCTCGTCAGGCTCTGCTCCGTGACGATTTTCTGGAATCGCTTCATATGGAAACGTATATCAGCCATGCCTATACCGCTTCTGCTGCGCAGACACCGATTTGTTCCAATGATTCCGACTTGACTGTACGCCAGAAACGAATTGCATGGCTAAATATATCCTGGTTTATGCAGACACTTTTAAATCGGATGGATCGTGCAGCCGCATACTCTGATCTGGACGCACGCATTCCTTTTGCCGATCGCCGGCTTGTCGAATATTTGTTTCAGATACCATGGGAGATGAAAGCCAAAGACGGTATCGTGAAAAGATTACTGCGCGAAGCAGGTCGTGGAATCATTCCGGACGAAATCCTATTTCGCAAAAAGTCTCCGTACCCTAAAACATACCATCCTCAGTATGAACAGCTTCTAAAGAAAAAAATCAGAGAAATTTTAAGCGATTCTTCCTCCCCTGTACTTTCTTTTATTGATCCATCTAAAGTAAATCGTTTTCTTTCCAGTCCATCTGATTATGGCAGACCATGGTACGGTCAGCTCATGGCAGGGCCGCAGATGTTGGCATATCTCATCCAGATCAATGAATGGCTGACTCTCATGAAGCTGTAAGTATTCTCCTCTTCTTCTCTCCCATTCACCCATTTTTCAGATAAAAAGAGCTGCTGCAGATCTAAAATCTACAGCAGCCCTCTCTCATTAAGCCTGCATCTTATTTCTTTAAAAGTAAGGACTTTCCTGTCATTTCTTTTGGCTGCTCCATTCCCATCATCTCGATCATCGTCGGCGCAATATCAGCCAGACATCCGCCTTCTCTTAATGTATAAGCCGGATCATAGTTCACAAGGATAAATGGAACCGGATTTGTTGTATGCGCTGTAAATGGCGCTCCTGTCTCATAATCAACCAGCTGTTCTGCGTTTCCATGATCTGCACAGATGAAAAGCTGTCCGTCCACTTCTTTGATTGCATCCACAACTCTTCCCACGCACTCATCTACTGCCTCTACTGCTTTGATTGCTGCCTCTTCAATTCCTGTATGACCTACCATGTCCGGATTTGCAAAGTTTGTAATGATCACGTCATATTTTCCTGACTTAATTGCTTCCACAAATTTATCGCATACCTCATATGCACTCATCTCCGGTTTCAGATCATATGTTGCAACTTTTGGAGATTTTACTAAAATTCTGTCTTCACCTTCGTTTGGCTCTTCTACTCCGCCATTGAAGAAGAACGTAACGTGTGCATATTTTTCTGTCTCAGCGATTCTTGCCTGTTTCAGATGGTGTGCTGCCAGAAATTCTCCAAATGTATTTGTAATCACTACTTTTTTAAATGCCACTTCTTTGTTCGGAATCGTCACATCGTATTCTGAGAAACATACATATGTAACATTCAGTCTTTCTCCTCTCTCAAATCCGTTGAAATCGTCGCAGCAGAATGCGCGTGTGATTTCTCTTGCACGGTCTGGTCTGAAATTAAAGAAGATAATGGAATCATTGTCCTGAATCTTTGCTGTCGGCGCTCCATTTTTCATGATAACAGTTGGAACAACAAATTCATCTGTTTTATCTTCTGCATATGAATTTTCAACTGCCTGAACACCGCTTTCTGCTGTCAGTCCTTCTCCGCATACCATTGCTTTGTATGCCAGCTCTACACGATCCCAGCGGTTATCGCGATCCATTGCATAATAACGTCCCATTACAGTAGCGATCTCACCGATGCCAATCTCAGCCATTTTATCTGTTAATTCCTGCACAAAATCTTTTCCGGATGCCGGTGGTGTGTCACGTCCATCCAGGAAACAGTGAACATAAACTTTTTTCAGTCCTTCTCTCTTTGCCAGTTCCAGAAGAGCATATAAATGTGTATTGTGGCTGTGAACGCCGCCATCAGACAAAAGTCCATACATATGCAGAGCAGAATCATGTTCTTTTGCATTGCGCACTGCATCTAACAGGGCTTCATTTTTAAAGAAGTCACCGTCCTGAATTTCTTTTGTGATTCTTGTCAGCTCCTGATAGACAATACGTCCTGCTCCCATATTCAGATGGCCTACTTCGGAGTTTCCCATCTGACCATCTGGCAGTCCTACATCCATTCCGCTCGCATAGCCCTTTACAAATGGACACTCTGCCATCAATTTATCCATAACAGGGGTCTTTCCTTCTGCGACTGCATTTCCCTGTTCCTTATTATTTAAGCCATAACCATCCAAAATCATTAACACCGTTGGTTTTTTACTCATTCTCTTCTTAATCTCCTTTTTGAAAACTTAATTGCTCTCTTCATGTCTGATTCTACAATATTTTTACGAAACTTTCAAGATGCTTTATTTTCTTTATCCTGTTTCCAGTTTTCCCTTTTTTTCTTCTTTTTCCTTCTGCCAGTCTCTATATTTTTCTTTTGAACTGAATGATTCGATTTTTGTCGTATTTTTTTCATTTACAATCGCATATTCTTATTTTATTATAGTACTGTATAACTATTAAAAGGGGTATTCTCAATGAATTCTGAAATTTTGCAAAACACCGAACTACTTAAAGAAATTGAAAAACTCAAACATGAAAATCAGATCTTAAGAAAAGTCATTCAGACAAACAATCACACAATCGGAAAAATGATTGACTGTTTTATTCTTTCTCAAGACTTAGAAAGCTCTGAAAGACTTTAATCTTTTAAATGTCAGAAGCAAAACAGAGATACCATAGAGACAGCCATCCGAATCCTATGATCCGGATGGTATTCTGTTTTTTCGGTATCTCTCTTGATATATGCTCCCTGTTTATTTCACTTCTTTACCTTTTCTCTATATAACAGTTTTCTCCCCAAAAATAGGTTCCTTCTCTCAGAATGACAAAACTCTTGTTTTCAAAAAATTCTTCTTCCAGCTTTTCAGATTCCATATAACGCGCACTTTTATATATTGCATAATATCCGCTGATTTCTTCATCTGCCGCAAAAATCTGATATTCTCCTGCCGCTAAGTCTCTTCCCACTTTAACTGCAAACCAGCCATTATTTTCCATTTCATACGATTCAAAGACAGCTGGTTTCAAATATGCCTCCTCTAAGATAAGATACTCTTTTTCTCTGACCTCTACGGTATAGCATCCTTCTGCGATAATTTGAAACAGCACAGACTTTCCATTTCTTTCTTTCGATACGGTGCATTTCCATCTTTTTTCTCTCTCGCCAAATATTCGATATTCTCCTGGATCTAAATCTTTTCCTACCTCATAGACATTCTTTTCAGCATTTTTTATCAGTTGAAACAAATATTCCCGATCCCACAGTAAAATATTATGTTCTGCTGCAAGTTTTGCAGCTGCCTTCGTGAAAAAACGGTTCGTCATCACCACACCTATCATGCAGTGATAACATTCTTTTCCGCTATATATATCCCGAACAGCCTGATTTCCTATATTGGAAGCGTGGCATTTACACTGTACCGCATAAGTAATCTGCTCTTTTTCGGCCAGAATATCAACTCCAAGATCGCCTGTCTTTTTCGTCAGTTCCACATTTGTAAAACCATTGGCACGCAAAAGCTCTGCGCAAAAGTATTCAAATGTTTCCCCATCTGTTCGATCAAAATCAAAGTCAGACCAACTTCTCTGTTTTTTCTTTTCTATTTTGATCTCTTCTTTACTCTTTCTACACTCTTTTATTTCTTTCTCTGGTTCTGATACTGCTTGTTTTCTCTCCTGTACAGAAGACAGATCGTTTTTCTTCCAGATGTGCTGTATTTTTTCTGATACGGTCTTTAAAATATTTTTTCTCATGCCATTTCTCCGGAATTTCAGGGGGATATTGTTAAAAAGGATTTTCCCGTTTCTATTCTTAACTTAAAGAGGCACAGGAATATCTTCCTGCACCTCCAAAATATTTTTGCTCCGGTTCTCTTTCAAGAGCCGGTATTTTATCTGCAAAATAAATTAATAATTTACAATCTTTCCAAATTCTTCTTTTAAAGAAGCGCCTCCTACAAGACCACCGTCAATATCTGCCTGTGCAAATAATTCTGGTGCTGTAGCTGCATTTACAGATCCGCCATACTGGATACGGATTGCTTCTGCTGTAGCTTCATCATAAACTTCAGCGATACATGCACGGATTCCTGCGCAGACTTCCTGTGCCTGTGCTGTTGTAGCAGTTTTTCCTGTTCCGATTGCCCAGATTGGTTCATATGCGATCACTGCTGTTTTTGCCTGGTCTGCTGTTACGCCCTGGAATGCAATCTTAACCTGCTGACGGATGAAATCCATTGTGACACCCTGTTCTCTCTGAGTCAGGGTTTCACCGCAGCAGATAATTGGAGTAATACCATGTTCAAATGCCTTTAATACTTTTTTATTTACAGTTGCATCTGTCTCTGCAAAATATTCTCTTCTCTCTGAATGTCCCAGAACAACATATTTTACGCCTGCATCTGTGAGCATTGCCGGAGAGATTTCTCCTGTGTAAGCGCCTTTTTCTTCAAAATACATATTCTCTGCTCCGACCTGAATGTTGGAACCTTTTGCTGCTTCCACAACAGGAATGATGTCGATTGCAGGTACACAAAATACCACGTCAACTGCCTCGTTTGCTACCAGTGGTTTTAATGTATTTACGAGTGCAACTGCTTCGCTTGGAGTCATATTCATTTTCCAGTTTCCAGCGATAATTTTCTTTCTTGCCATTTCTATTATCTCCTAACCTGGGATTTTATCCCTTATTGTTTCTTCAATCCAGTTCTTATTTATCATTTGCTGCTGCAACGCCTGGCAGTTCTTTTCCTTCCAGGAATTCCAGAGAAGCTCCGCCGCCTGTAGAGATATGTGTCATCTTGTCGCCATATCCTAAAATATTAACAGCAGCTGCTGAGTCTCCGCCTCCGATAATTGTGATCGCGTCTGTCTCAGCCAGCGCTTTTGCAACTGTTTCAGTACCATGTGCAAAGTTTGGCATCTCAAAGCATCCCATCGGTCCGTTCCATACAACTGTCTTCGCATCTTTTACAGCGTCAGCAAACAGTTTTTCTGTCTCTGGTCCGATATCAAGACCTTCCCATTCATCCGGAATATTGCCGCTCTTTACAACTTGAATATTTGCATCGTTGGAGAAGTCATCACCAATGCGATTATCAACAGGAAGCAGTAATTTTACGCCTTTCTCCTCTGCTTTTTTCAGCATATTTAAAGCGTACTCCTGATAATCATCTTCACAGAGAGATTTTCCAATATGGCCGCCTCTTGCTTTGGAGAATGTATAAGACATACCTCCTCCGATGATCAGTGTGTCTACTTTGTCCAGTAAGTTTTCAATAACAGAAATTTTGCTGGAAACTTTCGCTCCTCCCAGGATTGCAACAAATGGTCTCTCCGGATTGTTTACTGCATTTCCTAAGAAATCAATTTCTTTCTGCATTAAATATCCGACAACTGCTGTGTCAACAAATTTTGTAACGCCTACGTTGGAACAATGTGCTCTGTGAGCAGTTCCGAATGCGTCATTCACGAATACATCACAAAGAGAAGCCAGCTCTTTGCTGAATTCTTCACCATTTTTTGTCTCCTCAGCGCGATAACGTGTATTTTCAAGAAGAACGATGTCGCCATCTTTCATAGCTTCTACAGCTGCTTTTGCATTTGGTCCTACTACTTCAGGATCAGCTGCAAATTTTACTTCCTGTCCTAAAAGTTCAGACAGACGAACTGCAACAGGTGCCAGGGATAATTCTGGTTTCGGCTCTCCCTTCGGTTTTCCAAGGTGGGAACACAGAATGATTTTTCCACCGTCTGCAACCAGTTTTTTGATTGTTGGCAGAGCTGCCACAAGACGGTTTTCATCTGTAATTTTTCCTTCCTGAAGCGGTACGTTAAAATCGCAGCGAACCAGGACTCTTTTTCCCTTTACATTGATATCATCGATACTTTTTTTATTCAGCATGTTCTTTGCCTCCTTAAATAAAATGAAAAGGAGTCCGGTCCAAACAGACCGGACCCCTTTGGATCTTCACTTGAATGAATTACTGTAATTCAGAGAAGTATTTGATTGTACGAACCATCTGGCTTGTGTAGGAGTTTTCATTGTCATACCAAGAAACTACCTGTACTTCTGTTGTGCCGTTGTCTAATGGCAGTACCATTGTCTGTGTAGCATCAAACAGAGAACCATATCTCATACCGATGATATCGCTGGATACGATTTCATCTTCGTTGTATCCATAAGACTCTGTTGCAGAAGCTTTCATTTTTTCGTTGATCTGCTCTTTTGTAACATTTCCTTCAACAACTGCTGTCAGGATTGTTGTAGATCCTGTTGGAGTTGGAACACGCTGTGCAGAACCGATTAATTTTCCGTTTAATTCAGGGATAACTAATCCGATTGCTTTTGCAGCACCTGTGCTGTTTGGAACGATATTTACTGCTGCTGCACGGGATCTTCTTAAATCACCTTTTCTCTGTGGTCCGTCCAGAGTCATCTGATCTCCTGTGTAAGCGTGAATTGTACACATAATACCAGATTTGATTGGAGCCAGTTCATTTAATGCTTTTGCCATAGGAGCTAAGCAGTTTGTTGTACAAGAAGCTGCTGAAATAACAGTATCAGATGGTTTTAATGTTTCATGGTTTACATTGTAAACAATTGTTGGAAGGTCATTTCCTGCTGGAGCAGAGATAACAACTTTTCTAGCGCCTGCTTTGATATGAGCTTCTGCTTTTGCTTTAGATGTATAGAAACCTGTACATTCCAGAACTACGTCTACACCGATTTCTCCCCATGGAAGTTCTTCAGCGTTTGCTTTTGCGTAGATTTTGATTTCTTTTCCATCAACTGTAATAGAATCTTCTCCAGCTTTAACTGTATCAGCTAATGCGTATTTTCCCTGAGAAGAATCATATTTTAACAGATGAGCCAGCATTGCAGGGCTTGTTAAATCGTTGATTGCTACTACCTCATATCCTTCTGCGCCAAACATCTGTCTGAATGCAAGACGTCCAATACGTCCGAAACCATTAATCGCTACTTTTACTGCCATAATTGCAATTCCTCCTAAAAGTTATTATTGAACCGACTGTTGTTCAGTCGATTAGTTTTGAGTTTCTATAAGTTTGTTAAAGAAACATCAACTTATCCTTATTTTACCTAACTTGTCTCAAAAATTCAAGTCATATTTCAAAATTTATATAGTTTTTATTATATCTGTCTCACAAAATTCTTTTTCTTTCCTGCGCACGACGTCACCTCTGCTGTACTGTCTAATCTGCCGACAAAAAACTTCTTCTGTCCAGAATCAGGAGCTTGTTGAAAACCGCTCTTCTTTTTGCTAGAATATTAGAATATATATTATGATCTGCAGTATCTTTCTGCACAAAGATAAGGAGATGGAATTTATGACAATACAGACAGATTTTCATATACACTCAGATTTTTCTGCCGATTCACACAGTTCTATGGAGTGCATGATTCAGGAAGGAATCCGCCTCGGTTTAAAGACAATGTGCTTTACAGACCATCTGGATCTGGATTTTCCTTACGAGGATATCCGTTTTGATCTGGATATTCCAAGATATCGTCAGACTTTTGAGACTCTGCGTGAAAAATATGAGTCTCAGATTGAGCTTCTTTTCGGAATTGAGCTTGGTCTTCAGCCCCATCTTTCTGCCCAGCTGCTTAACGTTCTAAACCATGCGCCGTTTGATTTTGTCATCGGCTCTACCCATCTTGTCAACCGTACAGATCCATACTACCCAGAATATTTCAAAGACCGTTCTGACTGCGAAGCATTCCGCCAGTACTTTGAGGAAGTCCTGAAAAATATAACATCTTTTCCTCATTTTGATGCGCTTGGCCATCTCGATTATATTGTCCGTTACAGCCCAAATAAAAGCAAGAATTATCAATGGACCGATTACTGCGATCTGATTGATCCGATCTTATCCTTTTTGATTCAATCGGATCTTGCCTTGGAAGTCAATACTGCCGGTCTGAAATATGGACTAGGTCAGCCAAACCCGGCGCCGGAAATTCTAAAACGTTACTATCAGCTCGGAGGCAGAAAGATCACGATCGGCTCTGATGCACACTGTCCTGCTCATCTCGCCTACGAATTTTCTGCTCTTCCGGCTCTTCTTAGTGCATGTGGCTTTCAGCAGTATACGGTATACCGGAATCGTCAGCCATATCAGGAAAACTTTATTTCCACGCCTTGAGGATACGGCCGCTTCCCATAACCGTGTCGTCTTCATAGAATACTACGCTTTGCCCTGGCGTAATCGCACGCTGCGGCTGTTCAAAAGTACACATCACGGTTCCATCTTCCCATTTTTGGATGGTACACGGTGCTCCCGGATGGTGATAGCGAATCTTGGCTGTGACCATCCGTTCTTTCTCCAAGTTTTCCATTCCCATAAAGTTTATATGGTCGCATAATAATGCTCTGGCAAAGACATCGTCATTGTCTCCGATTACTACTTCATTCGTCTCAGGACGAATTTCACTTACAAATACAGGTTTTCCCATCGCCAGATTCAGCCCTTTTCTCTGTCCTACTGTATAATGGATAATTCCCTTGTGCTGTCCTAATACCTTACCGTCTGCAGTGACAAAGTTTCCTGTCTCTGCTTTTTTTCCTGTTCTCTTTTCAATAAATCCTGCGTAATCATCATCTGGTATAAAACAAATTTCCATGCTGTCCGGTTTATCTGCAACTGGAATTCCTGCCTCTTTTGCTATTTTTCGGATCTCTTCTTTCTCATACATTCCCACTGGCATCATCGTGTGGGCAAGCTGTTCCTGCGTCAGTCCGCAAAGCGCATATGTCTGATCTTTTTTCTGTGTTTCAGCTCGTTTTACGGCATATCGCCCATTCTCCAGTCTTACAATTTTAGCATAATGGCCAGTGGCAACATAATCTGCACCCATTTCTTTTCCCCACTGCATCAGAGCCTGCCATTTAATTTTTCGATTGCATACAACACATGGGTTTGGCGTTCTTCCTCTCTGATATTCACTCAGAAAATCATGGATTACCTCCGCTTCAAACTGTTCTGAAAAGTCAACTATATAGTGCGGGATCCCCAACATATCAGATACTTTTTTTGCATCTTCCAATGTTTTTTTCTGTCCCTCTGCTCCTTCGCCTGACCACGTTTTCATCGTCACGCCAATCACATCATATCCGTCTTTTTTCAACAGGTATGCGGCGACGGAAGAATCAACGCCGCCTGACATTCCTACAACTACTTTTTTCTTTTCCATCCGAAATCCTCGTCTTTAATATTTTTAATATTCTTCGTCTTCTTCCTCTTCGCCTTCGTGGATATCAGATTTTGGCTTTTCCAGTCCTTCAATCTTAATGCCATGTTTTTCTGCATAATCCCACAGCGCTGCATGGATTGCCTCCTCTGCAAGCAAAGAACAGTGAACTTTTACCGGAGGCAGTCCGTCCAATGCCTCCATAACTGCTTTATTTGTCACCTGCAATGCCTCATAAATTGTTTTTCCTTTTACAAGTTCCGTTGCCATACTGCTTGTTGCAACAGCTGCACCGCATCCGAATGTTTTAAATTTGCAGTCACGGATAACCTGATTTTCATCTATATCTAAATAAATTCTCATGATATCGCCGCACTTTGCATTTCCTACTGTTCCTACTCCGCTTGCGTTTTCAAGTTCTCCTACATTTCTTGGATTCTGAAAATGATCCATTACTTTTTCACTGTACATATTGATTTCCTCCGTATTTTCACCTTGAATTCTTATTTATTATTATCTAAATACTTGTCTTTTTATCAATGTTTTGCTGCTTTTACGAAATCTTCATAGAGAGGCGACATATTGCGCAGACGCTCTACAATTTTCTTTACTTCTTCCACTACATAGTCCAGCTCTTCTTTTGTCGTCTCCTCGCTCAATGTCAGGCGCAAAGAGCCATGAGCGATTTCATGCGGCAGGCCGATCGCCAGCAGAACATGTGATGGATCAAGAGAGCCTGACGTACAGGCTGATCCGCTTGATCCGCAGATCCCTTTTCCATCCAGCATAATCAGCAGAGATTCTCCCTCGATAAACTGAAAGCTGAAATTGGCATTATTTGGAAGACGATCTGTCCGATGACCATTCAGTCTGGTATATGGAATTTCTCTTGTCACTCTCTCAATCAGATAGTCCCGCAGTTCTCTCTCTTTTTCTGTTCTCTCTTTCATCGTCTCTGCTGCACGTTTTGCTGCCACGCCATATCCTACAATTCCCGGAACGTTCTCCGTACCTGCACGGCGTTTTCTCTCCTGCGCTCCGCCGTGAATAAAAGAACGGATCTTCACTCCTTTTCGGATGTATAAAAATCCAATTCCCTTCGGGCCGTTAATCTTATGTGCGCTGGAACTGAGCATATCAATATTCAGCTCATCTACGTTGATCGGAAGCTGTCCAAATGCCTGAACTGCATCTGTGTGGAATAAAATTCCATGTTCTTTTGCGATTGCGCCGATCTCTTTTATTGGCTGAATTGTTCCAATCTCATTATTTGCAAACATAATGGAGATCAGAATTGTAGTCGGACGAATTGCCTTTTTTAACTCATCCAGTTTCACCACACCATTTTCATCTACATCCAGGTAGGTCACTTCGATTCCATGTTTTTCCAGATACTGACATGTATGCAAAATAGCATGATGCTCTATTTTGCTCGTAATAATATGATTTCCTTTGTTTTTATACGCTTCTGCCACCGCTTCTAAAGCCCAGTTGTCTGCCTCTGTGCCGCCGGCAGTAAAATAAATTTCTTCCTGTTTTGCACCGATCACATCTGCAATCTGCTTTCTTCCAATTTCTACTCCTTTTTTGCTCTCGGCAGCAATACTGTAAATACTGGAAGGGTTTCCGTAATGTTCAGAAAAGTACGGTATCATCGCTTCCACTACTTCCGGAGCTGTTTTCGTCGTCGCCGCATTATCTAAATAAATGATTTTTTCCATATCGTTCTATTCTCCTTAACCACCGCAATTTTGATTCTTTGCCTTGCAGTTTACTTTTTTGCTCTCTTTCACAAGCTGTTCCAGAGTAATCTCATCTACCGCATTGTTGATACTGTCATTGATTCTTTTCCAGACATACTTTGTCACGCAGAAATCAGCTTCCTGACATCCTTGCTCTTTCTTCAGTCCTGGACACTCTACTGCCTCCAGACTTCCTTCCAAAGCTCTCAAGATATCACCAACTGAGATTTCACTCTGCTCTTTTGCAAGCTGATATCCTCCCTGCACTCCTCGTATGCTTTTGATGATTCCTGCTTTTTTCAGTTTTCCAGCAAGCTGTTCAAGATAACGTTCTGAAATATTCTGTCTTGCTGAAATGCTGCTGATGGAGACAGGCATTTGTTCACTGTAAATTGCAAGATCAATCACAGCACGCAGTCCATATCTTCCTTTTGTTGACAGTTTCATTTTCTCCTCCGTTCACGGTTTATCTATCACTAACAGCCGTTTCTTTGCTGTTTTTAATTCCTAGTGTTTTACTGGGATTTCGTTATTATCATATCATCCTAAAAATGTTCTGTCAAGCACGAACGTAGAATATATATAGAAAAACTTTATTATCAGGTGTTTCTATGAAAATTTTCCACTCTCACCCTTTGCTTCGCGGCGCTTTTATCCTCACATGCACAAGTTTTATCGGACGTCTGATTGGCTTCTTCTATAGAATATTCCTGTCAGGATTAATCGGTGCAGAAGGCATCGGCATCTATCAGCTGATCTTTCCAGTCTATGCACTTTGCATCTCTTTTTGCGCTGCCGGCATTCAAACCGCCATTTCCCGGTTTACTGCTGCCAATATTGCTGTCGGCAGCAAAAAGGGCGCTCTTGAGATTCTTCAGACAGGTCTTACCTGTTCTATTCTCTTCTCCCTTTTTTGCTCTTTTATCTTATATCTGTTTTCCGGACCAATCTCTGTTTTTTTTCTCCACGAAAGCCGCTGTGAAGAATTATTAAAAATTATGGCATTTGCAATTCCATTTGCAGCCATCCATTCCTGTATCAGCGGATATTATATCGGACTGAAAAAGACTGCCATTCCTGCCATCTCCCAGTTCATCGAACAGGTTGTGCGCATCGGCGCAACATGGCTTTTATGGCAAATCTGTCTCGAAAAGAATATAGCCATTACTCCTGCACTTGCAGTGACATCCATGGTGATCGAGGAGGCAATTTCTTCTCTTTTTTGCATCATTGCCATTATCCTAAAAACGGGCGCTCCTTCTTATTTTTCTTTTCGCGCTTTTTTTTCTTTCAAAAGTCATGCAAAACCCATTTTGTCGCTTTCTTTTCCAATCACCTTAAACCGTGTTGTCTTAAATTTTCTGCAGAGTATGGAAGCTCTCTGTATTCCCGGAAGACTTCGTCTGTACGGTCTTACTTCCTCCGAATCTTTAAGTCTGTACGGCGTGCTGACAGGAATGACGCTTCCTCTTTTGCTGTTCCCATCAGCCATTACCATGTCTCTTTCTACGATGCTGCTTCCTGCTGTCTCAGAAGCACAGTCCACACACAATGAGAAAAAGCTGGCTGATACGATTGAAAAGACGGTATCCGGCTGTCTTGTGCTCGGCATTTTCTGTACAGGGCTTTTTTTCTTCTGGGGCAGGGAACTTGGTATGCTTCTTTTTGACAGTGAACTTTGCGGTTCCTTTCTTCTTACGCTTTCTTTTATCTGCCCGTTTCTGTATCTGACCGGGGCACTTGCCAGTATTTTAAACGGGCTTGGCAAAACATCTGCCGTCTTTTTTCATAATTTGTTTTGTATCACAATCCGAATTGCCTTCCTTTTTTTTCTGATCCCTGTTTTTGGAATTCGGGGATTTTTATGGGGATTTCTTTTCAGTCAGCTTTTACTTGTATTTCTTCATTTTTATTCACTGAAAAAAGAGCTGTCCTTTCATCTGGATGCTTTTTCCATCCTTTTAAAGCCGGCTGCTGCTATTTTTTTAAGTTATGGCATCACCTGTATCTTCTCCGGCATTTTTCGTCATTTTTCGCCGTTGTTTTCTTTGATTGGCCTTATTGGTTTTTACAGTCTTTTCTATTTATTTTTCCTGTTTTTATGGAAAGTATTCCCTCTCTCTGCAAGATAGGTCTTAAAAAGGCACTTTGCAAAATATCTTCTGCAAAGTGCCTTTCCTTTCTTCATTTTATTATATCATACACAAAGCTTTTTACTTTTCTTTTTTAACGCTCGGGTCCCATCTTCCGTCTTCTCCGATATACTTATCGCCGACCCACTGATTTTTGACGAGTCGTCCTTCTGCATCCACATAGCAATATTCCGTTACCCATTTTGACACAGCCATATATCCGCTGTCATAAAAATATCTCCAGGAACCCTGCACTAATTTCCAGCCGCCTGTCAGATAATCTCCGTTATAATTTTTATATTTATATCCTTTTTTATCATTTTCAAATCCTTGTTTGATATCTGACCGATATCCTTCCAGCCACACGCCGTTTCGATTAAAGTAAAGCTTATCTTTTGGATCTCCTCCATCAGGCACAATCCATTTACTTTTTATCATCTTTCCATCGTTCCCGACGTAATATCTTCCTGAAATCCAAGTATTTTTTGCCATTCTGCCGTTATAGTAAAAATAATACTGGTCTGTTCCGATTCGTTTCCAGCCTGTGTGCATCATACGCGTCAGCGTATCAAAATAAAATGTGTCCGGGCCAATCTTTGTCAATCCTTTCGCATACTCCTCTTTCTGTTCATCCCAGTATTTCCATCCGTTTTCAGCTTTTACCCACGCAGCCTCCGCTTTTGCCGGCAGCAAAAGCAAAAGACAAATCAGCACAAGCGCTGTATTCTTTACTTTCATGCCCCCACCTCCATTTTCTGTTTTGCTTTTCTTTTAAGTTTATTATGTCATGATTTCTCACCAAAATCAATGAATACTTATCTTCTTCATATATTCTTAAGTATTGGCGCTGTCTATAAATACAGAAAAAATTCTTCACAGATTTAAAAATCCTCTGGTGGGATTCCCATCAGAGGATTTTTGTCTTTCTTACAGACGGTAGTATAATTCTTCGTATTTTCTAGCTGAAGTATTCCATGAAAAATCTGCTGCCATCGCCCGATCGATCAGCTTGTTCCAATCACGTTTCTTCTCATAATAAACATACATTGCATATTTCAATGTATTAAACATTTCATGCGCATTGTAGTTTGCAAAGCTGAATCCTGTTCCTGTTCCCTCATATTCATTATATGGCCATACGGTATCTTTCAGTCCTCCTGTTTCACGCACAATCGGAATCGTACCGTAGCGAAGACTCATCAGCTGGCTCAGTCCGCAAGGTTCAAATAAGGACGGCATCAGAAATGCGTCGCACGCTGCGTAAATCTTGTGTGACAATGCCTCAGAGTAGAAGATATTTGCTGAAACCTTTCCAGGATATTTCCATGCAAAATGGCGGAACATATTTTCATATTTTTCTTCTCCGGTTCCCAATATTACAAACTGTATATCCTGCTGACACATTTCATCCATCATATAGTCAATCAGGTCAAAACCTTTCTGATCTGTCAAACGCGACACAATACCTACCATAAATTTGCCGTCATTTTGTTCCAGTCCCAATTCCTGCTGCAAAGCACGTTTGTTTTTCACTTTTTCTTTTCGGAATGTTCTAGCATTATAATGCTGAGGGATAAACGGATCTGTCTCCGGATTGTATTCATTATAGTCGATACCATTTACGATTCCATACAGACAATTTGATCTTGCTCTCATCAAGCCGTCAAGATTTTCTCCATAAAACGGCATTTTGATTTCTTCCGCATAAGTATTGCTTACAGTGGTCACTGCATCTGCGTATACGATTCCACCTTTTAAATAATTGGCATCTCCGTATGCTTCCAGTTTATCCGGTGTAAAATAGTAAGGCGGCAGTCCTGTGATATCTTTTACTGCTTTCACATCCCAAATTCCCTGAAATTTTAAATTATGTATTGTCATAATTGATTTCATGTTCACAAAAAACTGTCCTTCATGGAATTTATCTTTTAAGTAAACAGGAATTAAGCCTGTCTGCCAGTCATGACAGTGAACGATATCCGGCTGGAAGTTAATCAGCGGAAGTGCAGATAATGCTGCACGCGAGAAAAACGCAAATTTTTCAATATCTTCATGAATATTTCCATATGGTTTCGGACCTGAGAAGTAGTACTCATTGTCAATAAAATAATAATGTATTCCTTCGTATTCCAGGTGGAGAACACCGACATACTGCTGACGCCAGTTTAATTCCATGTAGAAATGTGTCACATACTGAAGCTGATGTTTAAAATCTTCTCTCATACACTGATATTTCGGCAAAATAACGCGGACATCGAATTCATCTTTATTAAAATATTTCGGAAGTGAACCGACAACATCTGCCAAACCGCCTGTTTTAATAAAAGGCACACATTCAGATGCAACAAATAACACCTTTTTCATAAAATAACCCTCCTAGATTTCCATCTTTCTATTTATTGATTATAACTCTTTTAATTATATATGGAAAGCATTATTTGTTGAATTTTTACAAAAAATTATCTGTTTTTGTATTCCAGTCGGATTTTATCTGCAATTAATGCAATAAATTCAGAGTTTGTTGGTTTTCCTTTGTCATTTCTGACCGTATATCCAAACAATTCATCAATCGTATCCATTTTTCCTCTGCTCCATGCCACTTCGATCGCATGGCGAATTGCACGCTCTACCCTGCTTGGCGTTGTCTGGTGCATTTTTGCAATCGTCGGATATAAAATTTTTGTAATAGAGTTTAACATCTCCATATCTTTTACAGCCATGATAATAGAATCTCTCAAATATTGATATCCTTTGATATGCGCCGGAACACCGATCTCATGAATCATATTTGTGACATCTGTCTCCAGATTCCGTTCCATATATTCTGCTTTTTTCTCATACGCGTTTACTTTCCGCACCTCAGAGAAATTTCTGTCTGCTCCTCTTTTCACCCGTTTAATCTGATTGATGACCATAGCATTGTCAAACGGTTTCAATATATAATAATCTGCTCCAAGTGCAAAAGCATCTTCTGTAATTTTTTCCTGTCCCACTGCTGAGATTACAATAAATGCAGGACGTTTTCTCAGTGAAGAATCTCTGTTGACGCGGTCCATAACCGTCAGCCCATCTACCTTTGGCATAATAATATCTAATAATACAATATCCGGTTCTTTTTCCTTTATAATCTCGTAAAGTTGTTCTCCGTCTCCGGCTTTTCCTACTACCTGTAACTCTTCATCACTGCTTACCACATTGTCCAGTAGCTGTACCATCCTCTCATTATCATCTGCAATCGCTACATTTAACTTTTCCATTCTGCTCCTCCACTTTTTTTCAAAACTTCTCCTTTTTTATTTTGTCTGGATGTGTCTAAAAATTGTTCCAAACAACATTAATTTTATTATAGCGTATCTTTCTGTGGGCGCAAGCAGATTTCATCTACCTTTCTCGACACACTTCACTCGAATCTTTTCTATTTGGGTGTTTTTTTGTCGTAAAAAGTCTATTTTCCCAGAATCATCCCATAAAAAAATGAAAATTTTTATTTTAAAGTTTCCAATAAATTGCGGTATAACCTTATATCCAGTCTCTGCTTAAGTCATTTTCTGTATCTTTTCGACGATAAATTCAACTGGAACGTGATCCGTACACCAGACATTATTTTCCGTTTTTCCAAAAGCAAATCCCAGATCATACATTTTTCCTGCGTCAATTTTCAGAACAACAGGTGTCAAATGCCAGCGCATCGCAGATTGCCATGCCTTCTCGATATCTGCCTGCATATGTACGTCATGTCTTTTCATTTTGCTGATTTCTCCACTGCTCATAATCTTCTCTAACGCAGTCATTGTAGTACCATGGTATAAAAATGCCGGAGGCTCCATATATTCCATTTCCGGTTCCACCCATGGAATCGTATGCCCCTGACATGCTTTCATCATGCAATGATTTTCATTAAATCGAAATCGTCCTTTGCTGTCCTGTTTCACGATCTCTTCTAATTTTTCTCTGTCTATCCTGTATTTTCCTGCTTCATTGATTCGGCAAATCAGTTCATCTGCAGATACCCAGCCGTGCTCGTCCATCTTAAGTCCAATCTCTTCTGGCTTATGTCTCAAAATCCGGCTGATATAAATCGAAATATTTTTCTTTCCAGCCATTTTATCACCTTCTGCATCATCTATTCCAAAACAGACTTCCTTTATTTTTCAAGAATAAATTTCCAATGTTCTCGAAGTGATTCTGGCATAAGCTCTTTCAACTTTTCTGCATCGGAAATCAGATTTCTGTTTCCAAAATGAAAAAAGAAAAACTCTCCCACGCCGTCATTATATCCTAATTGGAATTCCAATTCCTTTCTAAAATAAGGAAAAACAGGTTTTATCTGAGCGTCAACTGCCCACACGACATCCATACCATTTGTTTTAATATTCTCGATAATCCACTGTTCATTCTCATCAAACCATTTCCAGAATTGTTTTGCTGCTGTAAGATCCATCTCTTTCTTTGCCCATAAGCTCATAAATCTTCTCCCTTCTATGCTTATCCAATTATCTTAAAATTTCTCTTCTGTTCCAAGAAACCAGACTTATAAATGATATTTTATTCTCCATAAAATCCGTTGTCACTTTTCTGTGCCCATTTCATATACATTTCCTTGTAGTTATCTTTTATAAATTCACGAATCATTCTGATTTCTCTATCAGTCAGCTGACCTTCATCCTCTATTGTTGTTTCACCGTCTTTTTTCACAAAAAACTTTGCAGATCCTGCTTCTGTAAGCTTTCTATCACTTGCATGTACATGCATAGCTTCAATTATACAATGCGAGGTATAATACAAATAATACCCACATACTTTATATTCATAATATTTAGGCATATATTATTCCTCCATGTATTTACGATTTTTCTGATAATATTCTAATACAATTTCCAACTCTATATCATCCATGCTTGTTTCCAGTACATCTCCTCTTCTACTTAAATACACTGCTTTATGTGGATTATTCAAATTAAGAACTCTTACATTTTCACAATCTTTTGTAAATGCATATCCATTTACAATCATTTCCGCTGCATCTGCTACTTCTTTAATATTACGCATATTCAATCCTCACTTTCTGAATCGGCTTCAAAAATTCCTCTACATTAATATACAAATTATCGAGAATAGGAATTAAATCAATGTATTCTTCTTCTTCATCGCATCCTTCATATTTTGCCATAACAACAATATATCCATGATCCCACTCAACTACTTTCGTATATCGTTCCAATCTGGGTGATGTTCTAAAACGTATATTATATCCATTAAATATAAAAGAAGTAAATTCTTTATCATTGCTTAATACCGCTTCGTTTATCACGTTCTCTATCTCCTTTCCAATAAATCTTGTATCACTATTACTATTTTTTCCATATATATCTTGCAAATTTTCTCTCACTGACTTCATATTTTTCTTTATCTAACAATGTGAAATGCTTCAGTAATTCAAAATCGCTATCTCGCAAGATATCAAATCAAGAATTTTGTTGCTTTCCGTAAAATATTTCAAGTCTGATTTTAATTTCACCTCTGGTAACATTAACGCATTTTCTCTACTTCGAAATCTTTCATCCCACCATGTAACATCTCCCATATATTCCATTTTTCTTGCAAACATATAGTATTCTCCAAATTCAAAATTTTATGACTCCATTATAGCACGGACACTTTTATTTTTACAGATAGAAAGCAAAAATAGCAGAACAGCTTATAAGTAAACTCCTGCTGCCTGCTATTTCCGTTTTTTGCTTGAACTTAATGCTCCAGCATATTTTCAATAAAAATTCCATATCCGCTTGCACTGTCCTGAACAAATACATGGGTGACTGCTCCAATCAATTTTCCGTCCTGAAGAATAGGCGATCCTGACATTCCCTGTACGATGCCGCCTGTCAGTTCCAAAAGCTTTGGATCTGTCACTTTTATCACCATTCCCTTATTAGCGTCAGAACTATTCATACAGACCTCTTCTATCTCGATGTCATACTCCTTAACTGTGCCGTCAAATGCGCTGCGTATCACAGCCGGTCCTGTTTTTACCTCTTGTTTGTATGCAACTTCTACTGGTCCTTCCAGATGAAAATGATCCAAATCGCATGTAAGCGTCCCAAAAATTCCTGTATCTGTATTTTCTTCTATTGTTCCAAGAACAGCCTCATCACGGTAATGAATCACTCCGGCAAGTTCTCCCGGCGCTCCTTTTGTGCCCTTAATCACAGATCGAATCGTAGAGTCATACAGTGTTCCATTTTTTAATTCTAACAAAGTACTCGTATCAATATCATTAATTCCATGACCAAGCGCTCCAAAATGCCCCTGACTGTCGACATATGTCATTGTTCCTATTCCCTGCGTATCGCTTCGTACCCAGATACCCACTTTATAGTCCTGTTCTTGTGTCATTACCGGCTGAAGCGCCATCTCCATTTCTTCGTCTCCTCGACGTACTTTTAAAGTCACCGTATTTCCATTTGACTCATTGATTGTCTGAATCAGTGTTTCTTTGTTCGGTGTCTCGGTCCCATTTACAGATAAAATGTAATCGCCTGACTGTACAATATGATATGCAGGTTCATAGGAAATTCCGTCTATTCCTTTAATGCTTCCTGTTCCCACAACAAGTACGCCATTTGTTTTCATATAGATTCCAATCGGATCTCCGCATGGATAAACCCAGTTCTGCTCTACCACACTCACCTGTATGGATTTGATAGGAATAATACCGAACAATTTGCACGAGATCTCATAGTCTCCTGTCTTGTTTCCAATCACACTGTCGGAAGTAATATGAAGATTTTCTTTTGGAATTGCTTTGACAGAGGTCGCATCTGCCTCCACAGCGGCCTCATAGGAAATGGCATCTTGCGGAAGATTAAAATCCAGACTTTGTCTTTCTCCCTGCACAAGATTCATGTGATCCGGAATTTTTTCCTCAAAAAATAACAGAAGGCATAGCAAAAACAGACTGATTCCTATTCCCAGGAAAATCCATAACAACCGACGATATCGCTGCTCATTTGTCACTTTTTCACACCCTTTGTCCACATACTTTGCACTATTAAAAGAGGATGATATATCTTTGTTGTATATCATCCTTTTTTAGTATGTGAAAAACAGTGCGTTTCACTCTAGTATTTTTTTGTACGAATTGCCAATTCTTTCATTTCCCTGGCATTTTCCAGAACAGTCCTTGTGATTTTGGCGCCTCCTAAAATTCTGGCCAGCTCACGGACGGTCTCTTCTTCTGACAGTTCCTGAATAGAAGTAAATGTATTTTGATTCTGAACATATTTTTCAATGACAAAATGATGGTCTGCCATCGCGGCAATCTGTGCCAGATGTGTAATGCAGATTACTTGATGATGGCGTGCAATCACCGCCATTTTTTCTGAAACTTTCTGCGCTGTTCTTCCACTGATTCCAACATCAATCTCATCAAAAATCAGCGTTCCCATTTCGTCTTTTTCAGCAAGTACCGTCTTGATCGCAAGCATGATTCTTGACAGTTCTCCTCCCGATGCAACTTCCCCAAGAGGGCGAACCGGCTCGCCTGGATTTGTGGAAATCAAAAAGCATACTTCGTCAATTCCATCCGCTTGAGGTTCTTTTAATTTCTGAAATTGAATCTCAAACTGCACATCCAGAAAATTCATATCAATTAATCCATCCTGAATGCTTACAGCCAGGCTTTCCGCATATTTTTCCCGAATGTCAGAAATCTTTTGTGCATTTTCCAAAAGCTTGGCTTTTGTATCTTCATATTCTTTTTGCAGCTTTAATACATAGTTATCATAGTCCTGCAAAACAGCAAGGCGTTCTTCTTTTTCTTTTTGATACTGAAGAATTTCTTCGATCGAATTTCCGTATTTCCCTTTCAGACGATTAATAAGATTTAAGCGTTCTTCCATCTCCCAAAACTGAGATTCATCAAAGTCAAGTTCATCTTCATAATCATTCAGTTCTCTGTTAAAGTCTCCGAGCAGATCCTCCAAATTGAGAAGCTGTTCCTGCAGCCCTCTCAATTCTTCATCATAGCGGACTGCTCCTGCCAGAATACGAGCTGCTCTTCCGATATTTCCTGCCGCTCCTCCCTCTGTCTCAGATCCTGTCATCTGACGAATCTCATCTATGCACTGCAGGATCTGTCTGCCATTGGAAAGTTTCCGATATTGTTGTTCCAGTTTTTCATCTTCGCCTGCATTCAGATGTGCTGCCTCAATTTCCTCGATCTCAAAAGTCAGAAAATCGGCTTCTTTCATTCGCTCCGATTCTTCCTTTTTTGACTCTTCTATCTTTTTTCTGCTTTTTTGGTAGCAGGCATATAACTGTTCATTTTTCTCTTTTAGCGTCTGCACTTCTTCTCTTGCAAATTCATCCAAAATTTTCAAATGATTTTTTTTATATAAAAGCGATTGATGTTCATGTTGTCCATGAATATCAATCAGCGCTGCCGCTGCTTCTTTTACTACAGAAACCGGAACCGTCTCCCCGTTGATTCTGCTGATGCTTCTTCCTTTTGACAGTTTTCTCGTAATAATAACCTGCCCGTCATCGATAGGAATATCCAATTCACGCATCTTTTCTTCCTGATGTTTTTGATCAATCGAAAAGACGAGTTCCACAAGTGCATAGTCTGTGCCCTGACGCACAAATTCCTTAAAATTTTTTGCTCCAAGGGCAGCATTGATGGAACCTATAATAATTGATTTTCCGGCGCCTGTCTCTCCTGTCAGAATATTCAGTCCAGGGCCAAAATTAATCTCTTCCTCTTCAATCAGCGCTATATTTTTTACATGTAAACTCGATAACATGATTTTCTCACTACTTTTCTACAATCTTCTTGATCTTTTCCATGACAATCAGCGTATCATCCGCACTTCGGATTGCGCACATAATCGTATCATCTCCGGCAATACATCCGGCGATTTCTGACCAGTGCATTGCATCCAGTGCAGCGGCAACTGCCATTGCCATTCCGGATACTGTTTTTATGACCAGAATATTCTGCGCCATCACCATAGAAGAAAATCCATCTTTTAAGATGCGCAGATATTTCTCGTTCATCCCGATTCCATGTTCCTGCATCAAAGCATATTTCTGTTTTCCGCCCGGCAGGGAAATCTTCGTCAGCTTCAATTCACGGATATCTCTCGAAACCGTTGCCTGTGTTACTCGAAAACCCTCTTTGTTCAAAAGCTCAGCCAACTCATCCTGAGTCTCAATCTCATACTTGTGGATGAGATCTACAATTTTAGCATGTCGTTCTATCTTCAATTTTTTGTCCCCTTTTTGTTTAATTTTTGTTCATCTTGTTTCGCAGCACTTCCACGAAACTAATCTGATTAATTTTTACCATCCGTGTAATTTTTTTTGATTTGCGGATGACAATTTTATCAAAACTGTTCAGTTTCACAGAAGTATCCCCATCAAATGTGGCTTCCGCCTCATCGTGAAATGTCCCTTTTCTGTTTCCGATCTCAATCGTAATTTCCACATCATCCGGCAGAATAATGGTTCTGGCATTCAGTGTATGAGCGGCAATCGGTGTGATCGCAATCAGATTTGCCTCCGGATCAATAATCGGACCGCCTGCTGACAGACTGTATCCGGTAGATCCTGTCGGTGTGGAAACGATAATCCCGTCTGCTGAATAAGAAGTCAGATATGCGCCGTTTAAAAAGATCCGAAGATTTAAAATCCGAAGTCTCCCCACTCTCCCGATCACAATATCATTCAGCGCAATGTCCTCCATCAATTTTTTATTCTGATGGTAGGCTGTTCCTTCCAGCATCATTCTGTCTTTTACCTCATACTTTTGCCCAATCAGACATTCGAGCGCCTGATGAATATTCGGCCGGTCAATCTCTGCCAGATAGCCAAGTGTGCCCAGGTTGATTCCCAGAAGAGGAATTTTGCGCTCTACCGTATCCCGCGCCGCCTGAAGCAATGTTCCGTCGCCTCCAAGAGCCAATATGCAGTCTGTATCTTCCGGAATTTTTGTCACATCCGTATATTTAAAATTCACGCCGAGATCACCGACTGCCTCTTCATTTTGACGTTCTTCTTGAATGATACATTCTTTGCCGCGGCTCAAAAGATACTCTTGAATCTGTTTTGCCACTTTGCGTGCAGGATCTTTCAATGTATTCATTATAATAAAAAACTTTTTCATCTGTTTCCCCTGTCAATCCAATGTATCATGCGCCTCTTTTACAACAGAAGCAATCTCAAAAGGACGCTCCATAAACACGCTTCCTTCCTCACCTTTTCTGAGATGAAGCAGATATTCAATATTTCCTTCCGGTCCTTTGATCGGAGAAAATTCCAGATGAAGAGGCTCCATCCCTATACTTCCTGCATAGGCGGTTACTTTTTCAATTACTTCTTCATGGACATCCGGATCGCGAACGACTCCCTTCTTTCCTACTTTTTCTCTGCCTGCCTCAAATTGAGGTTTGATCAGACAAACCATCTGGGCCCCTTCCGTCATCAGATTTCGCACCGGCAAAAGCACCTTCGTCAATGAGATAAAGGAGACGTCGATTGAGACAAACTCAGCCTTTTCCTGAATATCTTCCGGCACAACATAGCGAATATTTGTCTTTTCCATGCAGACGACACGTTCATCCTGGCGCAGTTTCCAGTCCAGCTGTCCATGTCCCACATCGACGGAATATACTTTGACTGCGCCATTTTGCAGCATACAGTCTGTAAATCCGCCTGTCGATGCCCCGACATCCATGCAGACTTTCCCGTTTAGTTCAATATTAAAATGCGTCATTGCTTTTTCCAGCTTCAGTCCGCCTCGGCTTACATATTTTAATGTCTGCCCTTTTATCTCAATCTCCACATTGGAATCAAACATGGTTCCGGCTTTGTCTTCTCTTACGCCTTTGACAAAGACATTGCCTGCCATGATAATTGCCTTTGCTTTCTCTCTGGATGAGGCAAGTTGTCTCTGTACCAGCAACACATCTAATCTTTCTTTCATTTTTTCCTCCATGCTGCATTCTTAAAGATCTTTCGTCTTACTGTCCTATATAAGATGCAATGATCTGTTTTTCTATCGAATTTTCGTCAATACCCTGTTCTTTCTTTAAAATTTCAACATTTCCGTGCTCTACATATTGATCTGGGATCGCAATCTTTAAAACCAGAACATCTGCGTTGATTTCTTTATAGAAATCAGCAATGCGCTCGCCAAATCCTCCCGTTTTTATATTCTCTTCCATCGTCACAATTAGTTTGTGATCTTTCGCCGCTTCCATCAGCATCTCTTCATCAATCGGCTTTAAAAAACGTGCGTTGATTAAGGAACAGGAAAATCCTTTTTCTTTTAAATTTCTCCTCACTTTTGCAGCAGTTTCCACCATACTTCCTGCTGCAATCAATGCAATCTCCGTCTCATCGTAAATCCATTCGCTCTTTCCATAACAGATGGGGGCATTATACTGTTTTAGCCCTTCATATGCCTCCCCTCTGGGATAGCGCAGAGCAATCGGTCCCCAGAAACTGACCGCAAAATCCAGCATCTGCACCAGCTCCCATTTGTTTTTAGGAGCCATCACCGTCATATTGGGAATCATGCACAAATAGGAAAGATCGAAGATCCCCTGATGTGTCTCCCCGTCGCTTCCCACAAGCCCGGCACGATCAATGGCAAAAATCACATGCAGATTCTGAATACACACATCATGAATCATCTGGTCGAACGCTCTTTGCAAAAAGGAAGAGTAGACCGCCACAACAGGAACCATGCCTGATGCTGCCAGCCCTGCCGCAAATGTGACAGCATGTTCTTCTGCAATTCCGACATCAATAAAACGTTCCGGATACTGTCTGTGAAATGCGTGAAGTCCTGTCCCGTCAGCCATGGCCGCTGTGATCGCCACAAGACGTTCTTCTTTCCTGGCTGCCTCACATATTGCCTTTGAAAAAATGTCAGTGTAAGACGGCTTCGTCTTCTTTTTCTTTGGTTTCCCTGTCTGTACATCGAACGGCTCTGTTCCATGATACAGAGAAGGACGCTGTTCCGCCGGCAAAAATCCTTTTCCTTTCTTTGTGAGCACATGCACAATGACAGCGCCATTGATTTTTTTTGCCTCTTTTAAAATTTTTGTCATCTGTGCAATATTATGTCCATCCACCGGTCCGAGGTATGTGATCCCCATCTCCTCAAACAGCATTCCCGGAATCAGGAGCTGTTTGATTCCGCTTTTTGTCTTTTTAATGTGCTGAATCAGTTTTTCTCCATAAACCGGAATTTTCTTCAGCGCTTTTGTAACGCTCACTTTAAAATCCTGATATGCCGTATTTGTTCTCAAATTTCCCAGATACGTTGACATTCCTCCGACATTTTTTGAAATCGACATTTCATTATCATTTAAGATAATAATAAAATTTGTGCGCAGTCTTCCCGCATTATTCAGCGCCTCATATGCCATTCCGCCCGTCAGAGCGCCGTCTCCGATTACAGAGAGCACAAAATTATGTTCTCCTTTCAGATCACGCCCATATACATATCCCAGTCCCGCTGAGATTGAAGTAGAACTGTGTCCTGTATCAAACGCATCGCATTGACTTTCCTTTCTCTTTGGAAATCCGCTTAATCCTCCGTATTTTCTGAGCTGTCCAAATCCTTCTTTTCTTCCTGTCAGAATCTTATGGGTATAGGACTGATGTCCAACATCCCAGATGATCTTATCTTCCGGTAAGTGAAAAACAAGATGCATTGCCATAGTCAGCTCTACAACACCCAAATTCGATGCCAGATGTCCCCCTGTTTCGCTGATCGACTGAATCAAAAAAGAACGGATTTCCTCAGATAATACAGATAACTCTTCTTTTGAAAGTTTCTTAATATCATTTTCTTTTTTTATTTTATCCAGTACCAAAAGCTTCACCCTTTACTTTTCACGATTAATCAGATATAAAATCAAATCGGTCAAAAATTCATTTTTTTCTTCCAGTGATTCCAGCAATGCGATCGCCTCTTTTGACATACGGTTCACTTCTTCTCTGGCACGTTCCAGGCCGTTTAACGTCACATATGTTGTCTTATGATTCTTTTCATCGCTGTTGATCGGTTTTCCCAGAATATCCATCGTGCTTGTCACATCTAAAATGTCATCCTGAATCTGGAATGCAAAACCTACTTTTCGCGCAATCTGCTCTATCACTTTTACTTTCTCATCGGAAGCGCCAGCCAGAATGGCTCCAATCATCATGGAAGACTCAATCAGAGCGCTTGTCTTCAGGCAATAGATAAATTCCAGTTTTTCTTTTGAAAATTCAGTTTTGTCACATTCCACATCCACAGACTGTCCGCCGATCATTCCAAAAATTCCCGTTTTTTGTGCCATCACGGAAAATGCACGCTCCACATTGTGATTTCCAGGTTCCAGAGAAAAAGCTTTCGCTGCTGTTTCATAAGAGAGATTCAGCAAGGCGTCGCCGGCTAAAATCCCCATTGCCTCCCCATATACTACATGAGTCGTCTTTCTCCCCCTGCGATATTCGTCATTGTCAATCGCAGGAAGATCATCATGGATAAGAGAGTGCGTATGAATCATCTCGATTGCAGCAAGAAACGGTTCGATCACCTTGCTGTTTCCCTCAAAAAGACGGTAGGTCTCCATCATCAGCAGCGGCCTCAGCCTTTTTCCTCCTGCTCTCATGCTGTAATTCATCGCCTCAAGCAATGTTTTCTGAAATCCTGTCTCTTCCGGAAGATATGACATGATCGTATTCTGTATCTGTTCCACTTTCTTTTTCATTTCCTGTTCAAAATTCATCCCAACCACCTTCTTCGTTCATAGCCATCACTTTCTTTTCCACACGATCCAGTTTATCATTACATTTCTTTAAAAGCTTCATTCCTTTTTGATACAGTGCAAATGACTCCTCCAGAGGCAGATCTCCTGTCTGTAAAGACTCAATCACACGATCCAGCTCCTCAAATGTCTGTTCCAATGTCTGTTCTTTCATAATTGCCTCCTGATACCGCTTCTTTTCCAAAAATGTTTACTTTGAAATATTTCCGGAACTCTTTCCTGCTGTTGGCGGCTCACATATCTTCTCCAATACCTGCGTTACAATATAGCCGTCTGACACATACACTTTCATTTTTTCCCCCTCATGAACCTGATCGGTATTCGTCACACGGCATCCTTTCTCATTCTGCACAAAAGCATATCCCTGGTTCAATTTTTCCAGAGGAGACAGTCCTCTTAGTTTTTCAACAGAAAGAAAAAGATTCTGTCTTTTTTCTTTTATCTTATCTCTCATTGCCCTTTGCAGTTTTTCCTCTTTCTCAGTCAGCTGCATTCTCTGATCTTTTATTTTCTGTCTTGGATCCAGATAAGAAAGCCGGATTTCGCTCTGATCCCGTTTTGCACGGCACTGCTCCACTCTCTGCTTCATCGCTGCCGTCAGTTCATTTTTATACTGTGCCATAGAAGAGAGGATCTCAGAAAAATCTGCAACGGCCAGTTCCGCCGCTGCGGACGGAGTCGGTGCTCTTAAATCTGCCGCGAAGTCAGAAATTGTTATATCTGTCTCATGTCCGACTGCAGAGATCACCGGCGTCTTGCACTGAAAGATCGCTTCTGCCACAACCTTTTCATTAAAAGCGTAAAGATCTTCCAGTGAACCGCCGCCTCGTCCCACAATGATCACATCCATGCCGCACTGATCCAGTCGTTCTATCCCATGAGCGATACTTTCTTTTGCTCCTTCCCCCTGCACCTGTGCCGGATAAAGATAAATTTCAATATATGGGTTTCTTCTTTTTGCCACCTGAATCATATCGCGCACCGCCGCACCCGTAGGCGCTGTCACAATCCCAAGTTTTTGAACAAAAAAAGGAATCGGCTGTTTATATTCCGGCGCAAACATTCCCATTTCCTCTAGTTCCTGTTTTAACGCTTCAAATTTTTCATACAGTGCACCGATTCCATCCGATACAATCTTTCTGGCATAGAGCTGATACGTTCCATCGCGTTCATACACATCTATATTTCCGCTTACCGTCACCTGCTGTCCATTCTGCAGCCGGAATGAAAGTCCTTGTCTGTCTCCTGCAAACATCACACAGGAGAGAGCGGAACTTTCTTCTTTCAGTGTAAAATAAATATGACCGGAAGTATGATATTTACAGTTTGACACTTCTCCTTTGACTGAAATTCTGTTTAAAACAAAATCTTGGGAGAACATCATCTTAATATAAGAATTAATCTGTCTGACCGAATATGCACTCTGCATCGCAAGCTCTCCATTATTCTCAAACTTTTTCATGGTTCTTCCATGCCGCAAAGGCAGCATCCTCTGTTACACTAATTTTGCTAAAATTCCATTCACAAAAGCAGGAGATTCTTCTCCTCCAAACAGTTTTGCCAGTTCCACGCCTTCATTGATCGCAACTCCTGTCGGAATATCCTCATCATATTTCATCTCATAATAAGCCAGACGCAGCACGGTAAGATCTGTCTTTCCCATACGCTCCGTCTTCCATCCCTTGGAAACCTGATTGATTGCCTCGTCAATCTGCGGCAGTTTTTCCAGAATCTTTTCACATTTTTCTCTGATGTAGCGCAGATCCTCTTCTTTAATCTCTTCATGCTGTGTCAGATACAGGCGCACCTGTATCTCTAATTCTTCCTGATCGTGGAATTCTACTAAAAATAACAATTTAAAAATATGTTCTCTGATTTCTCTTCTGCTCATTTTTCTCCTCATTCTAAAAGCCGCTGCAAAATGAGTTATCATGCTTTCACATTTACATACATTTTGCAACGGCTCCATGATATTTCGTCATCTCTGTTTTTGTGGTCGTTACTTGTTCATGACAACGCTTGCTATTCTGACATTGACTTCTGAAACGGTCAGTCCAGTCATGCTCTCAATCGCTCCTTTGACCTTTTCCTGAACTTTTCTGCTCGTCTCCGGAATGCTGTAGCCATATTCCAGATTTAATACAAGCTCCACATCAACTATGCCATCTTGTACAGTTACCTTTACTCCTCTTGAAAGATTCTTCATCCCCAGTTTGCCGATGAGTTCTTTCGTGATATTGTCTGCCATCGCAGATACGCCGCTCACTTCCGTTGCTGCAAGTCCTGCAATGATTGCCACAACTTCATCTGCAATCTGAACCTGTCCAAATTCTGCTTCGTTTTCTATTATACAACTGGTTTCTTTTTCACTCATGCGAATGACCTCCTGTCCTGCATCGTATCCATTAATAGCATTATTATATCAAAATTTCTGCATATTTGCAAAGGATATTTTATGACCGTCCAAATTCAGACAGCATCAGCCCTTTGTTTCGGTCTAAAGTCATGCCGATACTCCAGCTGTTGATAAAGAGAAGCAGCGGTCTGCCTTTTAAATCTTTGATTTTTTTCATGTCCGATGTTCCCACTAATTTGTTCAGATCAATATCCGGATTTTCAATCCAACGGATATGTTCATACGGCAGACTCTCCAGACGGATATCCACATTGTACTCGTTCTCAAGGCGATATTTCAGCACATCAAACTGCAGTACGCCGACAACGCCGACAATAATTTCTTCCATTCCGGTATTGTACTCCTGGAAGATCTGGATGGCTCCTTCCTGTGCAATCTGATTGATTCCCTTTACAAATTGTTTTCTTTTCATCGTATCCATCTGGCGCACTCGCGCAAAATGTTCCGGCGCAAATGTTGGAATTCCTTCATACATGATTTTCTTTCCTGGAAGACAGACGGTATCTCCGATTGAGAAAATACCTGGATCAAACACTCCGATGATATCTCCGGCGTACGCCTTATCTACAATATGGCGCTCCTGAGCCATCATCTGCTGCGGCTGAGAAAGGCGCATTTTTTTCTCTCCCTGCACATGATATACTTCCATTCCGGCATCAAATTCACCGGAGCAGATGCGCATAAATGCAATACGGTCGCGGTGCGCTTTATTCATATTTGCCTGAATTTTAAATACAAACGCTGAAAATCCCTCCTGTGTCGGATCAATCAATCCCGTCTCTGCCTTTCTGGCAAGCGGTGAAGATGTCATTTTCAGAAAATGCTGCAGGAAAAATTCAACACCAAAGTTTGTCAGCGCTGATCCGAAAAATACAGGAGAAAGTTCTCCTCTGTCTACTCTTTCCTGATCAAACTCAGCACTTGCCCCGTCAAGTAGCTCAATCTCTGTCTCCAGCTGCTCATTCTTCTCCTCTCCAATATAGGAAAGCAATTCCTGTGATCCGAGTTCGTACTCTGTCGTCTCTCCTTCTTTTGTTCCCTTTTCTGTGTCAGAAAAGGAGATTACCTTGCCGCTCTCACGGTCAAATACACCTTTGAATTCTTTTCCAGACCCGATCGGCCAGTTGATTGGGCATGTCTCAATGCCAAGCTCTTTTTCGATTTCGTCCAGCAGTTCAAACGTATCGTTTGCATCGCGGTCCATCTTGTTGATAAAAGTAAAAATTGGAATATGACGCATGACACAGACTTTAAACAATTTTCTTGTCTGCGCCTCCACACCTTTTGACGCATCGATCACCATCACAGCTGAATCTGCCGCCATCAGCGTACGGTATGTATCTTCTGAGAAGTCCTGATGTCCCGGCGTATCCAGAATGTTAATGCAAAAACCATCATAATTAAACTGTAATACGGAAGAGGTTACGGAAATACCCCTTTCTTTTTCGATCTCCATCCAGTCAGAGACTGCATGGCGCGCTGTCGCTTTTCCTTTTACGGAACCGGCAAGATTGATCGCTCCTCCATAGAGCAGAAATTTTTCTGTCAGGGTTGTCTTTCCTGCATCCGGGTGAGAAATGATGGCAAATGTTCTTCTCTTTTTTATTTCCTTTGTAATATCAGTCACGTTTTCTCCTCCATATATGATATCTTCTTAGCTTTCATTCTTATTTTTTCCATTTGCTATTCTAGCAAGCTTAAGAGCCTCTGTCAATCCCGACAAAGGCTCTATCTTTTTTCCTACTGTGAAATTGGCGTAATCACAATATTTTCTCCGGAAATTTCTGTCTTTCTTTTTACGATGTCTTCAATCTGCGCTCTCTGAGCATCTGAAATCTCTGTCATATTGATCACCACATCAGCCGTTCCTTCTGTGATACTCACAACGGAATCTGCAAAGCCTTTTGCTTCCAGCAAAAGTTCTGCTGCCGCCTCACGCTCTGCAATATCTGCCATGGCATTCATGCTGGTGACCGCTTTTTCTTTTTCTTCTGCACTGATCTCTTCATTGTTGATGACTTCCAGCAAAGTCTCTTTGTTTTTTGCCCGAATCTGCTCTCGTGTCAGTCTGGCTTCGGCTGCAAAACCGGAATTTGTTCCTGCGCTGGTAAGTACTGCCTCTCCAGGGATTCCTTCCGGATTGTCACTGCTTGCTGTGTCAATCTCCTCTTCCCCATCAAGACTTTCTACATCGACAAGTACGCCTGTGTTGGACGCTGCTGCATTTTCTTCTTCTGTTTCAAGCAGAACAGAGTCATCCTGCACGGAAGTAGGAGAGCTTTCCAGCTCCATATCTGTTCCGGAAAAATTTAAATATCCTGCGATCGCAATCATCACCGCAAGCCCCGTAATGACAATCTGATTCTTTTTCATGATGCGCTTCATTATTTCCTCCTTAATTCATCTTCATTACTTTGATTTTATGCGCTTCCACTCCAAATAATGCTACAACAGCATCCGTTATGTTTTTTATGACAATCGAATTGTCTCCCCCCTCTGCCACGATGAGGACGCCTGCAATCTCTGGCTCTGTCACTTTTACCACATAAGGAATCTGACTGCCGTCGCTCCCCTTTTCATAGATCGTTTCTTCGCTCGCTTCCCGCTCTGCCGTACTGCTACTGCCCCCTTGTCCGTCTTCCTCCATGACGGTTCTGTCTGTGACTGGTACGTCTTTCTCCACAATTTTTTCTCCGGAAGAACGATAAGTGATCATCACTTCTGTCTTTCCTACTCCTTTTACCTGGCTTAAAATCTTCTTTAGTTTCTCTTCCTGCGCATCTTTTGTCTGGGTTTCCTTTGCAGTCATTTCTTGATTTTCCGGCTCTTTTTCCGGTTCAGCGCCAGTCGGAAGAAAAATGACAACAATCAAAATTCCGACAAGAAGAAAAATCAAGAACTGGTCTTTTTTCATATTCTTAAACTGATTTTGAACAGTCTTCCATCTGCCTTCCATATATCACTCCTGTACGGTAATTTGAATCTTATTTCTGTCCAGTTCGTAGATCTCTTCCAGCATTTTGACCATCTCTTCTTTTTTTTCTTCTCCATTTTCCTTTGAAGGATAGAGGAGCTTTGTCTGTATTGACACAGACAGGTCTGCAATGATTCCTTCTTCATCTTCCTTCAGATTGATTTTCATTTTTTCCACAGACAAGTCACACAGCCTTGCAGCCTCTTCAATCTGATGTTCCAGCTCTTTTTTCCATGCCTCTTCCACCTTCTGTGTACCAAGCTCTTCCATTCCTGTCCATGTCATATTCAGCTCTGCCAGTTCTCTTTTTAATTCCTGCACCTGAACCAGTCTGTCAAATGGCTCATCGAGAGAAAATATGGATGTAAGGGGTTTGAGCACCATCAAAAGAATTAAAAGTCCTGCATAAAAATTAGCATATTTGCGATATGTGGAATCAGGAATCACATGGAGCAGCGCGCCCAGGATACAAACACTGCATATTATATTTTTTATCCACTGCACTGCACATCATCCTCCTCTCAGAGATGCAGTCACAAGGGCAAGTGATATAAAAAACATCAGCCCTGTTGTCAAGACTACTTTTAAAAGAAGATCTGCCCCGTCGCCGACACTTTCCACACACATGGTCAGCCGCTTGTCTGATACTGGCTGTGTCACTGCCACCAGAAGACGATATAAGATCACACACACCGCAATCTTCAAAAGCGGCATCAGACAGATCAGCGCCATAATAATCATTCCAGCCGCTCCCACTGCATTTTTTACAAGCATCGCTGATCCAAGCACTGCCTCTGTCACAGAATTAAATACATTTCCTATCCCCGGAATGCTTCCCGCTGCCTTATGGAGCAAAGAAGTCTTAAGAGAGTCCACCGCAGGCATCACAAGACATTGTACTGTCTGAAAACCGATTACAACTCCTGTGACTGTTTTTAAAGCCCACACTAAGACCATGCGGATCAGCTTTGCAAATCTTGAAAATCGGTCTTCCTGATTTAAATGATTTAATATGGATAAAATAACATAGAGATGAATCCCTGGCAAAATGATGACTTTTAAAATCCATTGCAAAATTGTAATCATCACCAATGTCATCTCCGAAAATCCGATTGCTGTCAGAGAGCCATTTGCAAATGCAGCTGCCAGCAGATAGATCGGCAGAAGAGCTTTCAGAAACGATGTCACTTGTCCTACCGCTTCCATCACCATGGACTCCATTTCCAGAAATGCTTTTAAAAGAATCATGACCAGAATCAGGTAAATCAGATAAAAACTGATATCGGCTGTCTGGCTTTTGTCAAATACATTTGTATAATTTGTAAATACAGCAGCCACTATTGTCAAAAGTAAAATCTGGATCACTACTTGTTTTTGACTGTTCAGCTCTCCAAAACAGAGATTCACAAGCTGTTTTCCTATCTCCCGGAGGTCAAATGCCTGTTTCCCACTCATCAAATCAAGCACCATTTTTCGAAAAGAAATTTCTTCCCCGTCCTCAAAAATTTCATCTAATTCTTCTTCAATTTCATCAAAAGACAATTCATCAATAATTTCTTCTGCATTTGAGGGAAAGCCCAAAAGTAAAAGCCACCAGACAGCAAAGATTCTGATCCACCTCTTCAATCCATTCCTCCTGTTTTTCTTCTCAGGACATAACAAAATTTTGGATCGTCTCCAGAATTGCCGCCAAAATTGGTGTACTGACCGCCAAAATAGAAAGTTTTCCAAAAATTTCAATCTGTCCTGCTACTGCGTGATACCCGGCGTCCTTGCAAATATTAGAAGAAAAGTCAGCAAGATAGGTAATTCCCAAAATTTTCATTAACGACTTCAAATAAGAATTTTGAATCGTCAGATATTCCCCGAAAGACTGGAATGTGTCCACCAGATACCACAGTTTCTCTGTCAGGAAAAAGAAAATCATAATACATACCGTAATACTGATCAGAAGTGAAAAAGCCGGCTTGATCTCCTTCACTAAAATAGATAGAAAGACGCCTGCTATTCCGATCATTCCGATTTTCATCACATCCATAATTTAAGCTCCCTTTCTTTCACAGATCAAACAGCTGTCGGATGGACTCAAACAACTGCTGAATATAAGGAAGAATCCAGAACAGCACAAGCAGAAGTCCGGCAAGACTTGTCAGAAAAGCGTGTTCTTCTCTGCCGCTGTGTTTCAGCACCTGACTCAGCACAGATACCAGAATGCCGACGGCTGCAATCTTAAAAATGATATTTACACTCATGGTCTCTCACTCCTAAGCCAGCAGAATTACCAGAAAAAGACCTCCTACAATTCCAAGACAATGATATATTCTTTCCTTTTCTCTGTATTCTTTTTCTGCATCTCTGCAGGCTGATTTCTGCTGTTCAATATAAAATTCAATCCCTTTTATCTGCATTTCCTGATCCAGATATCCCAGTTGATCTCCCATACGATACAGCCGTTCCAAATCTTCTTTTTTCAGCCCCTGACTTTTCAGCTGTTTTTCTGCACAGCACGCAATCGCCTCCTTTGCAGATTTATGGTTGAGCTGATCCATCATCTTTCCAGCCGACTCAAAAAAGGAACTGCATGAATGTGCGCTGTGGAGAGCCACATGCTGAAATGCCTCTGGAAGCGTTGCTCCTGTATATCGTATTTCTCCCTGAAGCATCAGCATCGCTTCCTGCAGATCATAAAGGCTTTGCAGGCGCTTTTTCATCTCTCTTGCAGCTGCCACTCCAATCGCTGAACAGGTTAAAAAAATCATCCCTAATCCAACTTCTCTCAGCACAGATCTACCCCTTCCTGATACAGTCTCGTCCCCCTCTCATCGAAAATTTCTTTTATTTTTCCTGGCAGATTCCCCAGAATGACATATCTCTCAAATACTTTCTGCGTCACCATCTGCTGAAGAAGCGGTTTCTTCTGAATGTCTTCGATTGAGCTTCCATGAACAGTGGCAAGTACCTTGCATCCACAGTTCATCACCGCCTCAATCGCCCTGCTGTCCTCATAATCTCCAATCTCATCGACCGCTATCACATGAGGAGACATGGAACGGATCAGCATCATCATGCCCTCTGCTTTTGGGCAGCAGTCAAGCACATCGGTTCGGATTCCCAGATCGTTCTGCGGGACTCCCATATAAGATCCGCCAATCTCTGATCGTTCGTCCACCACGCCAACCGTCACTCCGGGAAGAAATTTTGTTCCATTGGAAAGCTGTCTCACCAGATCCCTCAGAATCGTCGTTTTTCCACCGCGCGGCGGGGACACTAAAAGAGTATGGCAGATCCTCCCCTGATCAATGATATATGGCAGCAGTTTATCTGCGCAGCCTTTCTTTTCATGTGTAATACGGATATTTAAAAAAGAAATATACTTTATATTCTTTATTCTGTTTCCCTCCATCACCATTTTCCCTGCAATTCCAATGCGATGACCTCCTTCTATTGTCAAAAATCCCTGTCGTACTTCATCCTCATACGCATACAGAGAATAATGTGTAATGTATGAGATCGTCTCCATAATTTCCTGTTTCGTGACAATATATCCCTTCTGTTCCTGTTTCGTCAATTCTCCCTTTTCTGTCACAAAATATTCTTCTCCATCTGCCAAAATAAGAAATGGTTTTTCAACTCTCATCCGAATCTCCTGGAGACTCTCTGCGTCAATCTTCATTTTTTTTACAATTAATCGGATATTTTCCGAAAAAATCTGAATTAATGCTTTATGTATATTCATGTTCTCACCTCTTTTATTTAATATATGAGGCTGTCCATGTTTTCATGATATCTATTTTCTTCTGATAAATATTCTGTATCAGGGATACATGGCTGATCGCTCGCAAGCTCGCTCAACTGCCAAAGAGAATCATCTGCTTAAAAACGGCGGAAAAATCTAAAAGATTTTCCCGCCGCCATATCTGGATTACTCCGTTCGAATGCGATATTTTCATTATATCATATCAAATGTACCTACAGACTGGAAGTTATCTTATTATTCAACCATATACCCATATTTTGTATGCGGTAAATACCTTACAGTTATTTTATCTCCTAAATCGCTACCTGCTCCCCAATACTTTAAAGAATGTTCTTCTCCAGTTTTCTCATCTCTAATATGTATTCTTCTTTCACTATTAGAGTTTTCTCCAGACATTGCACCTTGTGTGACTTTTCCGGTAACTTCAACTAAATTATCAGATAGTAAATAAGGTATATCCAAGCAACAAGGAACAGTTATAAATATACCGAGAATCAATAACCCAACAACTGCCATTACATTGATTATTTTTTCCCATTTTTGATATTTTCTTTTTTCTTTTTCATTGACCGCCTTTCGTTTAATAAACTTTCCTTTTTTCTTTCTATGTAAAATATAAATAATTAAAACTATAAAGGATATAATAATCAGCCCAAAAGTTCTAAATATCAAAAATACCATACATTCGCTCTCCTTCCAAAATTTTTATAAATTCAAATTTCATCTATTTTTTGCATTCTCCCAATCTGATTTCAGTAAACTATATACACAAGCATCCACGATACCTTTATTGCTAAAATCAGATTGGCGTAATGTTCCCTCATAAATCAATCCGCATTTTTTCATTACATTTCCTGAGTGCGGATTATTCGGGTCATGCTGAGACTCAATTCGATTTGCTCCAACTTCATCAAATAAATATGGGATGATTGCACGAAATGCCTCTGTGGTAATTCCTTTGTGCCACCATTTACTTCCTATGCAATAACCTATATGCAGAATGTTCAATGATTCGTTACTATCAACAACACTTATTGTGCCAATAGGTTCTCCAATATCTTTAAAGATAATTGCCCACTGATAAAAATCTTTCTTTTTACTTTTTTCTATCCAACCTTTTAATACTCTCTCTGTTACCTCTATACTTGTGTGTGTAGGCCATCTTAAAAATTCTGTAACCTTCTCGTCAGAAGACCAATTCTTGTATGAGGCAGCTATATCATCTATACAAAATGGTCTTAATATTAGTCTATCTGTTTCTATTCGTTTCGTTCCTTTATGCTTCATGATATTCCTCCATCCAGTAAATTCATAATTGATCCCTATATTTACTAAAAATTATACCATTCAAAAATTATGTAGTCATTCTTTTTCGAGCATTGAAGAAAAATATTTTTAGAAATGAATATATATTGGGATAAGTCGTCATATAAAGCTCTTTATTTGTTGTAATATCGTTATAAATCTCTGGAAAATCCATTAAATACAGTAACTATTAGTTGTTTTTAATTAAAGTTATACTTTTTTCATATAAAAAAAGACCGGTTGCCATTTACCCTTTAAATAGCAACCGATCCTAATGCACTTCTACCATATAATACCTCTTTTTCTGTTTCAGTTTTTTTATCTGCCTGAATTGACTGATTTCAAAAATTTAAATTTTCTTTCTCAACTACAGATTCCTCATCTCTGTGAAAATTCAGGAATTCCGATTTTTCTTCTGTTCTGAAACTTTTTTAAATCTTCCTTTCTTTTTGTATGATACAAAAAGAACTGTAACTTATGTTTTCGGTGGTTTGTACCTCTCTTTCTTTATTTGTAACTTCATTATAAATATATTTTTTTATTTTGTCAAGTTATTTTTTTATTTTTTATTAATTATCTGTTATTTTATCTGTTTTTATTTATTTTTACAATCTTATCGTTTTGTAAACATAAATTTATTGTTTTTTGTTTCAAAAAAAGACCAGACATATTTCCTGTCCGGTCCCTTTCTTTTCTATATCTTTTTATTTTATTGAGTTTTCTGATTAACAAACGCCCTGTGCAAGCATTGCGTCTGCCACTTTCTCAAATCCTGCAATATTTGCTCCTACTACATAGTTTCCTTCTGCATTGTATCGTTTGGCAGCATCGTCCAGATTGTGGAAAATATTGACCATGATTGTCTGAAGTTTCGCATCCACTTCCTCAAAGCTCCAGGACAGTCTCTCACTGTTCTGAGACATTTCAAGAGCAGATGTCGCAACACCGCCGGCATTTGAAGCTTTTCCAGGTGCAAATAAAATTCCGCTCTTCTGAAGGTACTCTGTCGCCTCCAGAGTTGTAGGCATATTTGCTCCCTCAGCTACTGCATAGCATCCGTTTGCAACAAGCATTTTCGCGTCTTCCAGTGTCAGCTCATTCTGTGTCGCACATGGCAGAGCAATATCACATTTTACGCTCCATACGCCTTTTCCTTCATGATATTCTGCATTTGGACGATATGTTTTGTACTCTGTCAGACGAGCGCGTTTTACTTCTTTAATTTCTTTTAAAGCAGCCAGATCGATTCCGTCCGGATCGTATACCCATCCTGTAGAATCGCTGCAAGTCACTACTTTTCCGCCTAACTGCTGTGCTTTTTCAATCGCATAGATCGCTACGTTTCCTGCGCCGGATACACAGATTGTCGTTCCTTTGATATCTTTTCCATTGCATTTTAACATTTCTTCTGTGAAATAGAGCAGTCCGTATCCTGTTGCTTCTTTTCTCGCCAGAGATCCTCCGTAAGACAGACCTTTTCCTGTCAGGACTCCTTCATACACTCCTCTGATTCTTTTATACTGTCCGAACATATATCCGATCTCTCTTGCGCCTGTTCCGATATCTCCAGCTGGAACGTCTGTATCTGCGCCGATATATTTATAAAGCTCTGTGATAAAGCTCTGGCAGAAAGCCATTACTTCTCTGTCAGATTTTCCTTTCGGATCGAAGTCAGAACCACCTTTGCCACCGCCGATTGGAAGTCCGGTCAGTGAGTTTTTAAAAATCTGTTCAAAACCTAAGAATTTAATGATTCCCAAGTTTACAGACGGATGAAGACGCAGTCCTCCTTTGTATGGTCCGATTGCACTGTTAAACTGCACGCGGTATCCTGTGTTGACCTGAACCTGTCCTTTATCGTCCACCCACGGCACGCGGAACTTAAACTGTCTTTCCGGATTTACCAGTCTTTCCAGCAATGCTTCTTTTCTGTATTTTTCTTCGTTTGCTTCGATCACGACTCTCAAAGATTCCAGCACTTCTTTTACAGCCTGATGAAATTCAGGTTCTGCCGGATTTTGTTTTACTACTAACTCAATGACTTCATCTACATATGACATTTGTTGTTCCTCCTCAAATTCTTTTTTTATCTGCTCTTTCTTTTTTTATTCGGCTATCATCTTGATTTCAAAAAGCAGATAGATGTTCCAAAATTCAAAAAAAGGCTTCAAAAAACTATTCAGCGGAATTCTGTTCCCCTAAATATTCTTTGACGCCTTTGTCTTTTTTATTATATTCGTTTTCTTTTTAATATGCAAGTATTTTTTTGCTTTCTTCCATTTTTTTGCATAAGCAGAACGATAAGCCGGGTTATGTCGTGAATGATCATCTATCTAGACCTGCTGTCGCCAGCAGGTTCCAGCGACCTACCTAAAGCTGACGGGCCGCCATATGCTTTTTTTCGGTCTTGCTTCGGATGGGGTTTACATATGCCCTCTTTGTTGCCAAAAAGGCGGTAGTCTCTTACACTGCCCTTCCACCCTTACCAGCAAAGCTGGCGGTATATTTCTGTTGCACTGTCCTTGGAGTCGCCTCCACCAGACGTTATCTGGCATCCTGCCCTGTGAAGCCCGGACTTTCCTCGTATGACACCTTTCGTTTTGTCATCCGCGATCATTTATTCTACTTATGCCGCATCAAATTCTAACATGAAACTTTCTTCTTGTAAATAGATTTTTCTCTGTTTTTTATACTTTAAAGCAACTTCCGCCGATAAATTCACGCAAAATGGAATTTTGCGGAACATTTTCTCCTGGAATCCCTACAAAGTAGTCTAAAAATTTCAGCAAACGCTTTGCCTCTTTGTATTCCGGTTCTTCTCTTGCAATTCCAAATAAAAGCGGCTCCGCATAAATTTTCAGCACTGCCAGCTCATAAATCAAAGCAGAGTTAAACATGACATCTGCCTCTTCCTGATAAGGGAAAATATAAGCCTCCTCTCCCCTTCCAACAGAAGGCCACATTGCAATCGTATTTTTTGCCGATGTTCCTCTTGTTCTTGCATCTCGAATGATTCTTCTCAAAAGCCGCCCGTCTGTGGTGGCAATTCGATTGTGTTCATCTACATTCAGCTGAGTCAATCCGCTGATATATATTTTAAACTTCTCCTCTCTTGGCATACGGTAAGTCATTCTGTCATTCAAGCCATGTATTCCTTCGATTACAAGCACATCGTCTTTCCCCAAATGCAATGTATTTCCACGGTATTCTCTCTTTCCAAGTTTAAAATTATAGTAAGGAAGTTCTACTTTTTCACCGGAAAGAAGGCGTGTCATATCCTCGTTAAACTGTTCAATATCTATCGCTTCCAGACACTCAAAATTTTTATTTCCATAGATATCAAGAGGCGTTTTTTCGCGGTCTACAAAGTAATCGTCCATCGGAATCGGATGAGGGTTTAATCCATGCGCTGCAAGCTGAATAGAGAGTCTGTGGGAAAATGTCGTTTTTCCAGAAGAGGAAGGACCAGCAATCAGTACGATCCTGGCTTTCTTCTTCGCAATCTGTTCTGCAATCTCTCCGATTCTTTTCTCCTGAAGCGCTTCCTGACATAAAATCAAATCATCCATATTTCCATTCACAACACGTTCATTCAGCGCCGCAACCGTCGGCACATTCAGCATTTCTCCCCATAAAAGGGTCTGCTTTTGAACCTGAAAAATCTTTTTTCGCGGCTGAAATTCCGGCATTTTCCTCGGATTGCTCATCCATGGAAACAGCAGTACAAATCCCTCATCATACAAAACTAAATCAAAATATTGCAGATAAGAGGTATCCGGAGCCATATATCCATAAAAATAATCTTCAAATCCTGCCAGATTATAGATATTGACTTTGGAAACTCTCCTGTAAGTCAGCAGTGCTTCCTTATCATACATTCCATATTCGTGAAACAGTTCAATCGCCTTATAGGTATCTTCGCTTCTCTTCTGAATCGGAACTTTTTGTTCCACAAGCTCTCTCATATATGCTTTTACTTCTTTTAAAAGCTGTTCTGTCAGACATACCTTTCCTTTTAAAGTACAATAATATCCGCTGCCGACTGAAAAATGGATGCTGATCTTTTCAATATTGTCATGACCTGCAATATGGTCCATTGCCTTCAGCATCAAGAGCGTCACACTTCTTCTGTATGTGTCATATCCTACTTTCTCTGCCGTTGTTATAAATCGGATCTCACAGTCGTATTTTATCTTTTTACACAGTTCAAACAAACGATTCCCCGATTCCGCCAGAATAATATCATTTTCTTTTGTGCCTGCAAAATCCTTTGCCACCTCTAAAAAAGTAGTTCCAAAAGGATATTTTCTTTTCTCTTCTCCAACTTGTACAGTAATCTGTTCCTGCCCCATAAAGCTCCTCCTGTTTTAGATCATCCAAAACGGCAGGCAAAATGCCTCCCGTTCTATTTTCAGATCTGGAAATTCTTTTTCCAGTTCCTGTTTTACCTGATCCATAAAAATGTGTTCTGTTCCATAGTGTCCCGCATCAATCACACCCATTCCCTGGGCTGCGGCATCAATTCCAGCATGATGATCTATATCGCCTGTAATCATCACATCCGCATGCGCTTTCAACGCGTCTGAAAGCATACTCTTTCCTGAACCCGGCAGAATTGCCACTTTTTTTATTTTTTTCTTTTCATCCCCAAATACTTTTACTTCTCTTAAAGAAAATGATTTTTTCACAAGATCTGCGCATTCTTTTAATGTCATCTCACAGGGAAGTTCTCCTATTCTGCCATATCCCTCCTGTGCACCTGTCTGCGGATCTGTATGAGAAGCGCTCAGCACACAAGGCGATTGCAGCCCCAGACACGCAGCAGCTGTATCTGCCATCTGGGCAACATCATAATTTGTGTGCGCCGCATAATAGCAGATATCTTCTTTAATCAGCTTTATAACTCTTCTTCCAATAAAGTGATCTGCTGTCACGGATTTCAGACCGGAGAAAATCATCGGATGATGTGTAATCAAAAGATCCGCTCCTGCCTGCACCGCATGATCAATCACTTCATCTGTCGCATCCAGAGCCAGATAAACCGTGTTTACCTCCTTTTCCAGATCCCCTGTCTGAAGTCCTGGATTATCCCAGGACGCAGCAAAATACAGAGGATACAGCTGTTCTAATTTTTCTATTATTTCTTTGCATTTCATATTTTTCTCCTTTGCATTCCATCACGCTCTGTCTTTTTTTATACAGTCCCATCAAGCTTCAACTGAAATCAATATGCGTTTTGCTTCCCGAATGCGTTCTAATTTTTCTGTGATTTCTTCTCTTCTTTTTTTTGTATTCGGATTTTCATTTTCTTCCAGTTTCTTCTCGACCGACTCATAGATCTGTTCTTCTCTTTCCAGAAAAGAAAAAAGACATGGTTCCTTTTTCTGAAGCAGATATTTTCCATACAGATATTCCGTCTGTGTCCATGGCTCCATCTGTCCGTGAATCACTCGCATCATCGGATAATATTTTCCATCTTCTTCTACCATATTTTCATCTGTAATCTGATATTCCTGTTCCTGCAAAAAACGACGCACAAGAGCAATCTCCGACTGTGGCTGCAAAATCAGCTCTTTTACCTCTTTTAAAACGTCTGCTCCTCTTTTTAAAATCTCAATCGTCAATAGGCCGCCCATTCCGGCGATCACAACGCTGTCCGCCTCTCCCACTTTCAGCTGTGCTACTCCGTCTGACAGTCTTGTCTCAATCTTTTCCTCCAGCATATGTTCTGCAATATGTGCTTTTGCACGCTTTAGAGGTCCCTCATTGATATCCATCGCAACTGCATGGTCTATGTTCCCCTGTTCCATCAAAAAGATGGGAATATACCCATGATCCGTCCCTACGTCTGCCAAACATCCTTTTTCTTTTACCATCGACGCTACCGCCGACAAGCGTTTTGATAACTGCAAATTTTTCTCCTCTCTTCCTTGTGCCGTTCTTACTTTGTTCTTCTTTATTGTCTATGACAGAGAAATCGTCAGCTTTGCCAATTCCTGCATTTTTCTTTTATTTTCAATCATTTTCTGAATTCCTGAAATATCGGTCGGATCAGAATGATTCATCTGATAAGAAATACTGTTTTCCATCACTTTCGCAATCGTCTCTCTGACTGCCTTTTGCAGATCTTCCTTCGTGTCAACCGACACGGTTGTGTTAAACAGCTGAGCAACCTGCATTTGCTGTTCAGAATCTTCAAAATGATTGATAATTTTTGCCGGATTTATCTCTCCGTTTCGCTGCTGTTCATATACCATTTCCGCAACCGTTCTGTACAGTTCTTCTGTAAAATCTTCTGGAGAGATGTATTTTTTTACTGTCTCAAACAATTTGGGATATTCAATCAGCCATGTCAGCAAGATTCTCTGTGATTTTTTCATTCCGTCTTCTTTTTCCGGAAGTTTCTTCTCTCTTCCTGTCAGCTGTATTTTTGGAATGTAACCCTTCATAGCCAGCTGATTCACCATTTTTCTCAAGTTTTCAAATCCGACATGGTAACGCACTGCCACTGCCTCGATATAGTTTTCCCTCTCCAGTTCCTGATCAAATTCAATCAGTTTTGCTGCCACTTCTCTGAAAAACAGCGTCTTGCTTTCCGGGTCTGTCATTTGATATTTCTGTTCCATCACGGAAAGTTCAAACAGAAAACTGTTTTCCGCCTGATCTATTCTCTCCTGAAACTTTTCTCCGCCTTCCGCTTTTATAAATTCATCCGGATCTTTATATGGATCCATATGAAGCACTTTCGCCGTGATCCCTGCTGCTTTTAAGATCGGAATTGCGCGCAGCGCTGCCTTTTTTCCTGCCTCATCGCTGTCATATGTCAGCACTACTTCCTCCGTATACCGTCTCAAAAGTCCTGCGTGCTGCGAGGTAAATGCCGTTCCAAGAGAAGCCACTGCATTTTTAAATCCTGCCTGATGCAGCGCAATTACATCCATGTACCCTTCACACAGCAGAAAATATTTTTTTCTGGATATGCGTGCTGCATTTAATCCATAAAGGTTCCGACTTTTATCAAACACAATCGTTTCTGGGGAATTCAAATACTTTGGTTTTCCATCTCCCATCACTCTTCCGCCAAATCCAATAACTCTTCCATTGACATCCTGAATCGGAAAAATCACACGGTTCCAAAACTTGTCATACATCCCGCGGCGCTCATCCACATTCATCAGTCCTGACTGCTTTAGCAGTTCATCCGAGACTCCTTTTTTCTTAAAATAGCGATACAAGTCGTCGCTGTATGCCGTAGAAAATCCCAGTCCGAAATTTTTCATCGTCTCTTTTGTGATTCCTCTCTTTGAGAGATATTCCATCGCATGAGCCCCGTTTTCTGTCCGCAGCTGATAATAGAAATAGTTGGCTGCCTGCTTATTCAACTCCAGAATTTGCGTCTTTAAATCCTGCTCCTGGCGCGTCTGCGCTGTCATTTCCTGAGAAGGCAGTTCAATGCCGGCGCGATCTGCCAGAAATTTCATTGCCTCCGGAAACGTATAGTTTTCATACTGCATGATAAAAGTAAACACATTTCCGCCTGCTCCGCACCCAAAACAATAATACATTTGTTTGTCAGGACTGACAGAAAAAGACGGTGATTTTTCATTATGGAACGGACATAATCCAAAATAAGAATTTCCTTTTCTCTGCAGTTTTACATAACCTGAAATCACATCTACAATATCATTTCTAAGGCGTACCTCTTCAATTAAATCTTCTGAATAATACATCTTTTTCCCCTATAGCTGCCAAAACTTCGGGATAAACAGTTCTGTAAACTTCTGTGTTGCATAAGAGTCTGTCATACCTGCAATATAATCACAGACGACCCGCTCTTTTGGCTGCCCTTTCTTATCCATCAGACTGCGATATTCCTGCGGCAAAAGGTCTGTGTGAATGATATAATATTCATATAATGCCTGCACAAGTCCTATTGCCTTTTTCTCCTCTTTTTTTGTACATGGATCGTCATATACATGTTCAAACATAAACATTCTCAAATCTTTCATGACAAGTGAAATCTCCGGAGACATCGCAATCTCATTTCGATCCATACTATTTATTATAATATCATGAATCAAAGTATTCAACCTTTCTCTTGTCGTGTTTCCCAAAACTTCTCTGTACGCCTTTGGTATCTCTTCCTCTGTTAGAATTTTTGCCCTCTTTGCATCGTCAATATCACTGTTTAAATATGCCACTTTGTCTGAAATCCGCACAATTTTTCCCTCCAAAGTCGAAGGATTTCCTGTCGTTCTGTGATTTTTGATTCCATCTCGGACTTCCCATGTCAAATTTAATCCTTCTCCTCCTTTTTCCAGCAGTTCCACAATTCGCACGCTCTGCTCATAATGTGCAAATCCGCACGGAGCGATTTCGTTTAAAGCATATTCACCGCAGTGGCCAAACGGCGTGTGCCCCAAGTCATGTCCCAGAGCAATCGCCTCAGCAAGATCGTCGTTTAAGCGCAGCGCCTTTGCAATCGTCCTTGCTGTCTGCGCCACTTCCAGAGTGTGCATCATTCTCGTTCTGTAGTGATCGCCTACAGGACTTAGGAACACCTGCGTCTTCTGTTTTAGTCTGCGAAATGCTTTGCTGTGCATGATTCGATCCCTGTCTCTTTGATATACCGGTCGAATGTCGCACGGTTTTTCCTCTCTTTCTCTGCCTCTCGAATTCTGGCTGAATGCTGCATATGGACTGAAAAATTCTTTTTCTCTTTTTTCTGCCATTTCCCTGATATTCATATACTTCTCCTTTTTTACTCTATCTTTTTCCTATCAATTTGAAAAATTTATTGCCATAGAAATGCCGCTTTTTTTCTTTCACTATATATTTTTTCCCATCTGTAATCACTTTTACTGCCCCGCTTTCCTTTGTCATTTTTATGACCGTTCCTGACTTTTTCAGTCTGAAAAGTAGTTTTTCATGCGGATGACCATAACGATTTTTTTCTGCACATGAAATTACAGCCAGCTTTGGTTTTGTCTGTCTTAAGAACTCTTCTGTTGTGGAAAACTCTGATCCGTGATGTGCCACTTTTAAAAAATCAATCTCTTTTAAAATTCCACTCTTAATCAATATTTCTTCTCCATCTCCTTCCAGATCTCCTGTCAAAAGAGCCGTAAAGTCTCCATATTTTACAGATAGAACCATAGAATCGCTGTTTTCTTCACCACTTAAACACTTTCTGTCCGGCGCCAGGCATACGATCTCCATTTCTTTTTCTGTTACTTTCTGCCCCTTCTCCATATAGTATATCTCAATTTTATTTTGTCTTGCCAATTTTTCTATCTGCTGATACCATTCCGCTTTTTCTCTGCGATACGGAAGAAAAATTTTCTCTATCGTAATCCCCTCTGCATTTCTTCCATCCCATGTACATCGATAAGACTGTAATATTTCCAGCAAACCGCTGATGTGATCCAAATCGGCGTGAGAGAGAAACCACCCGTCAATTCTGGAGACCCCCTCAAATTTCAGATAAGATTCAATACAAAATTCTCCTACGCCCGTCTGACTTGTGCTGCCTCCATCCATCATATAGCATCCATCTTTCCCATTTTGAATGCAAATTCCATCTCCCTGTCCTACATCCAGAACAGTGATAAAAAGCTTATCCGGCAATCTCTTTTCCATTATAAGGAACATAAAAAAAATTCCCACTATCCAGATCCATTTTTTCCATCTTTTTTTGGCATACTGTGTCAGAAATATAAGAAATGCAAGCAGTACATAATATAAAATAATCTTTGTCTGATCTGGAGATCCTGCCCTCCACACTGCTCCCGGAATTTCTGCGGCAAATCCTGATAACTTTTCATAAACCATTAACAGATAGTGCGCTGGAGCCTGGAGAATAATTCCAATATTTGGAAAAAACAGCCCCGCAATCATTGCTGCTCCCCCTGATAAAAGCACGATCTGTACGGTTGGTATCACAAGAATATTCAGTAAAATGCCAAAAACAGACCATTCTGAAAAAAAGAACAAAGATATGGGCAGTGTAGCAATCGAGACGCTGACAGACGCACGGAAAATTTTTATTGCGGCGCGTTCTTTTTCTTTTTGAAATGCTTCTTCCATCTTTGGCAAGAGAAGTGTCAGACCAAGTACAGCGCCAAAAGAAAGCTGGAAACTTGCCTGATGCACAGATGCCGGATTGTATAACAGAACGATCAGTCCTGCAAAAGACAGAGAGGATAACACATCATACGTTCTCCCCAAAATCTGAGAACCGAGATAGATAAAAAACATCAACACAGCACGCATCGCAGACACGCTCATTCCTGTCATCACTCCATAACTTCCCATCACGACTGCTGACAGGAATCCTGAAGCCCCAAAAGACAACGCTCTCTTTCTCAAAAACTGATACAATAAAAGTCCCAGAAAAGAGATATGCAGCCCCGAGATTGCCAGAATATGGGAGATTCCTCCTTTCTGATATAATTCTTTCTGCTCCTTTTTCAGATCTTCTTTCTCGCCTAAGAGCATCGCTTTCAAAATAGCGCTGTCTTCTTCACTGCTGATATTTTCAACGCTTTCTTTTAGCCTCTCTCTGATCTTGTCAAGAAAAGAAAGATATCTGTTTGCACTTTTTATTTCTTTTTCTACGACTCCATTCTGTAAAAACAGTCCTACTCCTTGTTGTTCATAGTAAGATCCTGGATCGAATCCACCCCAGTTTGACGCTTGCTCCATCTCCTGTACTGTTCCGGATGCAATGATTGTCATTCCCGTTGTCCATTTTTTCTTTTCTTTGATTGAAATTATTACATTTTTTGGAAATTTAAAATCATGATTTGACTTTATTTTGACTTGATTCAGATATAATAGAATTGTTTTTTCTTTTGATTCCTGCCGGTAAATCTGCCCTTCCAGTTTTATGTCTGTACCTGCTTTTATCCAGGAAAACAGCGGATCATTTTCCATAGATCCACTGTTTCCTGTTATAAAAAGAAATACGATCCACAGCAGGAATGCCGTCCACAATGGACGTTTATTCATCCCCCGTGTCCTCCTCTGTTTCTTCCTGCGTTACTTTACGCATCAAATAATCGACACCGACTCTGTCTTCCCCGTCTTCTTCTGTCGTTTTGATTAAATCCTCTCTTTTTTCAAATGGCGCTGACAAATCAATCGTATCCAGATAGTAACTGTCTGTGTCGCCTTCAATATTGATCTTAACCGACGTCACACCATTGAGTCCGCAAAGCGTATTTACAATCGCATAAATGCTGATGTCCGGCAGAACGCCGTCCACTGAATAGTTAAATTCCTTGCTGAAATTCACGGTGCAAAGTCCATTTTCAATCTTTGAACTCAGAACTTTTGTGTCTGGTGCAATCACGCTATTCAGATCTTGGTTTTTTGTTCCTTCTATCAGCTGTTTCAGTACGGTCTGAAGCTTTTCAGAACTGGAGGAATAGTGAATGATCCTTTTTTCTTCCTCCAGGTTTCCACTGTCATCTGCAAAGTAAAATGGATATTCGATTGTCTCAAATCCATCGACGCCTACATCATCCACATCTACAAAACTTTTATCTGTCATGCCGGGAATTACTTTTCCCGTTCGATCTGTCAGTTTCTCTCCCTCTATTGTAATCTGGACACTTTTAATTTCCGGAATTTGAAGCATCGTCTTGGACAGAGATGTGCGAAGCATCATTTCTTCTATATTTGACAGTTCCCTGTATGCACTGTCAAAGTCTACTACAAGCTTTCTTTTTTGAATTTCATAAGAAAGCAGTTCTACTTCTTCAGGTTTGGCAGAAATCATCTGCGAATCTTCTGCATTTTCTGTCCACTTTTTCATCATCTGATCCAGCAGATCGTCCGTATCTTCTTTTTCCGGAATATAGGTCTGTGACTGAAGCTCTTTTCCTTCTTCGTCTGTATAATAAATCTGATATCCGTTCTCCTGTACTTCTTCTTTTTCACATCCTCCGAGCATGAGTGCCACGAGGATCAAACATAAAAAGCTTTTTCTTATTTTCATTGATTCCTCCGCCTATTCCACATAATTAATTGGCACACGCACTGTAAATGTTGTCCCCTCGCCTTCTTTGCTGTAGACTTTGATTGCTCCTCTGTGCATCAGGATTGCATTTCTTGTAATCGCCAGACCGAGTCCTGTACCTCCGATTTCTCTCGAATGGGATTTGTCCACACGGTAGAATCGCTCAAAAATATGCTCCTGTGATTCTTCTGGAATACCGATACCGCTGTCCTCAATCTTGACATAAAAGTATTTATGGTCAACATTCAGCGAAATGTGAACCCATCCATTTTCTTTATTATATTTAATGGCATTTTCTACCAGATTTGACAATGCCAGCGTCAGTTTCGTCTCATCTACTTCCGCAGTTACAGGGCGGAATGTTTCCATTACCAGTTCTACATTTTTCTTGTCCGCAATCGGGCGCAGTCTCTTTAAAATCAGTTCAAGCAGTTCATTGATGTTTGTCGGCTGAATATGGATATCTCCAGATTTCTTATCCAGTTTGACAAGAGAGAGCAGATCATTAATAATCTTATTTTCTCTGTCAATTTCCTCCGACATATCCTTCATAAATTCCTGATACAGCTCAATCGGTACATCCGGCTGCATCAAAAGAGAATCGGCGAGCACTTTCATAGAGGTGATCGGCGTCTTCAATTCATGGGAAACGTTTGATACAAACTCCTGTCTGGAGTCATCCAGTTCTTTCATCCGCACCATCATTTTATTGTATGCGTCCGTCAAAAGCTGCGTCTCTGTATAATCCGGCAGAGAAATTCCTTCCTCTTCCACTCCTGTTGAGCTTTCTTCCAAAAAGTTTGTTACTTTGCGAAATGGTTTTACAAGAACACGCGACATATAAAATGCAAAAATAACGACAAGCAGAATCACACCCCACTGCAGAATCTGTACATTTTTATTCAGCAGTTTTCCCGATTGATAAATGTCAGAGGCAGGAAAGCTGATGACCATGATTCCTCTTACTTCGTCCGTCTGCTCTTCCATCACAGGAAGCATAATTTTAGCAGATCCGTTCCTGTTTCCATAAAAAGTAGTATTGATCCCGTCAAAGCAATCCATCGCTTCTTTTGAGATCAGATATTTCCCCTCGTCGGCACCATAAGTATCTTTAATAATGCAAAAGCTTTCATCTACGACAAGAACTCTTCCATCGTACAGCTTTGCGAGCTGGGCAAGCTCCATATCTACAATCTCCGATCTTTCTCCTTCCAGATATCCTGTCTCAATTAAATCATTTGAGATCTGTATACATTGGTTTCGGATCATCGCGCTGTGACGATCCATCATTTCTTCCTGATGGCTGTAGAGCATTCCATATTTCAGCAGAAAAAGAGGAATGGTCCCAACCAGGATAAAAAAGATAAAGATACGAAATTGCAGGCTTTTTCTAAAATCTCCCAGCGCATGGAGATATTTTTTAATGCTGGAAATAGTAACCAACTCCCCATTTCGTATGTACATACTTCGGCTCACTCGGATTTGCCTCGATCTTTTCTCTCAATCTTCTGATATGAACATCCACGGTTCTGACATCTCCCGGATACTCATATCCCCATACAATATTCAGCAAATTTTCACGGCTGAATACTTTATTCGGGTTAAAAACAAGAAGTTCCAGAACATCAAATTCTTTTGCTGTCAGATTGATTTCTTTTCCCGCAATGGAGACTCTTCTTCCCTCGCAGTCTAAAACGAGATCTCCCACTTCCACATACTTTTTCTTATTTTCAGCCGTCGCTTTTTTTGCCGTACGGCGCATGATCGCGCGGATTCTCGCTTTTACTTCCAGAATGTTGAACGGTTTTGTGATATAATCATCTGCGCCGTATTCCAGTCCCAGAATTTTATCCATATCGTCCCCTTTTGCTGTCAGCATAACAATCGGCATTGTTGAAAACTCCCGGATCTGCTGGCATACTTCAAAACCTGTCAGCTTTGGCAGCATCACATCCAGCAACACGATATCATATTCTTTCTCCCGTGCCATTCGGACTGCTTCCTCGCCGTCGTAAACGCAATCCACTTCCATTCCATCCTGTTCCAGACTGAAACGAATTCCCTTTACGATTAATTTTTCATCATCAACCACTAGAACCTTTTTCGCCATATAACTTTCTCCTTAAATTTAACGGACAATTATTTTGTCTTTTATTTTTTCAAAAACAGATTCTTTGATACCAGATACCTTTTTTAAGTCTTCGATCGTCCGGAATCCTCCAGCCTCTTCCCGATATGACAAAATTGCTTCTGCTTTTGTCTCGCCAATCCCGGGAAGTTCCATCAGCTGTTCTTTTTGGGCGCTGTTTAAATCGACAAGCCCTTCTTCGGTCTGTCTCCACGCCTCCATCTGTGCATCGCTTCCTGCTGCGGTCTCCAATTCTTCATCCGTATAAATTCTTATCTGATCTCCGTCTTTTAAAACAGCTGCAAGATTAATCTGATCCGATGCGGCATGGTCTAAAAAGCCTCCCGCTGCATTGACTGCATCAATCATCCTGGACGAAGCAGGAAGCTTATACACGCCTGGAGATTTTACGGCTCCGCACACATGAACAAATACTGTTTTTTGTATATTTTCCTCGGTTGAAGTCTCCTCTGATACAATCTCTTCTTCTGTCTCCCATGAAAGCTCCATCGTCTCTTTCTGGCATCCACTTATCATGATTCCCGTAAAAATCCATAAAAAATTTTTGAAAAATATTTTTTTAATCACGCGCTTCTCTCCTTTATAGAATTTTCCTCTATAAAGTCCTCCTTGTGCGTCTCTTTCATTGTATCGAAAAACAGAAACAATTACAATAGTTTTTTCTCACTTTACCATTTAAACAGAACAATCCCCGTAATTGCAGCTGCCATTCCCAAAATTTTTCTCCACTCAAACGGCTGCTTTTCCACACCAAATATTCCAAACAGTTCGATCACATAGGCAACAATCAGCTGTGAAATGACAATCAGCATGACAGCGCGCGCCGGTCCTAAGCTTCCCATGCTTTTAATCACTGTGATTGTAATAAATGCGCCGATCACACCGCCAAGCAACGTGTATTTTGGCTGAACATGAAATAATTCCATCGGATTTTCTCTCCCTGTAAAAAACCACATCACCACACAGACTGCAAACGCGGAAAGCTGTACAAACCCTGTGGATACCCAGAGGCTTGTCTGTTTCGTCACTGCTGTATTAAACACACCCTGCACGCTCATAAGCGCTCCTGAAAGTAATGCAATCAAAATTCCAAGCATATTAAAATCTCTCCTTTTTTTAAAGCTATTCACAAATAATATGTACGAATTTTGTACAAAAAATTCAGAAGCGATCTAAAAAGCTGCGGAATGATTTTATCTTCTTCCGCAGCTCTCCCTTAAAAACTTTTCTTTAATTTTTCAATCATCTCGTCAATCTGTTCTTCTGTGATAATCAGCGGAGGTACAAAGCGCAGTACATTGCTTCCTGCTGAAATTACAATCAATCCGTTTTCCAGCGCCTTTGTAATAATTTCTCCCACCGGACGTCCTTCCACGACAAGTCCCTGCATCAGCCCTTTGCCGCGTCTTGCTGTCAGGAATTTATATGTTCCGACCAACTCATCTAATTTTTTTTCAAAATAAGGCGTGATTTTTCTGACATGCTCAATCACTTTTTCTTCCTCAAAAAGGTCAAATACTTTTGAGACAGCTGCACATGCAAGAGGATTTCCTCCATATGTTGTACCGTGATCTCCCGGAACAAGCGACGCTTTTGCTGTCTTTTCATTTAAGACGAACGCTCCGACCGGAATGCCGCATCCCAGCGCTTTTGCACATGTCATAATATCCGGTTCCACTGCATATCCCTGCCATGCAAACATCTCTCCTGTACGCCCCATACCGCACTGAATTTCATCTAAAATGAGCAAGATATCTCTCTCTTCACAGATCTGTTTTACTCCTGCCAGAAATGTCGGATCAGCCGGATAGATACCGCCCTCTCCCTGAACAGTTTCCAGAAGAATCGCACACGTCTTTTCACTGACCTGTCTTTTTACACTCTCCAGATCGTTGAAATCTGCAAATTTTACACCGCCCATCAATGGTTTAAACGCTTCTTGATAATGCGGATTTCCTGTCACAGATAAAGCGCCCATGCTTCTTCCATGAAAGGAATGATTCATCGCAATGATCTCATGATCTGTGGAACCATCTTTATTATAAGCATATTTTCGCGCCGCTTTTATGGCGCCCTCAATCGCTTCCGTTCCGCTGTTCGTAAAAAATACACGGCTCATGCCACACGCTTTCAGCAGTTTTTCCCCTGCCTCCACAGCCGGAATATTATAATATAAATTCGAGGTGTGAATAATCTGATCCATCTGTGCTTTCAATGCTTCATTGTATTTTTTATTCCCGTATCCCAGTGCAAATACTGCAATTCCTGCCGCAAAATCAAGATATTTTTTCCCTTCGGCGTCTTCCAGATAGACGCCTTCTCCTTTTTCCAAAACAATCGGATAACGGTTATAGGTATGAAGAATCACATTCTCCGCACGCTCTATATAGTCCTGAGTTTTACTCATTGGTATCCTCCTCCTGGTCTCCAAAGATTGCTGTTCCAATCCCATGATCTGTAAAAAATTCGAGCAGCAGACTGTGTTCAATTCTGCCGTCTAAAATATGGACTCTGGAGACTCCTGCCTTAATCGCATCAATACAGTTTTGCAGTTTTGGGAGCATCCCTCCGCCTGCCAGTCCCGATGCCAGAAATGCTTCTGCTTCCGGCACGTTCATTCTGGAAATCAGCGTTGTCTTATCTGACGGATCCGTATACACGCCCTCAATATCTGTCAAAAATGCCAGTTTTGCTGCTCCCATTGCGCTTGCAATCGCACACGCCGCATCATCTGCATTTACATTGTAAGAATAACATCCCTCATCTGATCCAATCGGGCAGATTACCGGCACAACATCGCTGTCCAGCAAAGTATGAAGCAGCTTAGTATTTACTTGCGTTACCTCTCCTACAAATCCGATATCCTGTCCCTGGGAATATTTTTTCTTTACTTTCAAAACAGATCCATCTTTTCCGCTGATTCCGACCGCATGGACTCCTATTTTTTCCAGCATGGATACAAGGCCTTTATTTACTTTGTTCAATACCATCTCCGCAATTTCCATCGTCGCTTTATCCGTCATGCGCAGACCATTGACAAACGTACTTTCAATCCCCATTTTGCCGCACCATTTTGTGATCTCTTTTCCACCTCCATGGACAACAATCGGGCGAAATCCTACCAATTTTAACAGCGCGATATCCCGTACTACACTCTTTTTCAGTTCATGGTCAATCATTGCGCTTCCGCCGTATTTGACCACGATAATTTTTCCCTTGAATTGTTTAATGTAAGGCAGCGCTTCAATCAATACATTTGCTTTTTCCACCCACATATTTACATTTTTTGATTCCATTTTTTCCTCCATCAGCTTCTGTAATCTGCATTTATTTTTACATAATCGTATGTCAGATCACAGCCCCATGCCGTTGCAGATGCAGATCCCATTTTCACATCTGCAATCGCAGTGACTGTTCTCTCAGATAAAATTCTCGTTGCTTCTTCCTCGCTATAATCAAGCGCAACGCCATTTTCGATAATTTTCAGCTTTCCTGCTGCGCTTTCAAAAAACAGATCTACTTTTTCAGGATCAAAATCTGCTCCAGAATAGCCCATTGCGCACAAAATTCTGCCCCAGTTCGCATCGTGTCCGAAAATTGCCGCTTTTGTCAGGTTGGATGTGATGATGGATTTGCTTAAGGTCACTGCCTGTTCCTTTGATTCAGCCCCGATCACCTTCACTTCAAACAGCGCCGTCGCCCCTTCTCCGTCGCCTGCAAGCTGCTTTGCAAGATAGATGCTGACATATTCCAACGCCTCATAAAACTTTTTATAATTTTCATCTTCCGTGTTGATTTCCTTGTTTCCTGCCATCCCATTTGCAAGGACAAGCGCTGTGTCGTTTGTGGAAGTATCCCCGTCTACCGAAATCATGTTATAGCTGTCCTGTACAATCTGGCTGAGCGCTTTTTGCAGCATCTCTTTTGAAATGGACACATCTGTTGTCACAAAACTCAGCATCGTACACATATTCGGGTGAATCATGCCGGCTCCTTTGCACATACCTCCGACTGTTACTGTCTTTCCGTCTATGCACGTTGTGACAGCAATCTCTTTTTTCACTGTATCCGTCGTCATGATCGCCTCTGCAGCCATAGAGCCTGCCTCCACAGTCGATCTTAAAAGCGGCGTCATCGTTTTAATTCCTTCTTTGATCTTGTCCATCGGCAGCTGTCTGCCGATTACCCCTGTCGATGCAACAAGAACGTTTTCTGTCTGTATTCCTAAAAGCTCCGCTGTAAGTTGTGCTGTGTCCCTACAGTATCCATATCCCTCTTCTCCGGTACACGCATTTGCCACACCACTGTTTACAACAACTGCCGACACATTTTTTCCGGCTGACACGATCGCTCTGTCCCATTTCACTGGAGCGGCTTTTACCACATTTGTTGTAAACGTGCCTGCCGCCACGCATGGAATATCACTTGTGATCATTGCCATATCTTTTTTATTTTTCTTAATTCCTGCACAGATTCCAATGGCTTTGAAACCCTGTGCCGCGGTCACCCCGCCTGTTCTTAATTCCATATTTTCCCTCCTTCGCACCTCAAAAGCAGTATCGTATTACGGAAACATCGGTACTTGACGCAGACCTTCTGTTTCCTCTATTCCAAACATCAGATTCATATTCTGCACTGCCTGACCTGCCGCTCCTTTTACCAGATTGTCCATTGCTCCCATCATGATGATACGGTTTGTTCTTGGATCAATTTTAAAATTCACATCGACATAATTGCTTCCCTCAACCCATTTTGTCTGAGGCGTCACATCATGATCCAAAACTCTTACAAATCGTTCTTTTTCATAATATTTATCGTATGCTGCCCTTACTTCTTCGTATGTTGTCTCTCTTTTCAAAGAAGCGTATGCCGTAACTAAAATTCCTCTGTTCATCGGCACAAGATGCGGTGTAAAATTCAGTCGTATTTCTTTTCCTGCCGCATATCCAAGCTGTTCTTCGATCTCTGGCGTATGGCGGTGAACTGCCACCCCGTATGCTTTAATATTTTCATTCACTTCACAATATAAATTGTCCAGCTTTGCCCCTCTTCCGGCGCCTGACGTGCCCGATTTTGCATCAATAATAATCGTGTCAGGGTCAATCATCCCTTCTTTTAACAGAGGATAGATAGAAAGGATACTGCACGTTGGATAGCATCCGGGATTTGCTGTCAGCCTTGCCTTTTTTATTTCTTCACGATTGATCTCACAAAGTCCATATACTGCTTCCCCGATAAACTGCGGCGTCTTATGTTCAATTTTATACCATTCCTCATATGTCTTCACATTCTTAATCCGAAAATCTGCACTCAGATCAATCACTTTTACTTTAGAAAGGATCTCCTCATTTATCAGAGAAGCACATAATCCCTGCGGTGTCGCTGTGAATATTACATCCACCTGATCGGCAAGCGCTTCCATATTGTCATCCATACATTTCTCATCTACAATCTGAAACATATTCTGATATACTTCAGAATATTTCTTATCAATATAGCTTCTGGAACCGTACCATTTGATCTCTGCTTCTTTATGTCCCATCAATAATCTTACAAGTTCTCCTCCGGCATAACCGGTGGCGCCTATAATTCCTACTTTTATCATGTGTCCTGTTTTCCTTTCTAGTTTTATTTTCTGTTTTTAAAATATAACTGCTTTTGACATACTTCCATATCCAAAGCATATGGGCTTTCTCGCAGTTTATTTGTAAAAAACAGCTCTTTCTTATTCTTTTTCTTATAATATCGTATCTCTCTGCTAAAGTAAAGTGTTTTTTGACGCATATTTATACATATTTATCGTATAATATTCAATTTTTTTGTCACTTCTTACAATTTTTAGATTAGGACTTGAATAATTATGATAATTGATGTATAGTAAATCATAATGAAATATAAATGTACAAAAGCAGGAGGATTTAGAAAATGAAAGAGAAAGTAGTTCTGGCATATTCCGGCGGATTGGATACAACCGCAATTATTCCATGGTTAAAAGAAAAATTCGATTATGAGGTTATTTGCTGCTGTATCGACTGCGGACAGGAAAATGAATTGGACGGTCTGGATGAGAGAGCAAAATTATCAGGCGCTTCTAAATTATATATTGAAAATATTGTAGATGAATTCTGTGACGAATATATTATGCCATGCGTGCAGGCAGGCGCTGTATATGAAAATAAATATTTACTCGGAACTTCCATGGCTCGTCCTGGCATTGCAAAAAAATTAGTGGAAATTGCTCGTAAAGAAGGCGCTTCCGCTATCTGCCACGGCGCTACAGGAAAAGGAAATGACCAGATCCGTTTTGAGCTGAGCATCAAAGCGCTAGCTCCTGATATCAAAATTATCGCTCCATGGCGTATGACAGACATCTGGACAATGCAGTCCCGTGAAGATGAAATTGAATACTGCAAACAGCATGGCATTGACCTTCCATTCGCTGCTGACAGCAGCTACAGCCGTGACCGCAACTTATGGCATATCAGTCATGAAGGTCTGGAACTGGAAGATCCTGCAAATGAGCCAAACTATGATCACCTCTTAGTTTTAGGTGTAACTCCGGAAAAGGCTCCGGATGAACCAGAATATGTGACAATGACATTTGAAAAAGGAATTCCTACAAGTATCAATGGCGAAAAGATGAAAGTTTCTGACATCATCAAAAAATTAAATGCTCTGGGCGGAAAACATGGAATCGGTATCGTAGATATCGTAGAAAACCGTGTCGTTGGTATGAAATCCCGTGGTGTATATGAAACTCCTGGCGGAACAATCCTGATGGAAGCACATAAACAGCTGGAAGAACTCGTATTAGACCGCGATACCATGAATGCAAAGAAAGATATGGGCAACAAAATGGCACAGATCGTATACGAAGGAAAATGGTTTACTCCTCTTCGTGAAGCAATCCAGGCTTTCGTTACTTCCACACAGCAGTATGTGACAGGTGAAGTGAAATTCAAACTGTACAAAGGAAATATCATCAAAGCCGGCACAACATCTCCATATTCTTTATACAGCGAATCTCTTGCTTCTTTCACAACAGGAGATCTGTATGATCATCATGACGCTGATGGATTCATCACATTATTCGGACTTCCTATGAAAGTGCGTGCAATGAAAATGGCACAGGCTGCAAAAAAAGATCAGTAAATCACAAAAAAGGGGCTGTCGGTAAATACCAATTTTTAGCTCCTAAATCTTAAAATAAGAATCTCC
>JAUNDP010000061.1:0-701 GCA_030526005.1 Eubacteriales bacterium
GTCTCTCTTAATAAGTTATAATCGATTTTTGCTTTGTATTTTCCATACTGCTCCAGGTATTTGTCATCGATTCCTGCTTTTTTTGCGATCTCTGTGATCGGCAGCATTGGTGTCTCCTGTGCAATTTCAATATCTGATTTGTATCCCATGATAAAAATCTCCTTTCTTTATTCCACTGCTTTTCGCAGTTATATACTTTTTGTATTTTTTTAACAGTTTTTTCTTTTAATCTTTCTGTTTTTCGTCACTTTTTTCAAAAAAAGGGTAACAAAAAACTGCGCAAAGAAAATGCAAATCACTTTGGCGCAGTAGCGGAAGCGATATTACAACGCGGCTTTCCCTTCGTTCACAGAAACTCTTCCTATTCGGTGACACTTTACGCGTAACATCTACTCTACTTTATGAAAAATAACTTTTTATTTTTTATCGAACAGTCTGCCTCTCAGCCCTGATATAAAAAAAGACAACATCTCTTTCTTCCTCAAATGCTGTCCAGACGGTCGACTCTATTTGATTCCGATCACACTGTAGTGCTCTACATTGCCCCGTCAGCAATCGGAACTTCTTGATTACAGAAATTACTATAACTCTTCTTTTTCAATTTGTCAAGTAAATATTTTATTTATATTTTTATTATCATAATATTTCTGAAAAATCTAGAAGTTCCTCCTTTTTTGTCTTTTTTTATTTTGTATTTTTCT
>JAUNDP010000061.1:711-4964 GCA_030526005.1 Eubacteriales bacterium
GAAAATTTACTACAGGTTCTTCTTTAGGCTTTATTTTGTATTTTTCTATTTTTTTATTCCAGGGCGTAATATTCTTTCTTTTTGTTCCAATAAGACAATATCGTTTACTCAATCGCCCTCAGCATACGAATTTCTCTCTCATATCCATCCAGCTCGTTTGGTGTCTCCAGAATAAATGGCAGTCCTTTCAGTAAAGGATGTTTCACGATCCTTTCGATTGCCTCCAGCCCGATTGACCCCTCTCCGATTTTTTCATGCCGATCCTTCCGGCTTCCCATTAGATTTTTGCTGTCATTGAGGTGAATTGCTTTCAAACAGTCAAGTCCTATCACACAGTCAAATTCTCTCAGCACATCATCCAAATGGTTTACAATATCATATCCCCCGTCGTGAACGTGGCAGATATCCATGCAGACTCCCATTTTTTCTTTTAAGTCTACTTTTTTCAAGATCTCATTCAGTTCTTCAAATGAGCGTCCTACCTCTGTTCCCTTTCCAGCCATCGTCTCAAGAAGTACTGTTGTCTTTTGATCTTCCCATAGGATTTCATTCAAAAGATCGGCAATCTGACAGATTCCTTTCTCCGCTCCCTGCTTCACATGACTGCCCGGATGAAAGTTATAATAATTTCCCGGCAGATATTCCATACGCTCTAAATCATCTTTCATCGTCTGTCTTGCAAATTCTCTGATTTTTTCATCGGAAGAACACGCATTTAATGTATAAGGAGCGTGCGCCACGATCTGAGAAAAGTGGTGTTCTTCCATCAGTTTTCTCAGTTTTTCCACGTCTTCCAGATTTAAAGCTTTTGCTTTGCTTCCTCTTGGGTTTCTTGTAAAAAACTGAAAGGTATTTGCCCCGATTTTCAAGGCATCCTTTCCCATCGCTTCCCATCCTTTTGAGCTGGAAAGATGACATCCGATCTTTAACATTCTTTTTCCTCCACTGTTTCCATAAATATCTTTTTGATCTCCTCTTTTTCTCCTCTGACCGTTCCTTGAACCATCTGTGCCGTTCCTCCTCCTTTGGAGAAAAACTGTGAGGCGAGCGCTTTGCTGATCTGTCTGCTGTCCTTTTCTCTGCACGCAGCCGCATAATTAAAAAGATCTTCTTTTCCAGGCACAAGAACCATCACATTTTCAGCCCGTTTCATCATTGCATTGATCAGATGGCGCAGGTCGCCTGGTTCCAGATTCTCTTCCCATAAAAAAACATTTTTTTCTCCGCCTGGAATCACTTGTGCTTTCGCCTCCAGAAGCATCTGTTTCAGCTGACCGATCTTCTGTCTCAAGTTTTGGTTTTCTTCTTTCATCCTCTCCACTGCTTCTGTCACTTCCTCTGGTTTTGCCGAAAGCAGATGAGAAATCTCCATCACACTTTTGTGTTTTTCCCCATAATTTTCAAATGCTTTTTTTCCGCAGAGCAACGTGACACGGACGCCGCTTTTATAATTCTGCATACTCAAAAACTTAATCATTCCAATCTCCAATGTATTTTTTACATGCGTTCCACAACAGGCGCAAGTGTCGCATTCTGGAATGCGGATAATTCTCACCTGTCCCTCTATTTCTTTTTTGCTGCGATATGCCAAATTTTGAAGCTCCTCAGCCGATGGATACAGCGTTTCAATCTCTCTTCCCTTATTCAGCTCTTCGTTTGCCTCTTTTTCCATCTCATTGAGCTGTTCCGGAGTCAAAATGCCCCCCACATCGATTGTGATCAGTTCTTCATTCATGTGAAATCCCACATTTTCATATCCATATTTCTTATGAATCAGGCCAGATACAAGATGTTCTCCTGTATGGTTCTGCATAAAATAAAAACGTCTGTCCCAATCAATTTCTCCTTTCACTTCTTTTCCTGTTTCCAAAGGACGATCCGTCCAGTGAACAATCTGTCCTTGTTCTTCCTGGACATCCAGTACAACTGCCTCTCCCAGCATTCCATGATCTGCCGGCTGCCCTCCTCCTTCCGGATAAAAGCAGGTCTGATCCATCACAATTTTCCATCTGTCTTTCTCTTTTCCACAGGAAATCACGTTTCCTGAAAATGTCGTCTGATATGCATCTTTTTCATACAGCTTTATCATTATTCACTTCGTCTCCATTCTTATAATTCTTATAGCATAGTATTTTCTGCTTAGAACAGTAAATTTACGCATCCAATCACAAATCCGATGACAGCTCCCAGATTGACAACGGCATTCAGTTCTTTCTTCATAATTGAGAGAAGCAGTTTTTCCAGTTCCAGAACATCCATCTCTTTCACTTTGCTCTCCACAATCTCAGAGACGTGAATTTTACCGATCAGCTCTTTTCCTTTTTTTCTCACAACTTCTTCATACAATTTTGCTGCTGCTTTGCCAGCTTGATCTGCGCCTGTACCCAGATCTTCCATCAGCTCTTCTGCCCTTTTATTTTCAATCTCTTCAATTTCAGATCCGATTACCGGTTTGATTTTTTCTTCTCCATGTTCTTCAATATACTTTTCCGCCTCTGTTCCTACTGGTTTTACAATGCTTTGTATCAGATTGTCATTAAGCATCATACTGAAAAAAGTGCCGGCTGCTTTTTCTTTTATAATCCTGCCGCCTTCCTCTGCAATCAAATCTCCAATATGGACTTTCTGCAGACCGATAACGATTTTTTGGGTAATCTTATCTGTCAGAAGCTCATTCCATTTTTTTGTCTTTTCTTCTGTCATCCAATGATTCATATGTTCCATCACTGTCTTTTGATCTTGCCGGATCTCATTTGCTACCGTCTTTTCGATCATCTCTTTCATCTCTTCGGAAAGCAACGCCTCTTCCATATCCTGTTCTGTCAGAAGATTTTCCCCTACTGCCTCTCCAAGCGCTCTTGCCAGCCGATCTTTTCCTTTTGGTATAATTCCCGGTGTAAACGGCAGTGTATAATTTTTAAACTTTATTGGTTTCAGCGGGCGAAACATCATTTTTACAGCAATATAATTTGTAAAATATCCGATCACGGCTCCGATTACGGGGCCTGCTAGTATCTGAATCCAGTCCATCGTCTTCTCCTCTATATTTTTATTTTCACATTTTTCCTGTTGTTTCTTATACGTTTTGCTATTATATCACAATTTTTCTAAGGCGAAAAGTCTCATACTTTTAAAGAAAACAAAAGTTCTTCTGAAATAAAAAAACTCCTGTACAAAAGTATTTCCTACCCTTGCACAGGAGCTTTAAGATCAAATTTCTCAACATACACAATATAAATCACAGCAGTTTGCAACCAGACGATACTTTCCATTTTTTAATTTTATGATGTGTATCGAAAACTTGCCCATTTTTTTAGAGCCATGGATGGTGCATCTGCCATAGCAGTCCTCTGCACACTCTGTTTTTTTCATGGTTGTATTCGTTTCTCCCATATCAAAAAAAGAACAGATCTGCTGTTCGATGGTGCTATAGTATAAATTATCAATTTCTACACTTAAGCTCTTCATTCTATCCCTTTCTTCCCGTCTCTTCGCCTTCTTCGGCATTTTGAAATAGAGTGTCATTTTTTTGAACACGTTGCGAATTATTGTTACAATTATATTACGTTTTTATTTCTTTGTCAAGTTTCGACGTATCCCCTATTTTTCCATCTATTTTCGACTTTATTCTCTTTTCTGATCTTACCTTTTTCTGATTTTCACATTATTTTTTCTTATTTTTGTAATATTTTCAATCTTTCCTTTAATATATTGGATAGCTGTTCTGCTTCTGTATATACAAGATGAAATCTTATTTTTATGCAAAAAAATTCCCTGTAAATACAGGGAATTCAGTGCGGCTAGTGGGACTCGAACCCACACGGTCACCCACTGGTACCTAAAACCAGCGCGTCTGCCAATTCCGCCACAACCGCATATTCTTACAAGATCCAAAAAATCCGAACATCTTTGGACTGTCCGGATTATAAGACGGATACCATTGATCCGCAAATTTATTCTATCATTGACTGCCATTTTTACTCGGCTCTAGCTGGGCTAGCCGGATTCGAACCGGCGCCTGCAGGAGTCAAAGTCCTGTGCCTTACCGCTTGGCGATAGCCCACCGTAAGGTGGATACAGGGATTCGAACCCTGGGCCTCCAGAGCCACAATCTGGCGCGCTAACCAGCTGCGCTATACCCACCATCAATTTCATAATTCCAACTTTTATGGATCAAACACTTCGCAATTTATGGATCCAACGAGCCTGAAGGGATTCGAACCCCCGACCCACGGCTTAGAAGGCCGTTGCTC
>JAUNDP010000062.1 GCA_030526005.1 Eubacteriales bacterium
TCAAAAAAATTAGAGGCATTCACCCACGTCCAATCCGTAGGTTGGGCGTGGTACTTTGCCTAAAATAATAGAAATCAAAAAACGATCCATGAGCTTATGATGATCCTGTAAAAAAAACTGGCAGATTGTGCCACTCGGAAATGACTGAAATCTGCACATACTATACTGTGGAAAAACAAAAGAGAGGAGAGTTTTTTATGACAAATCATGACCTTGCGATCGCATTTGTGCCTCCACAGGAATGGGAGACGGTATATGATTCTAAAAAAGCTTTAAAATGCGGAACGATCTTTCCGTCACTGGATAAACCATTTTTTGCGGCAGAGGATTGCGGCTGCGGACAGTCTCCATCTGGAGAAGAAAAAAGAAAGACGAATGACGGATGTCAGCAGCTGCTTGAACAAATTCAGGAAGTAAGTTTTATGGCGGATGATTTAAGAATATATCTCGATATGCACGAACAGGATGAGAATGCACTGCAGATGCTGAATGAGATTCTTCAAAAGAGAAAAGAACTTGTCAGCTTATTCGCAGTAAATTATTATCCGCTGACATTTCAAAGTCTTCTGGAGAATGGCTGTGAATCAGAAAAAAGATACTGTTGGTCAAAAGGACCGGCGCCATGGGAAGGAGTGTGTACAGATGTGGTATTATGAGAAAAGATTGCAGTTTCCTGTAAAAATCACAAAGACATGTCCAAAGACAGCACAGATGATTATCAGTCAATACGGCGGTCCCGACGGGGAGCTTTCTGCCTCCATGCGCTATCTCTCACAGCGCTATACCATGCCTGTAAAAGAAGTCGGCGGTCTTTTGACAGATATCGGAACAGAGGAACTTGCCCATATGGAAATGATCTGCGCCATGGTCTATCAGCTTACAAAAGATATGAAGATTGAAGATGCAAAAGCGGCAGGATTCGATGCGTATTATATTGACCATACAAGCGGAATCTGGCCACAGGCGGCGGCAGGTATCCCATTTACAGCAAAAGAATTTCAGTCAAAAGGAGATGCGATCACAGATCTGACGGAGAATCTGGCGGCAGAACAAAAGGCAAGAACCGTTTACGAAAATCTGCTTCGCATGATTACAGATCCAGAGATCAGAGAACCTCTGAAATTTTTGCGCGCAAGAGAGATTGTGCATTTTCAGCGCTTTGGAGAGGCGCTGGAAAAGACAAAAGAGACACTGGATTCTAAGAATTATTATTTTTATAATCCAGAATTTGACAAACAGTTTAAAAATCAAATTTAGATCAATCGGATAAACCATTAAAAATCGTATGTAAATAAAAAAGAAAACAGAGCGTCCCAAAAGCGGTGTCATTTTGCAAAGCATTGAAAGAAAGGGCGCTCTTTTTTTGGAAAAATATAATTTCTAAAATAGAGAGAAATTTTATTTTTAAGAAGTTTTTTTTCATTTATTCTACTTTTTTCTTATGATTGTCGTTATATATATTAGAGAGGGAGAAAATAGCAGATACATAGAAATCTATGATAGAAGAGGGAAATCATAAAATGATAAGTTCGGATGAATGGTTAATCAGGAAAATAAAAAGAGGTGATGACTTTGCGATCAATGAGTTTGTAGAAAAATATTATCCAATCATATTGAATTATTGCAAAAAGAGGGTGAGAGACTGGGGAACGGCGGAAGATCTGACACAGGAAACATTTGTACATTTTTTTCGGAGTCTGTCTTTGTACAGACATCATGGAAAGATACAAAATTATCTTTATACAATAGCAGGCAATCTCTGCAGAGATTTTTATAAAACAAATAAGGAAGAAATTCCGATGGAAGAAACAGATCTGACAGGGATTCGTTTATCTGGAATGGCGCAAAATGGCAAACTGTCCTATGACCCTCTGGAAGACGTGGCAGAACAAATAGATCTGCAGATGGCTCTTGATAAACTGCCTGATAGTTACCGGGAAATTATGAAGCTGCATCTTTTGGATCATTTACAGCAAATTCAAATAGCAGAAATCTTAAATATAAAAATCCATATTGTGAAGTACCGGATTAAAAAAGGAAAGCTGCTTCTGCAGAAAATATTGAGAGAGGAGTAATTTTATGACGGAGTATAAAGAGAATAGAAAGCATATCCAAAAAACAATAGAATTGTCAAAGCAGGCTTTTTATAAAGGGTTGGAATCAAGACAAAATACATGGCCGCAGTTTCTGACAGGGCAAATTCGATTTGTCAGAAAACGCTGGTGGGTTATTCAGTTTCTGATACTGACGTTATTGTGGAGCGTTATGTATTTGGGAAACAGTAAATCTGTACTCAGAAGAGAAGCAGCTGCTCTGATCCCATTATTTGGAATGATGCTGATGCCGGAGTTGTGGAAAAATGTGTATTATCATTCGACTGAAGTGGAAAATACATCCTGCTTTACAATGAGACAGATTTATGCAGCCAGACTGACGATTTTTTCACTTGCGGATCTGTCATTGCTGACGATCTTTTTCCTGATTTCCATGGTCACTGTCCGTCTGACCTTACTGGACATGATTATTCATTTTATGATTCCCTTAAATGTAACAGCTTGCATTTGTCTTGGAACGTTATGCTGGAGGCGAATACGTTCTGAGTATGCAGCAGTTGGCCTGTGCATTATATGGGTAGGAATCTGGTATCGAATCATCAATAATGAACCGCTTTATCATTCCATCTCATTAGCCATGTGGATTGGACTTATGCTTCTTTCTTTTGCAGGAATGTTTCTAACAGGGAAATATCTTTTAAAAACGAGTCAGCAGTATTCGGAGGAGGGATTGTTATGGAATTAATTATAAAAAATCTGACAAAAAAATTTGGAGATATAACGGCAGTAGATCGGTTGAATATTCAAATGACAAATGGCGTCTATGGCTTGCTCGGATTGAATGGTGCAGGAAAAACAACGCTGATGAGAATGATTTGCACTTTGGTAAAGCCAGACAGCGGCTCTATTTTATGCAATGGAAAAGAGATTCAAAAAATGGATAAAGAGTATCGCCGCCTTTTAGGCTATCTGCCGCAAGATTTTGGATTTTATCCTGATTTTACGGCAGAAGAATATTTGTTATACATAGCGTCGATTAAAGATTTACCGTTCGCTCTGGCAAAAAAGCGAGTACAGGAATTGCTTCATTATGTGGGAATGGAGAAACATCGAAAAAGGAAAATGAAACGTCTTTCTGGAGGTATGAAGCGACGCATAGGAATTGCACAGGCAATGCTGAACAATCCGCAGATCTTGATTTTAGATGAGCCTACGGCGGGACTTGACCCAAATGAACGTATTCGATTCCGAAATCTTTTAAGCGAATTATCGCGTGATCGATTGGTATTGCTTTCCACTCATATCGTGTCGGACATAGAATATATTGCAAATGAAATTTTACTGATGAGAGATGGAAGAATTACAGATTCTGGAACAGCGGCACAACTGATTGAGGCGATGCCAATGCAGGTATATCTATGCACAGTACCTGAAAATCAGGCGGGAGAGTATTTCAGAAAATATCGTGTGGCAAATGCAAAAACGACAATGGAGGGAACAGAACTTCGGATATTAGCGCCGCATTCTCCCGCTCCTGCTGCAAGAATGACGCAGACGACGTTAGAGGATGTATTTCTGTATCATTTTGGGGAAGGGGGAAAAAATAATGTATTTTGAACTGAAAAAAATATTTTCAAAGACAAGCAGTAAGGTTGCTTTACTGCTCCTGTTTGGCTTTATGATCTATTTGGTAAGTATCGCAAATTCTGTGGTATGGATAAATGAAGATGGCACGGAAGTGACAGGGAAAGAAGCCACAAAAAAGATCCGCCAGGCGGAACAAAAATGGTATGGTCCGTTGACAGAGGAGAAAATCGCCGATGTAATTACACAGAATTGGGATCAGGGAAACAGAGAAATCCGCACATTGATTGCTAAGGGATTTGGGGGACTTGATACGATAGACACCACGATTGTTGATGCCTTGACGGCAGATGATGCGGCAAACTTTTACAGCAATCGGATCAACAGTGTAAAAGACTGGCTGGAAGAGCAGGGAGACTGGTACTCGCAGGAGGAGAAAACGTTTATCACAGAACAATATAAAAATATGGAAGTTCCGCTTCATTATGAATATACAAAGGGATGGACGAAACTATTTCCGGCAGCATCGAACCTTCAGACTTTTCTTGTTTTTGTAATCGGATTTCTGGTGGCAGGAATTTTTTCAGAAGAATATCGTACAGGAGCTTATTCAATTTATTTTTCATCTGCTCATGGAAGAGGAAAAGCAATCACAGCAAAAATAAAAGCAGGTTTTTTTCTGATCACGGCAGTGTACTGGATATCATTTCTTTTCTTTTCTTTTCTTTTTTGGTTTTGAATCAGCTGGGATTTGGAGGGGGAGACAGCCAGATTCAAACGAGTATGATCGGTTGGAGGAGTTTTTATAATATAACATTTAAACAGGAGTATTTTATGATTGCAGCAGGAGGATACATAGGATGTTTATTTATCGATTCGCTTGCAATGCTGGTGTCAGCAAAGACAAAATCTACCGTTGTGTCAGTGATCGTACCTTTTGCAGTGATCTTTGCGCCGTCAGTGATAGGAGTGATAAATACGCCATTGGCAGAAAAAATAAATGGTCTTATGCCATATCAGCTGATACAGATGAACTCTGTAATAAGTGAGTTTTATCTCTACAAAATAATGGGACGATTTATAAAAGGAGCAGGTATTTTGCTGATCTTATATATGATTTTATTTATTGTGCTACAGCCAGTGACATATCTGATTTTTAAAAGAGGAAAAATACAATAAATGGAAATTGCAAAACCATAGTTAGAAAGGGGCTGTCGGTAAATACCAATTTTTAGCTCCTAAATCTTAAAATAAGAAT
>JAUNDP010000063.1 GCA_030526005.1 Eubacteriales bacterium
ATATATTCAAAATCAAAAAAATTAGAGGCATTCACCCACGTCCAATCCGTAGGTTTGGCGTGGTACTTTGCCTAAAATAATAGACAGCTTTTTTAATGGAGATTAACTTTTAAATTGTCGGGATACGTTTTGAGAAGGAAATGTGAAGTAATTAAAATCATTGATATTAGTGATAAAAAGTATTTAAATATACTTATGGAGGAAGAAAATGGAGCGAACAGCAGTCATCATACCATTAGCGCTTGGCTTCATTATTGTGATGATATATATTCTGTATGTCAATGGTTTATGTGTCGTCAGAGCAATACGGGCGAGTCTCTTTTTTGGAAATCTGACAAAATATGGAGTGTGCAAGGCAACAGTTGCAGGCTGCAGCGGATATATAAAACGTATCATAAAATTTAATGCAAATGGAGTATATCAGTACATTCTGGAATCGAACATAAAAAAAGGAGAGTTAGAAGTAAGGATTTTTGACGCTAAAAAAGAACAAGAAATAGTGTTAAATAAAGAGCATCCAAAAGCAAGCATAACGGTAAAAGGAAAGCAGAGATATTATATGATTGTAAATTTCCAGACAGTTACAGGAAATTTTACCGTATCGTGGCAGTGAAAATAGATTCAGAATCGTTGCAGAGAAGGAAAACGATAAATAAAAGGTAGGAACACGCATGGCTTTTACCATGAGAGATGAAAACAGCCTGAAAATAAAAAATCAACAGTAGATAGAAGTGGAGGAAGAAAAAATGATAAGTAAAGTAGCCTTTTATTATTTCAGCCCTACAGGGGGAACGAAAAAAACAGGAGAGATTTTTGCAAGGGAAATTGCTGAAAATGTAGAATTTATTGATCTGGGTTCAAAACAGGAACAAAAAGAGACGGATTACGAACTGGCAGTGATAGCAATTCCGGTTTTTGGAGGAAGACTTCCAGCGTTTGCGTCAGAAAAATTAAAAAAAGTAAATGGATGTGGAAGAAAGGCAGTTACACTTGCCGTGTACGGAACACGCGCTTATGAAGATGCTCTTCTGGAATTGAATGATCTTGCAGCAGAATGCGGATTTCAGGTGATTGCTTCCGGAGCTTTTGTAGCGCGCCATTCGATTGTGCCAGAGGTTGGAGCAGGAAGACCAGATGAAACAGATGAAGCAGAACTGCGTGAATTTGCAAAAAAAGTTCTTGAGAAAATAGAAAAAGGATCAGACGTGGAGGTGCAGGTTCCGGGAAATCATCCATACAAACAATGGGGCGGAATGACGGTGACACCAATGTCGCTCCCAACTTGCTTACAGTGTGGAAAATGTGCAGCTGTCTGTCCGACAGATGCGATTACTTTTGAAGGCGATACTGTTCAGACAAGCGCAGAAAAATGTATGGTATGTATGGCTTGCGTTGCTGCCTGTCCGGAACACGCCCGCATTTTGCCGCCGCCAGTGCAGGAGATGATGAATCAGAAGTTGGGAGTTTTAAAAGACGTCCGCCGACCGAACGAGATTTTCTTATAAAATTTCTTAATAAGTTTTAAATAAAAATCAGTGGAGAAAGGTCTATCGTACAGATTTGATGTAGAAAATTCTTCACTGATTTTTTTAAAGGAGAGTATAATTAAGAAGCAATGGGTATCACGGAATTTGGATGATTTTGGAGCATATAACGTTCGTTTTGAATGGATGAAATTGGATTGCATAAGGAGAAATAAGTTGGAAAATTTGATAAAACTAAAAAAACAGATTGAAGCATATAAGCCTTTTAACGAGCAAGAGGAAAAAGATAAAAAAGAGATCTTGCGGCAGATTTGCGAATCAGATTCTATTTTGACAAGAGACAACAAAAATGCTCATATTACGGTTTCCGCATGGATTGTAGAGAAAGAGCGAAAAAAAGTCTTGATGGCATATCACAATATTTATCAGTCCTGGGCGTGGCTTGGAGGTCATGCAGATGGAAATGCGAATTTAAAAGAAGTCATTTTAAAAGAGATTGAAGAAGAGAGCGGACTGCAAACAGTCAGTTTTGTATCCGATGATATTTTTTCTCTGGAAATATTAACGGTTTCCGGACATGAAAAAAGAGGAGAGTATGTATCATCCCATTTGCACTTAAATGTCACTTATCTGTTGGAAGCGGATATCAACAGTCCAATCCGAATTAAAGAAGATGAAAATAGCGAGATTGGATGGATTGACATAGCAGAAATTGATAAAAAATCGACAGAAAAATGGTTTGTAGACCGGATTTATTCCAAACTGTGTAAAAAAGCAGCAGAGCTATAAAAAGAGAATGAAAAATATTTTATAAGTAAAAATATGGAGATGCCGAAAAAGCAAAAAATGCTTTTGGAACATCTCTATATTTTTTTGAGAGTATTTTATAAGTTTCATTAAAAAAGTTTTTTGCCAAATTACATTTTCAAAATAGCGTCTAAAACGGTATAATAGAAATGATATATATTTAGATATGAAATAAAAATAAGATGTTGGAGGAAAAGTCATGGTAACAGGGGCAATAAAAAATAAAGTCGATAAGATATGGACAGATATATGGGCCGGAGGAATTACAAATCCGCTTACTGTCATCGAACAGCTGACTTATTTGATGTTTATCCGTTCACTGGATGAAAAAGAACTGGAAATAGAAGAGTTTGAAAATATGATGGGAGAATCTATGGAAAAAATTTTCCCACAGTCAGCAATCGGACAGTCTATGCGCTGGAGCAAGTTTAAAGATCGGGATTCCCGTGAAATCTATGAGATCATTTCACAGAGAGTTTTTCCGGCAATCAAAAAAATGAAATATGGACGGCTGCCAGATTTTTCAGAAAATGGAGAACTGATAGAGATAGAGGATGGAGTGGCAGCAGAGGGAGAAAATAAGACCGCATTTGCAAGATATATGGAAGATGCCATGTTCTTAATTCCAACTCCGCAGGTTCTGCAGAAGATTATCACAGGGCTGGACGACTTGTATGAACATGATATTGCGGATCTGGATATGCAGGGAGACTTGTATGAATATATGCTTGGGAAACTGGCGACAGCAGGACAGAATGGTCAGTTCAGAACGCCAAAACATATACGAGAAATGATGGTAGAACTGATTCAGCCGACACCGGACGATCTGATCTGTGACCCGGCGTGCGGAACGGCGGGATTTCTTGTCTCTGCGTCAGAATATATCAGAAAAAAATACGAAGATACCATGACGTCAGAACAATGGGAAGCATTCTCGAATGAAACATTTTCAGGATTTGACACAGATAGAACCATGCTTCGTATCTCAGCTATGAACCTGATGCTCCATTCTATCAGTAATCCAGATATTGATTATAAAGACAGTGTTTCAAAACAAAATCAGATTAGTGAAAAATATACAGTATGCCTTGCCAATCCTCCATTTAAAGGAACGGTCGATGCGGAAAGCATCAATGATGATTTGAAAGCAATCACAAATACAAAAAAGACAGAACTGTTATTTCTTGCATTATTTTTAAGAATGATGAAAACAGGCGGAAGATGCGCTTGTATCGTTCCAGATGGAGTGTTGTTTGGAAGCAGTAAAGCACACAAGTCAATCCGAAAAGAACTGGTTGAAAATCACCAGCTTCGAGCCGTTATTTCTATGCCGTCGGGAGTGTTTAAACCATACGCAGGAGTATCTACAGCCGTACTTATTTTTACAAAAACAGGAGCAGGCGGAACAGAAAATGTATGGTTTTATGATATGAAAGCGGATGGATTTAGCTTAGATGACAAGCGTTCAGAAATAAAAGAAAATGATATTCCAGATATTATCAAGCGATTCCATAATTTAGATCAGGAACAGACAAGAGAACGGACAGAACAGAGCTTCTTTGTACCAAAACAGGAGATTGTCGATAATGATTATGATCTCTCCATTAATAAATATAAAAAAGTGGAATATATTCCGGTAGAATATCCGCCGACAGAAGAGATTATAGCAGAATTACATAGGTTAGAGAAAGAAATAACAGAAGGACTGGCAGAATTGGAGAAGATGTTATGATCAAAAAAATGGAAAAAGTAATATTGGAGTATTCTGTTCGGAATAAAGCGAACGGAGATACTTCGATGTGTAGTGGAAGTAAGAAATTCGTATTTGTGGGGGGATGAAGATGAAAGTTAAGTTTTTAGAATGTGTTGCTTATATGATTAAAGGTCCTTTTGGGAGTGATATGAAAAAATCACTTTATGTTCCGAAAGGTGAAGATACATATAAGGTGTATGTGCAGGGAAATGCAATACAAAAAGATGAAAATCTAGGAGATTATTATGTGTCTTCTGAATATTTCCATAAAAAACTTGAGCGTTTTCAGGTACATCCAGGAGATTATATAATAACTTGTGATGGAACATTGGGAAAATATATTAAGTTAAGTGAAAATATTGAACCAGGTGTTATTTCCTCGTCATTGCTTTTGTTGAGATTAGATGAGAGTAAAATATATGATAAATTTTTTGAACTTATTTGGGATAATTCGATGTTGAAACATTTGGCATCCCAAGCAAGAAATGCGTGTTTAGTACATTTGCCTTCAGCAAAGGCCATTGGTGATGTGGAAATAGATTTGCCAGAAATGTCAGTTCAACGAGAAATTGCTGATAAAGCATTTCTTATAAAAGATATTGTGAACAAGAGAAATGAAGAAATGTGCTTATTAGATGAGCTCATTAAAGCCCGATTTATCGAACTCTTTGGGAAGCCAGAAACAAATCCATATGGATGGGAA
>JAUNDP010000023.1 GCA_030526005.1 Eubacteriales bacterium
TAGATTGATTATATCTTATTAGCCACTCCTGTTACAACTCTATTATAGCACTACACTTGTTTCTCCAGTTTATATTTCAGGAAATTACGGAACATACCAAACCCATTATCCTGTTGGTTTTTAGCCAGTTTAAGGCACTGTCCTAACGCACGGAGATCGAGATCTTCCACGCAGACGGCATCATAATCCCGGGCGATATGGTAACTCAGTTTATGTAGCCAGTCCAGACGCTGGTTAGCAATCTTCATCTGTAATTTGCTGACTTTGAGTTTTTGCTTCTTCCACCGGTTGGAACCTATTTCGCGGCGAGACAATATGCGTTGTTCTTTTGCCAGTTTTTCTTCGGATTTTCGGTAGTAATGAGGATAGTTGGCTTTCCTGCCCTCACTGTCTGCATAGAAATCTGCCTGCGAATAATCCAGCCCAAGGACTTTTTCAGACACTTTCTGTTCCACATGGATTGTATATTGCGCACACAAAGACACATGGAAATTGCCTCGGCAATCCATGGAAATGGTGGCATTTTTGATAATAGCATCCTCCGGAAGAGGACGGTGTTGCTTCACCTTAACAGGTGTTTTCAGTTTTGGAATGGATAACATTCCATTCTTCAAAGTAATGAAATGCCAATCCTTCTCCTTTCCAGCCTGGTTATTGGTTGTGTAGGAAAAATCGTTGTTTTTCTTACTTTTGAAACGAGGCATTCCTTTTAAGTCACGAAAAGTGGGTTCTATGTTTAATGTCCGTTTCCGTTTTAAGCTGCCTTTCGTAAAAGATTTTTTGTCGGATTTTTCGTTGAATCGGTTTACGGCAGCTTTGAAGTTCAAACCCACATTACATAATGCCAGGCTATCGGTATCTTTCAGGAATGGATAGACTTTCTTCATTTCTGCCGGAGAATCCAATGGAATCTCCTTTAGGTTGATATAACCGTTTTCATAACCGATGGAATTCAAATACGTATAAAGGGTGTCAACATAGTGGTTGTACAGTTTCCGGGCACAGCCAAAAGCCTGCAGAAAGTATTGTTTCTGTTCTGCAGTCGGAATAATTTTGAATTTGTAGCCTTTGTTGATGATTGTTTCCACTATGCTGACTCCTTTCGTTAAGATGGATCCGTTTCAATGATAATCCGTTTGTTCTCATAAGAGATTTTTACATCACGCGCTTCCCTTGAAATGCCCATATCCCGAGCCCATACTGTCGGTATATTGAGACGGAAACCCTCGGCATTTTTACTTGAGGTTCCTCCGGGTGATGTAATAATCATTTTGACTTTTCTAGTTTCCATACAAAAACCTCCCTGTAGGTATATATTACCATGTTGGGAACGAATTATCAAGATTATCCTTGGTTTTCGATATATTCTTTGAGGATTTTCTCGCTGACATTGCCAGCCGAACAGATGAAGTAACCATTGGTCCAAAAGGTGTGTTCCTTCCAGAAACACTTTTTGAGATAGGCAGGATGCAGTTTCCAGATGTGGTAGGCGGTATAACTTTTCATCAGCTTGATGATATCGGACAGGGATTTTTTGGTGTCGGTTTCGATCATGTAGTGGATATGGTCTTTGTCAGTTTCCATGTATCGGATGAGAATGTGGTGCTTGTCGCAGATTTTCTGGGAGAGGCGTTTGATATCCGAGGCAATACGTGGGGAAGCCAGAAGTTTTTTGCGGTATTTGCAAACAAAAATCACGTGGTATTGAAGCAGATATTTACGGCGGTTATTGCCGTTCCAAGAATTATTTGTCATAGAATCACCTTCCTTTGAAGGTATTATAAGGCGGACGCATCTTAGGATGCTAGTAGTTTTTTTTTGCTATCCATCCCATCAGCTAAAGCGAATGGGATTTTCGCACGAGAATTTAAAAAACAGTCTGCCTCACATCAAAAATACTATGGAGCAGACTGTCTTATTTTTATACAAATTTTACGACACAGATCATCATTACAAGGTACAGAGCAATGATGCCATATGCGATTTTATCCCTGTTTTTGTAAACCAGGGGCTTCATTTTCGTTCTTCCATCGCCTCCGCGATATCCCCTTGCTTCCATCGCCATCGCCAGATCATTAGAACGGCGGAATGCCGAGATAAACAAAGGCACTAAAAGCGGCACAAGACTCTTTGCCTTTTTAATCAATCCGCCGCTTTCAAAATCAGCGCCTCTTGCCATCTGCGCTTTCATAATTTTATCTGTCTCCTCCAGTAAGATCGGAATAAAACGCAGAGCAATCGACATAATCATCGAAATCTCATGAACAGGAACTTTTATTTTTTTCAAAGGATTCAGTCCCTTTTCCAGACCATCTGTCAGATGATTCGGCGTTGTCGTCAGTGTCAGCACAGACGAACCGATAATCAGATACATCAGTCGAAAAATCATAAAGACTGCAGTCACGACTCCTTCTTTCGTGATTCTCAGCTTCCAGATCTGTATCAACGTCTCTCCCGGTGTCAGAAACAAGTTAAAGATTACCGTGATCAAAAGCAGAATCACGATAGACTTCAGACCTCTGATCATAAATTTAAACGGTACTTTAGAAATTTTAATCACTGCTGCCAACACGAAAGTTGCCAGCACATATCCAACCCATGAGCGAAATACAAACAGGGATATAATAAAGACAATCGTCCCCACTAATTTTACTCTTGGATCTAATTTATGGATGACGGAATCCGTCGGATAATATTGACCTATTGTAATATCTCTTATCATACGCTCTCTACTTTCCCAATGACTTTAAAATCGCATTTTTTGCTTCCTCTACCGTTGTGACATCTGCATTGATTTTCCATCCTTTTTCTTCCAGTTCTTTTACCACATAAGTCACTTTCGGTGCAGCAAGCCCGATCTGTTCCAGCTCCTTGTAATGCAAAAATACCTCTTTCGGAGTCCCATCCAGCATAACCTTTCCCTTGTTCATCACAATAATTCGATCCACATAATTTGCGACATCTTCCATACTGTGAGAGACTAAAATCACAGTAATCTTTCTCTCTTCGTGTAATTTTGCAACCTGATCTAAAATCTCATCTCTTCCTTTTGGGTCAAGTCCTGCCGTCGGCTCATCCAGAACAAGCACTTCAGGGTGCATTGCAAGAATCCCCGCAATCGCCACACGTCTTTTCTGTCCGCCTGACAGCTCAAATGGAGATTTTTGATAATACTCTTCTGACAGTCCAACCTGTCTCAGAGCTTCCTCTGCTCTTTGTTTTACTTCTTCTTCCGAAAGTCCTTCATTTTTCGGTCCAAAGCAGACATCGTCAAACACCGTAGCCTCAAACAGCTGATATTCCGGATATTGAAATACAAGACCTACTTTTTCCCGAAGCTTTCTCATTTCAAATTTTTCATCGTAGATGCACTGGTCATTGTAAAAAATCTTTCCTGATGTTCCTTTTAACAGCCCGTTCAGATGTTGAATCAACGTCGATTTTCCCGATCCGGTATGCCCGATAATCCCGATAAACTGTCCATCCGGAATCATCAGATGAATGTGATCCAAAGCTCTTTTTTCAAAGGCATCTCCTTCACTGTACACATAAGACAGATCTTCTATTTTAATTGCCATACTGTGCCCCTTTCTGTTTTCGAATGTTCTCAAGCTCCTCAATTAATTCTTCTGTCGTCAGAACACAGTCCGGTAAAGGCAGCCCTGCCACCCGAAGCTCGTATGCAAGCAGTGTCACCTGCGGAACATCAAGCCTGTATTTTTTCAGCTGTTCCACCTCTGCAAATACTTCTCTCGGCGTCCCCTGCATCACAATTTTTCCTTTGTCCATCACGAAGACTTTATCTGCGCCGATCACCTCTTCCATATAATGGGTAATCAAGATGACCGTCACTCCTTCTTTTTTATTCAATTCCTGTACGGTGCGGATGACTTCTTTTCTTCCATTTGGGTCTAGCATTGCCGTCGGTTCATCCAGAACAATACATTTCGGCCGCATCGCCACAACCCCTGCGATTGCCACTCTCTGTTTCTGTCCGCCTGACAATTTATTCGGTGAATTTTTTCGATATTCCCACATACCGACGGATTTCAGACTCTTCTCGACACGTTCCCAGATTTCCGGAGTCGGCACTCCCATATTTTCCGGTCCGAATCCCACATCCTCCTCCACGACCGTTCCTATGATCTGGTTATCCGGATTTTGGAATACCATCCCTGCTGTCTGTCGGATCGGCCAGATATTTTCTTCTTTTTTTGTATCTTTTCCGTCCACATACAAAGTACCTTCTGTCGGAGTCAAGATGGCATTCATCTGTTTTGCAAGTGTTGATTTTCCTGATCCGTTGTGACCTAAGATTGCAATAAACTGTCCTGGCAGAACATCCAAGTCCACCCCGTCAATCGCACGCACAACCGATTCCACACTTCCTTCTTCACTGTATTTGGCATATTCAAATACCAGCTTTGCCGCTTCAATTATTCCCATTTCTGTTACCTCATCCTTTCAGATTTTCTCCTGTTTTTCGAGTGCAACGAAGGTTTGCAGTTCTCGTTCATTATACACATTTCCTTTTTTGTGCGCAAGTGTCAATCCCTGTATCTTCTTCTTTCTTTTTCAGGTACCGTCTTTTCATTTTCATAAATTTTTTGAGAACCAGCAGACCTTCCCTTCTCTTTTTATTTGAAATCCCAGTTTTTTCGCCAATTCTTTCGATGCTATATTTTCTTTGTCTGTTTTCAGATAGACACATTTCTCCCCTGTCTCTTCTTTTATATAGTTTAAAATTGCGCTGGCTGCCTCAAAAGCATACCCTTTTCTCTGCCATTGTTTTCCTATGATATATCCGATTTCTAAAACAACCTTTCCCTCCCACTCTTCATTTTCAACACCGACTCTTCCAATCACTCTCCCACTTTTTTTCTCTGTCACTGTCCACATCCCATACCCGTAAAATCCATAAATTTTCTGAAAATAATCTTTCAGAATTTCTCTTTCTTCTTCGATCTCTTCCGGAAGTTGTTCCAAATATGCTCCATTGCCATTTCCATAAATCTGATAAAACGCTTTTGCATCCTCTGGAATGGTCTCCCGCACTTGAAGACGCTCGGTCTCTAAAATCACAGCCGGTATCTCATAATGGCGATTGTATACCGATTCACACAGCTCGCTGTCAACTGCATCCTCTGTGTCTGTCACACAATCTGCCCCATAAATTCGTTTTTCCATTGTCTCAATACCGATACACGGATATCCTGACTCCTTGGCAATTTTCATTTCTTCCTCATTGTCTGTTATACACAGAAGGTTCCTCTCTCCCCTCTTCAGTCTGTATAATGTATACCATAAAATGTGATATCCTGCATCCTGCAAATCCGTGATCCAATTCTTTTCTTCTTTTTCTCGCCATTTTTCCTCCAGATTTTTTCCTATCCAAAGATCCATGCAGCCCGCTCACCTTTCTCTTCTTTTTTCCCATTGTATTCATTTTTTTCTTTTTACACAACCTGTTTCTATCTTTTTTGACATACTTCTCTGTACTTCCTTTCCTTGCCTGTTTTTTTCTCTCCTGTTTCTTTATACCGAAATATAAGACAAAAACCTCCCCGGCTGAAAGTATTTTTCTTTCATCCGGAGAGGTTTTTTTAATCTTTATACCTATGATCCTTCAACAACGAGTATTTTTATTTTTTATTTCTTATCTTATTTCTTCTTGTTATTTACTGAGTCCCAGATCTACAAAATATTGATTTCCTTCCATATACTCCGCCGGTATTCTCAGATACGTCCGATCCATCTGATCTTTATCTACCAGAAACAGCATCGTAAAATTCAATTCCTCATCTGCCTTTATATTTCTCCACAGCGCCTGCTTTTGTCCGGTGATCCCTTCAAAATTCTGCCGTGCGTCGAAATAAACCTGAAATTCATTCAAGATATAATCTGCCACCGGATAGTATGTCGTTCTTGGCATTCTATATTCTTCTCCCACCTTTTCCAATGACTGCATTCCAAAATAAAATGGGCTGTACAAATCTTTCTCTGAAATATTCTTTGCACGCATCTTCACTTCCAAAAAGATCTGCTCTGCCTGCTCTTCATCGGAAGAATCTGGATTCTCTCCCTCATAGACAGGCTGTCTCCAGTAAGGCTTCACCGTTCCGTCTTCATTTAAATATGGCAGGACTTCTTCTTCATAATTTACAAAAAATTGGGGATCGTATTCTTTGCACGAAGCGACATACTTTGCAGATTCCACTGTAAATTCAATCTCGCCTTCCTCCACTTTCGCACAGAATGGTTCTTGCAGTTTCAGGATGCTTCCCTCCGGAAGAACATCGCCATTGCTTAGAGCTTCCCCTTCTTCTGTCTCAACGGAATCTACATTATAGGCGATCATCTGAATCAGATCTTTCGTTTCATACTGATGCTGTTCCCATCCATATTCCTTCTCCCCTGTGTTTGTCACTTTCAATCCTTCTGCAATCTTTTTTGCCTCATCCGTTGAAATATCATCTGTCGTAAATAATGAGATTACATATCCCTCTTCCATATTGAATAAGAACATTGGATTAAAATAGGAACCATGGCTGGCTTTTTTCGTAAAGATATACGCGTCCATCCCATTGATCGTCGTCTCTTCTATGGTCTCAACATTCCAGATCTCTGTCACTCCTCCATTTTTTGAAGCCCATACAGCTGTATTTTCTACAAACGGTGTGATGACGCTTTCTATTCCTGGCTTTGGCCCATCTTTACGATATTTTCCGCCCACTTCTTCATATCCTTCTGGCAGATACGTCACTTCCAGATCAAAGATATCATAGCATGGCTCATATCCTTCCAGATTGAATACGCCCAGAATCTCTTCATCATTTTTTGTAAATGAAAAAAACTGATTCGATGCCACGGTCCCGATCGTCGTTCCCATGACCAGCATTGCTGCTGCCGCAATGACAGCAAATCTTCTCTTTCTTCGCTTTATGAAAGTAAAATCCGGCTGTTCCGATTTTTTTCTCATGCTTTCTTCCCTCACCTTCTGATAAGCGCCCTGAATCTTTGTCTCCACCTGTTCGGAAAGTACAATGTCAGAACGCAGTCCTTTTTTTATTTCCTTCTCGTTCATCTGTTTTACCTCCCCGCGTACATAATTTTCATATCCAGCTGCTCTGCATATCGCTTTCTTCCTCTTTGCAGTCTGGCCTTGACCGTCACTTCTTTCATATCCAGCATTTTTGCAATCTCCTTAATGGAAAATCCCTCCACATAGTAGAGGATCAGAACAACCTGATATTTTTCTCCCACCTTTTTTAATGTCTCTAAAAATTCTACATTCTGTCTCTCTTTATCTTCTGTCGGAATCTCAGTATATTCCTCCATCGGACAGTTTCTGCTCCTCTGTTTCAGCATATCATTGCAGGTATTGATTAAAATTCGGATCATCCACGTTTTAAAATATTTTGGCTCTCTCAAATCCTGAATTTTTTCAAAACATGTCAAAATTGTGTCTGCCACCGCATCTGCAGTGTCTTCTTCATTGTGCAGATATGCTTTTGCGACTTTGTACATATTTACTTTGTGTAATTCTATCAGCTGAATAAACGCTTCTGCATCATTTTCCTGGGCCCTCTTCACTAGTTTTATCAAAATGTCTCCCCCCTCTCAAGACCGATCGGATCTTTTGTCTTTTATCTATTAGACGGTTCCTATTATTGAAAAGATACATAAAAAATCTGGAATTTATAAAACAGCCTTTTCATTTTCTTCCTGTCTTATTTTTATTATACATTATCGTCAAAAAAAAGACAGATTCCGAAGAACCTGTCTTTCCTGTCATTGTATAAGCTATTTTTATTTATAGTCTGTTTTTATTTCTGACCTTCTGTTCCCTTGTATTCTGTTCCATAGTATGCTGCAAGATAGATCTCTTTGATTTCAGACATCAATGGATATCTTGGGTTTGCGCCTGTACACTGATCGTCAAATGCCTTTTCCACCATCTCGTCCAATGTATCCAGGAAGTATTTTTCATCAATGCCATAATCTTTGATACATTTCTTGATTCCGATTCTGGCAATCAGATCATCGAGCGCCTTTACTAACAGCTCAAATGTCTCTCTGTCATCTTTTCCGCAGATGCCTGCAAAACGAGCTGCTTCTGCATATCTTGCCAGAGCGTGCGGATACTGGTACTGTGAGAATGTTCCCATCTTTGTCGGAACTTCTGCCGCATTGTAGCGCATTACCTTTGTCAGCAGCAGAGCGTTTGCCACACCGTGAGGCAGGTGATGGAATGCACCTAATTTGTGAGCCATGGAGTGGTTCAGACCGAGGAACGCATTTGCGAATGCCATACCAGCCATACAAGCGGCATTTGCCATTTTTTCACGGGCAATCGGATCATTTGCTCCATTTTCATATGCAGACGGCAGATACTCAAATACTGCTTTGATTGCCTTGAGGGCAAATCCGTCTGTGTATTCTGTTGCCATGATGGAAACGTATGCTTCCAGCGCATGTGTCATAACGTCGATACCAGATGCGCTTGTCAGTCCTTTTGGCTGATTCATCATATTGTCTGCGTCTACGATTGCCATATTTGGAAGCAGTTCGTAGTCTGCCAGAGGATATTTTGTTCCTGTCGTCTCGTCTGTGATGATCGCAAACGGAGTCACCTCAGAACCTGTTCCAGAAGATGTTGGGATTGCTACGAAATAAGCTTTCTCGCCCATCTTAGGGAATGTATATACTCTCTTGCGGATATCCATGAAGTCCATAGCCATCTGCATGAAGTCAGCTTCTGGATGTTCATACAGAACCCACATGATTTTTGCAGCATCCATAGCAGATCCGCCACCCAGTGCAATAATCACATCAGGCTCAAAGGATCTCATCTGTTCTGCACCTGCTTTTGCGCATCCCAGTGTCGGGTCTGGAGCCACTTCATAGAAGCAGGTATGCTGGATTCCCATGCTGTCCAGTTTATCTTCAATCGCTTTTGTGTAGCCGTTTTTGTATAAGAATGTATCCGTAACGATAAATGCTTTTTTCTTGTGCATGATCGTTCCCAATTCATCCAATGCTACTGGCATACAGCCTTTCTTAAAGTAAACTTTTTCCGGAGCTCTAAACCACAGCATATTCTCTCTCCTTTCAGCTACCGTCTTAATGTTTAACAGATGTTTCACTCCAACGTTCTCGGAGATGGAATTTCCGCCCCAGGAACCACATCCCAGTGTCAGTGACGGCGCCAGCTTAAAGTTGTATAAGTCACCGATTCCTCCGTGGGAAGAAGGTGTGTTGATCAGAACACGGCAGGTCTTCATTGCTGCTGCGTGTTTTGCAATTTTTTCTTTCTGTGCCGGATGAATATATAAGGAAGAGGTATGACCGTATCCGCCGTCTGCGACAAGTCTCTCTGCTTTTGCGATTGCCTCGTCAAAGTTGGCTGCCTTGTACATTGCAAGTACAGGGGACAGTTTCTCGTGAGCAAATTCTTCTGAGATATCTACGGATTCCACTTCACCGATCAGAATCTTTGTGGACTTTGGAACATCCACACCGGCTAACGCTGCGATTGTATGAGCAGACTGTCCTACGATTTTTGCATTTAATGCGCCGTTGATGATGATCGTCTTGCGCACTTTTTCCAGTTCTTCCTCATTTAAGAAATAGCATCCGCGGTATGCAAATTCTTTCTTTACTTCATCATAGATATCGCCTACCACTGTGACAGACTGCTCGGAAGCACAGATCATACCATTGTCAAATGTCTTGGAATGGATGATGGAGTTTACAGCCAGTTTGATATCTGCTGTATCGTCGATGATAACAGGTGTATTTCCAGCTCCAACGCCGAGCGCCGGTTTTCCTGAAGAATAAGCTGCTTTTACCATTCCAGGTCCTCCTGTTGCCAGGATGCAGTCTGCTTCTCTCATTACTTCGTTTGTCAGCTCGATGGAAGGAACATCAATCCATCCGATGATTTCTTCTGGAGCTCCTGCTTTTACTGCTGCGTCCAGTACTGTTTTTGCCGCTGCGATTGTGCAGGCTTTTGCACGAGGATGCGGGCTGATGATGATCGCATTTCTTGTCTTTAAAGCGATCAGCGTCTTAAAGATTGCTGTGGAGGTCGGGTTTGTTGTAGGAATAACAGCTGCAATCAGTCCCAGAGGCTCTGCCACTTTTTTGATTCCGTATGCTGGATCTTCTTCAATTACGCCGCATGTCTTTGTGTTTTTGTACGCATTGTAAATGTACTCTGCCGCATAATGATTTTTGATGATTTTATCTTCTACAATTCCCATACCAGTCTCGGCAACTGCCTGTTTTGCAAGCGGAATACGCGCCATATTTGCAGCCATAGCAGCTTCAAAGAAAATCTTGTCTACCTGCTCCTGTGTATAGGTCGCAAATTTTTTCTGTGCTTCACGCATAACAGCCAGCTTTGCTCTCAGGGAATCTACACTATCTACTAAGTTTGAGGTGGTATTGACAGTTTCATTTTTTGCTGTTTCTTTTGCCATCTTCGTTCCTCCTTTATAATCCGCGGTTTCAGACAATGTCTGTTTCGTCCGCATCGTTTCTATTTGTCTGTATGGAGAGTTCTCCATTTCTTGCCTTCGTTATTTGTTAATCATTTAACGATCTCAGAATATCACATTGTTAAATGTTTGTCAATATAATTTTTCAAAATCATTCTAAAATTTTTTAGCACTTTTCCGGTTCCGGATATTCTTCCCCGAATGTTTCTACCGTCATAGAGCTGATTTTCTGCGGAACCAGAGGGCGATCAGAATAATCCGTGTCTGCCTGCGCAATTTTATCCACAATGTCCATGCCTTCAATTACTTTTCCGAATGCCGCATAGGCCCCGTCCAGATGAGGCGCCGCCTTGTGCATGATAAAGAACTGAGAGCCTGCGGAATCCGGGTGCATTGCTCTTGCCATAGATAAAACGCCCGGCGTATGTTTAAACTGATTTGTAAATCCATTCTGGCTGAATTCTCCTTTGATGCTGTATCCTGGATCTCCCATTCCGTTTCCGTTCGGACATCCTCCCTGAATCATAAATCCTTCTATTACTCTGTGAAAGATCAATCCGTCATAAAAACCTTTTTTTACAAGACTGATAAAATTATTTACTGTATTTGGAGCTACATTTGGATACAGCTCTGCTTTCATGATATCACCATTCTCCATAGTGATCGTTACGATTGGATTCTGTGCCATAATCTTTTTCCTTTCTTTTCATCAGATGCTTTTTATTCTGTATCATTCAGAAAAGGGGACTGTAAAACATTCTTTTGTTGTTGGCTCCTTTTCTGCTGTGTTTATTATAATATGCCCCGCATGGCGTTGCAAGAAAATTCCTGTGTTTCTATGTTTTATTCCAAAATCTTTTCTTTGCTTTTTTATTTTTCCTGCAATTTCTGAAGTGCAATCGCAAATGCATTGTTTAAAGGTTCTTCTTCTTTTTTCATTTTATTCAGATAGCGGTTTACATCTTTTTTGGAAACACCGGCGCCCTCTTTCTTTCTGCGTTCCTGGAAAGAGGTCAGCTTTTCTTTATATCCGCAGGCACAGACGAAAATCTGAGCTTCTCCCTTTCCTCTTAATTCCATCTTTTTATGACATTTTGGACATCGCGCATTTGATGTGCGTGAAATCGTCTCCCGATGGCCGCATTCTCTGTCCTGGCAAACCAGCATCGTACTGTTTTTTCCTTTTACCAGCAGCATCGGTTTTCCGCAGTCCGGACATTTTTTATTCGTCATATTGTCGTGGCGGAATTTTCCTTCTCCCGTCTTAATTTCCTCTGTGATTTCATCCGTATACTGTTCAATCTCTTTCATAAACGCATCCCGACGCAGTTTTCCTTCGGAGATCTGTGCCAGTTTTCGCTCCCATTTTGCTGTCAGCTCCGGTTTTCTCAGATCTTCCGGAACAAGCTGCAGCAACTGTTTTGCTTTCGATGTCAGATAGATATCTTTTCCTCTTTTTTCCAGAAGGAAGCTGTGAAACAGCTTTTCAATGATATCCGCTCTCGTGGCTACGGTTCCCAATCCTCCTGTCTCTCCCAATGTTTTGATATCTTCTTTTTTATTGCTTTCCATATATTTGACAGGATTCTCCATCGCAGACAGCAGAGTTGCCTCATTAAACGGAGCCGGAGGAGTTGTCTTGCCTTCCGTCATCGTCAGAGAGACAATCGGATATGCACTGCCTTTTTTCAAGTCCGGCATTATCATCGTCTCTGCCTCATTTTCCTCCTCTTCATCTGTCTCGTTTTCATAAATTTCTTTCCAGCCCAGGTTTTTCACAATCTTGCCTTTCACCGTAAACAATTCTGTTCCGATTTTCATCTGAATTGTCGTCTGCTCATATTCAAACGGAGGATACATCACAGCCAAAAATCTTCTGACAACGAGATCGTAAATCTTTCTCTCTTCATTTGTCATATGATCCAGCTGTACGAACTGTTCTGTCGGAATGATTGCATGGTGATCGCTCACCTTGCTGTTGTCAACAAATGGCTGTTTTCCCTCAAATTTTTTTCTCATCAAAGGGGCTGCCAGCTTTCTGTACGGCCCCACGCTGCATGCTTGCAGTCTCTCATGGAGCGTTCCGACGACATCGCTCGTCAGGTATCTGGAATCTGTCCGAGGATACGTCAGAACTTTATGATTTTCATACAGACGCTGCATGATATTCAATGTCTCTTTTGCTGAATAATTATATCTTTTATTGGCGTCACGCTGCAGCTCAGTCAGATCATACAGCTGGGGCGCCATCTTCTTTTTCGCCGTCTTTGTAATCTCACTGACAATTCCAGACTTTCCATTCAGTTCTTTTATGATCTTTTCGATTCGTTCTCTGTCAAAGGAACGTGTGCTTCCGGACTTTGTATCCTGCCATGTCAGACAGATTCCCTGCGTCCTCGCCTTAATCCCATAATAAGACTGCGGGCGGAAATTTTTGATTTCCTCTTCCTTTCGTGCAATCATCGCGAGGGTCGGCGTCTGTACACGGCCACATGAAAGCTGGGCATTATATTTACATGTCAGAGCCCGTGTCGCATTCATTCCCACCAGCCAGTCTGCCTCTGCTCTTGAGACAGCTGCACGGTACAGATTGTCATAGGAAGATCCTGGCTTCAGATTTGCAAATCCTTCTTTGATCGCTTTGTCTGTCACAGAGGAAATCCAGAGTCGGCGGATCGGTTTTTTGTTTCCGGCTTTCTCCAGAATCCATCGGGCTACCAACTCTCCTTCTCTTCCCGCATCCGTAGCGATGATGATGTCCTGAACATCGTTTCTGTGAATCTGTGTCTTAACTGCCTGAAACTGCTTTCCTGTCTGCCGGATCACTTCCAGTTTCATCGGTTTTGGCATCATCGGCAGATCTTCCATCTTCCACTCTTTATACCGGTTGTTGTACTGTTCCGGTTCTGCCAGTGTGACAAGGTGGCCCAGCCCCCATGTCACAATATATTGATTGCCTTCCAGCATTCCATTTCCATTTTTTGTGCATTTGAGCACACGCGCGATATCTCTTCCGACGGAAGGTTTTTCTGCTATCACTAAAGTTTTTCCCATTGTTTTACTCCTTTTCTGCTGCACTTTGACACTCCCTGCCGTTAAAACCGGGAATTCTAAGGGCAATTTAATAAATAGATCCCTATAATAATGATTTTCTCTATTTCATCCATTTTTCTGATACTTTTTTGATTATATCATAATTTTACTGCTGCCAGTTCATTTTTTCTTCTTTCCCTAAAAGCCCCCTTGCACTTCTTTCTATCGTCGTTTAAAATAAAAATAAAGCATATGATTCCGATTCGTTTTTTATGTGTCATATGCCCTAATGAAAGAATGTAATGCAAAGTCCTGCTTCAGGATAGCTGATAATTTTTAATATATAATCTAATGTATGAAAGGGGTTTTTTTTATGAGTACAAAACAACATCATTCTCAAAGCGGCAGAAAAATTATTCCGTACAACTATGCTTCTGCCGATCCTTCCTCACAGCGCAGAAAAAATCTAAGAAAATCCCGCAGCTCTCTCACTGTCCGTGAGCAGCAAACGATACGGCTTCTCTTATTCGGAACAGGCGCTCTTGTGATTCTTGCGGCTGTCATTTTTTTTATCTTTTATTCGCGTTCCAGATTGGTACCCTATCCTATCATTGAAAACCTCGCTCCGGAATCCCCACTGTTTGAGGAGTCTGCCTCCAGTCTTTACCGGCTTCCGGAATCACTTTCTGAATATGAAACCCGCGTCAATCAAAATTTATCCTCATTGATCCCCAATTACGACTGTTCTGAGGCTCATATTTCGATCTTTTACTATCCAAACTGGGATGAAAAAGGAGATCTGGGCAGAATCACCTATACGTCTAAAAAACATTCTGCATTCCTCTCCATCTCAAAAACTGCCTCACCGGCTCCAGCAGAGTTATTTTCCTCTGCCGGAAAGTCTGTGATTGGTTCCACAGATGTTTATTTTGGATATACGCAAAGTCCTGAAACCTTTTATGCCGCCTGGGAAAAAGATGACATTTACTATTGTCTTTCTCAGCAGGATGTATCCCATGCCAGCTTTTCTGATCTTGTCGAATCCATTCTGGCATAAAAAAAACATCGCGTTTGCGAGATTCTCCATAAAAAAAGAATTCTGATACCTTTTTCGGCGTCAGAATTCTTTTTTATTTTCTTTAATCTACTTTTGTGAAGTCACTCTCGTCCATTTCTTCCTCTTCCAGACCTTCTTCCATTCCTTTCTCTACTTCTGAAAGAATTTCTTCCATCATCTTCCATTCTTCTTCTGTCTCCAGCGGATACAATTCTTCTGTTCCTTTTTCTGCGTCAAAGAAAGACGCGTATACATTGACATATCCTTCCTCGCTGAGAGAATTATCTGTGTATAACACATAACTTCTTCCATTGTCTTCATTGTCAATCGTAAACAATGCCTCAAAGTTTCCTGTTGAGCTGCTTTCTTTTACATCTGCTAATTTCCACTTTTTCATTTTTCTTTTTTCCTTTCTCTTATCTTATTCCTTTTCTCTTCTGTTTTACCTCTTTTTCAAAATCCCGCAGCATCCTGTACCGTCTCACAGACAAGACAAGCCCGATTTCCGAAAACATGATTAAAAGCGCACTTCCTCCATAACTGATAAATGGAAGGCTGACGCCAGTATTGGGAAACACATTCAGAGAAACCGCTACATTGACAATCGTCTGAAAACTGAGATGAAGCGCCACACCAGTAGCAATCATTGCTCCGTACAAGTCTTTTGCCGAGATGGCAACACGCACAATCTGAAGAATCAGATATCCCAGTAAAATCAGAACAATCATTCCTCCAAAAATTCCAAGCTCTTCACAGATAATTGCGAAGATCATATCATTTTGCGGCTCTGGAATTTTTCCCAGCTTCTGCATACTTTTTCCAAGTCCTTTTCCAAACAGCCCCCCTGAACCAACTGCATACAGAGACTGTAAAATCTGGTCACTGAAAACATCTTTATATTTCTCAGGGTCCATCCATCCTAAAATTCGTTTTGCCTGATATCCCATCTGATTCGCTGTCTCCGGGTCCGGCAGGTTATAGTACATATAAATTAAAAGTGTGCTGACCAGCACTGCTGCTGCCGCTCCGACAACAAGATGAAATTTTTGCGTGTTTGACCAAATAAATGTCATTCCATATGTGATCATCAGCATAATCAGACACGATGACAGGTTACTGGAAATTCTCAAAATTAAAAGTGCAAGGACTCCTGCGTACAGCCATATTTTAAAAACATTTTTCCAGTCTTTTGTCGGTTTTCCATACTGAGCCATGATAAATGCCAGAAATAGAATCAGCAGCAGCTTTGATGTTTCTCCGACGTGCAGCTGAAAGACAATCAGGTCAAGCCACCGCACGGCTCCGTTTGCTTCCACTCCAAGCGGAGTCTTCAGTAAAAGAATCAAGATCACATTGATCACGAAGACTCCCCAGCCCATCCAGTAGAAAATGTGATAGTCCAGATGCACAAGGACAACAATCGCAATGACTCCAAGTCCAATGAACAGGAGCTGTTTCTTCAGCAGATTCATATCATCATAGTTAAAATCTGCACTTGTCGCACACACATAGCTGGATGCCGAATAGACCATCATACATCCAAACAGACATAAGAATATGAGCGCTATTATAATTTTCAGATCTACTCGTTCTGTATTATTCAAAAATTCTTTAAATCGTTTTCTCATCTGCCCTCTCCTAACCGTTTACTGCAGCGACTTGTTTTCTGAAACGGTACGGCCTGCCTGAAAACTGTTTCTCTCTTTCTGAAGTTCTTCATACAGCTGTCTGGAATTCCAGAAAATATTATATGGAGTCAGAACAGCTTTCAGCTCCACAGGAGAGATCCCCATATTTTTATAATCATTTAAAAATAAATCCATCTCATTTGTATCCATCCCTGAAAAGACCATCATCTCTTCCCCCAGCAATGTGCCTGTATCTTTCCTTCCATTCTGGGGAATTCCGCTGATTCGCGCCAGGCTTCCCAGAGACTGTGCATATTCTAAGGGCTGTATTTTCTTGACCGTAATCTGTCTTTTTCTGCAGATTGCCAATACTTTCTCTTCTTTTTCTCTCTTCATCTCATAGACCAGAATTGTTTTTTGGGACTTCATTATGCCATTCCTTTCTGAAATTTCTTGTGCGATGCCTGTTCCCTGCTTTTTTGCATTCCAGCTGACATCCCGAATCTTTTTTCTTTTTACATTTGTTCTCTATCGTACCACAAAATGCAGAATCTTACAATCTTTCTGAATCAAAAACAGTCCCCTGAAGCAAACTGCCTCAGGGGACTTTCTCTCTTCTCTCTTGAGAATGCTGATTTTTATTCCTGATCTCCGTATCCGTTTGGATTGTTGGACTGCCATCTCCAGGAATCTTCGCACATTTCATCAATGCCATATTTTGCTTCCCAGCCTAATTCTGCTTTTGCTTTTGCCGGATCTGCGTAGCATGTTGCGATATCGCCAGGTCTTCTCGCTTTGATTTCATAATTGATCTTCTTGCCGCAAGCTTTCTCGAAAGCATGTACTACATCGAGAACGCTGTATCCTTTTCCTGTTCCCAGATTGTAAATCAGAACGCCTTTGTTCTCTTTGATTTTTTCAATCGCTTTCACATGGCCCTGTGCCAGGTCTACAACATGGATGTAGTCACGCACACCTGTGCCGTCCGGTGTATCATAGTCGTTTCCGAAAACTCCAAGGCACTGCAGTTTTCCAACAGCTACCTGTGCTACATATGGAAGCAGGTTGTTCGGGATTCCTTTTGGATCTTCTCCGATTTTTCCTGATTTGTGTGCTCCGATCGGGTTGAAGTAGCGAAGCAGAATAACATTCCATTCCGGATCTGCTGTGTGGATATCTGTCAGAATCTGCTCCAGCATGGATTTTGTCTGTCCATATGGATTTGTGATTTTTCCCTTCGGGCATTCTTCTGTGATCGGAACGAAAGCCGGATCGCCATAAACCGTTGCGGAAGAGCTGAATACAATATTCTTTACTCCGTGTTTTCTCATCACATCACACAGGATCAGAGTTCCTGTGATATTATTGTAGTAATATTCGATTGGTTTTGCTACAGATTCTCCGACTGCTTTCAGTCCTGCAAAGTGGATAACGGAATCAATGTCTTCTTTCTCGAAGATCTTTTCCATTGCATCTCTGTCAAGCAGGTCTGCTTCGTAGAAAGTCAGTTTCTTTCCTGTGATCTCTTCTACTCTTTCCAGAGATTTTTTGCTGGAATTTGCCAGATTGTCAACTACGACAACATCATATCCCTGATTTAACAGTTCTACACAAGTATGGCTTCCAATATAACCTGCTCCGCCTGTAACTAAAATTGACATATCATTTTCCTCCTCTGATTTCTCACGTCATGCCTGTCTTGTCTGACTGGCTCCTGTTTTCTTTACGTCTATAGTGTAACACTGTTCTTTTCAAAATGGAAGACAGAAACCGTTCAATTTTATGTAATTTTGTTGCATTATTAAAAAATTCTCTTTATACTGTCTTTAATATACTTTTTTCCATGAAAAAACTGTTCTCCAAATTTTTTCATGGCAGTTTGCTGTCTGAAAAAGCAGCGTTTTATCTATTTTATTTAGGAGGTTTCCCTATGAGTGATCTGTTTAAAAATTCTTATATTGCCCCTGAAAAAGATCTTGTCTCTCTCTCTGTCTGCAATGTCGGCTGTCAGAAATGTGAGCCTCTCTACACCTGGGGGCCCGGAATCAGAAATCATTATCTGATCCATTATGTCATCACCGGAAAAGGATATTTTAAGGTTCAGGGAAAACTGTATGAACTGGGGGCCGGCGACTGTTTTCTCGTCTATCCCAATCAGGAAATTTTATATTATGCCGATCAGAAAGATCCCTGGGTTTACTGCTGGATCGGATTTTCCGGAAGCGATGCCCCTTCTATCCTGCGCGCCACTGATTTTTCCCCTGAGTCGCCTGTTCTCTTTGGCTGTCCTTTCGGAGATGAAATTCAAAAATATTTTCTGCAGATCTATGCCCTGCGCGGCAGTGCTTTTAAGAACGCTGTCGCAATGACAGGCGTCCTGTATACAGCGCTTGCTCTTTTTATGCGTGATACAGGACGACAGAAAGGAACGTACGACGAATATGTCCAGAAAAGTATTGAATATATTTCTTCTCAGTATTCCTACCATATCACGGTGGAGGAAATTGCACAGTATGTCGGCGTCAGCCGCAGTCATCTGTTTCGGGCTTTTCAAAATTGTCTTGGGCAGTCTCCAAAAGAATATCTGACCGCTTTCCGTCTGAAACAGGCGTGTCTTTTGCTGAAGACCTCGAATCTTTCGATTACTTCGATTGCTAATTCAGTCGGTTTTGACAACAGCCTTTACTTTTCCAAAGCTTTTCATAAAGTAAAAGGGATGTCTCCGACTGAATATCAGAAAAAACACAATTCCGCATCAAAGCTGCTCTCCTAATTTCCTTCTTCTTTTTGGAGATGCGAATTTCTTTTCCATCGGCAAAAACAGGGGATGACTCTGAGCTTTATTTTCTGGCGGGGAGGATTCCTTCCCCGTCAAAAGCTGGAATAAAACTTTCTTTTGCCGTCTCTCCTTCCTGAATAAAGCCGTTCTCGATTCCGAGATCGAGCGCATAGTCAATCATCCATTCATATTCTCTGGCTGTAATCTTTCGATTCAGCTCCGGATAGTTCGCAATCCCCGGCATCGGCGTATACTGATTCATCAAACTGATATAGATTTGATCTCCATACGTCTCCCTCAGATAGCGCAGAACTGCTTTGCTGTCTTTTCTGCATCCAGGGAGAAGCAGATGACGCACAATCACTCCTTTTTTCATCATCCCGTCATCGTCAAACTGTGCCAGAGGAACTTGGCGCACCATCTCTTCCAGCGCCTGCTTTGCCCAGAAACTGTAATCTGCGGCGTGAGAATATCGTTTTGAAATCTGGCTGTCCATATATTTAAAATCCGGCAGATAAATATCAATCAGTCCCTCCAGCATGTTTAACGTCTCTTTTTTTTCATAGGAACTGCTGTTGTAGACAACCGGAATCACCAGTCCTCTCTCCTTTGCCATCCGAAGCGCATCCGCAATCTGAGGCACATAGTGGGTCGGCGTCACTAAGTTGATATTATGAGCATTCTCCTGGTTTTGCAGTTTCAGAAAAATCTTAGCCAGACGCTCCACAGAAATTTCTTCCCCTGTCTTCCCATGGGAAATCATCTCATTCTGACAGAATACGCATCCCATAGAACACCCTGAAAAAAAGACAGCTCCCGATCCTCTCTCCCCCGAAATACATGGTTCTTCCCAAAAATGGAGCGCTGCGCGGGCTGCCTGAATCTGCCCTGTGACACCGCAGACTCCTCTCTTTCCTTCCAGTCGGTTTACTTTACAGTTTCTCGGACAGAGCGTACACGATTCCATCCATCTTTTCCATGACTCTCTTTCCATTTTTTCTCCTATAATAAAAACTGCCGCGGAATCCTCAGATCCCACAGCAGTCTTTTATATTTCGGTTTTCTATTATACTAACTCTAACAGAACTTCCATTGCAGCATCACCTTTACGCTGGCCAATCTTTACGATTCTTGTATATCCACCGTTGCGGTTTACATATTTTGGAGCGATTTCGTCGAATAATTTCTGAACTAAATCAACTTCTTTTGTGTTTTTCTTCTTTCCTGCTGCTTCAGTTGGAACAACTTTTACCGGATACAGAACTTTTAACATTTTTCTCCTTGCATTCAGTCTGGAAGCGTTGTCTTTTTTGATTTCTTTCTGTACTTCGTCGTATACAGTTACTTTCTTTCCGTCTACAACTTCTTTCACTCTCTTGCCGTCTTTGTCTTTGCGAGCTACTTTTGCTGTAACAGTAACTGTTTCGTAGTTATCTTTTTCTTTTACAGCCAGTGCGATCAGACCTTCTGCAACTTTACGGATTTCTTTTGCTTTTGCTTCTGTTGTAACGATTTTGCCGTTGTGAAGCAGTGCTGTTACCTGGTTTCTGATCAGCGCTTTTCTCTGATCTGAAGTTCTTGAAAGTTTTCTATAACCTGCCATTTTAAATTTCCTCCATTTGTGGAACATTGCGTCATGCTCTTACGGTCTTACTGCCGCAATGCTTTTCTTTTCCATATAATGTGTCACACCAGCTCCTCTTCGGATGCTGGCTGATCAGAGACTTCTCTGCCCTAAGCTGAAAATATCTCCGCTCTTTTCTCTATCAAAAAATGCCTGCGCACTTTTGATCTTATTCATCGCTTGGATTTAACTGTAATCCCAGCTCTTTTAATTTTCCTAATACTTCTTCTAAGGATTTGCGTCCCAGATTTCTGACTTTCATCATATCCTCTGAAGTTCTGTTGCACAGTTCTTCCACTGTATTGATTCCGGCTCTCTTCAAGCAGTTGTAGGAACGAACAGACAGCTCTAACTCATCAATGTTCATCTCCAGCACTTTTTCTTTTTCATTGTCTTCTTTTTCTACCATAATCTCTGCAGATTTTGCATTTTCAGACAGATCAATGAACAGGCTCAGATGCTCGCTGAGCACCTTTGCAGCCAGGCTGACTGCTTCATCCGGAGCCAGTGTACCGTTTGTATAAACATCAAGTGTCAGTTTATCATAGTCTGTAATCTGACCCACACGCGTATTCTGTACGGTCAGATTCACACGCTCTACCGGTGTGTAGATGGAATCAACTGCAATCACACCGATTGGCATATCTTCGCTTTTCCCTTTTTCAGCACTCACATAGCCGCGTCCTTTTGTGATCGTCAGTTCCATGTACAGCTTGCTGTCCGGTCCGCCGTTTAAGGTAGCGATAATCTGATCTGGATTCATGATCTCAATGTCCTGATCCACTTGAATATCAGCAGCTGTCACAACTCCTTCGCCTTCAAACTCAATGTAAGCAACTTTTGCTTCATTTGTCTCACTCTTGTTCTGAATTGCCAGAGATTTGATGTTCATGATAATCTCAGTCACATCTTCTTTTACACCTGGAATGGAACTGAATTCATGCAGCACACCTTCAATCTTCACCTGGCTTACAGCAGCACCCGGCAAAGAAGAAAGCATAATTCTTCTTAAAGAATTACCCAGAGTCGTTCCATAGCCTCTTTCCAGCGGCTCCACAACAAATCTGCCGTATTTCTTATCTTCTGATATCTCAGCTATCTCAATTTTTGGTTTATTAAAATCGAACACTAGAAAAGCCCCTCCTTTTGGGTAATCATTATTTTGAGGGTAACAAAGTCATGTATGCCTATAGTAATTGAACGCCTCTGCGTTTCCAAGCACACGTTTCTCAGCTCTGCTGGCATCGCGGCATCAGTCCCGTCGGAGGCACTACATTCATCTCCTATAATGCAACAAGACGAATTGCCAGATTCTGTCATTCAGAATCCAGACAATTCTTCTTATCATCCATAATTTATTATTTAGAATATAACTCGACGATCAGCATCTCATCTACTGGAACATCGATTACTTCTCTGGATGGCAGTTCTTTTACAGTTGCTTTTAAAGCTTCTGCATCTGCTTCTACCCATTCTGGAACAAGTCTTCCAGATGTTGCATCCAGAATATCTTTATATCTCTGAGAACCTTTGCATTTCTCTTTTACTTCAATCACATCTCCGGCTTTTACCAGGTAAGATGGAATGTTTACCTGTTTTCCGTTTACTAAGATATGTTTGTGATCAACGATCTGTCTTGCTTCTTTTCTTGTTCTTGCAAAACCAGCTCTGAATACTACGTTGTCCAGTCTGGATTCCAGCATGATCATCAGGTTTTCACCTGTCATGCCTGGCATTCTTTCAGCTTTTTCATAGTAGTTTCTGAAAGGTTTTTCCAGAACACCGTAGATAAATTTTGCTTTCTGTTTTTCTCTCAGCTGTAAACCGTATTCACTCATCTTACGGTTTGCTCTTTTTAATTCCCTGTTAGATTTTTTATCTATTCCTAAATACATTGGCTCTAAACCAAGGGATCTACATCTTTTCAGTACAGGAACTCTGTTAATAGCCATCTCGATCGATACCTCCTAATTAGACTCTTCTGCGTTTTGGTGGACGACATCCGTTATGTGGTACCGGAGTTACGTCTGTAATACTTGTTACTTCAAGACCACAAGCCTGAAGAGCACGGATTGCTGCTTCACGTCCTGATCCTGGACCTTTTACCATAACGTCTACTGTCTTAAGACCGTGAACTAACGCTGCCTTTGTTGCAGTTTCTGCTGCCATCTGAGCTGCATAAGGAGTAGATTTTCTTGAACCTCTAAATCCAAGACCACCAGCACTTGCCCATGATAAAGCATTTCCTTCTGCATCTGTCAATGTTACGATTGTATTATTAAAAGATGACTGAATATGTGCCTGTCCGCGTTCAACGTTTTTCTTAACACGCTTTTTTGTCACTTTTTTTGTAACTTTTTTAGCCATTTTTAAACTAACCTACTTTCTCAATTATTCAATGATTATTTCTTCTTATTCGCTACTGTTCTCTTTGGACCTTTTCTTGTTCTGGCATTTGTCTTTGTCTTCTGTCCACGAACCGGAAGTCCTTTTCTATGACGGATTCCTCTATAGCATCCGATTTCCTGTAATCTCTTAATGTTAAGAGCGATTTCTCTTCTTAAATCACCTTCAACAGTGTGTTCTGCATCGATCACGTCACGGATTCTGGATACTTCTTCATCTGTCAGGTCTCTGACACGAGTATCAGGATTTACGTTTGCTTTCTCCAGAATTTTCGTTGCGCTTACTCTACCGATTCCGTAGATGTAAGTTAAACCAATCTCTACACGTTTTTCTCTTGGTAAGTCTACACCAGCAATACGAGCCATGTAATATTTCCTCCATTTTCTTCCAAGATTATGTCATTACGCAGCCCACCGCCATGCAGTGTCTGAAATGTCGTGCGCATTACCATAATCTATTTCATATTGTTCCTAATTGAGGCATTCCTGCGAACGCCCAGCCGCAAAACTACGACCTTTCCGATACTACTTTTCTCGGTATTAAAAAGCAATATCCCAATGGGGTTTCCACTGTTTTATAAAATATCAGTACAAACAACACCGCCTGGTGGTTCATACTGCAGCCGCACAAAAAATTGTTCTGCGCATCTTAAAAAAAGCGCGCAAAGGGACTTCAATCAACCCTGTCTCTGTTTGTGTTTAGGATTTTCACAGATAACTCTGATGCTTCCTTTTCTTTTAATGATTTTGCATTTTTCGCAAATAGGTTTTACTGATGATCTAACCTTCATTTGGTTAATCCTCCTTTCACAGCTATCGAATCCGTCCATTTTTATTCCGGACAATCTGGCGTTACAAGTAACGCCTCCACAAAAAGTTCGCTTCAAATTATACCACCTGCTCTTAAAAAAAGCAAGTGGTATTTTGCCAAATTTTCTTGATTTTTCGCCTTTTTCTGCGATTCTGTCTATTTTATTTATCTCTCCATGTAATTCTGCCTTTTGACAGATCATATGGTGAAAGTTCAATTTTTACTTTATCTCCCGGAAGAATTCTGATAAAATTCATTCTCAGTTTTCCACTGATATGTGCAAGCACAACGTGCTTATTTTCCAGCTCCACACGAAACATCGCGTTCGGCAGTTTTTCCAGCACTGTTCCTTCTACTTCAATAACATCTGCTCTTGACATTTGATTTTAAACCTCCTGAAATTTTTCATTTTTCTTTTGCAGCGTCTCTTTCTCTCCGATAACATTTCAGCACATACTTAATCTGTTCATCCGTAATCTTCTGATTGTCAGAGATTTGCATTTGCCATTCTTCCCGAATTTTTCGGATAATCTGTATATGCTTTTTGTTTTTCTTCTTTGGCTTTGACAGCGGTCTGAGTTCCCCGTCCGTCAAAAAGACGGTATCCCTCTCTTCTTTCCAGACAACATAAATACTTCCTCTGTCATGCCCTGCCATGGAGACAGCCAACATTCCTCTTTTTTCACATTCCATTCTGATCCCTCGCTCTGTTTTTTCAAAACGTTTTTTCCGCTTTTCAGACTGGCAGCTCGCCGCTATCTTTCTTCATATAAAGTCAGTAATTCCGGCTCCCCTTCTGTGATCAGAACAGTATTCTCATAATGTGCCGATAAAGACCCATCCTCTGTCACAACCGTCCAGTCGTCATCCAGCCATGCAACGTCCGGACGTCCTGCATTGATCATAGGCTCGATGGCAAGCGTCATACCCGGCATCAGTTTGATTCCCTTTCTTCTCTGCGGGAAATTTGGAATCTGCGGATCTTCATGCAGATGCGTTCCGATTCCATGGCCCACAAGGTCTTCCACTACGCCATATCCGAAAGAATGGGCATATTCCCAGATCGCCCGTGAGATGTCAAACAGATAACATCCCGCTTTTGCGAACTTAATCCCTTCAAAAAAGCTCTGGCGTGTCACATCAATCAATTTCTGCGCTTCCGGCGCAATCGCGCCTACTGCGTGGGTTCTGGCGGCATCGGAATGGTATCCTTTATAAATCAGCCCCGCATCGAGGCTGACAATATCGCCCTCCTGCAGAATACGGTGTTTTGATGGAATTCCATGAACCACTTCATCATTGACCGATACGCAGATGGAAGCCGGATAACCGTTATAATTTAAAAAGTTCGGCACACATCCCATACTGCGAATCAGCTGTTCTCCCAAACGATCAATTTCTTTTGTGGAGATTCCCGGTTTGATTGCTTTTTCCAGCTCTCTGTGAACAATGCCAAGCAGTCTTCCCGATTCTCTCATCAATTCAATTTCTTTTGCAGACTTTATTGTTACTGACATATCATTTACGCTCCTAAGATATCAACGATTGCAGCAAAAACGTCGTCCATGTCAACCGTACCGTCTACGTCTCTGAGCACGCCTGATTTCTTATAATAATCAATCAGAGGCTGTGTCTGATCGTGGTATACCGTCAGACGTTTCTGTACTGTCTCAGGCTTGTCATCGTCGCGCAGAATCAGTTTTTCGCCGCACGCGTCACATACTCCTTCTACTTTTGTCGGGTTGTATACAACGTGATAAGTGGCTCCGCATCCTACACATGCTCTTCTTCCGCCCATACGGTTGATGATGTTCTCATCCGGAACTTCCACATTTACTGCATAATCAATTTTTTCACCTAATTTTTCCAACGCTGCGTCAAGGCTTTCTGCCTGCGGAATGGTTCTTGGGAATCCATCCAGAACATATCCGTTTTTGCAGTCTTCCTGCTGAACTCTGTCAACCACAAGATCAACTACAAGTTCATCCGGAACGAGCAGTCCCTGATCCATGTAAGTCTTTGCTTTCTTTCCAAGCTCTGTTCCGTTTTTAATGTTGGCACGGAAGATATCTCCTGTTGAGATATGCGGAATCTCATATTTTGCCGCAATTTTCTTTGCCTGTGTTCCTTTTCCTGCGCCTGGCGCTCCTAACATAATAATTTTCATATGATTACCCCCGTTTCTGAAAGTACTTTTTTAAACAGGCAGACAAATTTGCCCCTGTATTGCTCTTCCTTTTCATTCTATTACAGAATACGCGTATTATCAACGTTATTTTAAGCAGAAATGAAAAAATGAGCCCGCTGCCGTCTTTTACAGATGCCAGAAGGCCCCTTTCGATAAATTTGCCTATAATAGCATTTTAGTGCACCCACACCCCTGTCACCTTCCGACTGTCTCCAGTCAGATGATGACAAACGTGATGAGCACACTGATTAATTGCTTAAGAAGCCTTTGTAGTTTCGTACAACCAGCTGAGATTCAATCTGTTTTAATGTATCCAGAATAACACCTACAATGATGATGATGGACGTTCCTCCGAAAGAAACGTACGCTCCGAATACACCGTTAAAGAAGATCGGAATTACAGCCACGATTGTCAGACCAATCGCTCCTATAAAAATAATATAATTTAATAACTTTTCCAAGTACTCCTGTGTAGGTTTTCCAGGACGAATACCAGGGATAAAGCCGCCTTGCTTTTTCATATTATCTGCAACTTCAATCGGGTTGAATGTGATGGAAGTGTAGAAATATGCAAAGAACATAATCATCGCGATGTAAACGATCAATCCGACAGAGTAAATCGGATTATCCGGATCACACCAGTTCTGCTGGCTGCACATGCCAAGCAGCGTAGCTCCGATTCCTGTTCCGCCTTTATATCCTGCAAAACTTGCAATCATATTCGGCATGGATAAAATCGAAGATGCAAAGATAACAGGGATCACACCTGCAGTGTTGATCTTCAGCGGAATATGTGTGGACTGTCCGCCCACCATTTTTCTGCCCTGCATTTTCTTTGCGTACTGTACAGGAATTCTTCTCTGTGCGTCATTCAGCAGAATAACAAGGACAACAGTTGCAAGAATGACAGCGAGAATGATCACGCCTGCCAGCATACTCTTTGCAATCGTTTTTCCCTTCATGAATGTATCATAAAGAGAAGCGATGTCTGCCGGTATACGAGACAGAATATTGATGGTCAGGACGATAGAAATACCGTTTCCGACACCATGTTCTGTGATACGTTCACCGATCCACATTAAGATAGCGGAACCTGCTGTCAGCGTCAACACAACAAGTGTTGCTGCTCCAACCACTACGAACATATTATCTGAGTTCATAGCAGGGATCAGACCCTGACGTCCAAATCCGATTGCCATTGCAAGAGATTCTACAACTGCCAGTCCAATCGTCACATAACGTGTGATTGCTGTTATTTTCTTTCTTCCGTCTTCTCCGTCTTTCTGCATCTCTTCCAGTTTTGGAATAGCGATCGTCAGAAGCTGGATGATGATGGAAGATGTGATATATGGGCTGATATTCAAAGCGAATATTGACATTCTCTCGAATGATCCTCCCGTAAAAGCATCGAAGAAGTTAAACGCATCGCTGGTCTGCTGTGCAAACCAGTCTGCGAAAAAGCTTCTGTCTACGCCCGGCACAGGAAGCTGAGATCCAAGTCGAACGACGATCAGCATCAAAAATGTAAACCACAATTTTCTTCTGATGTCTTTCACTTTTAAAGCATTGCGAAGTGTTGATAACATTAGATCACCTCAGCTTTTCCACCGAGTGCTTCAATTTTTGCCTTGGCACCTTCACTGAAGGCGTTTGCTTCTACAGTCAGTTTTTTTGTCAGTTCACCATTTCCAAGGATTTTAACGCCGTCTTTTGCGCTTTTGATAATACCTGTTTCCATTAATAATTCAATAGTAACAACGGTATCATTGTCAAATCTTTCCAGTTCACTTACATTGATTGCTTCAATATCCAGAGTATTTCTGTTTGTGAATCCTCTCTTAGGAAGTCTTCTGTATAAAGGCATCTGACCACCTTCGAATCCAATTCTTGGTGCTCCGGAACGAGCTTTCTGTCCCTTATGTCCTTTGCCGGCTGTTTTGCCGTTTCCTGAACCATGTCCGCGTCCTCTTCTGAAGTTATCACTGTGTGTTGAACCTTCTGCAGGTCTTAAGTTTGATAAATCCATTCTCGACACCTCCTATCAAATTATTCTATTTAAATTTCTTCAACTTTTACTAAATGCTGTACCTGTGCAATCATGCCTCTGACTGCAGCGTTGTCTGGCATTTCAACTGTCTTATTCAGTTTTTTCAGTCCTAAAGCTGCAACTGTTGCACGATGTTTTGGAATTGCACCGATTGTAGATTTCACTAATGTGATTTTTAATTTGTCTGCCATTGTCCGAATCCTCCTTAGGCAAGAATCTCTTCAACAGATTTTCCACGAAGTCTTGCAACTTCTTCTGGGGATTTCAGTTTCTTTAATCCTTCGATTGTTGCCAGAACTACGTTCTGTTTGTTGTTTGATCCTAAAGATTTTGTACGGATGTTTTTGATTCCGGCCATCTCTAATACGTTACGCACAGGACCTCCGGCGATAACACCAGTACCTTCAGGAGCTCTCTTTAATAATACGCTTGCTCCGCCGAATTTTCCCTGAAAATCGTGTGGGATACTTGCGTTCTCATCCATAGCAACTTCAATGAGTTTCTTTGCAGCATCTTCTTTTCCTTTGCGGATTGCTTCTGGAATTTCTGCAGCTTTTCCAAGACCAGCGCCAACGTGTCCATTGCCGTCACCGACTACTACTAAAGCTGTGAAACGGAAGTTACGTCCACCTTTAACAACTTTAGTTACACGTTTAATTGATACTACTTTTTCCGTTAACTCATACTGATTAGCATCAATAATAGTATGTTTCATCTGTTCTTCCTCCTTGACTAGAATTCCAGACCAGCTTCTCTTGCTGCATCTGCTAACGCTTTGATTTTACCCTGATATATAAAGCCGCCTCTATCAAAGACAACAGTGGTAATACCTTTTTCTAAAGCTTTCTTTGCGATAACTGTACCTAAGTATGCTGCTGCATCAACGTTATTTGTCTTCTCTAATTCCGCTTTTACTTCTTTCTGAAGTGTAGAAGCTGCAACTAAAGTATTTCCAACTGTATCGTCAATAATTTGAGCATACATATGATTATTACTTCTAAACACAGCTAAACGTGGTCTCTCAGCAGTGCCACTGAAACGATTGCGTAATTTTCTATGTTTATTTACACGAACTTTTGTTCTGGACTCTTTGCTAACCATTTTCACACTCTCCTTAATTATTTTTTACCAGTCTTACCAACTTTACGTCTAATAACTTCATCAGCATATTTGATACCTTTGCCTTTATAAGGTTCTGGAGCTCTTTTTTCTCTGATTTCAGCTGCGTATTGGCCTACTTTTTCTTTGTTGATACCTTTTACGATAATCTTGTTTCCTTCAACGGTAGTTTCGATTCCTTCTGGATCTTCCATTTCTACCGGATGAGAGTATCCAAGGGATAATGTCAGTTTCTTTCCAGCTTTTGCTGCTTTGTAACCAACACCGTTTACTTCCAGCACTTTCTGATATCCTTCACTTACACCTACAACCATGTTGTGGATTAAAGTTCTGGTCAGTCCGTGTAAAGATTTCATTCTCTTTAAGTCGTTTGGTCTTGTAACAACTACCTGACCATCTCCTACTTTGATTTCCATTTCTGCTGATAATACTCTTTCCAGAGTACCTTTTGCACCTTTTACAGTGACTTTATTGTTCTCTGCGACTTCCACAGTAACGCCTGCTGGAATCGCTACTGGCATTCTTCCGATACGTGACATGCCTGTTTCCTCCTTACTTAGATTTTCGGAAAGATCTTTCTGATCTCTCTGTTTTCAGTAACTCAAATTATCTGATATTGAAAAGGAGATTCCTCTCACAACAAAAGTCATGAGTGTTCTCGCCTTGTTCTTATTTATAAAGCGCAGGTATTACCATACAAATGCTAATACTTCTCCGCCTACCTGTAATCTTCTTGCTTCTTTGTCTGTGATTACACCCTGGTTTGTGGACAGGATTGCAATTCCTAAACCGCCAAGTACTTTTGGCAGATTGTCTTTTCCTGCATGAACACGCAGCCCTGGTTTGGAGATTCTCTTGATACCAGAGATAATTTTTTCATTCTTATCTGCACCATATTTTAATGTGATGCGGATTGTTTTGAAGTTTCCTTCGTCAACGAGATCGTATTTTTTGATATATCCTTCATCTAACAAAATGTTTGCGATAGCAAGTTTCATCTTAGAAGACGGAACATCAACTGTATCATGTTTAGCAGTATTTGCATTACGGATTCTTGTAAGCATATCTGCGATTGGATCGCTCATTGTCATTTAAAGTTGCCTCCTTTTACTAAATCTCTTTATCGGAATAACTGGTCTCCTGATGGACGAAAAGCAGACTGTCTGCTTTCTTCAACCATGAAGAATGGTTCCGTCCTCCCATATCTTACAACACATCCTGGTGTATTGCAATGGGTCAGAGACGGAACTTCCTATCTCACATTAACTTCAAGCTGCGCTCTCAGCTTGCTTAATGATCAATGATTACCAGCTTGCTTTCTTTACTCCTGGGATCTGTCCTTTGTATGCTAATTCACGGAAGCAGATTCTGCAGATTCCGTATTTTCTTAAGTAAGCGTGTGGACGACCACAGATTCTGCAGCGATTGTATTCTCTTGTGGAGAATTTCTGCGGACGCTGCTGTTTAATCTTCATTGCTGTCTTAGCCATGAAATTTCCCTCCTATACTATTTGGCGAATGGCATGTTGAACTGTTTTAATAATTCACGAGCTTCTTCGTCTGTCTTTGCAGTTGTAACGAAGATAACATCCATACCTCTGACTTTGTCTACTTTGTCATATTCAACTTCAGGGAAAATTAACTGTTCTTTGATACCAAGAGCATAGTTTCCTCTTCCATCAAATGCGTTTGGATTTACTCCTCTAAAGTCACGAACTCGTGGCAGTGCAAGGCTGATCAGACGATCAACGAACTCGTACATTTTTTCTCCACGCAGTGTTACTTTACATCCGATTGGCATACCTTCTCTGATTTTGAAGTTAGCGATGGAATTTTTTGCTCTTGTCAGGACTGCTTTCTGTCCTGTGATCAGTTCCATATCTTTGACAGCTGTCTCCAAAAGTTTTGCGTTTTCTTTTGCTTCTCCGACACCCATGTTGACAACTACTTTGTCAAGCTTCGGAACTTCCATAATATTTTTATATCCAAATTTTTTGACCATATTGTCTACGATCTCATTTTTGTATAACTCTTTCAGTCTACTCAACTTGTGCGGCCTCCTCTCTTATAATTAATCGATGACTTCGCGTTCAGCACCTTTAACTTTTGCTGTACGGACTTTTTTATCTCCAACTGTTGTGAAACCGATTCTTGCCGGTTTTCCGTTGTGAAGATACATAACATTAGAAGCGTTGATGTATGCTTCTTTTGTGATGATTCCGCCCTGCTGGTTTGTTGCTGATGGTTTTGTATGCTTTGTTACCATGTTAACACCTTCTACCAGAACAGTGTTATCTTTAGTATTTACAGCAAGTACTTTACCTTCTTTATCTACATCTTTTCCAGCGATTACTTTTACTGTATCACCTTTTTTGATCTTTAAAGCTGACATTTTGGTACCTCCTTATAATACTTCAGGAGCCAGGGAAGCAATTTTCATAAACTGCTTGTCACGAAGCTCTCTGGCTACTGGTCCAAAAATACGGGTTCCTTTTGGAGTCTTATCATCTTTGATGATGACAGCAGCATTTTCATCGAATTTAATATAAGAACCGTCTTTACGACGTGTGCCTCTTACTGTACGAACAACTACAGCTTTTACAACATCACCTTTTTTAACAACACCGCCTGGTGTTGCATCTTTGACGCTGGCAATGATGATGTCACCAATGTTTGCATATCTTCTGGTAGATCCGCCCATAACTCTGATGCAGAGCAGTTCTTTCGCACCAGTATTGTCAGCGACTCTCAGTCTGGTTTCCTGTTGAATCATGCCGATATACCTCCCACTCTATTATTTAACCTTTTCGATAATCTCAACGAGTCTCCATCTCTTGTCTTTGGATAACGGTCTGGTTTCCATAACTTTTACGGTATCACCGATATTGCACTCATTGTTTTCATCATGCGCTTTTAATTTATATGTTCTCTTTACGATCTTGTTGTAAAGAGGATGTTTTACATGGTTCTCTACAGCTACAACGATTGTTTTATCCATTTTATCGCTGATTACTTTACCTGTACGAGTTTTTCTAAGATTTCTTTCCACAGTGGTAATCTCCTTTCTATGAAATAACTAAGAAATACGGACTTATGCGGTTTTCCGCGTCTGCCTGATTAGTTAGCAGCGTTAGTCTTCTCAGCGATAACGGTCTGAATTCTTGCGATGTTCCTGCGAACTTCTTTGATTCTGCTTGTATTATCTAACTGATTTGTTGCGTTCTGGAATCTTAAGTTGAAAAGTTCCTTTTTAGCAGCTACTAATTCTTCG